>NZ_JBIVKB010000026.1:0-124431 GCF_044750545.1 Streptomyces sp. NPDC088794 | reverse complement strand
CCGAAACAGCGTCCACAACTCGTCCGGCACCAACCGCTCCACCAGAACCGTCATGTACGACTCAACGAGCGATCACACCATTAGAAACGACGTCTTAGTCACGTCCCAACCGACGCCACCGCTGATGACACCTTTCGAGGCAGATATGTTCTTCGAGAGCACAGTGCCGGCCGACCGGGTCTCGTCGATGCGCAGCGTCATTTTGCCCGACCCGGAAGCAGAGGCGATCATCTTCTTGCCGCACTTGGTACCAGCGGAACGCACATTGTGCAACCGCTTGATCCCGCCTCCGATGCCAGGCGTCGCCGGACTGGTGATGCTCGGGCTGTGTCCGTCGGCGGAGTCGGCGTGCGCTGAGCCAGTCGCGACGAGCGTGCTGGCGGCGACCGCAACGATCGCGAGTCCGTACCTGGCACCGTAAAAGTTCACTTGGTCCCCTCGATTGCAGCAATTTCCTGGTTGGTCGAGGTCAGTCAAGCGAGTGAATGTTGCGTTCTGCAATCCAATTGAGGGAAGCCTGAGGGTTCACTTGTCGACAAAGTCAGGTCTCCAAGAAGCTGGCGATTCCTTCGGCCATTCCCTGCGCGGCCTTCTGTCGCCAGGCGCCGCTGGTGAGCAGTGCCGCGTCCTTGCTATCGCGCATGTTCCCGCATTCGATGAACACCTTGGGAACCGTTGACAGATTGAGACCCCCGAGGTCCGTGCGGGTGACCAGTCCGGTGCCGTCGCCGATGTAGTTGGAGGGGGCGCCGCCGGTCGCGCGCAGGAAATTGCCCGCCACGCGCTCGCCGAGATCGGCCGAAGGGGCCACGATCTTGCGGGTGTCGGCGGCGCCTGCGTGCACGGAGCCCGGCAGGATCACGTGGAAGCCGCGGTTGCCGACGGCGGCGCCGTCCGCGTGGATGGAGATCGCCGCGTCGGCGTGCGCCTTGTTCCCGATCTCGGCCCGCTCGTCCACGCACGGCCCCCACGGCCGGTCCCCGTCCTGCGTGAACTTCACCGTGGCGCCCTGCTTCTCCAGCAGCGTGGCCAGCCGCCGCGAGACGTCCAGCGTGAACTGGGCTTCCGGATAACCGGAGTTGGTGGACGTCCCCGTGGTGTCGCATTCCTTGGAGTTGGTGCCGATGTTCACCTTGCGGTTGATCTCGGCCGTGTGCCGGAAGTTGGTCGGGTTGTGCCCCGGGTCGATGACGACGACCTTGCCCCTGAGGGGCGTGGATCCGGCGGGCGCGGAGGTGCCGGGCGTCGCACTCGACCCCGGCTGCTTGTCGTCGCCCGCGGAGGGGCCGGTGGGGGAGGGCGTGGAGGCGGAGCCGGAGGCAGGGCTGCTGAAGGCCGACGCCGTGCCGGACGTCGCCACCCCCGCCCGGTCCGACCCGCCACCGTCGCCGGAACCCCCCACCGCCTCGTACACGAGCCACCCGAGCAGCGCCCCCGGCACGAGCGCGGCGACCGCGACGGTCAGGGGACGGCGACGGGAACGGCGGGGCTGAGGGGGATCGAAGTCCGGGCCTACGTACGACACGTCAGCCACCCTAGCTTCCGTCGCGCCCCTGTCCCCGCAGCCCCGCCTCCGTCCGCCGCAGCACCCGCAGGGAGCCGGTCGGCGGGAGTTCGGTGAAGGCGCCGGACTCCAGGGCGCGGAGGTAGACGCGGTACGGGGCCTGGCCGGTGAACTCGTCCTTGGGGTCCGGGAAGACGTCGTGGATGAGGAGGAGGCCGCCCTCGGCGACGTGCGGGGCCCAGCCCTCGTAGTCGGCGGTGGCGTGCTCGTCGGTGTGGCCGCCGTCGATGAAGACGAGGGCGAGGGGGGAGGTCCAGAACTTCGCGATCTGCGGGGAGCGGCCGACCAGTGCGACCACGTGGTCCTCCAGGCCCGCCCGGTGCAGGGTCCTGCGGAAGGTCGGCAGCGTGTCCATCAGGCCGAGTTCGGAGTCGACCGTCTCCGGGTCGTGGTACTCCCAGCCCGGCTGCTGCTCCTCGCTGCCGCGGTGGTGGTCGACGGTGAGCGCCGTGACGCCCGCCTCGCGGGCCGCGTCGGCGAGCAGGACGGTGGAACGGCCGCAGTACGTGCCCACTTCGAGGAGCGGCAGCCCGAGGGCGCCCGCCTCGACGGCGGCCTCGTACAGGGCGAGGCCCTCGTCCACGGGCATGAAGCCCTTCGCCGCCTCGAACGCGGCCAGGATCTCGGGCTTGGGGGCCGCGGGCATGGGGGTCCTCTCGGTCGTACGCGGGTCCGGGCGGCCCATGCTGCCGCACCCCCTGCCGGTGTGGCGACAGGGGGTGCGGACCGGCGTACTGCTGGGTCTCCGTGGCCGGCGTCCCGGGGCGCAGGACGACGGCCGCACGGTCATCGGTGGGTCAGTTGGCGGACACCGTCTCCGACGGCAGGGACAGGTCCAGGTCCACCGGACGCTCCTCGCCCCCGTGCGTCGCCGACGAGGCCAGCGGGCCGTGGCCCGTCGCCCGCGCGGCGAGGACGTACGCGCCCCCGGACGGCACGGCGAGCACGTAGCCGCCGTCCTCGTCGGAGACCGTCGCGCCGGCCTGCCGTCCCCGTCGGTCGATCAGCGTGACCTTGGCGCGGGCGACCGGGGAGCCGCCGGCGTCCAGGACCCGGCCGCGGAAGCCGCGCAGGATCTGCTCGGCGCGCTCCAGGTTGGTCTCCTCGTCGCTGCTGAAGTTCAGCTGCGGTGCCCGGTTGGGCCTGGGCAGGAACAGGGCCATCAGCAGGCCGATCGCCACCGCGCCGGTCGCGATCAGGAAGGAGACGCGGAAGCCGTGCATGGTCGGGACCGCGACGCCGTTGACGTTGTTCGCGGTGTTCGCCAGCACCATGCCGATGACGGCGCTCGACACCGACGTACCGATGGACCGCATCAGGGTGTTGAGGCCGTTGGCCGCGCCCGTCTCCGAGGCCGGGACCGCGCCGACGATCAGCGCGGGGAGGGAGGAGTAGGCGAGGCCGATGCCGGCGCCGAGGACGACCGCGATGACCAGGCTCTGCCAGGCGGCGCTCATCAGGCCGATGCCCGCGCCGTAGCCGATGCCGATGATGATCATGCCGAGGATGAGGGTGACCTTCGGGCCGTACTTCGCCGAGAGGCGGGCGTAGACCGGGGCCGTGAACATCATCGTCAGGCCGAGCGGGGCGACCAGCAGACCCGCGGAGACCATCGACTGGCCGAGGCCGTAGCCGGTGGCCTTCGGCAGCTGGAGCAGCTGGGGCAGGACGAGCGAGACGACGTAGAAGCTGACGCCGACCATGATCGACGCGAGGTTGGTGAAGAGGACGGCCGGGCGGGCCGTGGTGCGCAGGTCGACCAGCGGGGCCTTCACCTTCAGCTCCATCACGCCCCACAGGAGCAGGACGGCGGCGGACGCGGCGAACAGGCCGAGCGTGGTGGTGGACGTCCAGCCCCAGTCGCTGCCCTTGGTGATCGGCAGCAGGAAGAGGACCAGGCCGGCGGAGAGGCCGATCGCGCCCAGGACGTCGAAGGTGCCTTCGGCACGCGCCGGGGACTCCGGTACGACGAGGAGGGTGAGGCCGATGGCGAGCACGCCGAGGCCGGCGGCGCCGTAGAAGAGGGCGTGCCAGTCCATGTGCTGCGCGACCAGGGCCGCCGCGGGCAGCGCGAGACCGCCGCCGACGCCGATCGAGGAGCTCATCAGGGCCATCGCCGAGCCGAGCTTCTCGCGGGGCAGCATGTCGCGCATCAGGCCGATGCCGAGGGGTATGGCGCCCATGGCGAAGCCCTGGAGCGTACGGCCCGCGATCATCGTGAGCAGGTCGCTGGTGAGGGCGCTGACCAGCGCGCCGCCCACCATGACGGCGAGGCTGAGGATCAGCATCCGCCGCTTGCCGTACAGGTCGCCGAGCCGGCCCATGATCGGGGTGGCGACGGCGCCCGAGAGCAGCGTCGAGGTCAGGACCCAGGTCGCGTTGCTGGGCGCGGTGTCCAGCAGCTGCGGCAGGTCCTTGATGACCGGGACGAGCAGGGTCTGCATCACCGCGACAACGATGCCCGCGAAGGCGAGCACCGGGACCACGGCCCCGCTGGCTGCCCGGGCGGGCTGTTCGTTGATCGTGTGGGTCATGAGGTGAGGCCTCCAGAAGAGATAAGTGCTGGGTAAACCTCGTATGCATGGGCAACTATTCCGTTGCTTCGCGCCTCTAATCAATTCTTGACCATGTCATGGGGGTCTGAGTCGGCGTCAGATTCCGGCGGGTTCCGGCGGACGGGCGCGCCTGGGTCTGGTGGATGAGTGGAACGTGTTCTAGTCTCCGCGCCATGAAGGCTTACCTGGCCGGGGTCGGCATGACGAGGTTCGAGAAGCCGGAGACCCGGGACTGGCAGTACTGGGACATGGCACGGGAAGCGGGGAGCGCGGCGCTCGCCGACGCCGGGATCGCGTACACGGAGGTGGAACAGGTTCCTGTCGGATACTGCTTCCAGCCCTCCACCGCCGGCCAGCGCGCCGCGTATGAGCTGGGTCTCACCGGCGTCCCCGTCTACAACGTCAACAACAACTGCGCCACCGGCTCCACCGCCCTGATGCTGGCCCGGCAGCTCGTCGAGGGCGGGGCGGCCGACTGCGTCCTGGCGCTGGGCTTCGAGCAGATGAAGCGGGGCGCGCTGGGGAGCGGGGCGGACGGAGGCGACTTCGCCACCTCTCCCGTCGCCCGGCACTACGGGATCATGGCCGCCCGGCACGGCTTCGAGATGACCCCGCCCACCGCCCAGATCTTCGGCGACGCGGCCCGCGAGCACATGGAGCGGTACGGCACCACCGAGGCACAGCTCGCCGCCGTCGCCGCCAAGAACCACCAGCACTCGGCGCACAACCCGAACGCGCAGTTCCGGGACGTGTACGAGGTCGACGACATCCTCGCCGCGCGCACGGTCCACCGGCCGCTGACCAAGCTCCAGTGCTCGCCGACCTCGGACGGCGCGGCGGCGGCCGTGGTCGTCTCGGAACGGTTCGCCGAGCGGCGCGGACTCACCGGCCTCGTCGAGATCGTCGCCCAGGCGATGACGACGGACACCGAGGAGTCCTTCGCGTCGGGTTCCTGCATCGACGTGGTCGGACAGCCGATGTCCCGCGAGGCGGCCCGGCAGGTGTACGAGCGGTCCGGACTCGGGATCGAGGACGTGGACGTCGTAGAGCTGCACGACTGCTTCTCGGTCAACGAGCTGCTGACGTACGAGGCCCTCGGGATGTGCGCGGCGGGGGAGTCCGGGAAGCTCGTCGAGTCGGGGGCGACGACGTACGGCGGGCGGTGGGTGGTCAATCCGTCCGGCGGGCTGATCTCCAAGGGGCATCCGCTGGGCGCGACCGGACTGGCCCAAGTGGCCGAGCTGACCTGGCAGTTGAGGGGGACGGCGGGGGAGCGGCAGGTACCGGGGGCGCGGGTCGGACTCGCGCACAACATCGGGCTGGGCGGGGCGGCCGTGGTGACGCTCCTGCGCGCGGGGTCCTAGGACCCGGGGTCCAGGCCGGGTGCGGCGAAATCCCGATGCAAGGGGCGCAGGCGGGTTGAGAGTATGACACCCATGCTCGAAGCCCCTGATGCAACCCGAATAACCCGCCGCACCACGCCGCCGACCTGGCTGGTGGTGGCGCTCGCCTGCGCGGGGCAGTTCCTGGTCGTGCTGGACGTGTCGGTCGTGAACGTGGCGCTGCCGTCGATGCGGACCGACCTCGGGCTGAGCGCGCAGGGGTTGCAGTGGGTGGTCAACGCGTACGCGATCGCCTTCGCCGGGTTCATGCTGCTGGGCGGCCGGGCCGGGGACCTGTACGGCCGCAAGCGGATGTTCCTGGTGGGGCTCTCCCTGTTCACGCTGGCCTCGCTGGGCGGCGGGCTCGCCCAGGAGGGGCCGGAGCTGCTGGTCGCGCGGGCGGTGCAGGGACTCGGCGCGGCCGTCCTCGCGCCCTCGACGCTGACCATCCTCACCGCCGCCGTCCCCGAGGGCGCCGCACGCGCGCGTGCCATCGCGACCTGGACCGCGGTCGGCGCGGGCGGTGGGGCCGCGGGCGGGCTCGTCGGCGGGGCGCTGGTGGACGGTCTTTCGTGGCGGTGGGTGCTGCTGATCAACGTGCCGATCGGAGCGGTCGTGCTGGCCGGCGCGTACCGGTGGCTCGCGGAGAGCCGCAACGGCGACGGACGGCGCCTCGACCTGCCGGGCGCGATCCTGGTCACGGCCGGACTCGCCACCCTCGCCTACGGCATCTCGCAGACCGAACGGGAAGGCTGGACGGCGGCGGCCACCCTGATACCCCTGCTCGCCGGCATCGCGCTGGTCGCGCTCTTCCTGCTGGTCGAGGCGCGTACGGCGGCCCCGCTGATGCCCCTCGGACTGTTCCGCGCGCGGGCGGTGTCGTCGGCGAACGCGGCGATGTTCCTGACCGGCTCCGCGATGTTCTGCATGTGGTTCTTCATGACCCTGTACGCCCAGAACGTGCTCGGCTACTCCCCGCTGGAGGCCGGTCTCGCCCTGGTCCCCAGCTCGCTCGCGGTGCTCGTCGGCTCCAAGTCCGCGCCCCGCTTCCTGCCCAGGCTCGGCGCGCGCAACGTGGCCGCGCTCGGCGCCCTGATCGCGGCGAGCGGCTTCGCCTGGCAGTCCGCGATGACCGCGCGGGGCGACTACCTCACCGAGATCATGTTCCCCGGCATCCTGATGATGCTGGGCGCGGGCCTGACCGCGACCCCCCTCGCCGCGCTCGCCACGTCGGGAGCGGCGCCCGGCGAAGCGGGCCTGGTCTCCGGGCTGATCAACACCTCGCGCACGATGGGCGGCTCCCTCGGCCTCGCGGTCATGTCGACGATCGCGGCGGCCCGGACGGGGGACAGCCTGACGCCGGACGCGCTGACGGAGGGGTACGCGCTGGTGTTCCGCACGGGGGCGGGAGTGCTGCTCGCGGGGTCGGTGCTGATGCTGGTCTGGCTGCCGAGGAAGGTGCGGCCGAGAAAAATGTCGACGAGTTCGGCCGGGTGAGGCAACGATCCGGGTGGTCCATGGACTCCTTTGAACATCTAGGAGGTGCCCATGGGGGAACGCAAGCAGGCTCGGGACGAGGAGTTCCAGGGCTTTGTCGTCGGCCGCTGGTCGCGGTTGTTGCGGACGGCATTTCTCCTCACGGGGGAGCAGCACGCCGCGGAGGATCTCGTCCAGTCGACGCTCGAACAGGTCTATGTGGCCTGGCGCAGAGTCGGCTCGGCCGATGACCCGGAGGCGTACGTACGGCGCGTGATGGTCAACGCGCACGCGCGCAGGCACCGAAAGCGACTCAAGGAGTTCCTGGCGCCCAGGGACGACTCCGGCCTGGCCCGCGAGGTGGCCGACACCGGCGACCGCATCGCCCAGGCCGAGGACCGGGGCGCTCTGCTGACGGCGCTGGCGAAGCTGCCGCCCAGGCAGCGGACGGCGGTGGTCCTGCGCTACTGGGAGGACCTCACCGAGACCCAGACGGCACAGGCGATGGGGTGCTCGGTCGGCACGGTGAAGAGCAACGCGGCCAGGGGGATCGCGAAACTCCGGGCCATACCGGGACTGGCGGACATGGTGACGAGCGGGGAAGGGCGGCGGCAGTGACGAGCGCGGACCGGGAGCAGCACACCATGACGGAGCGGGACATCGCCCTTCTGCTGGCCGACGCGGCGGACGGGGTCGAGGTCGGGATAGCCCCCACCCAGGCGGTCATCAGGGGCGGCCGCCGACGCCGGGCCCGGCGCTGGGCGGTCGCCACGGCGGCGGCACTGGCGATCGTCGGCTCCACGGGGACGCTGGCGCTGGCGGGGCTGCCGGGGGGAGGGGACGGGCGCGCGGTGCGGCCGGCGGCCTCGCCGACGCCGGCCGCGTTCCAGGACGCGCCGCACCGCACCACGCTGGCGACCGGGACCGACCAGGGCACGAAGTGGAAGGTGTTCATCGACGTCTGGGGCGCGCCGCGCGACGAGGCGGAGGCGCAGGCCCAGTTGACGGCGATGGCCGAGTACGAGGAGTCGGCACCGGACGTCCGCAAGGCATCCGATCTGGTCGGCAAGGTGGCGTACTTCGTGTACCGCGGCTACGGGGACACGACCTCGCCGGTGCTGGAGAACACGGTCGAGGCGTCGGACGCCATGGCGGACACGGACCTCACATCGGGTGCGCTGCCGCTGGTGCCCGGTGCCGACAACCCCGTGCGGCTGGGCATCGGTTCGGTGGCCAAGTCCGCCGAGCGGGTCCTGTGCCACATCAAGGACGGCGACGGCATCTCCCTCACCAAGGCACCCGCCGACAACACGACGGACAACGTCGAGCCGGCGATCCGCCCGGCCGAGGGCTCCCCGTACAACTGGTTCGTGTGCGTGGCACCGAAGGGCACGGAGTTCGAGTCGGCGGAGGTGACGGCGCTGAGCTGACGGCCCGCGTCACAACCACCCCTGCTGCCGGGCCTCCCGCATCGCCTCCATCCGGTTGCGGGTACCCGTCTTGCCGATCGCGGAGGAGAGGTAGTTGCGGACCGTCGACTCGGACAGATGCAGCTTCCCTGCGATGTCCGCGACGGTCGCGCCGTCCACCGAGGCCTTCAGTACGTCGCACTCGCGGGCGGTGAGCGGATTGGGCCCGGCGCTCAGCGCGGCGGCGGCGAGCGCGGGGTCGATCACGGTCTCGCCGGTCAGCACCCGGCGGATCGCGGCGGCGAGCTCCTCCACGGGGCCGTCCTTGACGAGGAAACCGGCGGCTCCGGCCTCCATGGCCCGCCGCAGATAGCCGGGGCGGCCGAAGGTCGTCAGGATCAGGACACGGCAGTCGGGGACCTGGTCGCGCAGTTCGGCGGCGGCGTCGAGGCCGCTCATGCCCGGGAGTTCGATGTCGAGCAGGGCGACGTCGGGGCGGTGGATCAGCGCGGTGTCCACGATCACGTCACCGGCGCCGACCTGCGCGACGACCTCGATGTCCGGCTCAAGACCGAGCAGCAGGGCGAGCGCCCCGCGCATCATGCCCTGGTCCTCGGCGAGCAGCACTCGGATGGATTTGGCGGGCCGGTGGTTCCTGGGCATTTCATCCACGGGGAAAGAGTAGGTCCCCGAAGGTCACCGGCCGCTCCGGAACGCCTTCGGCAGCGCTGCCTCCTCGACGGACACGGTGCTACGTCCTCGACCGGCCACGTCAGCCGGTCACAGCGCCCTGGGCGCCGTAGTCACCACCGAGGACGTGAAGTCGGCCGGTTCGACGGGGAGTTCGGCGGTGACGGTGAAGCCGCCGCGCGAGGACGGGCCGGCGGTCAGGGAGCCGCCCGCCGCCCTCAGGCGCTCCGTGAGGCCCTTGAGGCCGGTGCCGCCGATGCCCTCGATGCCTCCGATGCCTTCGGCGGGGCCGGTCGCGGGGGAGTCGGTGGTGCCGATGCCGTTGTCCGTCACCGTGAGTTTGGCGCGGTCCAGGACGCCGCCGATGGTGATCTCGCAGCGGGTCGCGCCGCTGTGCCGCAGGACGTTGGTGACCGCCTCCCGCACCACCCAGCCGAGCAGCACCTCGGTCTGCGGGGTGAGCGGGGCGCCGGAGCGGGTCACGACCGGTTCGATCGCCGCCGCCGACAGCGCCGAGCGGGCCCGGTCCAGCTCGGTGGCCAGGCTGCCCTCGCGGTAGCCGGTCACCGCCTCCCGGATCTCGGTCAGTGCCTGGCGGCCGACGGACTCGATGTCGGTGATCTGGGCGAGGGCCGCGTCCATGTCCCGCGCGGCCAGGCGCCGGGCCGCCTCCGACTTCACGACGATCACCGACATGGTGTGCCCGAGCAGGTCGTGCAGGTCGCGGGAGAAGCGCAGGCGCTCCTCCTCGACCGCGCGCCGGGCCAACTCCTCGCGGGCTGCGCGCAGTTCGCGTACCGCCTCGGAGAGGGAGAGGATCGCGGCCGTGACCATGGTGGACAGGAAGGTGCCGTAGGCGATGTTGATGGCGTCCCAGCCGGCCCGGAACACCGAGACCGTGGCCGCCAGCGCGGTCAGTCCGAGGCCGACCTGGCCGAGCCGTGGGCCCCGCAGTGCCGCGCCGGCGGCGAGGCCGAGCAGCGGGAAGAAATACAGCCAGCTGCCGCCGTACCCGATGGCGAGACCGCAGGTCACCAGCGCCATCACGGCGAGCGCCACCCGGGTCGAGACCGCCTCGCGCGCCTCCTTCACGAACGAACGGAAGGTCACGTAGATGTACAGGGAGTTGAAGCTGAGCAGGCCCAGGGCGCCCACCCAGGGGTTCGGGGTCTCGCCCTGGAACAGGTTGGAGAACGCGCCCATCCCCATCAGCAGCCACGGCAGCAGGGAGAAGCCGGTCGGCGGCGGGCCCGGGTGCTCGGGCATCTCCTTCCCGCTGCGGCGGGCCTCCTTCTGCGCGGCCTTGAAGGCCTCCATGTCCGCCTTCCACTGGGCCCGCGCCGTCCGCCACCGGCCCAGCTGGCAGGACACGTCTCGCATCCAGGTCATCTCTCAGCTCCCCGTTCAGACGGTCCGGCCGGACCGGCGGTACGACAGCACAGCGTACGAACCGAAGGCCAGCAGCCAGAGGGTCAGGACAAGGATGGCTCCGATCGCCGGGGCGTGTCCCTCCGCGACGCCCGTGCCCAGCTGGGCGAAGCGGTACGTGGGGGTGTACGCCGACAGGGTGCGCAGCCAGTCGGGGAAGAGGGTGACCGGGAACCACAGGCCGCCGAGGACGGCCAGGCCCAGGTTGCAGGCCATGTTGGTCACGCCGGTGGTCTGCCCGGTCAGTCGGTAGCCGTTGCCCAGGCCCAGCAGCGTGAAGGGCACCGAGCCCAGCCACAGCAGCAGGGCGACGGCCGCCCACTGCCAGGCGGCCAGCCGGACGCCGTTGACCAGACCGCCCGCCGCGAGCACCACGACGATGGCCGGCAGCACGGTCACCGAACCGGTCAGGGTGCGGCCCACCACGACCTGGCGCGGGGTCATCGGGGTCACCCGCAGCTGGCGCAGCCAGCCGATCGCCCGGTCCTCGGCGACCCCGCCGCCGGTGTTCAGGGCGCAGCCGACGGCGCCGTACCCGGCCATGCCGATCATCGAGCCGGTCTTCCAACCGCCGTCGTCCGCGCCGAGGTTGGTGAAGAGCAGGTACATCAGCACCGGCATCGCGATGCCGCCGATCACGAAGCCCGCGTCACGCAGGGTCCGGCGCACTTCGAGCCGCAGGTAGTCCAGCATCACGCCACCTCCACCGAGGTCGAGGTGGAGCCGGAGGGCGAGGTGGAAGTGGCGGGGGCGGAGGTGGTGGAGCCCGACGTCAGCGCCAGGAACGCGTCGTCCAGGGAGGCCGGGGCGACCTCCAGACCGCGGATCGCGCCGAGCGAGGCGAGTGCGATCACCGTCGCGTCCGGGTCGTCGGTGCGCAGCCGCGCCCGGTCGCCGCGCACCTCCAGGGACCGCACCCCGGGCAGCCGGTCGAGGTCCGCGGTGTCGCGCCCGGCGAGGTCGAAGGCGACCAGGCCGCCGCCCACCGAGCGCTTGAGCTGCTCGCCGGTGCCGTCGGCGACGATCCGGCCGCGGTCGATGACGAGGATGCGGTCGGCGTAGGCGTCCGCCTCCTCCAGGTGGTGCGTGGAGAACAGGACCGTGTGGCCGCGGCGTGCGAACACCCGCATCGACGCCCAGAAGGCCTGCCGCGCCTCCACGTCCAGGGCGGCGGTCGGCTCGTCGAGCACGATCAGCGAGGGGTTCCCGGCCAGCGCCACGGCGAACCGGACCCGCTGGGTCTGGCCGCCGGAGAGCCGGTCCACGCGCCGCCCGGCCAGTTCGGTGATGCCGGCCAGCCGCAGGGCCTCGGAGACGGGGAGCGGGGCCGGGTAGCGCCCGGCGACGAAGGCGACCAGTTCGCGGACCGTGACCCGGGGCACCGCGCGTGCCTCCTGGAGCATGGCGCCGACCCGTCCGGCCCGCACCGACAGCTCCGGGGGAGCGCCGAAGAGCCGGACGGTGCCCTCGTCGGGCTCGTTCAGGCCGAGCAGCAGCGAGATCGTCGTCGACTTGCCGGCGCCGTTGCGGCCCAGCAGGGCCACGGTCTCGCCGGGGGCGATGTCGAGGTCGATGCCGTCCACGGCACGGACGGCGCCGAAGGATTTGGCGGCGGCGGTGAACCGTACGGCTGTGTCTGTCTGTGCGGCTGTTGTCCCTGCGTCCGGTGTCTGCGCGTTCGCTGTCTCTGTACCCGTCCCCTGAGTCATGGCTATGACGCTACGAACTCGGCCCCACCTCGCGGCAGATGCGCTTGTACGGACTCCGGCAGGACAAATGTCATGGCCCGGAACGGGAGGGGGGCCGGGAGCCGGCCAGGGCGCGTCCGGTCACCTGACACAGTGTCAGGAGCCTTCACAAGTGCGGTGCGCTGGGCTATACAAGGGGCGCCGGACTGGAACGCGTTCTAGATCGGCCCGTGACGACCTCGGTGCGGCCGACGGTGCGGACGGCCGTACCGGGGTCTCTCCGATTACTCAGGGAGCCGCATTGCCCATCGACGCCGCCAAGGCCCTGGCCGCCGAACCCCGGACCGGCGAGATCACCTGGACCTCGAAGGACGTCCAGCTGTACCACCTCGGCATCGGGGCCGGCCGCCCCGCCACCGACCCCGACGAACTGCGCTACACCCTGGAGTCCCGGCTGCACGTCCTGCCGAGCTTCGCCACCGTCGCCGGATCCGGCGCGCCCGGCGTGATCAGCGGACTGTCCCTGCCCGGGATCGACGTCGAACTGGCCAAGGTGCTGCACGGCGGTCAGACGCTGGAGCTGCACCGCCCGATCCCGGCGACGGGCAGCGCGACCACCACCAACCGGATCGCCGCCGTGTACGACAAGGGCAAGGCGGCCGTCCTGCTGATGCGCTCCGAAGTCGCCGACGCCGAGGGCCCGTTGTGGACCAACGACTCGCAGATCTTCGTACGGGGAGAAGGGGGATGGGGTGGCGATCGTGGTCCTTCCGCTCGTCTCGACCCGCCCTCCGGTGAACCCGACCGGACCGTCGAGCGCGGCATCCGTGAGGACCAGGCGCTGCTCTACCGGCTCTCCGGCGACTGGAACCCGCTGCACGCGGACCCCGAGTTCGCGAAGGTGGCCGGGTTCGAGAAGCCGATCCTGCACGGCCTGTGCACGTACGGCATGACGCTGAAGGCGGTCGTCGACACGCTGCTCGACGGTGATGTCGGGCGGGTCCGCGCGTACAGCACCCGGTTCGCGGGTGTCGTGTATCCCGGCGAGACCCTGCGCATCCGGATGTGGCGGCTGGACGGCTCGGTCCGGGTGGCCGTGAGCGCCGTGGAGCGGGACGACGCGCCCGTCCTCGCCGACACCATCGTCCAACACTCCTGAATCCACGCCGACTTGCACTCCTGAATCCACGCCGACTTGACCAGGACGACGACTTGACCGGGACGACTTGGACCGGGATCACCCGAGGGGAGCCGCACCATGCGCGCAGCCGTACTGCAAGAGATCGGCCAGGACAAACTGGAGGTCCTCGACGACGTCGAGACGGTGGGCTTCGGGCCCGGCAAGGTGCGGATCCGGGTGCGGGCCACGGGCCTGTGCCACTCCGACCTGTCCGCGATGAGCGGGGTGCTGCCGCAGCCGGCGCCGTTCGTGCCCGGGCACGAGGGCGCGGGCGAGATCCTCGAAGTCGGGGAAGGCGTCAGCAACTTGAAGGCCGGTGACCGGGTCGTCGTGTGCTGGCTGCCGGCCTGCGGCGAGTGTGCCGCCTGCAAGCGCGGCCAGACCGAGCTGTGTCTGGCCGGGTTCATGAACGCCGGTACCCCCAACTTCCGACGTCCCACCGGTGACCTCTTCGGCTTCGCGGGCACCGGCACCTTCGCCGAGGAGGTCGTCGTCGACGCGGGCTGCGCGGTCCCGATCCCCGACGACGTGCCCTTCGACATCGCCGCGCTGATCGGCTGCGGGGTGACCACGGGACTCGGCGCCGCCCTCAACACCGCTGACGTGGAGGCCGGTTCGTCGGTCGCCGTCATCGGCTGCGGGGGCGTCGGGATCTCCGCGATCCAGGGCGCCCGGCTCAAGGGCGCCGCCGAGATAGTCGCCGTCGACCCGGTCGCCTCCCGGCGCGAGTCGGCGCTCAAGTTCGGTGCCACCAGGGCCGTTTCGCCCGAGGAACTGGCCGACGCCAAGCAACAGGTCACCGCGGGCGAGGGGTTCGACTACGTCTTCGAGGTCGTCGGCCGCTCCAGCACCGCCCGCACCGCCTACGACAACACCCGGCGCGGCGGCAGCCTGATCATCGTCGGTGCGGGCGCCATGGACGACTTCCTCCAACTCAACATGTTCGAGCTGTTCTTCGACGAGAAGCGGATCCTGCCGTCGATGTACGGCGGCGGCGACGTGCTGCGCTCCTACGAGCGGACCATCGCCCTGTGGCGGGCCGGCCGCATCGACCTGGAGGGCCTGATCACCCACCGGGTCCCGCTGGCCGACATCAACGAGGCCCTGGACCAGATGCGTACCGGGACGGCCCTGCGTACGTGCATCGAGATCTGACGGGAGTTCCTGTGTCGTCGCTGCCACTTGAGGGGCTCTCCGCCGTCGTCACCGGCGCCGGCCGGGGCCTGGGCCGGGCCGAGGCGCTGGAGCTCGCCCGGCTCGGCGCGGCCGTCGTCGTCAACGACTTCGGTCAGCCGGGCCGGGACGGATCGGGGGACGCCTCCGCGGGCCCCGCCGAGGAGGTCGCCGCCGAGATCCGCGCGACGGGCGGCACGGCGGTCGCCCACACCGGGGACGTCGCCGACTTCGCCCAGGCCCGCGCGCTCGTCGAAACGGCCGTGTCCGAGTTCGGCAAGCTGGACATCCTGGTCAACAACGCGGGCATCCTGCGCGACCGGATGGTCTTCTCGATGACCGAGGGCGAGTGGGACGCGGTGATCCGGGTCCATCTCAAGGGCCACTTCAACACGACCCACTTCGCGTCCGCGCACTGGCGCGAGCGGTCCAAGGGGGCCGGCGCACCGGTGTACGGGCGGATCGTGAACACCTCCTCGGAGGCGTTCCTCGCGGGCTCGGCCGGACAGCCCAACTACGCGGCCGCGAAGGGCGGGATCGTCGGCCTCACCACCTCCACGGCCCTCGCGCTCGCCAAGTACGGCGTGACCGCCAACGCCATCTGCCCCCGCGCCCGCACCCGGATGACCGAGGACGTCTTCGCCGGCTTCGCCACCCCGGAGGAGGGCCTCGACCCGCTCGCGCCCGAGCATGTCGCCCCGCTCGTCGGCTACTTGGCCTCGCCCGCCGCGGCCCGCGTCAACGGACAGCTCCTGGTGGTGCACGGCGGCATGGTCGCGATCGTGGAACGCCCGCACGTCCAGGCGAAGTTCGACAGCAAGCAGGACATCTTCAGCTACGACGAACTCGACGCCCTGCTCACTCCGCACTACGCGGAGCGGCCGACGGGGGAGACGTTCGCGGCGGCGGAGGTGCTGGGGCTCAAGCGGGACTGACGCCCAGAAGTACAGAAGGGGGTGGCCCCGTAACCCGGGCCACCCCCTTCATCTACGTGCCGTCAGGCCACCTATTCGCCCGACTCCGGCTTGCGGTGTCGGCCGCGAGGGGCCGTCTCGCCGTCCTGGGCCGAGACCGGCCCCCGGTGTCGGCCCTGCCCGTTGTCCTCGTGGGTATCGGCGGTCAGCGGCTGCATCGTGCTTGCGTCGCTCATCGGAAGGTTCACCCCGTCAACATGATCTTTCTAACAGCCCGGCGAGTTTATCCAGCACACCTGACCTCGGATCCACAAGGGCGCGCCAACCGGCACTAGTTCGTTACAAGACGCGCCAACGGCGCCTTCCCCAGCGGCACCGGACGCGGCGCCGCGGGCACGGCGGGCACCGGGGGATCCGGCTGCGACGACCCGTCCGCGGCCGGGAACGAACTCCCCGACGCCGCCGACACGGCCGTACCGCCCCGATCCGAACCCCCCGGGCCCGCGCCCCCCGCGTCCCCCGATCCCCCCGTCATCCCCGCATCCCCCGTTTCCCCCCGGTCCCCCGTCTCCCCCCAGGGCACCACCACCCGCGCCACCCCGCACGGCACCTCGGCCGTGGTGAAGGGCAGTTGGAGCACCCCGTCCCTGGTCCACAACCCGGTGCCCGCCAACCAGCCCTCGGGCGCCGGGAGATGGCGCATCCGCCGCTCGGACGGCCGCCATGCGCCGACCCAACTGCCGACCGGCCCGTCCACGCGCAGCGCCACCCCGCAGCTCTCCGGCATCAGCACCAGCCCCGGCTGGATCGCGAACGGCGTCACCGCGCAGTCCGGCAGCCGCAGACTCTCCGGGAAGCGCACCGGCAGCGTGCTGCCCAGCACCCCCCAGCCCAGCCGGTCCTCGCCCGGCGACGGCGCGTCCGAGCGGATCAGCAGCAGCCCGCTGTCCGGGTCGGCGAGCAGCAGCCGGTCGTCGCTGCCGGCCGCGATCTGGAGCAGCGGCGAGACCTCGCCGGCCCGCTCCAGGTCGACCACGATCGCCTTGGTGCAGCCGCCGACCTCCCGGTCCAGGGCCAGCATCCGGCCCGTCCGGTCCAGCCACACCCCGCCCGAACAGCGCCCCGGGATCTCCGCCACGTGCTCGGGCCCGAAGGAGCCGCCCGCCACCAGCCACAGCGTGCTGGCGCGCCGGCCCACGGCGAGGGCGTACGCCTTCTCGCCGCACGGCGCGGGCGGCAGCAGCCGCAGCCGGGTGTCCTCGTCCGGGCACTCGACCCCGCCGATCAGCACCTCGCCGGTGCCGGGTCCGGTCGGGTACAGCAGCGTGAAGACGTGCCGCCCGTCCACCAGGCGCCGGATCAGGACCCGCCCGTCGCCCATCGGCTGCACCTCGGTGCCGGGCTCCTCCGGCTGGTTGCCGGGCAGCGGGACGGCGTACGGCTCGGGGCCGTCCAGGGTCCAGCGCTCCGGGAACCAGGAGCCGCCGTCGAGCGCGAGGCGGGCGGCGTAGGCACCGTCCGCGCTGATCGTGCACTCCACCTGCGGAGCCCCCTCCTCAGGTGTCGTCTCCTCCGGGGTCGTCCCGGGTTCGATCGCACAGGCCGTCATCGTCTGGTCACCTCCGGCCACGAAGCTAGTTTTCGTACGCACGGACGTGGGACCACCAGGCACCCTCTTCACACATAAGGGTGGCCCAGGAACGATTCGCCTGAGGAAACGGTGGCGGATGTGCTGAGCGGGGCCCAGGGGAGAGGCCGGGTGGTTTTGTCGGTTCAGCGCCACAGATCAGCCAGGTAGCCTTTCCCCGTGCCCCGTCTGTCTGAAGTCATCGCCGCGCTGGACGAACTGTGGCCCGCCGCGCGGGCCGAGTCCTGGGACGCGGTCGGCACGGTCGTGGGCGACCCCGAGCAGGAGGTCACCCGGGTCCTGTTCGCCGTGGACCCCGTCCAGGAGATCGTCGACGAGGCGGTGAAGCTGGGCGCCGACCTGCTGGTCACCCACCACCCGCTCTACCTCCGCGGTACGACGACGGTGGCGGCCACGCACTTCAAGGGCCGGGTCGTGCACACGCTGATCAAGAACGACATCGCGCTGCACGTCGCCCACACCAACGCGGACACCGCCGACCCGGGCGTCTCCGACGCACTCGCCGGCGCCCTAGACCTGCGGGTGGTACGACCCCTCGTACCGGACCCGACCGACCCGCGGGGCCGCCGCGGCCTGGGCCGGATCGCCGAACTGGACCCCCCGCTGCCGCTGCGGGAGTTCGCCGCCCGCGCTGCCGAACGGCTGCCCGCCACCGCGCAGGGCATCAGGGTGGCAGGCGACCCCGAGGCGATGATCCGCACGGTCGCCGTCAGCGGCGGCTCCGGGGACAGCCTGTTCGACCAGGTCCGCGCGGCCGGCGTCGACGCCTTCCTCACCGCGGACCTGCGCCACCACCCGGCCTCCGAAGCGGTGGCACACAACCCCCACAGCCCCCTCGCGCTGCTCGACGCGGCGCACTGGGCCACCGAGTGGCCCTGGTGCGAGCTGGCCGCAGCCCAGCTCGACGAGATCTCCGACCGGCACGGCTGGGACCTGCGCGTCCATGTCTCGCCGACGGTCACCGACCCCTGGACCGCCCACGCGGCGTCCAACCCGACGCACACCCCTGGAGCCCCCAACTGAACGCCGCGCCCGCCGACCAGATCCGACTCCTCGAAGTCCAGGCCCTCGACGTCCGCCTCCAGCAGCTCGCGCACCGCCGCCGCTCGCTGCCCGAGCACGCCGAGATCGACGCGCTGACCAAGGACGCCACCCAGCTGCGCGACTTGCTGGTGGCCGCGCAGACCGAGGAGAGCGACACCACCCGCGAGCAGACCAAGGCCGAGCAGGACGTGGACCAGGTGCGCCAGCGCGCCGTCCGCGACCAGCAGCGCCTGGACTCCGGCGCCGTCACCTCGCCCAAGGACCTGGAGAACCTCCAGCGCGAGATCGTCTCCCTCGCCAAGCGCCAGGGTGACCTGGAGGACGTCGTCCTGGAGGTCATGGAGCGCATCGAGTCCGTGCAGGAGCGGATCGCCGAGCTCACCGAGCGGGTCTCCTCCGTCCAGTCGAAGATCGACGACGCGACCGCGCGCCGCGACGCCGCGGTGAAGGAGATCGACGGCGAGGTGGCCACGGTCACCAAGGAGCGCGAGGTCATCTCGGGCACGATCCCCGCGGACCTCCTCAAGCTCTACGACAAGCTCCGCGAGCAGCAGGGCGGCATCGGCGCGGCCAAGCTGTACCAGCGCAGCTGCCAGGGCTGCCGCCAGGAGCTGGCCATCACCGACATCAACGCGATCCGCGCCGCCGCCCCCGACACGGTCGTCCGCTGCGAGAACTGCCGCCGCATCCTGGTGCGTACGTCCGAGTCCGGTCTGTAAGGAGCCCTGGGCGTGCGGGAGTTCATCATCGAGGCCGACGGCGGCTCACGGGGCAACCCGGGGCCGGCGGGCTACGGTTCCGTGGTGCTGGATGCCACGACGGGCGAGACGTTGACGGAAGCGGCGGAGTACATCGGCGTCGCCACGAACAACGTCGCCGAGTACCGCGGCCTGCTGGCGGGCCTCCGCGCGGCCCACACCCTGGACCCCGCCGCCTCCGTCCACGTCCGCATGGATTCCAAGCTCGTCGTCGAGCAGATGTCGGGCCGCTGGAAGATCAAACACCCGGACATGAAGCCCCTGGCGGCAGAGGCGGCGACCGTCTTCCCGCCGGACCGGGTGACATACGAGTGGATCCCGAGAGAGCAGAACAAGCACGCGGACCGCTTGGCGAACGAGGCGATGGACGCGGGCAAGCGGGGCGAGCAATGGTCGGCGGAGGCGTCGACGGCGGAGCTTGATGCCGGTCAGAAGGGCGATGGCCGGCCGGCCGTGACGTCCGGGGCGCACTCGGACATGCCTTTTAAGGGGCGCGGGGAACTGCGCGACCAGCCCCCACAGGCCGGCACTGTGACGACTACCGCTAAGACCACCGCCGACACCCGCGCCGCGCGCAACGCATCGACGGAGCCGAAACCCACCGTGGGCTGGGGCTCGTCCCCCGACATGGGCGCCCCCGCCACCTTCGTCCTCCTCCGCCACGGCGAAACCCCGCTGACTCCCCAAAAGCGCTTCTCCGGCAGCGGCGGCACCGACCCCGCCCTCTCAGACGTCGGCCGCGACCAGGCGGAGCGCGCCGGCGCCGCCCTGGCAAAACGCGGCACGATCCAAGCCGTCATCGCGTCCCCCCTGACCCGCACCCGCGAAACCGCAGCCATCGTCGCCAGCCACCTCGGCCTCGACGTAACCATCGACGAAGGCCTACGCGAAACGGACTTCGGCGCGTGGGAAGGCCTCACCTTCGGAGAAGTCCGCGAGCGCTACCCGGACGACATGACCGCCTGGTTGGCCGACCCCGAGGCCCAACCCACCGGCGACGGCGAGAGCTTCGCGGCGACCGCCACCCGAATCGCCGCCACCCGCGACAGGTTGGTCGCGGCCCACGCGGGCCGCACGGTCCTCCTCGTCAGCCACGTCACCCCGATCAAGACCTTCGTACGCCTCGCCCTGGGCGCCCCGCCCGAGGCCCTGTTCCGCATGGAACTCTCGGCCGCGGCCCTCTCGGCGGTGGCGTACTTCGCGGACGGCAACGCGAGCGTCCGGCTCTTCAACGACACCTCTCACCTGCGCTGAGCGGCCCGGGCGCGCAGAATCTCCGCCGTCCGCGCGTCCGCGGGCAGGAACGCCTCCAGGTGCAGCTCGGCGAGCGTGACGTCGACGGCGGTGGCGAACGAGGTCAACGTCGTCAGCAGCCGCAACTCGCCCTCGGCACACCGCAGTCGCAGGGGTACGGCGAAGCCGAGATAGTCGTCGCCGGAGACATCCGGTGCCGGCACGTACGAGGCCAGCTCCGCCGCGAGCCCGTCCAGCGACGGGTCGGGACCGCGGGCCGCCCGCGCCCGCAGGTTCTCCACGATGTGCCGTCCCCACGCGTCCAGGTTGACCACCCGAGGCGCCATCCCGCGTGGATGCAGCGCCAGCCGCAGCACGTTGACCGGCGGCGCCAGAAGCTCCGCCGCCACCCCCTCGGTGAGCACGTCGAACGCGCCGTTCGCCGCGACGAGTTCACCGCGCGGCCCGGCGACGAGCGCCGGATACGGCAGATGCCCTTCCAGGATGCCGTCCAACGCCTCCCGCACGGGCCCCAGTTCGACCGCGTCCAACGGTGACTCGGGGTACGCGGGCGCGTAACCCGCCGCGAGCAACAGCGTGTTGCGCTCCCGCAGGGTCAACTCCAGCGACTCGGCCAACCGCAGCACGACGGCCCGCCCCGGCACCGAACGCCCCCGCTCGATGAAACTGACGTACCGCTGAGTGGTCCCGGCCCGCGAGGCCAGCTCCAGCTGACTGACCCGGCGCGCGGTGCGCCACCGCAGCAACTCGCGGGCGAAGGGGGGTGGTTGTCCCACAGTGGTCATGGGGTCAGTTGTACGGGACGGGTACGACAACCAGGGCCGGCGAGACCCCCGCCCTGCTGGATCCCGCGGCTCCCATACCCCGCCGGGAATTGAGCCCCGCCCCCCGCCTGACCAGCATGACCCCATGCGCACCTACCACTTGGAAACCCTCGGCTCCTTCGACGGCATCGTCGCCCGCGACACCGCCCGTCGCCCCGACCCCGGCCCCCGCGACCTCGTCGTCCGGATGCGTGCCGTCTCGCTCAACCGGCGGGATCTGCTGATCCTGGACGGGAGTTACCCGCTGAAGGCGGCCCCCGATGTGGTCCCGCTCAGCGATGGCGCGGGCGAGGTCGTCGCCGTCGGGGACGAGGTCACGCGGTTCTCCGTCGGCGACCGGGTGACCAGTACGTACTTCCCGCGCTGGCTCGACGGCCGGATCACCCCGGCCCTGATCGACCAGCCCGGCGTCACCCTCCCGGGCATGCTCGCCGAGTACGTCCGCCTCGACCAGGACGCGGCCGTCGCCGTACCCGGCCACCTGACCTGGGAGGAGACGGCCGCTCTGCCCTGCGCCGGCGTCACGGCCTGGAACGCGGTGACCGGCGGCGCCGAACCGATGCTCCCGGGCGAGACGGTCCTGACCCTCGGCACGGGCGCCCTCGCGCTCTTCGCCGTGTCGTTCGCGAAGGTCCTGGGCGCCGAGGTCGTCGCCACGACGTCCGGTCCCGCCAAGGCGGAACGTCTCAAGGCGCTGGGCGCGGACCACGTCCTCAACTACGCCCGGAATCCGGCCTGGTGGCGTGAAGTCCGCGAGCTGACCGGCGGACGCGGCGCCGATCTCGTCGTGGAGACCGGCGGCCCGGAGACCGTCGAGCAGTCGGTGCGCGCCGCCGCGCTCTACGGCCGTATCGCGCTGATCGCCGGCAACAGCCCGGACCGGAAGTCCCTGGAGATCAGCACCGAGGCGCTCGGCTCCGCCCTGGTCACCATGCGACGCCTCTTCGTCGGCAGCCGCGCCGACTTCGAGCGGATGAACCGCGCGATCACCCTGCACGCTCTCCGGCCGCCCGTGGACCGGGTGTTCGGCTTCGGCCACGACGACGTGCGCAAGGCGTACGCGTACTACGCGACGGGCGCCGCCTTCGGCAAGGTCGTCATCCGGATCGCCTGAGCCCCGCGGCCTCCCGCGCCAGCCCCTCGATCCGCCCCCAGTCCCCGGCCGCCACCGCATCCGCCGGAATCATCCAAGTCCCGCCCACGCAGCCGACGTTGGGCAGCTCCAGATACTCCGGCGCGTTGGCCGCCCCGATCCCGCCCGTCGGACAGAACCGCGCCTGCGGCAACGGCCCCGCGAGGGACTTCAGATACGCCGTCCCGCCCGCCGCCTGCGCCGGGAAGAACTTCATCTCCCGCACCCCGCGCTCGAGCAGCGCCACGACCTCCGAGGTCGTCGACACCCCCGGCAGATACGGCACCCCGGACGCCCGCATCGCCTCCAGCAGTACGTCGGTCCAGCCCGGGCTGACCAGGAACCGCGCCCCCGCCGCCACCGACTCCGTCACCTGCGCCGGCGTGATGACGGTCCCGGCCCCGACCACCGCGTCCGGCACCGCAGCCGCGATCGCCCGGATCGCGTCCAGCGCGACCGGCGTCCGCAGCGTCACCTCGATCGCGGGCAGCCCACCGGCGACCAGCGCCCGCGCGAGCGGAACGGCATCGGCGACGTCATCGAGGACGACGACGGGCACGACGGGGGCAAGGTCCAGTACAGACGTGGGCATGCCGCTCATCCTGCCGGGGTGATGCAGGCTACGCAAAGGGCGTTGCGCACACTGCAACAGACTTCAATGTGCTGTCAGTGGATCTCGTCCACCAAGACATCCAACGACCACGCCTGCCCACCCCGCGCAGGCGCCTCCCCCTCCACCACATACCCCAGGTCCCGCAAGGCCTCCACCAGCTCAGCGGGCCCCTTCGGCGCCACCCCGGCCGACAGCAGACTCCGTACGATCCGCCCCTTGGTCGCCTTGTTGAAGTGGCTGACCACCTTCCGGGTCGGCGCGTGCAGCACCCGTACGCTCGCCGTCCGGTCGGCCACCTCGCCCCTGGGCTTCCAGGCGGACGCGTACGCGGAGGACCGCAGGTCGAGGACGAGTCCGTCGCCGGCGACCTCGGGCAGGACGGCGGCCATCGGCGCCCGCCAGTGGCCGCCCAGCGCCCCGAGCCCCGGCAGCTTCACGCCCATCGAGCAGCGGTAGGAGGGGATGCGGTCGGTGACGCGGACCGCGCCCCACAGTCCCGAGAAGACCAGCAGCGACCGCGCGGCCCGCCTCTTGGCGGCAGTGTCCAGCGTGGCCAGGTCGAGGGCGTCGTACAGCACCCCCGTATAGATCTCCCCGGCGGGCCGGGCGGCGGCCGTGCGCAGGTCGACGTTCTTCGCGATCTCGCCGCGCAGTCCCTCGGTCAGCCCGAGCACCTCGCGCGCCTTCTCCTCGTCGGCGGCGCACAGTTCGACCAGCTCGTCGAGCACGGCCGCGCGGGCGTCGGAGAGCCCCGGCAGCGACAGCGACTCCATCTTCAGCGGGGTACCACGGCCAAAGGACGCCTTGCCTTCGGAGGGCGGCAGCAGGACGAGCACGGGATCGGTCTCCTTCGGTTGAGCTCCGGGACAGCGTACGGCGTGCCACCCGGCGGACCGGGACCTACGCTCGCTACATGCCCAGCCGCCACATCCGCGTGACCGGCGCCCCCGAAGCCCCGCTCCGGGCGGCCCTCACCGCGCTGCGTGCCGAACTGGAGGTGCCCGAGAGCTACCCGCCCGAGGCCCTCGCCGAGGCCGAGCGGGCCGCGAAGGCGCCCGCGCTGCCGCCGTACGACGCCACCGACATCCCCCTGTTCACCATCGACCCGCCCACCTCCACCGACCTCGACCAGGCGATGCACCTGAGCCGGCGCCCCGGTGGCTACCGCGTCCGGTACGCCATCGCCGACGTCGCCGCCTTCGTCGTACCGGGCGCGCCGTTGGACCTGGAGGCGCACCGGCGCGTGACGACCCTGTACTTCCCCGACGAGAAGGTCCCGCTGCACCCGACCGTGCTGAGCGAGGGTGCGGCGAGCCTGCTGCCGGACCAGACCTGTCCGGCCGCGCTGTGGACGATCGACCTCGACGCGGACGGCTGCACGGTCGCCGTCGACGTCCGCCGGGCCCTGGTCCGCAGCCGCGCCAAGCTCGACTACGCGGGCGTACAACGGCAGATCGACGCAGGCACGGCCGAGGAACCGCTCGCGCTGCTCAAGGTGATCGGGGGGCTTCGGGAGGCACTGGAGGTCGAACGCGGCGGCATCTCGCTCAACGTGCCCGAGCAGGAGATCGTCGAGCGGGACGGGCAGTACGAACTCGGCTTCCGCGCCCCGCTCCCCGCCGACGGCTGGAACGCCCAGGTCTCCCTGCTCACCGGCATGGCGGCGGCCGACCTCATGCTCGCCCACGGCACCGGCGTCCTGCGCACCCTCCCGGCCGCCCCCGACGGCGCCGTCGGCCGCCTGCGCCGTACCGCGCGCGCCCTGCACATCGACTGGCCGCACCACGTCTCGTACGCGCGCCTCGTCCGCTCCCTCGACCCGCACTGCCCCGACCATGCGGCCTTCCTCCAGGAGTGCACGACCCTGCTGCGCGGCGCCGGCTACACGGTCTTCCGGGACGGCAAGCTGCCGCCCATCACCACGCACGCCGCCGTCGCGGCCCCCTACGCCCACTGCACCGCCCCCCTCCGCCGCATGGTCGACCGCTACGCCGCCGAGATCTGCCTGGCCGCCGTCGCGGGGACGGCCGTACCGGACTGGGTCCTGGCCGCACTGGATGCGCTGCCGAAGGAGATGGCCGACGGCACGCGCCGCGCGGGCGCGGTGGAACGGGCCTGCGTGGACATCGTCGAGGCGGCCCTGCTGAAGGACCGGGTGGGGGAACTCTTCGACGCGGTGGTCGTGGAACTCGACGAGCACAAGTCCGGTGTCGGGACGGTGCAGTTGGAGTCACCGGCGATCATCGGCCGCATCGAGGGGGACCAACTGCCGCTGGGGGAACGGCTGCGCGTACGACTCAGCCGGGCCGACCCGGGAGCGGCCGCGAAGGTGCTGTTCGTGCCGGCGTGAGGGTCTCTGTGAGGGTCTCTTCCATTGCCTGCTTGATCGCTTTTACGAGTCCGTCGGCGTCGTCGGCGTGGAAGCGGACGAGGTGGAGGGGCCGTTGACGGCAGGTGAAGCCGAAGTGGGTGACCGGCTCGGCGAGTTCGAGGGTGATGGTGGTCTGCGAGCCGATGGGGAGGTCGAGTCGGCCGTCGGTCTTGGTGTGGGTCATGCGCAGTTCGCGCCGCACGGACGCGATCCTCTCCAGCGGTATCCGCAGATCGATATGCCCGGCCTGGCGGACGCGCAGGGAGCGGGCGTCGACGTCGAGCACATGCGGCCGTACGACCGAGGCCGCGTGCATGCCGAGGACGAACAGGACGGTGTAGACGTCCAGGACGAGCAACACCGCGTGCAGGACGGGCAGTTCGCGGAGCAGCACGGACATGGCCACCGTCTCGACCACGCACACGAAGGCGAAGCCGTACATCATCGCGGCCTGTCCACGGGCGTACCCGAAGGCCTGCTTGCCCTCGGTGCCGTGCGTGCGGCGGGTCACCCAGAGCACGAGGCTTGCGAGCAACCGGAGTTCGTGGCGGAGGACGGCGTGCGCGGTTCTCGTCGCTGTCGTCACGGCGGTGTTCATGGCTGTTCCTCCGTTCGTCGTTCCTCGGCGAGGATGCGCAGGGCGCGGCGGATCGCGGCGGCCTGGGCCGGGGCGAAGTCGGCGTAGAAGGCGCGCAGGAAGCCGTTGTCGTGGTCGAGCGGGCCGGAGTCCGGGAGCAACTGCGGCGGGGTGCACTCGGCGAGCAGCCGGGCCGCGGCCTCCACCCGGGGATCGCCGGGATCGGCGTCGACGAGCCGGTCGAGCAGCATGTACGCCTCATTGGCCTTGGCCACCGTCTCCGGTGAGTCGGCGACGACCCCCATCGCCGCCAGCAGCCGTTCCCGGTCCTCGGGGGTCGCGGCCGTCTCGACCAGGGCGAGGACCTCGCGGTCCTTGGCGGCCATGGGGGAGTCCGACCAGTGCGCGGTCCGCTCGAACAGCGCGGCCAGCTCGGGCGAGAGCGGGGCATCGGCGGACAGCCCGCCCTCCGTCTCCAACAACGCCCGCAACCGCGACCGCCGCTCCCGGATCGCCGCCTCCTGCCGGGCGAGGTCCTCGTCCAGCTCGGTGAGCACCTCGGCCAGATCCTTCCCGGCGTCCTCGGCGAGGACGTCCCGCACCTCGGCAAGACCGAGCCCCAACTCGGTCAGCCGCCGGATCCGCGCCAGCACGACGGCGTGCCGCAGCGTGTACTGCCGGTAGCCGTTCGACAGCCGCTCGGGCTCAGGCAGCAGCCCCTGATGGTGGTAGTGCCGCACGGCCCGCGTGGTGACGCCGACGGTGGCGGCGAGTTCTCCGATCCGCATGGGACCAGTAGAAACGTTGACGTTGCGGCAGGGTCAAGCGACGGCGCTGCCGCGCGGGTGCCGATGGGGGAAGGTGGAGGCGGGGGCATGGAAAAGGGCTTGAAGGTGTTGCGTCCGTAGGAGTGAATGGGGCCGGCGTACGGCGTACGAGGGGGTGCGGCCGGCGTAGGAGGGGGTGCGGGGCGATGGCCGAAGAGGCTCTGTGGACGAAGGCGCGCCTGGGCCGTTGCGGCCCCGCGCTCCACCTCCTGACGGCCTGCTTCGACAAGCACGTGTACGCACCGCACGCGCACGACGAGTTCACGATCGGTGTCTGCGTGGACGGCTCCGAAGTGATCGACTACCGAGGCGGTCACATCCGTACGGGCCCCGGCTCGATCGTCGTCCTGGCCCCGGGCGAGATCCACACGGGCGGCCCCGGCAGCCCGACCGACGGCTACGCGTACCGGGCCCTGTACGCCGAGCCGACGCTCCTGACGGAGGGCACGGTGGGCGGCATCCCGCACTTCCGCGAACCGCTCCTGGACGACCCGGAACTGGCGTCCGCACTGCTGCTGACCCACTCCGAACTGAGCGCCTGCCCGGACCCCCTGGAGGCCGAGTCCCGCCTCCCCTGGCTGCTCACGGCCCTGGCCCGCCGCCACTCCACGTCCCGCCCGACCTGCGACCAGGCCCCGGGCGCGGACGCCATAGCCCGAGCGGTACGGGACCGGCTGGCCGACGAACTCCTGGACCCGCCGTCCCTGTTCTCCCTGGCCGCGGACCTGGACCTGTCCCGCTACCAGCTCCTACGGGCCTTCCGCACGGCGACGGGGCTGCCGCCGTACGCCTGGCTGGCCCAGCACCGGGTCTCCAGGGCCCGCCGCCTCCTGGACACGGGCCTGAGACCGGCGGAGGTGGCTCCACTGGTCGGTTTCGCGGACCAGGCGCACCTGACGCGCTGGTTCCGGCGGGTGCTGGGGGTGACGCCGGCGGTTTATCGGAGCAGTGTTTTGGGTGGGGGCGTTGAGGGGGGACGCCGCGTGCCCAGGGCGTGACGCCGGCGGCGTACCGCAATAGCGTTCAAGACGCGGGGCGCTGAGGGGCCGCATGCTCCCGTCATGACTGCACGCGGCTGGTTCCTGTTCTCCCTCATGGGCGTCATCTGGGGCATCCCCTACCTGATGATCAAGGTGGCGGTGGACGATCTCTCCCCGTCGATGGTCGTCTTCACACGCTGTGCCCTGGGCGCGCTCCTCCTGTTCCCCTTCGCCCTGCGCGGCGGCGGCCTGATCCGCACGGTCCGCTCCCACTGGCTGCCGATGCTGGCCTTCGCGTGCATCGAGATCATCGGCCCGTGGTTCACACTGACGGACGCGGAACGGCACCTGTCGAGCTCGACGGCGGGCCTGCTGATCGCCGGCGTCCCGATAGTCGGCGTAGTGCTGGCCCGCTTCTTCGGCGACACGGAACGCTTGGGCGCACGGCGGGTGACGGGCTTGGGGCTGGGCCTGGCGGGCGTAGGAGTCCTGACGGTCCCCCACCTCACTGGCGGCGACGCACGCTCCCTGGCGGAGGTGTTCGTGACGGTCCTGGGCTACGCGACGGCACCGCTGATCGCGGCGCGCTACCTGAAGGACGTCCCGACGCTGCAACTGACGGCCCCGTGCCTGGCGTTGGCGGCGTTGGTGTACGCGCCGGCGGCGGCGATGACATGGCCGTCGACGGTCCCCTCCGCGTCGGTGCTGGCGTCGCTGGCGGGCTTGGGCGTGATCTGCACGGCGGTGGCGTTCGTAGCTTTCTTGGAACTGATCAAGGAGGTAGGCCCCACTCGCTCCACAGTGATCACGTACGTGAATCCGGCGGTGGCGGTGGCGGCGGGAGCGCTCTTCCTGAACGAGGCGTTCACCCTCGGGATCGCAACGGCCTTCACCCTGATCCTGGCGGGCTCGATCCTGGCCACGGCGGCCTCCGGTCCGCGTGGTCCGCGTGGTCCGCGCAAAGGCACCCGCCCGGTAGCATGGTCGACACGGCAGACGAGCCGGGCGGACGGCCGCGTGGAGTCCCCTTGACGGGGGCTTCCCGAGGAACGTCCGGGCTCCACAGAGCAGGGTGGTGGCTAACGGCCACCCGGGGTGACCCGCGGGACAGTGCCACAGAAAACAAACCGCCCGGCGCTTCGGCGCCGGGTAAGGGTGAAACGGTGGTGTAAGAGACCACCAGCGCCTGAGGTGACTCAGGCGGCTAGGTAAACCCCACCCGGAGCAAGGTCAAAAGGAGCGCCGCCGTAAGGCGCGCTCTGCGCGGACGCCCGAGGGCTGCTCGCCCGAGTCCGCGGGTAGACCGCAGGAGGCCGACGGCAACGTCGGTCGTAGATGGATGGCCGTCGCCCCGGCTGCCGCGAGGTGGTCGGGTGACAGAACCCGGCGTACAGCCCGACTCGTCTGCCGCTCCGCATTTCCGCAGGTCAGATGTCATGTTTGCTGATTGAACTTACCCTCAGGGTCGAATCCGGGTCGAATTCGGGCTGTAGGTATTGTCGTTTCTGTCTGCCGTCCACGCCGCATATTTGGGCATTCCGGGTGTCAAATGCGGTCCGGTGTCGCTTCGTAGTAGACATCTCGGACGTTGCTGCGTGCGGAAGTACATGTACGAGCTGTCTCCTTCGGTCAAACTCGCGCAATGATCATGCACGCGCAGTGCGGCGTGCTGAGACACGTTGCCGTCGTCACCGAGTCCAGGTGGTTGTTCAGGGGGTTCAAGGCGCGGCTTACGCCCTGTAGTTGCAGTTACATGAACCAGAAGTCCGACTTCCTCGGCGCAATGTGGTCCGTCGTCAACCGCAGGACTCTCGCGAATGCGGCGCGCGGGAGCCCTGCGGCTGCCTCAGGCTGTGGCTAACGACCTCGTGCACGGTTGGCTGTCCTTCTTCGATGCACGCAATAGCGATGCGGTGGAACTTTTGGCGGACCGGTCGCACGGGATGGTCCGGACGGAGGTGCGGTGCGCTCGGTGCGGGTCGCATCTTGGGCACCTGTTCGAGGGCGAGGGGTATGCGACGCCGACTGATCAGCGGTACTGCATCAACAGCATCTCGCTGCGGCTGACGCCCGACGAGGGCTGACACGGGACCGCAGGTTCGAGCCCTGGCCGGATTCGAACCTGCGCACACGGCTCCGGAGGCAATGCCTTCCACTGCCCGCAGACATGACCTGACCTGCTCGTTTCCTTGCCGCGCACCGTACCGAGCTGATCTCTATCGCATACCGTGCGCAAGCCGGCTTTGATCGTTTGCGGGTAAAGGCGGGTGCGGGCAGTGACCCTTCTCAGCGCTGACGCTCCAGGGTGAGGACCGCATGAGCGTCATCACCAAATCCGTCCTCACCCTGGAGAGGCAACGCTGAAAACGCTCATTGCGTTAGTCGTTGTAATAGGGTGTCCAACCTGGTCTTCGTAACTCAATGCCGGCCACCCTCCCGTATCCGCGAGCTCTCAGTTGCGACTACTCGGTTGGTCGTAGCCGACGCTGGACCTGGACGTAGAGGTCGGCAATGTTCTTCGGCATTGGATGCCGGGCGGCGAATGCCGCCCCTACTCGAGGCTTGCTCCGCTCTCCGTCGACATGACTCATGAGCTCTGGATCCAGCCGCCTGAGGTAGGCCTCGAATTCTCCGGATTGCGATCCGTCATGCCCGAATACATCAGAAACGCTGAACACGCCGTGTGCCTCCCAGAATTCCTTCCATTCATTGAAGTCGGGTTCTGCGCTGTCGGGTTCCACTGCAGAGAGAAGCCCCTGCGCCGTCATCTGCTGGTACAGCTTGCTGCTGGGGTGCAGTGCGGGCCCGTCGGCGATAACGGCCCACGGAATGTTGAAGGCCTGCAGGAACTCGATGTAGCGTCCGAACGCTTTGTCCCCGCCAACGTCGATCAAGGCGATGTTCGCGCTGCCGGGCGGATTGTTGCTGCCTTCCCACCACGTGTTCAAGGCGCTCACCTCGGTGGACCCTTCGCACAGCACGGCTCCAGCAGAGAACAGCAACGCGCGGGTATCACGTGGTCCGAGGACCTGCAGCCAGCGTGCTTGCTCCTTCGGGTCAAGCGAGTCGATGCGATGGGTTTTGCTGCCATTGGGTGAGGGGGCGAGGCGAACAATGCGAGCCAGGTCGCCAGGTGCTGTGACGGGGACAAGATCAGCGCTGTGGGTGATGACGAGGCACTGGCTGTCGTTGTCGGCTGCTTGAGCGATGCGCCGCTGCAGAGTCGGTTCGATGTGGACCCCGGGTTCGTCCAGGACGATGACACGTCCAGGGTCGCCGACGAGAACGGTGCTCAGGAAGAGTGCCTCTTGTCGGCCGGCACCTGAGAAGGCGACCGGGTACTCGTAGTCGCCTTCGGGGATGGTGACGTCGATGAGCAGGTTCCCAGAGTGCTCGGGATCGGGTGTCGCCTGGACATCGAAGTCAGTGCCGACCAGTTGCTTGAAGCGGTCCTGAATTCGCTGGTAGCGCTGTCTCAGGGGCAGAGGACCGTTCTTGAGACGGTAGAGCTCGGCGGGGATCTGACTCCCGTCTTGGAGGTCGGCTTTCCGACCGAGGGTCGCTACGCTGAAAGAGCGCTCCAGCGGCAGGCGGCGGTTGTCCGTCAGGACGATCCCGCGTTGGAGTACGGCGTCTAGGACATGAGTGAAATAGACCTGCATGCGATGGGCGTCCTCTGTCGTCCGGCCCAGAAGCATGTGAAGGTCCCGGACACTGTCCAAGAGAGGCAGACTGTCACTCTTCACGTTGGTTAGAAGGCTGATTGGCTGCTCGATCTCCGTGAAGAGCTTCATGAAATCAAGCTTCGGGCCCGAAGCGCGCGTGCCAATCTGGTCGTCAGGGAATACGCGCCGCCAGGCCTCAGCGAGAGAGACGGTCGACGCGGGGACGTCTCCGGTGGCACGCATCATGGTTGCCCCGTTTCGCAGGTCCATGATCCACACCGGCTCGCCTGATTCGAGGAGATCACCGGTGGGGGAATGGTGCCAGCTAGCCCGCCAGTGCGGTTGTGCTCCTTCGTCGTAGCTGACGATGAGGAAACCGCGCAACAGAAGATGCACGCTCTCTGGCGCCAGTCGTTCGCGGACATCCTGGTCTCGAAGCTCAGGTGACACTGATGGTGCGTCACTGGAGGTTTTGAGATCAGTGCTGCTGGATGCGTAGGAGGCACGGACGAACGTAGCCACGAGTTCTTGCTCCCACGGCTGATCCATCTCGATACCCATGATCAGCCGGCAACGCCGGACACCGTGCCGGGGAGCACGTGCGTACACATCGAGCCGGTCCCCGTGCTGTGAGCCGGCGTGAGAGGCCACGACAAGGCGGACCACATCAATGATCCGGCCCAGATTCGACTTGCCTGCGGAATTGGGGCCGGTCACCACAGTGGTACCCGCGTTCAGAGCCAGCTCAATCCTGGAGAACGACATGAACCCATGCGCTTCGATGCGTGAGATCTTCACTCTGCGGCCTCTCGTTTAGAGCGAGATCATCCCAGAGCAATAGTCTGCCGCTCAACGGGCGTTGACAGTTTCAGAGCGACGGAGCAGCGACCAGACGTCCTCGTCCGCGTTGAGTTCAGGCACAGACCGTCGGGCGCTGGGCCCTCGAACGAGGTCGGTCGGCGCCCGTGTGATGCCGAACGCTGATGATCGGCTCGAAGGCTCAGTAGACTTGGAGACCATGAGCGTCGTAGACAACCGTGTCAGGATCGTCACCCTGCTCGCTCAGCAGCGGCCCGAAGCCGTGCTGGGGATCGCGGAGTCTGAGTGGGTTGACTTCAAGAGCGCGGGACCGGCGGGCCCGTACGACCTCAGCCTCGAGTCGAAGAAGTACGAACTGGCCAAGGATGTCGCGGCGTTCGCCAATGCGGCCGGTGGTCTCCTCGTGTGCGGGTTCAAGGTGACCCGTCGGCCGACCGATCTCCACGAGGCCGCGCTGAAGCAGACACCCTTCGCGAAGAGACTGGTCAACACCGAGCGGTACAAGGCCGTCATCGCCGATCTCGTGAGCCCGTCCATGGGGGTCGATTTCTTTTGGTACGAAGATCCCGAGAACCTCGACCTCGGCTACCTCGTGATCGAAGTACAGGCGCTTCCGGGGACTGCCCGCTGGGCGGTGGTCACCAAGACTTTGAACGAGGACGGAAAGCTCGTAAAAGGCGGGGTCGCGATTCCGAAGCGGCACGGCGACAACACTCGATATCTTCCGCCGGACACGGTGTATCAGTTGGTGAACAACGGACTGCGTGCCGGGCCCACGATGGATCTCGCTCTCGCAGTCGGGAGCGGTGCCGCGGTGGCCACCTGGTGTTCAGCGCCGTGGCCGTGAAATCACGCATAACCAGGTCCGGTGCGGGCGGGGCCGTCTTGTCCGAGATCGTGGTCCGCTTCTTCCGACGCAGATGACGGCCGACAATATGGTTGACGCGCATCAGCCGGGTGACGCGCTTGCGGTTGACCTTGCGGCCCCGGGCCCGGAGCTCGGCATGGACCCGCGGGGCGCCGTAGGCGCCGTGGTGCTCGGCGTGGATCTGCCGGATCTCAGCGACCGCGGCGGCCTGCTCGGCCTGACGCGCGGCGCGTGCCTGCGCGGTGGCCTGGTGCCGGTAGTAGCCGGAACGGGAGACGTCCATGACCCGGCAGATCCGCTGCGCGCCGAAGACGGCGCGATGGCCGGAGATGAAGTCCCAGCGGCCAGGACTCACTTCACCTCCCGAGCGAAATAGGCGGCTGCCCGGCGCAGGATCTCCCGCTCCAGCTGCCACTCCGTCTCCGCCTTCAGCAGCCGCTGATTCTCGGCCCGCAGCCGGGCCAGCTCCTCGGCCTGGCTGAGCGCCGTGCCACTCGGCGGCCCGGGCGCAGGCCGGCTGGTGTCCTTGCGGACCCACGTGTGCAGCGTCTCCCCGGTGATCCCGAGATCCGCGGCCACCGCCGCGTACGTCCGCTTACCGCCCGACACGCGATACAGCGCGACAGCATCCTTACGGAACTCCTCCGGATACGGAGACTTGCGTCCTACCTGGACATCCCTCCCTGGACCATCAAGATCCATTATCAAGGTGTCCACTCCGAAGGGGCAGCCTCAGGCGGGCGGGTCAGCCCAGGACGCGGTCGGCATTTAGCTTGCGGGAAGATTGAGAAAGAAGACGGTTCAGTTGCTCGGCAGACAGTGTCCTTCCTGCGTCCACAGGTGCGAAGGACCGCGGTGGAATCCCGGAACGGATCTCCTCCGCGAGCTTGCCCAGGGACTCTTGTAGAGCGACGGGGTCGGCAAAGTATGGCGTGACGTAGGCAGTGGTCTCCGGCTCGAAGCGCCAACTCTCCGCCAGCGGTCCGGCATCCACCGTGTCGAAGCCGAGCTGGCTGATCAAAGCGGCAGCGCTGACCTTTGCTTCCGTGTCGTTACCGGCGATCGGTAGCGCGCTGCGATCTGCATCACCTTCGGGACGAGCCAGACTGGTGATGTGCTGTTCGTTGATGCTGTTGAACGCCTTGACAAGCCTCGCGCCCCTGAGAAGTTGTTGTCGTTCCGAATCTGAGGGCGATGTTTTCGCTGGTCAGGCATAGGGCCGGCGATTCGGTGGGAGTGGTGGCGTGTCATATCGTCGCTCCCCGGGAGGTCGCGGATGCCGTCGGTGGTCGGACTGCTGGAACAGCACGAGCTTGCTGCTCGTCGTCGTGTCGAGGGGTTGCGTGAGGAAGCCGATCGCATCCAGGCCGAGCTGGCCGCGGCGGAGGAGGAATGGCAGGAGTGGGCGATCGCCCGCAGGCGAGTGGGCACGGTCCTGGCTCCGGACGGCGGCAGCGTCGCTGTCGAGGAGGCCGTCTCCGGCCCGGTCGCGGGCTCGACGTCCCAGCAGGCGGCGAGGGCGAGGTCGCAGGTTGCGGTGTGGCGTGAGGGGCTGGCCTGGTCGGTGCTGTCGGTGGACTACCAGCGCATCCTCACCGCGCTTGCGGACCGGGACCGGCTCCATCAAGGGCCGCTGACCTGTCAGGAGTTGGCCGTGATGTTCGGTCTGGACGCGGTGCCAGCCAAGGTGGAGGCGCTGCGGTCGAAGGCGAAACGTCTGGTCGCGCGGGGCTGGCTGGCCGAGCGGCAGCCGGGCCGGTTCACCCTCGCTCAGGGTGTGGCCGGGCCAGGCGGCGGGTCATGAGCAGGATCATCGACCAGTAGATCATCGCTTCGGCGCTGGTGGTACGGCGCTCAAAGTCGCGTGCCAGGCGGCGGGTGCGCATCAGGTGGGCGAAGAGGCGCTCAACGATCCACCGTTTGGGCAGGATGACGAAGCCGCGCATGTCGTCGCTGCGTTTGACGATCGCCAGGACCAGCGCGAGCACGGTGAGGCAGTGCCCGACGAGGTTGCCGGTGTAGCCGCCGTCGGCCCAGACCAGTTCCAGTCGGTGGTGCGCGTCGGTGACCTGCCCGAGCAGGACCTGGGCGGCGGCGCGGTCGCCGGTGTCCGCGGCGGTGACCGTCACCCCCAGCAGCAGGCCGAGGGTGTCGACCACGACATGCCGCTTGCGCCCGTTGATCAGTTTGCCGCCGTCGAAGCCGCGGCTGTCCGATCCGACGACGGCGGCCGCCTTGACGGACTGCGAGTCGATCACGCCGGCCGTCGGCTCCGCATCCCGCCCCTCCCTCTCGCGGACCCGTGCGCGCAGCCGGTCGTGGAACTCCTTGACCAGGGCGTGGTCGCGCCAGCGGCGGAAGAACGCGTAGACCCGGTCCCACGGCGGGAAGTCGGCCGGCATCGCCCGCCACTTGATGCCGTTGTCGACGAGGTAGTGGATCGCATCGAGTATTGCCCGGTGGCAGTACGCCTCCGGCTGCCCGCCCCGGCCGCGCAGCCAGCCGGGCACCGGCAGCAGCGGCCGGACCACGGCCCACTCCGCGTCCGTCATGTCCGAGGGATACCGCCGAACACGTTCCGGGTGATCGGCCGCGTTTCCGAACCGGTGAGCGACACAATCACACGTCGGTGCAGCCGAGTTGAACTCCACCGGCGTGAGCACGTAGAACTGCGGCAACAGGGTCTCCTGGATCTCGGTTGGCTTCGCAACCCCGAGCTACCAAGAGGCCCTGCCTTCATGCCCGCAGCCGGCGGCAACCACCCGATCGAGACTCCCGTTCGACACACACCCCTCAAGATCGGAACGACAACAGCTACTTACGTAGCCATCGGAGTAGCCACGGGTGTGCCCTATCTGAACGTTTGCGCAGGTCATAGTGCTGCGGTGATTGTCTGCGGCGTACAGCTCGACTCGTCTGCCGCTCTTTGTTTCCGCAGCTGAGGCAGCGGCTGTAGTGTTGGCCGCTCAAGGTCGAAGCCGCCTCACTGGCTTTGTGCCGTTGCCGCCCCTTTGGTAAGGGGCCACGGCCGCCAACTGACCGCGGCACAGTCCACCCCCCGGCCCTGCAACCATTGCCGCCTCCCTTGACATGGACCCGCCCGCAGGAACACGCTCCGGAGAGCGCTCTCACCTCCACCCCACAGGGACACCATCTGACGGAGCATCGTTCAAGTGGTCCTCCTTGCCCCCCACAAGGGGAAGGAGCACGGATGTCCATCAGAGACATGAGCTCGCACTTGCTTCCGCTGTTTTCGCGCCGAAGAGGCAGGCGACGAAACGGCATTGGCCTGCTCGCGGTCGCATCGGCCATCGCGACCGTCGCATTGGCCGGTGCCCCCGCCGTCCAAGGGGCCTCCGCGCAAGCCCCGTTGACGTCCATCGCCGCGCAGCCCGCGGCGGTCGCCGCACCGGCTGCCCCCGCCGCCGTACCCGCCGCCCCCGCCGGCTTCACCACCACCTGGAGCGACGACTTCTCCGGCGCCGCCAACACCGGTCTGGACACCGGGACTTGGCGTTATGACGTGGGTGAGGGCTGGACGTTCGGTACCGGTGAGGTCGAGACCATGACCAACAGCACCGCCAACGTTTACCAGGATGGCAACGGCCACCTGGTGCTGAAGGCTCTGCACACGGGCTCCGACCCGGTCGCCGGGTGGACCTCGGGGCGGGTCGAGACGCAGGCCGACGGGTTCGGGGCGCTGCCCGGTGGTGTCGTACGGATGCAGTCGTCCATTCAGCAGCCGAACGTCAACACGGCTAACAGCCTTGGGTATTGGCCGGCGTTCTGGATGCTGGGGTCGCCGCTGCGGGTCGGGACCGTCTGGCCCGGGTCCGGTGAGATCGACATCATGGAGGACATCAACGGCCGCAGTTCGACCTTCGGGACGCTGCACTGCGGCACCGCTCCGGGCGGTCCGTGCAACGAGAACACCGGCGTCGGCAGCGGTGAACGCGCCTGCTCCGGCTGTCAGACCGGGTACCACACGTATGCCGTGGAGATCGACCGCTCCACCTCTCCCGAGCAGATTCGGTGGTATCTCGACGGGGCCCTGTTCTACACGCTCAGCTCCAACCAGGTCGACGCCACCGCCTGGTCCAACGCGGTCGACCACAGCTTCTTCATCATCTACGACCTGGCCATCGGCGGCGCCTTCCCGGCCGCTTACGGCGGCGGTCCCACCGCGGCCACCGTGTCCGGCGGTTCGATGAACATCGACTACGTCGCCGTCTACAACAAGGCGCCGGCCGGCACCACGGGCACCAACATCGCCCAGGGCAAGCCCACCACGGCGTCGTCGGCGGAGAGCGCCTCGTTCCCGGCGTCCAATGCCACCGACGGCAGCATCAGTACACGGTGGTCTAGCGCGTTCAACGACCCGCAGTGGCTGCAGGTCGACCTCGGGGCTACTTACAACCTCACCCATGCGACGGTGATTTGGGAGGCGGCCGCCGCATCGGCCTACCAGATACAGACCTCCGCGAACGGCAGTACGTGGACCACGATCTACTCCAACAACAACAGTCCACAACTGCTCCAGGACACCGCGCTCTCGGGCTCCGGGAGATACGTCCGGATCTATGCGACGGGGAGGAACTCGGCCTACGGTGCCTCGCTCTACGAGTTCAGGCTCTACGGTTCGACGACCGGCGGGAATCCCGGGACGCTGCTGTCGCAGGGCAAGTCGGCCACCGCCTCCTCCTCGGAGAACGCCAGTTTCACCGCTCCGATGGCCGTCGACGGCAACACCGGTACCCGCTGGTCGAGCGCGTTCAGTGATCCCCAGTGGCTGCAGGTGGACCTCGGCGCCACGCACGCCATCAGCTCGGTGGGGCTCAACTGGGAGGCCGCGTACGGGACTTCGTACCAGATCCAGACCTCGGCCGACGGGGTGAACTGGACGACCATTTACACCACCACGGCCGGTACCGGCGGCAGCCAGACGCTGGCGGTCACCGGTTCGGGGCGGTACGTGCGGATGTACGGCACCGCGCGCTCCACCCAATACGGCTACTCGCTCTGGGAGTTCCAGGTCTTCGGCACCTGACAGCGCACCAACCCCGCTGCCCTGCGGCTCAGTTCGTCAGTTCGTCAGGTCGTCCGTCCGTCAGTCCGACGAACATCGTGTTGTGCAGTGTCCGTACGTGACGGCACGCGATGTCGGCCGCCAGGGCCGCGTCACCCGCGCGCATCGCCTCCACCAGGGCCCGGTGTTCGTCGTTGGACTCGCGCAGGGCGGGGAGGGGGTAGGGGAGGTAGTACGCGTAGAGCCTGCGCAGGACGGTGGCGTACGTGTCCACGGTTTCGGCGAGGCCGGTGGTGCGGGCCAGGGTGAGGTGGAACCGTTCGTCGCAGGAGTGGAACTCCGCCCAGCTTTCCGCCTTGGCCATGATCTCGACGAGTTGGTGGAGTTCGTCGAGGTCCGCGGTGGTTGCGGCGCGGGTCGCGAGGTGGGCGATTCCGCACTCCATGACGAGGCGTTCGTCGATCAGGTGGTGCACCTCGGCGGCCTGCCCGCGGTACACCTCGGCGGCGTCCACGGCCTTCCGGGTCGGCTGCTCGGCCACCAGCGTGCCGCCCTTGCGGCCGCGTCTGCGCTCCAGGACGCCGTCCGCACAGAGGGAGCTGAGCGCGCGACGCACAGTGATCTCGCCGACGTCGAGCGCCTGGGCGATGGCGTCGGTCGGCGGCAGCCGCTCGCCGGGGGAGAGCAGTCCGAGATCGACCGCCATGGCGATGCGGGCGCGCACCGTGTCCAGGGCGGTGAGTCGGCGAATGCCTTTCAGCTTGGGCGAGTTGAGGGAGAGATCGATCTCCTCGGTGCTCGCCGGTGCGGGTTCGTCCGGGGTGCCGACCATGCCCTCAAGATAGCGGCCAGGAAAAGTGCTCATAATGAGGCCATTGTATAAGGGCTCATCTTGAGCTAATTTCCTGCGTATGTCCCGACCGCTCCCCGTCGCCCTGGTCCAGGCCCCTCCCCGCCTGGCCACGGACCCTCTGTCCGGATTCGCCGCCGACGTCGAGGGGGTGCTGGCGCGCTTCCCGCAGACCCGGCTGATCGCCTACCCGGAGCTGCACCTGTGCGGCGTCGACGGCCCGGCCGTCGAATCCGAGAGCCGGCTCCAGGCCGCGGCCGAGCCTCTCGACGGGCCGCGTGCGAAGCTGCTCGCCGAGCTCGCGGGTGACCTGGGCGTCTGGTTGTTCCCCGGCACCGTGTGCGAGCGCGGTGCCGCCGGCGAGCTGTTCAACACCGCCCTCGCCTTCTCCCCGCAAGGGCAGCTCGCCGCCCACTACCGCAAGGTCTTCCCGTGGCGGCCCTACGAGCCGTACGCCCCCGGTGACCGCTTCGTCGTCCTCGACCTCCCGGAGGGCGGACGTATCGGATTCGCGATCTGCTACGACGCATGGTTCCCGGAAGTGGCCCGTCACCTGGCCTGGATGGGAGCCGAGGTGATCGTCAACCCGGTCATGACCACCTCGGCGGACCGCGCCCAGGAACTCGTCATCGCCCAGGCCAACGCCATCGTCAACCAGGTCTACGTCGTCAGCGTCAACACCGCGGGGCCGGTTGGTACCGGGCGCAGCATCATCGTCGATCCCGAGGGGCGCGTCCGCGTCCAGGCGGCCGACTCCGGGCCGACCGTGCTGACCGATGTCCTCGACCTGGATGACGTATCGCGTGTGCGGACGTTCGGCACGGCCGGCCTCAACCGCATGTGGGACCACTTCACCGACACCGATGTCCCTATCGAACTTCCGCTGTACGACGGGCGGATGGACCCGCGTCGCTGGCGGCCCGCCGACGACTGACCCGCACCCTCCTTGGCCTTCTCGTCCCCGCCCTCCTCGTCCCCGTCGCGCAAGGAACCCCATGTCCGCTCCCGCCCCCGCTCCCACCCTCGCCCGCAGTCTGACCCTGAGATCCGTGGTGGTCTTCGGGTTGGCCTACATGACCCCGATCATCGTGCTGGGCACGTACGGTGTCGTCGCGGACACCACCCACGGCTCCGTACCGACGGCCTATCTGCTGGCGTTGGGCGCGATGCTCTTCACCGCGCACAGCTACGGGAAGATGGCCGCGGCCCACCCCGTCGCCGGGTCGGCCTACACCTACGTACGGCGTTCCATCGACTCCAGAGTCGGGTTCCTCGTCGGCTGGGCGACGCTGCTGGACTACTTCTTCCTGCCGATGGTCATCTGGCTGATCGGCGGGGCCTATCTTCAGGCCGAGTACCCGTCGGTCCCGTTCTGGGTGTGGATCATCGGGTTCATCACGATCACCACTGCGCTCAACATCAGGGGCATCAAGACCGCGGAGCGCGTGAACGACCTGCTGATGATCTTCCAGGTCCTGGTCGTCGGGATCTTCGCCGTGCTGTGCCTGCGGCACGTCTTCCAGGACCAGGGGGCCGCGGGGCTCGTCAGCGCGACGCCGTTCGGCAACGACGCGACCACCCTCGCGGGCATCTCCTCCGGTGCCGCCCTCGCCGCCTATTCCTTCCTCGGGTTCGACGCGGTCACCACGCTGACCGAGGAGACCATCGAGCCGCAGCGCACGATTCCCCGCGCCATCCTGCTGATCGCCCTGATCGGCGGCGGCATCTTCGTCGCGGTCGCGTACGCCACGCAACTGGCCCACCCCGGCTACGCGTTCACCGATCCCAGCTCCGCCGCGTTCGAGATCGCGAAGGAGATCGGCGGCGACCTGTTCTCGTCCCTCTTCGTGGCGGGTCTGATCGTCGCGCAGTTCGCCTCCGGGGTCGCCGCGCAGGCCAGCACGTCGCGGCTGCTCTACGCGATGGGCCGTGACTCGGTACTGCCCCAGAGGGTCTTCGGGCGGATCCACGCCAAGTACCGCACCCCCGCGCTGAACATCCTTCTCGCGGGCGCGGTCGGCCTGATCGCGCTGCGCCTGGACGTCGCCACGTCCACGTCCTTCATCAACTTCGGTGCGTTCACCGCGTTCACCTTCGTCAATCTCGCCGTCATCGCCACTTACGTCCGCGAGCGGCGCGCGGGTCGGCGGCCCGCCGTGTGGTCCTACGTGCTGATCCCCGCGATCGGGGCCGTCGTCGACCTGTGGCTGCTGGTCCACCTTGACAGCAAGGCCCGCACTCTTGGCCTCATTTGGCTGGCTCTCGGGGTCTGCTATCTGGCCTATCTGACGAAGGGTTTCCGTAAGGCGCCGCCGGAGATGACCTTCGACGAGGACGCGGTGGCGGTGGAGGAGCCGCAGGCGACGCGCTAGAGGTCGTGAGGGACTCAGCCCGCACGCCACCGTCACTCACATGGCGAGGGCCCAACTGAGCTGACGCAGTACGGTCCTTGGAGCGCGGAGCTGCTGTAGGTTCCTGCCATGAAACAGGGCAAAGGGATCGAGAACCCCGAGTCGCGCTTCTCCGCGGTACTGCTGGCGGCAGCAAAGCTTCCAGGTGTGCGTATCAACAGGGAGGCGTACCTCCGAAGTGCGCTGGCTCGCCACTGCTCAGAAGATGACATCCGGCGAGCGGTGGATGAGAGCCCCGCTGCGGCGGGAATCCCTGTCGAGGTTCTCGACAAAGTGGCCAACGACTCCATCCGCTACGAAACCGCCAAGGTCAGCGCTCTCTCCGCCGCTGCCGGGATCCCCGGTGTCCTCGCCCTTCCCGCCACTGTGCCCGCCGACGTGGCTCAGTACTTCGGCCACTTGGTGCGTATCGCGCAGAAACTCGCGTACCTCTACAGCTGGCCCGATCTGTTCTCCGACGAGGGCGAGGACGTCGATGACGCGACCATGGGGGTGCTCACGCTGTTCTTCGGCGTGATGTTCGGCACTCAGACGGCGAATGCCGCTGTGGGGAAGGTCGCCGGGATGATGGCGGAGCAGGTTGCCAAGAAGCTGCCTCAGAAGGCACTCACCAAGGGCGTCATCTATCCGATCGTGAAAAAGGTCGCGGCTTACCTCGGCGTTCAGATGACAAAGCAGTCCTTCGCGAAGACGGTCTCGAAAGCCATCCCTGTCGTCGGGGCCGTCGTCTCCGGCGGGCTCACTCTTGCGACCTATCTGCCGATGGCCAAGCGGCTCAAGAAGCACCTCGCCGCCCTGCCGCTGGCAGAGCCGTCGAAACGAGCGATGGATGGGGAAGTCGTAGACGGTGAAGTCGTTGAAGACGATGGGCCTTTCGCCACAGCACATGCCGAACAGCGCGGCGCGGACGCCGCTGCCACCGTCGATCGCCATCCCGACGCGCTGATCACCGTGAGCCGCGAGAACCCGTCGGAGCACCAGACAGCTGAGGTGGTGCCAGAGTGAGGATCTCCCGGTCGAAGAAATCGTGGAACCTCTCACCCCGGTCATACAGCGCATTGAATCCGGCGTTCATTTCCCGGATCAGTGAGCGGTCGGTGTAACGTTTGGCTCCGGCCGCATTTCCGTCCTCGTCGTAAACGACCTCATACATGGCCGCATCGCCGAGAATCACCACTTCTGGAACCGGGCGACTCCGCTCGATGTTCGAAATATCGCGAGCGTCGAGAATCTTGATGTCGTCGCCCACGTCCACGCGTACGCGCAGGACGAACAATTCCCATTGCACATACGGCGTGATCGGGAATTCCACGACGCGAACGCGGCGATGCGTGACGCCCAGTCGCGATGCCTGGTGGAGTTCCTGGGCGTAGTCCTCGCGCCTCTCGTCGGCCAGGGACAGAGCCCCCTGCCAGTCGCCGTCGGCGAAGGCCTCCCAGCTCGGGAAGCCGCGTTCCTTGAAGTGCTGGCCGCGCTCGAGCTTGTTGAGGAAACCGATCCCGCTGCCGTAGACCCGGCTCAGGTCTGCGTGGTACCTGGGGCGGTCCAGACGTTCGGCGGCGCCACCAGGGAAGGATTCAAACATTGGGGATGTCCGGCTTCGCCGCGATGAGCATGTTCCTGGGGATGACCACGAGGCGTTCGTCCGACCCGATCGAGACTCCGGCGGGCAGGTTCGCGCCGAGCGACTGGGTGAGGTCCCGGCCGATGACAGCGATGTCGCCATTGGCGAGTTCCCAGATGTCCGGGCAGTCAGGAGTGCCGGTTGTGTTTCCTAACTCCTGGGGTGTCTTTCCCAGTCGCTGTTTGAAACCTGTGTCCGGATCTGCTTCCCATGGCCTGGCCATTTCCATCGCCCCCTAGATCGGTCGAGACGCTTCACTGTAGCCTGCAACGGGACTGTCTGACCATGTGTTAGAGGCGGTCAAAGGGGGTAATGGCGAGGATTGATTCCTCCTTGTCTCATGTCGCTCAAGGGTGGAATGATATTGATCGGAAAGAAAATCATGTCAACGCCTGGCGGACGATGCTTTCCAGCTGTGCTGTCGGAAAATCAGGTGAACGAAGGGGTGGCTGTGGACGCGGAAGTGGCCTCGCTCGCACAGAGCGCGGGAACCACCTTGGTCACGTTGATGGCGACCGATGCCTGGCACCGCGTGCGTGACGGGATCACACAGCTCTGGCGCAGGGCACAACCCGAGCGCGCCGAGACGGTCGCCGCCGAGTTGGAGGCCGGCCGTGAGGATGCGGTGGCCGCCGTGGCAGCGGGCGACCAGGAGACCCTGGACGAACTCCGCCTTCAGTGGCAGGGGTTGGTGCGGCGGCTGCTCGTTGCCCGGCCCGCCGCCGTCGAGGAACTGCGTGCACTGCTGGACCAACTCGATCCGGACGGCACGGCTGCCCGGCAGATCAGCCAGCACGCGACCGCGTCCGGTCAGGCCCGGGTCTACCAAGCGGGACGTGACCAGCACATCGCCGACCGATGACGGGCGGGACGGACGGCCACGCGGAGGACCAGGGGCGTGTGTACCAGTCGTCGGGTGACCAGCACATAAGCGAACACCACCACTACGGCCATGACGGGCCGGAGCCCGGTGGACCGGACTCGGTGCGCCGCCCGGCGGTCGGGCGGCCTCCTGTCGTACTGCGCGACCGCAGCGAGGTGATGGAACGCCTGCGGGCGAGCGTCCGGGCGGATCGCTGCGGCGAGGTCTACGTGCTGTACGGCATGGGCGGCTCGGGCAAGACGGCGGTCGCCTGCGCCCTGTTCCAGGAAGTCGCCGGAGAACAGGGCCGGGTGGGCCTGTGGGTCAACGCTTCCGACCGTGCGAGCCTGCGCGCCGGCATGCTCGCGGTCGCCGCCGACCGAGGGGCGGGCGACGGTGAACTGCTCGCCGCCCGCAACGGTCTGAGGCCTGCCGCCGATCTCGTCTGGCAGCATCTCGACAGTTCCGCCGAACCCTGGCTACTGGTCCTGGACAACACCGACGAGCCGGAGATCCTGCGGGACGGAAGTTGGCTGCGCACCAGCCCGCGCGGCACCGTCCTGGTGACCACACGGCGTGCGGCGGCCCGGTGGTGGCCGGGCGCCGAGCTTCAGTACATCGGCGTCCTGCCCCGGGAGGACGCCGCACTCGTGCTGCGCGATCTCGCACCGCACAGCGGTACGACGGAGCAGGCGGCGCGGGTCGCGGACCGGCTCGGGCGACTGCCCCTCGCTCTCACCTTGGCGGGTGGCTTCCTCTCCCACCAGGTCCTCGATCCCTGGACGATGGACGCCTACGGGGACCAACTCGACGGAGGCGAACGGGTCCAGTTGATCGACCGGGGCGCCGACGCCCTGTCCGAAGCGGATCCCCGGCATCTGGTCGGCCTGACCTGGCAGTTGACCCTCGACGCGTTCGAGGTGCGCGGGCTGCCCGAAGCGGCGGCACTGCTCAGACTGTTGGCCCGGTTCGCCGCCGAGCCGCTGCCGCTGACTCTGCTCAACCACGCCGACGTCGGCGCCGTACTGCCTCGTGCCCGAACCGAGACAGCTCTCAGGGCCCTCCTCGACCAGTCGCTGTCCGAGCTGGTCGACGCCGCCGGCGTGCGCTGCGTACAGAGTCATGGCGTCCTACTCGACAGCGTCTCGGCAGCAACTCCCGCGGACCTGGTGCCCGCCCTCGACACGACTGCCGTGCGGCTGCTCGACGCTGCCGTGCCCGGCGTACCCGACGCAGGTCCGCACGATCCGCGATTACGCCTGCTGGTACCTCACGCGTTGGCCCTGCTGCGGCACATCGGCGAGCCGACCGTCGCTGCCGACGCCCTGGCCGTCGCGACCCGGCTGTCCGTCGCCCTGCACCGGACCGGTGACTACCTGTCCGCCTGGGAGACCGCCCGTAGCGCGGCGGACCTCGCGGAGCGACTCCTCGGCGCGGATCACCGTACGGTCCTGGCCGCCCGCTCGCGGGCAGGGCGGGCACTGTTCCGGCTGGGCAGGTACGCCGAAGCCGAAGTGGCGCTCCGCGTGGTCCGGTCCACGCAGGAGCGCCTCTTCGGTGCCGACGACCCCGACACCACGGACAGCGGCTACGGCCTCCAGCTCGTGCTGGCGAACCTCGGCAGACGCGAGGAATCCGTCACGCTGCTTCGCGACACCGTCGCCGGGCGGCGCTCGGCGCTGGGTCCGACGCATCCGCTGACCCTTCGGGCCCGCGCCAGCCTGCTGGAGATGCTGCCTGCCGCCGAAGTGGTGACCGAGGAGGGCGGCACACTGCTCACGCTGCCGTCGGAATGCGATCGGTTCCTCGGTCCCGACCACACCGTGACACTGGGCGCCGGACACAACCACGCGTGGGCGCTGTACCTCTTGGGCCGCGTCGACGAGGCCGACCGCGAGATCCGGCGGGTCGCCGAGACCTACGTGCGGCGTTTCGGGCCCGAGTACCCGATAGTGCTCGCCGCCCGACAACTCCTCTCCCGGACCCGGGCCGCGCTCGGCCACTTGGAGGAGGGGATCAGGCTGATGACCGACGTCGTCGAGCGACGCGAACGCGATCTGGGACCCGAACACCCCTTCACGGTCGCGAGCCGACAACTGCTGGACGCCTATCGGTTGGGGCGACGACGGCCGTAATGATCTTCCGGGGGGCGGGACGGCCCACACGGACGGTGCGCGGTCACGGCACCGCCCCTAGCCGGACTCCTCACGCGCACCAACTGCGCATCGCCCGTCCAACTACGCCCGATGCGCACGCACTCCGCGACACGCCGGGTGCGCAAAGCCCGGTGGGTCCAGCCGGCCCGGGGCGACCATGAGCCCAACCACGGCAGGTAGGCGGGCGGTTGCGCAGACTGCGTGCAGCCCGCGTGCTCTGACTGCGCAGCCGTACACCCGTGCTGCGCAACCCCCTGCGCGTTCCGTGCGCAGAGGGCTGCGCATCACCGTGGTCGGGGTCATGGTCGGGCTCTGCGCAGTCGCCGCGCAGCGGTGGTGGGCGTTACGCAACGGCAGCGCTTTCTGTCTACGAATGCGGCGACCAACTCCACGCGACCATCCGACCAGGGCCAGAGCCAGGGTCGTGGACGGGATGCCAGACGGGCTCGGAGGGGCCGCGTGCGTGTAGGTCTGCAAGCGCCGCGGCCAGGACGGGGACGGTGTGCAGGAAGAGGGCCAGCGCCGGGTCCTTCGGGACCGTGCGCAGGGCGTGGATGCGGGTGCTGACGCCGGCGGGGCCGGTGCCGTCCAGGACGAACAGAATGCGAGGGAAGAGCGGATAACGCTGTCGCCATTGCTCCTCCTGCTCCTGCGCCTCTATCTGCCCGATGTTCCGTCGGCGCCGTCCTGGGGGAGCTGGGATGTATCGGTGGAGGCGGGCGTAGGAGGTAAGTTTCGCAGCCAGGCGTTCCGGGCCCATGGTGGCCCGGTCGACCTCGATGAATGCTCGCGTCATCGACCCTTCGCCGCCCTCAGGTCCGCGCCGGTAGTACATGAGCGCGTCGGGGATGACGGCCTCGCCGCCTCCGATGGAGTGGTAGACCTCGGGTATCCAGTCCAGTGGCCGGCACAGCTCACCGCGGCGACGGGCGTGCTCCAGGAAAACCAGCGCGGTCTCGGTCACCGTCAGCGTGTGCCCGACCCGTAGCCGTGCGGCGGTCGGATCGGACACTGTTTTCGATGGCCGCCGCCCACGCAACTCCGGCCACTCGCACGCGACCTGCACACCGTAGGGCGTGGGAAACCACACCCGCAGTCGCCCCGCCCTGGGCAGGGTGATGCGATCGATCAGCCCCTCCTCGCGCAACTTGGCCAGCCTGCGCCGAGTCTGCTCGCTGCGCACTCCCGGGGCGATCACCCGGTGCATCTGCTCGGTGGTGGCCATCCGGTACTGCACCAGCACCGCCAACGCCAGCCGGTCCCCACTGCCCACATCCACGTCCGTCATCGCCGACCCTCTCTCCAGTACAGGGCGGCTCCGTTCGCTACGGCGCCGCGCGTACCGGCCACGACAGCGGCCAACCCCGACCACACGGGCGACCAGGAGGGCCCGACCACGGTCACGCTGCGACAACACCGCCCTCGACCGGGCCGACAACCTCGCCGATATCCCCGCCGACACCTGTCCCCTCCAGTCCGCGACCGGACGACGTAACCACAGGTCACCATGGCCTGTTGGCGTGGTCGGCAGCCCGACATCCCCCTCTGCACACCCCCGCGCTCGCCCCCAGAACAAAGGAAACAGGGGACGGCGGGCGAAGGAGCGGGTGCGTGCCGCCGGGGGATCGGGGCGGCATCGTTCCTGTTGCGCGTCGGCGGCAGCCTCAGCGCCAGGGCGCCGCAAGGACGGCGCACATCCGCCAGCACCTGGGGAGCGGGGAGGGAAAGGGGATCGTCAGGCCCGTTGTCTGAGCGAGTGCGTCGTACTGAGCCTGGCTCAGAATCCGCGGTCGACCAGTATGGCGTGGCTGTCGGCGTGCGATGTCCATGTGCCGCCTGCACGCCGAGGTCAGGGCGTGAGGTCGGCCAGGAGGATGTCCAGGACGGTCTCTTCCTCGATGCGCACGCCGAGTTCGGCCAGTGCCATGGGCAGGTCGGGGTCCCATGCGGCGGTGGCCGGTGTGCCGGTGAGGGGTGGCGCCAAGGGTGTGGCGGCGGCAGCCGTGCGGTAGTCGGCGGCCGTGTAGTGCCAGGGCTGCCAGGGGACGCGACGCAGCAGCGCGTCGGCGATGCGCAGGCCGCCCCAGTCGAAGTCACCGTGGTAGCGGAGCGTGGATCCGTGGGAGTGGAGGTGGCGCAGGAGGGTGAGGGCGGCGGCCGAGGGCTGGCCCTGGAGACAGACCAGGGGTGGGCAGGTGGGTCCTTGGGTGTCGGCCGCGGTGGCCAGGACGGTCGGGTTCTCGCAGACATATACGGTCTCGGGAGCCGTCTTCGGCGGGCTGTGGGTGAGTTGGCGCAGCGTCAGGACGGCCGGTTCGCCCGCGTCGGTCATCCAGTCGAGGGCGGGGGTGCCGCGCAGGCCGAGGGTGAGGACGGTGGAGGAGAGGGCATCTCTGAGCAGGCCGGCCGAGGCCCAGGCCTCGCGACGCCATTCGGCTCCGTTGCCGTCCGGGAAGCCGGTCAGGGCACGGATGCCGGAGAGGACGACGGTGGCGAGCGGGGTTCCGTCATCGAGCGAGTGGGCGTCGCCGAGGGCGGTGGCGGCGAAGGCGGGCAGGGACACCGCCGGGTCGGCGGGCAGTATCCGCAGGGCCGTCGCGGCGTCGGTGAGCAGGACCTTCGCCGTTTGCGGGGTGCGGGCGAGGCGGCGGATGAGACCGTCCTTGCGCAACTGGTCTGCCCACTCGGCCAGTTCGGGCCGCAGCACGGCCAGTGGGGCGTACGCCTCCTGCCAGGACTTCGCCTCCTGTTCGCGTACGTCGGCGAGCCGGGCGACGGGGCCGGTGAGGGCGGTCACGGCTGTGGTGAGGCCGTCGGGGCTGATGCCCGAGCGGCGCAGCACGGCATCGACCGCGTCGAGGCGCACGGTCAGTGAGCGTCCGGCGCGTGGGATACGGCCCAACAGGCGTTCGGCGGCAGCGCGTTCGGCGGAGGTGGGGGCGGTCAGGGTGAGGGGTCCGGTGAGGGGTTCGTCCCGCTCCATGCGTCGCCGGACCCGCGCGACCAGCCAGGCCAGGCCCGGGTCGCCGAGTAGCCGGCCGAGGCGGTCGAGGTCGATGCGGGGTCCGGGTTCGTCGGAGGGACCGGGCTGCCCGGTCCCGCTCATGCCCACAGCGGGTCCTGGCCGGGGTCGGTGCCGTCGGTGGGCACGGGTGTGGCCGCGCCCAACGCAAGGACCGGGGGAGTCGCCTGGGCGGGGATGGCCGCGAGGTGGTGGTCCGGTTCATTGCCCCGTAGGCGATCGGTGCCGTCCCATTCCCAGCGGGTCACCAGGACCGCGGCGATCTCGTCGACGCGGGAGAGCTGGGCGATGGCGATGCCGGGGACCTGGGGGTAGCAGGCCCATTCGCGTTCGCTGGTCATCACCACGTCCAGGTCGAAGGCGTGCAGCAGGCCCAGGCACTTGGCCCGCGAGTCGTCGTCCACGCCCGCGAACGCCTCGTCCAGGGTGACCAGGCGCGGGGCGTCGGGGGCGGCGGTGGCGTAGTGCGAGGAGGCGGCGGCGAACAGTGGTACGGACACGGCCAGGACGCGTTCGCCTCCGGAGGCGGGGCCGGTGGCCGGAACCCAGGCGCCGTGCTGGTGGCGCTCGATGCCGAACTCGTGCCAGGACCGGTAGTCCAGTGCCGCGGTGAGTACCTCAAGCCAGCTGCCCGCCGTGTCGTCGGACTGCCGGTGGGCGATCTCGGCCTGGAGGAATTCCCCGACCGCCGCCCGGTCCTCGGGTGCCCAGGCGTCGGCGGACTGGCGCAGGCGCTCCCTTGCCTGGGCCAGCCCGGTCGGCGCCTTGCGCGAGGAGCGCCACACCAGGCGCAGTTTCATGCCGGTGGACGTGGGCCGCTCCTGCAGTTCGGCGTTCATGGCCCGGACCTGCCGCTCGGCGGCGGCGATCAGCTCTTGCAGGGTGCCCGCGACCTCGGTGAGCAGGTGGGTTTCGAGGATCTCGCGTTCGTGCGCGGACAGGATGTGCGCCAGTTCGGTCACCTCGGCGGAGAGGGCTGCGGCCAGGTCGGGCACGGTGCGCTGACGGCCCTGGTAGACGATGTCGACGACCATGCCGTCCTCGACCATGCGGGCGGTGGCCGTGTGGCCGCCGCGAGAGAGGGCGTCCTGGAGTTTCTTGTACTCCTCGCTGAGCCGTTTCTGCACGCGTTCCCAGGCGCCGTCGGAGTCGTCGGTGCCGGACGTGCCCGATAGGTGCGCCTCGATGGCGCGGGCGAGCGCGACGGCCGGAGTGGCCGCCCACGGTCCGCCGTCCAGTGGGGGCAGGGCCACCTCGGGCAGCGCCACGGCCAGCAGTCCGGTGGCCGCGAACCGCTGGAGCGCGGCGATAGCCTCTGCGCGGGAGGCGGCGGCCTCGTCCACGTCCTTCTCCAGTTGCTCGATACGGCCCTCCGCATGGCCGACGCGCCGTCCGGCAGCAGTGTGCTCCTCGCGGGAGCGGCGCTGGTCGAGGTCGCACTCGATCAGCGCGTCGGCGGTGGCGGCCAGGCGTCGCTCCAGTTCCGCGACGGCGGCACCGACGGTGGAACGCAAGGTGGTGTGCCGTTCGTCGGCGGCGGCTGCCAGGCGGGCCGACTCCTCCGCACGCAGAGCCAGTTCGGCCACCCGCGCGCCCGCTTCTTCGGCTTCCGTGCGCTCTTCGGCCATCGCGTGTCCGGCATCGGCGCGCTCACGCAGGGCGGGCCACAGGGCCGCCAGGACGACGGCGTAGTCGGCCAGCGCCTGGCGGACGGCGAGCAGCTGCGGACGGTCGGTGGGCAGGTTCACGGCCGCGGCCGTATCGGCGAGTTCGGTGGCGGCCTCGGCTTCCTGCTCGGCCGCTGCGGCCACTTCCGCGGAGCGTTCGTCCTGGCGGGTACGGGCCCGGTGGGCGGCGTCCGCGGCAGCCGCGGCCAGCGCGTGCGCGTCGCGCAGGCCGGCGTCGTCCGGAATGGCGGCCAGTTCGGCATCCAGCGTGCGACGGCGCCGGGCCACTATTGCTCGCTCGGTCTCCAGCTCGTTCAACTGGCCTGCCAGGACGTTTAGTTCACCGTGCAACGCGGCGATCCGAGCTCGGCGCGCCTCTTCGCGGGCGCCCTCGCCCACGTATACGGCGGCCTGCTTCGACCAGCTGCCGGTCAGTGCTCCGATGCGGAAACGGCCATCGGCCCCCACCCAGGTGTCGCCGCCGGAGCCGAGGCCAACGGCAGCCAGGAGGCGGGCCACCGTCTGCTCGCCCACCGCCACGGCGCGCAGGTCACCGCGGTCGACGGCCGGGCGCAGCACGTTGCCGAGCACCGGCCCGCTGAGCGGGGCGCCCGGTGACAGCAGGACGTCGTGCAGGTCCGGGCGCAGGAGGGTGCCGTCCGGGCACACCCAGGCGTCCAGGATTCCGGAGGCCTCCAACGCCGCCTCCAGACCTGCGCGTTCACCGGTGGTGACGTGATCGTGGAAGTCGACCAACCGCCACAGGGGAGCTCCGGGCGCCTGCTCACGCACGCCGGGAGCACGTGTGAGCGGTGCCGTGGGGCCGCGCTGGCCTCCTGCTTCCAGGTTGGCCAGCTCTCGCTCGCTCCCGGCGCGCTGGGTGCGCAGTGCGGTCAGCCGTTGGCCGAGGGTCGCCGTCCGGTCGGCCAGGTCCGTGGCCCGGGCACGGTGGGCGTCGGCGGCATGCACCCGTGCGGGAGAGGGACCCTGCAGATGCGCGGCCCAGTCCTGCAGACCGTCCAGCAGGCCCACCGGGTCCTGCGGGGTCAATTCCTCGCATACGCCGAGGTGTTCGCGTACGGCAGCGACCAGCTCCTCGCCCACCTGGGCCACGGCGGTCTCCGCCTGGGCCTGCCGCTCGGCAGTGTGTCCGGCCTCGGTCTGCGCCTCGTCCAGCCGGCGTAAGGCGGTGCGCCGCTCGGCCGCTGCCTCCTCGGCACGCGATGCCATCTCCTCCACGTGCTCGACCGTGCGCAGCCTGCGCGCCACCGACTCCTCGGTCGCGCGGCGCAGTTCGGCCTCTGGCACGTCCTCGATACGCAGATCGGCGTCGAGGCGGGCGGCCGACGCCGCATGCCGCTCGCGCGAGAGTGTGTCCGCGACCTGTGCCTCGGCCGCCGCGAACCGACTGCCGGCACCTCTGAGTCGGCCCAGAGCGCGGGTGTGCACCCGGGCGGCCAGCTCCCGGTCCGCCTCGGTGCGGGACAGCTCCCCGGTGGTGCGGCGGGCGTCGGCAGCCGCCTGCTCCAATTCCCGCGCGCTGCGCATCTCGGGGCCCTCGCGCAGCGCGGCTTCCTGTGCCTTAAGCCGCGCGGCACTCTCCTCCAGCTGCGCGAGCCGCCCGGCGATCCGCTGCCTGTCCTCCTCGGCCTGCGACCGCTCGGTCTGGGCCTGTGCGAGGTCGCGGTTCAGCTGTTCGTAGCGGGCGTGCTCGTGACGGGGGAGCCGGGCACGGCGGCGGGTGGCGACGCGGGCGTAACGGCGGTAGTGGTCCAGAAAGGCGGAGGCGGCGCGCTCGGCCTCGGTGGCCGCCCGCAGCTCCTCCTTCTCCTCGTCCAAGGACCGGAAGGCCTCGGCCACATCGGCGATCACCGCCTGGTCCATGGGCGGCAACGCCTCGGTCAGCGCACGCGAGAGCGCCGTTTCATTGGGCCGCTTCGACAGCTGCGGCTGGCGCAACTGGACGAGCAGGTCCACCAGGGCCGCGTACCGGCGCTCACCCAGCCCGAACAGCGCCTCGTCCACCGCCCTGCGGTACGCCGTGGCCGTGTCGTACACCATGCCGCGCCCGGCGAGAGCCTCCGCGAGCCGGTCCCGCGACAGTGCGGTGCCGGTGGCGTCGAGCAGACTGAGCTCCGGTCCGATCCGCTGGTCGGTGACGGCGTACCAGTGACGGGCGATGCCCCGCCCCGCCACCGCCTTCAGTCCGCAGGCCAGGGTGAGGAAGCGGTTCTGTCCCGTGGCCTCGTCGTGGCGGCCGAACTCGATCCAGGTGTAACCGAGCCGCTCGGGGTACGGATGCTGCCCGCCCAGCAGCAGGTTCCACTCCATGCGCTTGCCGGGGTCGGCGTCGGGCTCCACGCGGCGCGCGGACAGGTCGCCATCCAGCAGGAAGGGCAGGGTGAGGGCGAGGACCTTGGACTTGCCGGTGCCGTTGTTGCCGCGCAACAGCAGCCGTCCATCTCGGAACCAGAACTCCTCGGTGTCGTAGTAGAAGAGATCGACCAGGCCGATCCGCAGCGGCCGCCACCGGCCGGGTGCGGGAGTGGGCAGGGCGGTCACGGCGGTCATGCCTTTCGCTGAGAGGTACGAGGGGTGGGGACTCCGGGCTCCCGTACCACGGTCTCGCCGACCGCGTAGCGAGCCAGCGCAGGCAGTGCGACGATGCCGGCGGGCGTGACGGCGACCAGGCCGAGCGCGGTCAGTCTGGTCAGGGCCTGGTCGACCAACTCCGCGTCCGCGCCCGGCTGTCTGGCGCTCTTGGACCAGAAGCCGCCGTGTTCGATGGCCAACTCGCGCACCCTGCGCTCCAGCTCACCACGGCCGACCGCACCGTCAGCGGTCGAGAGGTGCTCGGCGAGCAGCAGGGTGACGTGTCCGTGGGTGCCCTGCTCGGGCATCCGTACGTCGGTCAGATCGTCCAGAGGATCGACCATGGCGATGCCCTCGGCACGCACCTCCGCGACCAGGCCGGTCAGTTCGGCGATCCGGGCGGTGATGAAGGCGCGCTGGCGAGTGAGGTAGGCGAGCTCTTCGTCGGTCAACTCGGCGTAGTACAGCACCGGGTCGTCCAGCAGCCGCCGGGTCAACCGCTGGCGGATGGCACGGAAGCGCAGTTCGTCGCTGTCCAGCGCACTCTCGGAGGTCAGCTCGGCCAGGCGGTCCTCGAAACCGTCCGCGGTGATCATCGACGGGCCGTGGCGGGCGGCGAGCAGTCCGGCCAGGACTCGACGCTGGACGTCGTAGAGCACATCGCCCGACCCGCTGACGTAGGCGTCCTCGTCCCCGGCAACCCGGCGCAGCACCCCGTAGCGCATGAGCAGTCGTACCACCGCGGCCAGATCCAGCCGTTCCTCGCGCCGCTCCAGCGTGAACTCGATCCCGGCGGCGGCCAGATGGGGATCGGTGGCGTCCAGGACCACCTGCTCGGCGAGCCGGCCGAGCGCGATCTGCGCCTCGCCGCGCTCCAGTGCGGCCAGCGCCAGGCACAGCAGCACATAGCGGCGGCGGGTGAACGGCGCGCGGGCACGGGAGGCCTCGCGGGCCGGATGGGTGGGGTCGGCCAGGGTGCCGGGTGCTCTGGCCAGCCGCGCCGCGTCCGCGTCCACCCGCAGCGGCCACCCGGTGTTGCGGTCGAACCAGTCGCGCAGGTCCCCGGCGTGCCGGCGCACCAGCCGGAACTCCTCCACGTGCGGCCCGTGCGCGAGCAGCAGCGGCTCCTTCAGCAACGCGCGGGCGGCCCTGTGGAACTCGGAGGTGCGCCGGCCCTCCAGCACCTCGCCCAGAGGTGTGGTCAAAGCGCCTCCCCGTCGAAAGTGTCGACGCCGCTCGCCCGGCCGGCCCGGGTGAGATCCGTGATCTCGACCAGGTGGTCGGGGCCGCGGAAAGTGCCACCTGGGGTGCGAATCTGGGCCCTCGTGCCGTTCGTCAAAGCCGTGAGCCGGATTTCCATCGTGCCGTCGTTGCTGGTCGCGACGGTGGCCGTCGTGCCGGGCCGCCAGGTGGCCAGGGCGTCGCCGAGCAGCTGCAGGAACAGCCCGAAGGCGAGCGGGTCGAGCTCCCCGAGCGCGGACAGCCTCGTGGTGCCGTCCGTCGCGAGCCGAGCGCGCGCTGCCGCGATCTCCTGCGCCTGCTTGGCGGCGAACTCGGCCAGATGCCTGCGCTGCTCGGACCGGTCCAGCACCCGGCGGGTCCTGCCGCGCCTCTCGTAGCTACCGGTGCGGCGCAGTTGCGGACTGATCCGCAGCGGCTCAGCCTCGGCCCACGGGGTGGAGGCGGTCACCGGGTGGGCCGAGCGCCGGTCGAGGGTGTCGGCGTCGACGGTGAGATGACGTGCGGGATACAGCCCGAACGCGGCACGCCACAGCCGGTGCCGCGCCGCGTCGTCGGGGGCCTCGGCGAACCAGCGGGCCAGCGTGCGGAAGTCCGCCGAGCGGTCCGAGCGTCCGGCCCGTCGCTCGTTCAACTGCCGAACGACCGCGAGTAGTTGCGGGATAGCTCCCAGGGCGCGGCCACGGAGCAGACGGGCCTGTGACTCGCGACCGTCCGCCGACACGAACCATGCGGCCAGCCCCGACCACCTGCCCGACCACCGCTCATACGCTCGTGCCTCGGCGCTCTCGGCCTCGTCCGGGGCGGCGTCGGCCGCCTCCCGGACCGCCGCCAGCCGCAACAGCACACCGACCCGGTCCCGCTCCTCCAACTCGCCGATGAGCAGGGCGATCCGCCCTCCCAGAGTGATCAGGTCCTGAATGAACCGCTCCAGATACTGAATCAGGCGGTCCTTGTAGGCGAGGAAGACATCGACCTCCACACCGTGCAGATCGATGGTGCGCTGCAGGGAGCCCATAAAGGCCCGCGCGTTCTCCGCCAGAGCCTCGAACCTGCTCGTCAGAGCAGACAGCGCCAGTTGCGTCTTGGCCGCGTCCGGCTCGCCTTCCTCCTGCTCGGCGGAGAGCACCAGCAGGACCCGCAACTGGGTGACGATGTCGTGCAGGGCCACCGCTTGCAGTGCACCGCGCCGCCCCAGCGCCTCGTCGTACGTGGACAGCGCCTGCTCGGCGGCTTCGCCGGCTTGGGTCAGCTGGTAGATGAAGCGTTTGCGGTAGAAGTCCTCGACCGCGGTGACCCGGGAAGTGTCCGGATCCGCCCGCAGGTTGCCCCAATCGACAAGCCTGTCCAATGCCTTGACCACCGTGTCCACGTCGCCGGGGCGGTGCTCCGGCGGCAGCGCGGCGACCACATCCTCAGGCCGCAGATGGACGGCGAAGCGCTCCTTCGCGGCCAGGAACGCTCCCATCACCTGGCGGTAGAGGGCGGCGTTGGGCACGGTCAGATGAGCGAAGGGCGTATACCCGGCCCGGGCCGGTCCGGAAGGCATCGACGTCATCGTTCAGGCATTCTCCCCGACGGACCCCTCGCTGTGGGAATCGTGGCCTGATCCTTGCGCAGGGTCACACCAGGGCGGGCTTTCGCCGTCTGCGCAGTCGGTCGTACTTTGGGGGGCCGTTTTGTAGCCTGGCGTATCGGCCAGTGCGCATGAATCGGCCTGGTCGGCGTGGTGACTCCGAGCCTTGAGGATCCTGACTTGCTTGTTGTCGGCTCGGTGGACGAGGCGGTGCACGCCCCGAAGGGAGTGCACCGCCGACGCTCGGACGGCTACGCGGAAGCCTCGGGTTCCGTCACGTAGCCTTCCGTCCACTGGTCCTCGTCGATCACCGCCTCTTCCACATAGAAGCAGTTGGGCTCTTCGGCGAACCCAGGAAGCAGCCGGGCGCGCTCGATGCGGCTCTGGGCGGCGTCCCGGCTCGAATAGGTGCCGAGATGCTTGACGTCGTCACCGGCTTCTTCGTCGGACCAGAAGTCGTCGGGTTCCGTGAAGTGCCGGACCACGCCGTCCTCTTCGGCCTGATGATGCACGTGCCACAGCAGGTACACCTTTGAGGGTCCGTTCATGCGGTCTCGTAGCCTTTGCTTTCTTTCTGCGGGCGGTTGATCGGGGTACAGGTACTTCTAGTTGCGGGAGAGGTACTTCCGCACCTTGTTGTAGATCGAGCCGGGCCCCTTCTTGTAGGGCGGGCGGTAGCCGCCGTGCTTCATCACCCGGTCCGTCGCGTGATCCAGTGACTCACCGGAGCCTCTGCGTTGGCCCTTGGCGAAGTTGGGTACGTCGTTGCCCTTGGCCTTGCCGGACTTCTTGGCTTCCTTCCACAGGACCTGGACCTTGTGGATCGCCCAGCTCTTGCCGTACCACCAGATGAGGCCGATGATCGCCACGACTGCGGCGACGCCGATGATGGCGAGTACCGTACTGGCGCTCGCTCCGCCCACCGCGAGCCCGACCAGGGCGATCGCGGCCATGCGTCCGTCGAGGTCGACCATGTTGACCGGGTCGCCGCAGACGTAGTCGTAGTTGTTGCAGCTGCCGCCGGCGACCGGGTCGACCTGGAGGAACCGGCCGGTGGTCGCGTCGTACAGGCGGACGCCCATCAAGATGAGGCCCGTGACGGTCTCGGACGAACGCTGCTTGCCGCCCAGCCAGTCGTAGCGGGTCGCCGGCTGGTCGGCCCGCGGGTTGCCGTACTCGTCGGCGTCGAAGACGATCGGCGCCGTACTGGTGTCGACCGGCAGCGCGAGGGTGATGTCGCCGTGCAGGTTCGACAGCATGAGGACCGTGTCGCCGGTCTTGCCGGTGGTGGCGGCGAGATCGCCGTCGGGGCCGTCGACGTTGCGGGCCAGGGCTCCGCTGGCGGTGTTCTCCACGATCCAGCGCGGGTCGTCCGCATCCGAGTCGTAGTGGTTGAGCTTGGATCCGGTCTGGGTCCAGGTGCCGGACGCGTTGGACTCTGTGGTCCAGGAGCGGAACCTCAGGGCGGAGTCCAGGGCCCAGGTCTGGCGCTGGGAGCCGGCGGTCTGCTGCTGGACGAGATCATTGGCGAAGTAGGCCAGCGTGGTGCCCGGCAGCGCGGTGGTGCGCCCGAAAGCGTCGTAGGTGTAGCCGGTGTTCACCAGCCGGTCCGCGCTGTCGTAGGTGTAGGCGGTGCTCGTACCGCCGGTCGTGGTGCAGTCGATGCCCGGGGCCGAGACGGCGGTCGCGAGCGTCTTGCGGTTGCTGTTCTTGTCGAAGGTGTAGGAGCGGGTGGTGCAGACCGCGTCGGCTCCGGTGTCCTGCACCTGGCCGAGACGACCGGCCTTGTCGTAGGTGTAGGCCTGGGAAGCCGTCACGCCGGGCGTGCCGGTGTGGGTGGCCACCTGGCCCTGGACGGTCGCGGTGACACTGTCGGAGACCAGCACGGTGCCGTCGCTGTCACGGGTGTAGGTGCGTGCGACCGGACGTCCTGCCGGGTCCAGGTCCTGCTCCATGGTGTAGCCACCCGGCAGACCCTGGCTCGCCACAGTCCCGTCGGCGTCGTAGCGGGCGGAGAAGGTGCCGGCGACGGAGTCGCCCACCGAAGTGGCCAGTCCCCGGGGGTCGATCGCGGTGTCGTAGGTGTACGTGGTGGTCGAGGGGACGGTGTCGGTGACGGTGGTGGGCCGGTCGAGCGCGTCGTACCGAGTGCTGGTGGTACCGCCGTCGGCGTCCGTGTAGGACATCTGGCGGCCGAGCCGGTCGAACGTCTTGGTGATGGTGCCGCCGGCCGTCGAGGTCTGCTTGTTCTCGTCGCCGGTGGCGGGGTCGTACGACGTGGTCGTGGCCGGAACGGCTGAACCGGTTCCGCCGGAGACGGTGACCGTGGTGGGCCGGCCGGCGGTGTCATAGCCGTTCACGGTGGTGCGGGTGACGCCGTTGGCGGTCTCGGTGATCTTGGTGGTCTGGCCGAACGTGCCGTACTCGACGGTCCTGACCGGGAGCTGGCCCGGGTTGGAGCCGCCGCCGGTGACGGCCGCGGCGGGACCGGTCTGGCAGACCGCGCCGGCCCATTCGGGCCTGCCGCCGCAGGTACCGGTTCCGTCGCTCGTGTAGTAGCTGGTGAGGGTCGTTCCGGCGTCGGTGCCGGTGGCAGCGGGCCGCTGGGTCTTGGTGACGCGGCCCTGGTTGTCGTAGGACGTGGTCGCGGTCAGTGCCAGCCCGCCCGGGTCGGCGGTGCTGCTGTTGGCCACACCCTTGGTCCAGTCGTAGCCGATGGCCGTGACCCTGGCGTCCGCGGTCAGCGACGGCCAGGACCGCAGCTGCGCGCCCACGGTCTGCTGGGTGACCTGGTCCCGCACGGCGGCGGTGCCGTCCGTGGGCCGGCCGCCGTCGTAGTCCTTGACGGTCCGGGTACGGGCCATGACCGTACTGCCGGCCTGTGCGACCGTCGCCGTGCCGTTCATGAGTTTGGCGGCGAGGGTGACCGGATGCAGCGGCCCGTCCTCTTCGAGTTCGCGGGTGCCGGCGTCGTTGTAGAGAGTGACGGTCGACAACAGCTGGGCACGTTCGGCGGAGGACAGGTTGATGATGCCGAGCGCGGTCAGTCTGGCCCGCTGGTCGGCGGTGGTGCCCAGGGCCAGTTCACGGTTGCCCGCGCTCAGGCTGCGCACGGTGTTGCCGAACTGGTCGTACTCGGTGACCCCGATGTGGTGACCCGGGGTGACCGTGTCGACCTCACGGCCGGAGGCGTTCAAGTAGTGGATGTCGGCGCGGGTGTAGCTTCCCGCGGTCAGGGAGCTGCCGTCGTTGCCCGAGGGCACCTGGTCGGCGGGGAACACCGCGGTGGCGTCGCTGGGCCGGTCCGTCTGCCCCCACGAGTCCGTCGCGGAGGAACCGAGGTTCTCCGGGGCGGCCGTGCCGGACAGCGGCACTCCGTAGACGACGCTGGTCGCGGCGGTGCCGTTGGTCTGGTCGGCGCTGCCGGGCGTGAGGGTGGGGCGCGAGGCCTTCAGCAGCATGCCGGCACCGGCGGCCGGGTTGGATCCGGCCTGTCCGTAGGTGAACGTCCACGGCAGCTGCCCGGGAGGCGTCAGCGTGCCGACACGGCCGGCGCTGTCGTAGGTGTAGGCCGTCTTCAGCGCGGGGCTGATCCGCGGGTCCCACTGCTCGCGCAGCCGTCCGCTGTTGTCGTACGCGTACTGCGCGACGGTCTGCGCGGTGGCGGCGGAGGCGCCCGGCGCGGTCGACCACAGCTTGATCGACGACACCTGGTCCTTCACGTCGCCCAGTGCCGACGAGGTCGCGGTGGTGGCCGGCGCGTAGCCGAACTCCAGTACGCGGCACCCCTTGGTGGCCGGCGTGGTCACGCAGGTCGAGGCGGAGACCGCCGACGTCGGCGCGACGATCATCTTGGGGCGGGAGGTCCGGTACTCGCCCAGCGTCACCGGCTCGCTGACGGTGGTCGTCGTGGTGTCGGACAGGCCGTCCAGGTAGGAGGTGGTGGCGTTGTAGAGCGTCGAGCTGCCGCTGACCGGGGTGAAGGTGGTGGTCTCGCCGTCGGAGTTCTTCAGGGTGAAGGTGCCGCCGAAGGCGCCGGTGAGGTCGTAGTCCTCGGAGCCCGTCTCGGGGATCCAGCCGGTCTTCGCGGAGTTCTGGGTGAAGTCCAGGTGGCTGTCGTGGCCGGCGGCCAGCACGCTCACCGACGTCGACGAGGTCTTCGACATGCCTGACCACGGTGTGGTGGTCTGCTCGCTGGAAGCGCCGTAGAGCCATTCCTTGCCGAAGATCGGCGCCTGCTGCCCGTCGCCGCCGCCTGCCTGCGGGGAGCGCGACGACGCGGTGCGGTCGATCGAGAGACCGAAGAACGACGCGTCGTTGTCGGCGAGGGTGTAGTCGCCGTTCAGCAGGTTCAGCGAGCCGGGACCCACCTCCTCCGTGGCGGCGCCGTCCGCGGTGCGGTCCACTACCGCGGCGACCGGGTCGGAGGACGCGGTCGCGTTGTTCGGGCCGCTGAAGTCGGCGCGAATCTGCACGGCGCCGTCGGGGTTGACGGTGGTGGTGGCGTTCCAGGTGATCTTGGGGCTCTTGCCCGAGGTCAACACGACGGGCCACGCCGTGAGCGGCTGTCCGCCCACCGACACGTCGGCTGCTGGGACGCTCGTCCAGGTGTCGGCGTCACCGCGGCGCCAGGAGAACGTCACGTGGTCGAACTTGGCGCCGTCGGCCTCCGCGGTGAGCGGGAGGCGGGCGGCGGTGCGGGTGCCCTCGTCGGGGCTGGTGACTCCGCCGGGGCCGACATGGAAGGTGTAGGTGAGAGGTTCGGACTTGTTGTCCGCTCGGTCCGTCGCCCGTACCTGGAGGGTGTTGGTGCCTGCCTTGGCGGGCTTGACGGTGATGTTGACCGGACTCGTGCCGCTGGTGGCGACCTTGGTCCAAGTGGTGCCGTCCAGCGACCACTCGACGCCGTTCTGGTCGCCCGACGGAGGGGTCACCTTGAACACGCCGGCCTGGCCGGCGCCCTTGACCCACGCGGTCGAGGGGTAGTCCGTGGACGTCACCGATGTCGGCGCGGAAGGGGCAGAGGTGTCCACGGTGAACGTGGTCCACGGTGACCAGTCGAGGTTGTAGTGGGTTCCGTCGTAGGGGTTGGTACGGAACTTGTACGTCTTGCCGTTCGCCAGGAGACCGGAAGGGACCGTCACCGACGCCGTCCGGCCGCTGGGCACATACGGCGAGACCAGGAAGTTCCCGACCTGCGTGCCGGTGGCCGCGTCGTCGACCTCGAAGGTGCCGTTGACCTTGTCGTTGTTGGCGTCGATGAACGCGTCGCTCAGGGTCGGAGTGGTCGTGTTCACGAACCACGCCCCCGCCCCGTCCTGGAAGAACGGCGGGCCGGCCTGCTGATCGGTGCCGGTCTTGGGCCGGTAGTTGTAGGTGACGGTCAGCTTCGGCACGTTCGAGGCGGCGTTGGCCGAGTTGAACCGCTTCCACTGCATGACCGACGCCTCGTCGGGGGCGCGCAGACCCATGCCGGACGTCGCGTTCTTCGCGGACGCCCAGCTCTGCACCAGGTCGGTGACATCCGCGTTGACCCAGCCGTCAGGGGCCGAGGTGCAGCCGGGGTTGCCCTTGGTCTCGGTGGACGTGGCCATCTTCTGGGTCCAGGCGGGTTGAGCGGTCCACCGCGATGCGGTGGACGCCTTGCCCGCGGCCCAGACGTCCCAGGGATAGGCCTTGCAGTCGGTGTTGCCCGAGTGGAAGTTCCACAACGACAACTTGGCGCTCGATACCAGGGCGTCGCTGACGGGTGCGGTGTTCCAGGTGACGAACGACCGCGCGATCCGCGCGGTGCCGTCGCTGTTCTTCGTCCCCGGATTACCCAGGTCCAGCTCCACATCGCTGGACCAGTCGACGGTCTCACCCTGTTGGACATAGGTGTCGAAGACGTTCGACAGCGCGGACGTCGACGGGTCCACCGTCACCGGGAACTTCGTCTCCGGGTCCGCCAGGAACTTCGCGTCCGGGGTGAAGACCAGATCGATCGCACCCTTGGACTTCCGCACGGTGAGTTTCACCGGCGCCCGGTGGGTGTGCTCGCCCGAAACCGGGTCGACGCGGGCGTCCCACATCACCGGCGCCGGCATGACCGCCTGCTTCTTGCCCTTCCGGTCCGAGAAGAGCAGGCCGCCGTCCTTCTGCTGGACGACCTTGAGCCCCTTCGCCCTCAGCGGCAGTGTGTACGAGTAACCCCCGCCCTGCGGCCGGGCGTTGACGTTCACGAACTGCTCGAACCCGGTGCGCGTCGCCTCCACGACCACGTCACCACCGGGTACCGCGCCACGGTAGGTGGCCCGGTTTCCCTTCAGCCGGGGCTTGGGCAGATCGCCCTTCCAGCGCAGACCGATCTGCCGGTCGCCCTCGCCCAGCGTGACAAGGTCCGTCGACGGGCCCGAACGCCCGCTCCCCGCCGCGGCCTTGAACCCGGCCCGGCCGCCGGCCAACCGGAGCCCTCGCGGATGTGCCTTCGGGGCGACGGCGCCACCGGCGGCCTGGAGGTCCAGGTCGACCGCACGCCACTTGCCCCCGTCGCGGAACCGCACCGGCCCCGCCGACAACTCCGTCGTCAGTGAACCGTTCGGGTTCACCCACGTCGTCGCCGTCTCCGTACGCTCCCCGAGCGCTTCGATCCGCTTCCCCGACAACCGTGCCAGTACGCGCGCCGAGGCCAGGTCGGCGGCGGCCGACGGATAGTGCTTGCTCCGGTGCGACGAGGCCGACTCGGCTCTCTGCCCGGCGGAATCGGCAGCGAACGTCGGCGATGCCTCCGCCAACGTGGTCACGGCTATCACCAGCGCGAGCGAGCCGGCTATGCCCCGACCCCACCCCCGCTCGGGTCTCGGCAAGCCGTGTCCTTGCCTGCTCCAGGCTCTCTTGCGCACTCAATCTCCTTGTTCACAGAAACCCCACAGATGTGAGGCGCCGTGAAACATATCGAGACTGAAAGCGAAGCAAACAAGATCAAATCAACCCTGGGGGCAGTCTAAACCAGTAAATCATTGGCAAATAAAATGCCTGAACCGGATAAAAAGCCGCGAAAAAGGCCCGGATGGGGAGACCGCCCTGCATGTCGATCCCCGGCCCGGAGCGCCCCCCGCGCGCCCCGGACCGGAGGTCCCGTTCTGACCCTGCCCCCAGGTCGGTGTCAGAACGGGTGGGTGGGCGCCGTCGTCGCCCCGGGATTGCACGAAGTCATGGGCAGTGCTCCTGTTCTGCCGGTCGGCAGGCACAGGGGCCCGGTAGGCTCCGGCACCAACAGATTCGTTCGTAAGCGCGCCGGTCTGCAGGGGTGGGCTGTTGCCAGTGGCATTTTGGCAACACGTGGCGGACGGTGCGCTGTTGGGGGGATGATCATCGAGCACGACGGATTCGGTGCCGAATTGCGTCGGCGCCGCATCGCGGCCGGCCTGTCGCTGAGTGAGCTGGCCGGCAAGGTGTACTGCAGTCGAAGCTTCCTGAGCCGTGTCGAGAACGGGCGGCGCAGGGCCTCACTGGAGTTGGCCCAGCTGTGTGATGAAGTGCTGCGTGCCAAGGGGGCGTTGGTCGGTCTGGTGCCGGCGCCGGGGTCCGACACCCAGCAGAGGGCTGGTCGGCGTGGTTCCGGCGAGCGGGCGATCGACCTGGTCAAGTCGCCCCGGAGAGAGCCGGGTTCGGCTCCCGCGCAGGACCGTGCCGAGTTTCGGCGGTTGTTGCGGCGCGGTGATCTCAGTCATGCCGCCGGTGAGATGCGGGACGCCGAGCGGCACTACACCGCCGCCTTCCGCAGCGCCGCCGGGGATTCGCGGGCGCAGGCCGAGGCCGTGATCCGGATGGCTCGGCGGTGGTCCGATCCCGGGCAGGTCGACCGTGAGTTGTTGCAGTCGCTCCGAAGGTGTCTGGCCGCGTTACAGGGCGATGACAGCATCGAGGCCGCGGGCCTGCGACTGCGTCTGGAAGCCCACCTGGCGAAGAAGACGTCCCTGGCGGTCAGCCAGGACACCGCGGCGGGCCTGGCCGGTCCCGGCGAGGGGGCGCGGCTCGCCGAGGACACGCTGCGCCGATTACCCGACGTCGGTGACGACGAGGTGCGCTGCGAAGTGCTCACCGAATGCCGGTGGGCCCGCTACGACTTCATGTCCGCTCCCGACGCGCTCGTCCTCTCCGAACAGCTCCGCGACGCCGCCGCTCGGCACGACTCGCCCTACTTCCGTGGCGAGGCGCTCATGGCCCTCGCCATCGACCAGTTGCGCAACGGCAAGATCTTCAGCGGCCTGGCCACCGCGAACCAGTACCGCAAGCACGCCGCCGACACCCACAGCACCCTCGTCGTCTGGCAACAGCGCACCCTCGACGCCCTCCTCGACCTCTGGCACGGCCGCTTCGACGCCGCCGCGGACTGGGTCTTCCGCGAGTCCCTCGAATTCACCGAGCTCCTCAGCGCCGACTTCGCCGTACCCGCCGACAACCTGCGCCAGACCCGGCTCGGCCAGGCCTACTGGCTGCTGCGTCAACAGGGGCGGCTGGCCGAGCTGTTCACCTCCGACCTGGCCGGGGACGTCGAGCGGCACGCCTACTTCCCGATCTGGCGCGCCGGACTCGCCCTCGCCCTGTGCGAGACCGGGCAGTACGCGGAAGGGGCTGATCTCTTCCTCGGCTGCGCCGCCGACGTCGAACTGTTTCCGCCGTCCGGCTGGGCCGTGCCCACCCTCGTCATCCTCGCGGAGGTCTGCGCCGCGCTCGATCTGGAGGGGGGATTCGAGGGGGAGCTGGCGCAGGTGGTTCCTCAACTACGTGCGCATCTCTCACCGCACGACGGTGAGCAGATCGCGCTCGCCGGGTGGCCCACCGTTCTTCTCGGGCCGACCGCCCGGGCCTGCGGGCTGCTCGCCCTGGCCGCGGGGGAGCCGGAGACCGCCCTCGAACACTTTCGGCAGGCCGAGGTCCCGGCCCGCTCCTCCCAACCGGAACTCGCCCGCCTCCGCCTGGCCCGCGCCCGTGCGCTGCGCCGGGCCGCGGGGCAGGGGAGTGAGCAACACGCTGTCCGGTTGTTGCGGGAGGCGTCGCGCGGGGCCGAAGCGTACGGGATGTCGTGGTTCGGCGGGCAGAGCCAGGCGCTGTTGGACGACCCCCGGCGGAGCTGACCGTAGGCAGTTGATCGAGGGCAGTTGATCGAGGGCAGCTGACCGTACGGCGGTGGCCGCGCCGCCGGAGCCGGGCCGGCCCTGCCAACCCCGTCTCGTGCGCGAAGATCACCGCCTGCACCCGGCCCGAGAGTCGGTCTTCGTCGTGCCGTCCATGCCCGGCATGCGTACGGGACCGAATCCGCGGCCGGGGATCAGTTCCGCCGTACTAGCGCGTCTCCTCCTCCGAGCGCCTCTCGTCCGGGGAGTGCTTCTCCTCGACGCCGCGATAGAAGTCGACGTGGCCCCGAGCCGCCGCCTCCCACGTGTGCTGCGCGGCCAGCCTCCGCCCGGACTCCCGCCGTGCGGTCCCCTCGTCGTCCGCGAGCGCCCGCCCCAACTCCTCCGCCAACTCCCGTGCCGTGCCCGCGAATCGGGCCGCCCCGTCGAACACCTCCCGCAGCACCGGCAGATCACGCACCACCAGCGGTACGCCCGCCGCCAGTGCCTCCATCGCCGCGAGCCCGAACCCCTCCTTGAGGGACGGGAAGGCGAAGGCGTCGGCGCCGGCCACGAGGGTGGGCAGGTCAGGGTCCGGGACGGGTCCCAACACGACCGGCTCTACGCCGAGTTCGGCCGCCCGCGTCTCCCAGCGGGCCCGGTAGTCGCGGTAGTCGAAGAGGGTCTCGCCGCCCGCGATCACCAGCCGTACGTCGGGATGCCGGGCGCGCAGCAGCGCGTACGCCTCCAGCAGGTCCAGGGAGCCCTTGCGGGGTTCGATGCCGCCGACCGTGAGGATGTAACGGCCCAGGCGGCGGCGCCAGTTGGACCTGCCCTCCGCGTCCTGGGCCGCGGCGGCGAAGCGGTCGTACGCGACGCCGTTGGGGATGACCGTCGCCTGGATGCCCCAGCCTTCGGCGAGTTCGGCTGCGACGGACGCCGACACGCAGATGTGGGCGTGGGGTTCGACGATGGCGCGTTCGTGGCAGGCGGCCAGTTCGGGGGTGGTGAACCGGTCGAGGTGGTGGACCGTGCGGACGCAGCGGCCGTGCACCGCGTTGGCGCTGATGCAGTCCTGGGCGTGCACGACGTCGTAGGGGGCGGGGTCGAAGGCCGCGCGGAGGGTGGCGATGGAGCGGAGGATGCGGGCACCGGTCGACTCGTCGGCGGGGCCGTCCGGGAACGGCACGATCCGCAGCCGCACCCGCGCGTCCACCGGCCGGAAGAACCCCTGATCCCCGCCTCGGCCGAGCGTCCACACCGTGACGTCCTCGCCCAGCGCGGCCAGCGCCTCCGCGAGGGCGAGGGTGTGCACGACCCCGCCGCGCGGCTTGGTGGAGTAGCTGAGCAGGGCGATCTTCAACGGACGTGCTCCCTTCGCAGGGCGGTCCCAGCCACCCGGACGTACTCCCGCTCGGCGGTCACGACCGCGTCTCCCGATACGCCCCCGGCCGCCGCTCGTCCAGATGCCGCAGCACCCGTCGTGCCCGGTCGATCTCCGCCGCGATGTCGATCTCGGCCACCGCGAGGCCCGCCTTGGACCAGGTGCGGGCGAGGATGTCGCCGCCGGGGCCGACCACCTTGGCCTGGCCGAGGAAGCGCATGCCGCCCATCGCGCCGGTCTGGTTGGAGGAGGCGAGGACGACCTGGTTCTCGGCGGCGCGGGACTGGTCGTAGAGGTCGAAGAGCTTGGCCTGGCGGTCCTGGGCCATGCGGGGCGCGCGGTTGGTGATGCTGGTCGGCCACGCGGAGAGGCACGCCAGGATCTCCGCTCCGTCCAGCGCCAGTGAACGCGCCGACTCCGGGAAGGTCTTGTCGTAGTCGATCAGCATGCCCACGCGCCCCACCGGGGTGTCGAAGGCGTCGAAGCGGTCGCCGGGGGAGTAGGCCGCGACCTCGCCCGCCGGGAGGTGGACCTTGCGGTGGCGGCCGAGGACGCCGTCGCCGGAGACACAGACCGCGGCGTTGTAGCGCTCGGTGCCGCCGTCCTCGCAGTAGCCGACGCAGACCACCATCTCGGCGGCCAGGCGCGCGACTTGGAGGAGGAGGGGGTCGTCCGGCTTCAGGGCGGGGGGCAGTGCCTCCGGGTCCGGGTGGCGCAGGTCGGCGAGATAGCCGCCCAGTGCCGCGTCCGGCAGGACCAGCAGGCCCGCGCCCGACGCCCGTGCGTCGTCGATGAGTTTGGCGATCCTCGCCAGGTCGAACTCCAGGTCGCGGCCGAAGTGGGCGGCCACGGCCGCGATCCGGACGGTGCTCATACGGTGACTGCTCCCGCGGGTGTGTAGGTCTCCGGACGCCGGTCGCGCAGGTGACCCATCGACCGGCGAGCGGTCTCCAGGGCTTGTACGACGTCCAGTTCGGCGATCGCCACGCCCGCGCCGACGCCGGTGTCGGCCAGGATCTCGCCGCCCGGGTCGACGACCTTGGCGCTGCCGACGAAGCGTAGCGAGCCGAAGGTGCCTGACTGGTTCGCCGACAGCCACATGATCTGGTTCTCCAGCGCCCTGGCCCGGTCGAAGAGGTCGAAACGGCGCTTCCAGCGGTCCTCGGCCAGGTCCGCCGTCGCGTTCGTGCGGGCGCCCGGCCAGGCCGACACACAGACGCCGATCTCCGCGCCGTCCAGCGCCAACGCCCGCGCCGACTCCGGGAACGCCTTGTCGTAGCAGATCATCATGCCGAGCCGCCCGACCGGTGTGTCGAAGGCGTGGAAGCGGTCGCCCGACGAGTAGCTGGCGTCCTCGCTCAACGGCTGGTGCACCTTGCGGTGGTTGCCCAGGACGCCGTCGCCGTGCACGCAGACGACGCTGTTGTAGCGGTTGCCGTCCGGATCCGCCTCGCAGTAGCCGGCGACCACCGTCAACTCGCCCGCCAGCGCGGCCAGTCGGCGGATCTCCGGGCCGTCGAGCGCCAACGCCGGTGGCCCCTCGTCCAGTTCGGCCCCGTCGTCCAGGCTCAGCAGATAACCGCCCAGACAGGCCTCCGGCAGCGCCAGCAGTCGTACGCCCTCCTCCCGTGCCTCCTTGATCAGGCGCTCGGCGATCGCGAAGTCCTCCTCCAGGTCGCGGCCGAACTCGGCGGCCACGGCGGCCATGCGCAGCGTGCTCATGCGGCTCCCATCCCGGTCACGGTGGAGGTGACCGCTTCGGTGATCTCTCCGTCGGGCCAGCGCAGTCCGACGCCTTGTCCCTCGGTCAACTCACCGCAGACGGCACCGACGGCCGGTCCCGCGGCCAGTGGCGGACGGTCCGGTGCGTCGGCGGTGAGCATCGCGTAGCCGGGGAAGCAGGTCAGCCAGTCGCCCGTCGAGGCCTCCGACGGGCGTGGCACCGCGGCCACGTCGAGCACCGCCCGGCACCCGCTCGCCTCGGCGAGCATCCCGAGGGTGCCGGCGATCCCGGCCATCGACACGTCCTTCGCGGCGGCAGGACGAGCGGCGGCCACCACCCCCGTCATGGCGCGGAGTTCGGGCGTACGGCGGTGGCTCGTCGAGTCCCATTGACGGCCCCGGTAGCCCGCTCGCCAGCCGCCGGCCAGGTCGGCCGTCAGCCGTACCGCGTGCCCGGGGCGACCCCCACCACCCGGCACGGGGTGCGCGGTGCGGCCCAGGGCGGTCACCGACAGGGCGGCGGGGACGCCGAGTTGGGTGTGCCCGCCGAGGACCGGGAGGTCGTACGCCCGTGCCGCCCTGCTCAGTCCGGCCAGCACCCGCGCGGCATGGGACGCGTCCCGCGCGCCCACCGCGTCCAGCAGGCCGAGCGGTGAAGCGCCCATCGCCGCGAGGTCGTTGACGTTGACCAGGACCGCGCACCAGCCCGCCCACTCCGGGTCGCGCTCGACCATCGACGGCACGATCGCGTCGCACGCGGCGATCACGTCGGTGGTGGGGACGGGGGCGCCGTCGTCGCCGACGAAACCGGCGCCACCGGGGGAGAGGGCCGAAAGGAGCGGTCCGAGCGCGGACTTGGTGGCCGCCGCCTGCGCCGCGATGCGTCCGATCGGCCACCGCATCACGATGTGCGGCGCGCCCGCGACCTCGGTCGTCCGCACGGACCGCCAGCCCAGCCGGCGGAACAGCAGCTCGTTGCGGGCCTGGACGGTCGCGTCGAAGCGCAGGGCGCCCTCGGCCTCGGCCCGTGCGCAGGCGGCACGCACCAGAGCGGCGCCGATGCCGTGCGGGCCGCGGGCGTGGGCCGAGACGACCAGCCGGCCGCCCTGCCACCAGCCGATGTCGGGCCCGTCGTCGACCGGCCCGAGCCGCACGCCGCCGACCACGGTGCCGTCGGGCGCCCTCGCGACCAGGACCACTGTGCGCGCATCGAGGTCGCGGTCGTCGGCGTCGTCCCGGGCGAACAGCCCCTGTTCGTGGACGAAGACATCCCGGCGTAGTCGCCGGTATTCCGTCAACTCGGCCCGACCGTCGGCCTGTTCGATGTGAAAGGCAGGTCGGCGAGCCAGCGTGCTGCGGTCGCCGAGCAGGGCCAGGACGTCGAAGGGCTCGTCCCGCACCGGCGCAGCCGAGGATCCGTCGAGATACATCTCTCTCACCCGCCCGCCGTCTTGAGCACACTGCACGCCCCGCAGGCCGGGCACCCCGCCTTCTGGTCAGCGCCGCTCATCCCGGCGGCGACCAGCTTCGCGGCGACGCCCTCGGTGACGTACCGCAGCAACTCGGCGCTCGGCGCGGGGATGCCGTCCCGGGCGGCGAGGGTGCCGCGCATGGGGCGGAAGGGGACGACGAAGGGGTAGACGCCCCGGTCGATCAACTTGCCCGCGCCGGCTATGAGTTCGTCGGGATCCTCGCCCAGTCCGATCAGCAGATAGGTGGAGACACGGTTGCGGCCGAAGACGCGGACCGCCTCGTCCCACGCGGCCTCGTACTCGGCCAGCGGGACGGCCGACTTGCCGGGCATCCAGCGCCGGCGCACCTCGTCGTCCAGGGACTCCACATGGATGCCGATCGCGGTGGCCCCGGCGTCGTGCAGGGCGCCGATCCAGGACAGGTCGCCGGGTGGTTCGCACTGCACCTGGACGGGGAGTCCGGGCACGGCTTCGAGGACGGCGCGCACCGACCGTACGAGGGTGCGGGCGCCGCGATCCGGCCCGGTCGTCGTGCCGGTGGTCATCACCATCTGCTGGACGCCGTCCAACCGCACCGCCGCTTCAGCCACTTCGGCGAGCTGCGCCGGCGTCTTGGCGGCGATCGTGGCCCCGGCGCGCAGCGACTCCTCGATGGTGCAGAAGCGGCAGCGGTCGGACTCGGCGTAGCGGATGCAGGTCTGCACGACGGTGGTGGCGAGGACGTCGGCGCCGTGCAGCCGGGCGATGTGCTCGTAGGGGACGCCGTCGGTGGTCGTCAGGTCGTAGAACCTCGGGCGGCGCACGGCGGTCAGGGTCAGGCCCGTGTCCTCCTCGCCGAGCCACACCCTGCCGTCGCGGACGCGGTAGGGGCTGGCCGGGTTGGTGGGGAGGGCGGCGTTGGCACCGTCGACGACCATGTGCCCGTCGTCACTGGGGCCCGCGCCGTCGGGGCGCCGTACAGGAGTGTCCAACGCCACTCCGCGCAGGGCGAGTTCGGCGCGGGTCAGGATGCGGACGTCCACGGCCGTACTGGTCGATCCGGTGCCAACGCTCACGGCGTGCCCCCTACAGCTGGTAGGTCGAGTTGATGATGGCGCCCTTGCGCGCGTAGTGGATCAGCGCGTCCTGGACGTCCAGCGGGTGGGTGGGGATGACGCCCTCGATGAGGTCCTCCTCGCGGGCGCCGTGCAGCGAGAGGCCGAAGCGGCAGCAGAACACCTTGCCGCCCTCGGCGATGAACGTCTTGAGCTGGTTGTTGATGTTGTGCTCGCCGGGGAAGGCGGAGGTGCCGGTGGTCGGGAAGCCGCGGGTGGCAAGGCAGTTGAGGGAGCCGGGGCCGTAGAAGTAGATGGCGGTCTCGAAGCCCTTGCGCAGTGCGCGGGTCGCCTGGAGCACGGCGACGAAGGACACCGACGACTCGTGGGCGATGCCGTGGACGAGCGTGAAGTAGGTCTCGCCGTCCTCCGCCTTGTAGTCGGGGAACACCTTGGTCGCGCCGTAGATGCTGGTGCCCTCGGGCAGCGACGGGTGCGGGATCTCGGTGAGGGACTTCTGCTCGATCTCGCTGAGTTCGACGGTTTCGGACATGGCTGTCTCCTTGCGCGTACGGGAGGTGAAGGACGGGTCGGAGCTGCGGGAAGGGTCAGTCGTAGAGCGTGGCGAACGTGTCCCGGAAGACCCGGTCGCCGAGTTCGCCACCGCCGGTCGCGGCGGTCATCCGGGCGTACTCGCCGGTGAAGTCGCCCCAGGGCTGGTCGCTGGCGAAGAGCACGCGGTCGTGGCCGAGGCCGCGGTGCTCGATCTCCCGGGCCAGCCAGTACGGCAGGAACCCGATGGCCCAGGAGAGGTCGGTGTAGACGCGCTTGCCGGCCGCGATCCAGTCGAAGAAGCGGGACCCGGCGAGCTTGATGTGGCCGCTCATCCCGCCGCCGAAGTGCACGAGATGGACGGCGACCCGATCGGCGTACCAGTCCACGAGGTGGCCGACCTCGTCGATGTCGGAGGCGGCGCCGGGGGAGGTGTGGACGTGGACGACCAGGTCGTGGTGGGCGGCGACGGCGAAGATGCGGTCCAGTTGGGGGCGGCAGGCCGGGTCGGTGGGCCGGCCGCCGAGCAGGAAGCTCAGCTTCAGGGCCCGTACCCCGCGTTCGCCGGCGAGGGCGAGGGCCAGGTCCGTGCGGTGGGCGTCCTCGGGGCGCGGGGAGACCCAGAGGCCGGCGCGGATGCGGTCGTCGGTCTGGGCGGCCTCGATGGCCAACTCGTTGAAGGAGAAGGCGATCTCGGGGTCGGGGACGCCGTAGTTGGGGATGACCAGGGCGCGTTCGGTGCCCTCCGCGTCCAGGTCTGCGAGCAGCTGCTTGACCGTGGCGCGGGCGGTGGTGTCGGGGTGCACCGGCGGGCCGCCGTAGAAGGGGAAGGCGGGCAGTACGCCGATGTGGCGGTGGGCGTCGTACACCATGGCTCAGCCCACCGGTACCGCGGCGGCGACCCGGGTCGGGGCGCCGGTGAGGGTGCCGCAGACGTCGGCGAGGCGGCGGCCCGCGTCGATGTGCCCGGCGATGAACTCGGCGTCCCTGCCCACCGCTTCGAACCGCCCCGAGCCCCAGGAGTGCTGCCAGGGCAGGCCCACGAAGTACAGCCCCGGCACGCTGGTGACACCGCGCCAGTGCATCGGGTAGCCGCGTCCGTCGAAGGCGGGGATCTCGATCCAGCGGTGGTCGCGGGCGAAGCCGGTCGCCCAGACGACGGAGGTGACGCCTGCCTCCGCCAGGTTCAACTCGCCCGCCTGGACGTCCGGTTCCCACACCGGCGTGTAGCGGGGCTCGGTCGGGGCGTCGATGCCGTGGGCCGCGATGTGGGCGTCGATGGCGTCCTTGATGCCCTCCGCCACGGCGTCCGCGTGGTCGAGGTTGACCTTGAGGTCGTCGGCGAACTCCAGGGCCGGGCCGTCGACCGAGGTCAGCCGGCCGTACAGCCGCATGCCGTCCTTCGCGAAGGCGCGCAGGTCGATGTCCCGGCCGCCGTCCCGCCCGGTGACGTAGTGGTTGACCCGCATGCGCACCGCGCCCGCGTCGTCGAACTCGTCGATGGACCGGGTGTAGTGGCCCATCTCGTCCAGCCAGGCCACACAGTCCCGGCCGCGGTAGAAGCGGGCCACGCGCGGGGCGCTGCCGACCGCCAGGTGCACCTGCCGGCCCGCGAGGTGCAGGTCCTCGGCGATCTGGCAGCCGGACTGTCCCGTGCCCACCACCAGGGCGGCCCCGTCGGGGAGTTGGGCGGGACTGCGGTAGGCGGAGGAGTGGACCTGCTCGATCCCGGCGGGCAGGCGTTCGGCGGCGCGCGGGACCTTGGGGCGGTGGTACGGGCCGGTCGCCACGACGACCTGCTCCGCGGTGAAGTCGCCCGCGGTCGTAGCCAGTTCGTACGTCCCGCCGGCCGGCCTGCGCACCCGGGTGACCGACACGCCCTCCACCAGCGGAGGCCGGAAGTGGGCGACGTATCCCTCCAGGTAGCGCACTATCTCCTCGCGCACCATGAAGCCGTCGGGGTCGTCGCCCCGGTAGGGGTAACCGGGCAGCCTGCACTGCCAGTTGGGGGTGACCAGACAGAAGGAGTCCCAGCGGCGGCTGCGCCACTCGTGCCCGACCCGGTTCGCCTCGACGACGACGTGCTCGATGCCGCGTTCGCGCAGGCAGTGGCTGACCGAGAGGCCGGCCTGGCCGCCGCCGATGACGGCGACCGGGAAGTGGGCACCGGCGAGCCGGCGCGTGTCGGAGTAGGTCTCGGGGTAGGTCTCGGGCATGACATCCCTCCCACGCGAGGCGCCGAGGTCTTTACACCTCGGCGCTGCCTGTGGGACCCACTTCAGCCACCGGCCGTTACCGGTCCAAGTCATCCGGAATAAAGCGGAGTTACGTGGTCCTCACGGTGGGTGGGGAGATGGGCACCCTGAGTTGCCTCCGAGGCAAAAAACGCTTCAGAGTCCCGGCTGCGGGCGGACCGTGAGGAGCTGCTGGGCCTGGCCGACCGGGCCCTCGATGTCGTACAGGACCGTGCTGGTCAGGCCCTGGCCGGTCGGGCCGAAGGTGACCGTCGTGTCCAACCCGGTCCAGGAGCCCACCGGTTGGCGGTGCAGGTGGATCGTGAGGTCGACGTTCGGGAACATCCACTCGGCGGGCGACTCCCGTACGGCGATGCCGTTGGCCGTGTCCACGAGCGCGAGGTAGGAGGCGAGCGGGCCGCTGGGCTCGCCGGCGACGAGGTCGAGCTCGGTGGAGATCCAGGCGGTGGTGCGGCCCGGCTGCGGCGGCGCGAGGGGGCGGACGTCGATCGAGGCGATGTAGCCGCCCGGCCAGGCGTCGGCCATCTTCCACGGGTCGAGGGACTCGGGCGGGGCGAGCCGGGCGTCGGGGCCGCCCGCCACCGCCGTGGTGTCGACGGCGGCGAGCAGCCAGGCGCGGGCCCGGACCACCGGGCGCCCGGCGATCCGCACCACGGCTTCGAGGAGCTCGATGGTGCGGCCGGGGCGGACCGTCTCGACGCTGATCTCGCACTCGTCCAGGGCAGGACGGCCGAGGATGTCGAAACTGATGCGGGACAGCAGCAGCCCGGGGCGCTCGCCGATGTGGCGGTCCAGCGCGTGGGCGATGAGGCCGCCCAGGGGGCTGAAGTGCTGTTCGTCGGAGGACCAGGCGCCGCCCGTGTGCGGGGTGGGCTTGTAGCGGTGGTCGTCGATGCGCTCGTAGTAGGCGGCTGAACTGCTCAACGGATGGATCTCCTCGCGGTGGTCGCAGGCTCGTCCAGCAGCCTACGACCACCGCGACCGGGAGATCCGTTACGGGTAGCTGGTCAGGTTGGCGACGTTGTTGGAGGAGTTGGACGGTCCTCCCGTGTTGTTGATGACGTGGCTGATGGTGCCCGTGCCGCCCAGGGACACCGTCAGCATGCTGGTGAAGCGGACGTTGGAGTTGGTCGGCGCCTCGATGGCACGCGCGGCCACCACGCCCGGGTTGACGTTGAAGTAGCAGTAGCTGCCGAGCCCGTAGGCCTGGTGGCTGGTGACCGAGTCGGCGACCTTGTAGGCCGCGTAGCCCTGGGTGGAGCCGTTCATCCAGGACGCCTGGTTCGGTGGGTCGTAGGGCATCTCGTTCTGGTAGAAGTACGTGCGCCCGCCGTTGCCGTTCCAGATGGTCTGGTACTTCTGATAGTGCTCGACGAACAGGCCGTACATCGTCACGTTGTCGCCGTTGACCGTCAGGCCGTTGTCGGCCGTGTTGCTGGTCCAGCCGACGCCCGAGCCGTGGTCGGCGCGCCAGATCCACATGTGGTCGCCGATCACGTTGTCGCTGTTGACGATCAGGCTGTTGGTGGCCTTGCCGACGCCCGCGCCGCCGACGCGGAAGTACACGTCGTGCAGCGAGGTCGGGTCGGCGGTGTGGGTGGCGGACGAGCCGCTCGGGCCGACCTCCATCAGGGACGGCGAGTTGGTGGTGCCCGCGTCGAAGAGCAGACCCGCGACCTTCACGCCGTCGACGTCCGCGACCTTCATCGCGGTGATGCCGTTGTCCGGGATCAGGGTGGCGAGGCCGAGGCCGAGGATCACCGTGTCGGGGCGGTTCACCTGGAGGGTCTGGTTGAGGTGGTAGACACCGGGCGTCACCAGGAGGTTCTTGCCGGCCGCCAGTGCTTCGTTGATCTGAGCGGCGGTCGCGCCCGGCTTCACGATGTAGAAGCTGTCGATGGACAGCGACGAGCCGGCCGGCGAGCCCGAAGCCCAGCTGGTCCCGGTCGAGTTGGAGCGCAGCGACGGTACGAACACCTGGTAGGCGCCGGCGCTGTCGACGTACAGGAACGGCTTCTCACGCGTGACCGGGGTCTGCGCGACCGTCGTGTAGGGCGGGTTGGGGAAGCTGGTGCCCGGGACGCCCTGGCTGCCGACGAAGACCATGTTCCAGTTGGAGCCGGTCCAGCTGCCGAGCTGCGAGTTGCGGGTCAGCCACTGCTGCTGGCTGCCGGAGTTGACCTGGCCGTCGATCTTGCTGTCGGCGAGCAGCCCGCCGCTGGACCAACCGCCGTCGTCCAGCGCGAGGTTGCCGCGCAGGTGCATCCGGCGGTAGGCCGCCGCCTGCGAGACCGCCCAGCGGTCGGAGCCGCCGGTCGGGGTGACGGAGAGGTTCTCCGCGCCGCGCCAGAAGTTCTGCGTGGCGTTGCCCTGGAACCAGTCGGCCTCGGCGTGCACCGCGCCGTTGATGTTGACCGCGTCCGGGGTCAGACCGAGGCCCAGCACCTGGGTGTAGAAGCCGACGTTGACGTTGGCGCTGTAGGTGCCCGGCTTGAACATCACGGCGTAGCGCTGGGAGCCGAACTGGTTCGTCTCCTGCTGCGAGAAGATCGTGTTCACGCGGCTCTGGATGGTCGACGCCGACATCGACGGGTCGAAGACGACCACGTTCGGGCCGAGGTCGGGGTTGCCGGACGACGGCGGGTTCACGGCGGCCACCTGGAAGCGCTGGGCGGCACTGCCGTTGCAGGTGTACTGGACCAGCTGCACGCTGTCGGCGGTCGAGGCGGCCGGGTCGTCCAGGCACTTGCCGCTGTTGCGGTTGACGAAGTGGTACGCGCCGCCGCCCTCGTCGACCGGCAGCCACTGCTGGTTGGTGCCGCCGCCGTACGTCCACAGCTGGGCCAGCGCGTTGTCGGCCGTGGAGACACCGGTGATGTCGACGACCTGGCTGGTGTTGTTGCCGTTGTTGATGCTGACGTAGCCGTCCGTGGTGGTCGTGAAGCTCCACTGCTGGGCCGTGCTGCCGTTGCAGGTGTACTGCTGCACGGCCGTGCCGTTCGTGGTGGCGGCCGACCTGGCGTCCAGACACTTGCCGCTGGCCGCGTTGGTGAGCGTGGAAAAGCCGGTGGGCAGGGCGGTGGCCGCCGCCTGCGAGGGGCTCGCGGTCAGCAGCGACGCTGCCGCCCCGGCGACCATCGCGACCGCGAGCGGTCTGCGGCCCCGGGAGGCGGTGCGTAGATGACGGAACACGGGTTCTCCTAGCCTGAGTTGCTGAGGGGGGTGGGGTGCGGCCCGGCTCGGCCGGTGCGGGCCGAGCCGGGCCGGTGTACGCCGCGACTCAGTCGGCGTACACCGTCGGTCAGCCGGTGTAGGCCGAGAAGACGCGGGTGTAGTCCCAGTTGCCCTGGCTCACGCCGGAGCAGCTGTCGGCGGGGCCGCCGGTGCAGGGCCGGTCGCGGTTGGCGGACCAGAAGGTCAGCCGGGCCAGGTGGTGCTGCTGGGCGTAGGCGAGGATCGTGCGGAAGTCGGCGACGGTGACGGTCTCGTTGTTGTCGGTGATCCCGTTCATGGACGAGATGCCCATGTCCCGGTAGGCCGCGTCGTCGGTGTAGCCGTACGCGCTCTTCAGCGCGTTCTTCAGGCCCTCGGCGGCCTGGACCGTCAGGTTGCCCATGTTCTGGCCCGCGCCGCCGAAGTCGAACGGCATGATGGCCCACGCGTCCACCGTCAGACCGGAGTTGTGCGCCCGGTTGATCAGGCTGGTGTCGGGGCCGCTCTGCCCGGTGCCGATGGTGATGTAGATCTTGATGCCCGGGTTGTTGGCCTTCACGGTCTTCAGCGCGTCCACCGTGCGCTGCTGCACGGTCCCGTTGCTGTACGCGTCGGCCTCGATGTCGATGTCGATCGCCTTGAGCGCGTAGGCGTTGATCACCTTCTGGTACGCCGCCGCCAGCTCACCGGCGCTGGAGCAGGAGCTCTCCAGCTTGTTGCCGCTGTAGCCGCCGAAGGACGGGATGACCTCGCCGCCGTTGGCCCGGATGGTGTTGATCGTGGACTGGTCCACGCCGCCGGTCAGCGCGCGGCCGCCGTCCCACTGGGGGTTGCAGTAGCCGTTGCTGAGGACGAAGGCGAGCGTGAAGTTCTTGACGCCGGTGGCGTTGGTGATCGTGGTGGGGCTCGGCGGGCTGCCCCAGCCGTTGTAGAGGTAGGGCGCCACGGCCAGGGGCGAGGAGGTCGGCGGGTTGTCGCCGCCGGCGGCGGGCGCGGTCCACTTCTGGTTGGCGCCGCCGGAGCACGTCCAGATCTGGGCGCGGGTGCCGTTGGCCGAGGAGTTGCCGGTGGCGTCCAGGCACTTGTTGGCCTGCGTGCCGACGATGTCGCGGGCGGCGGAGACGGTCCACTTCTGGTTGGCGGCGCCGGAACACGTCCACAGCTGGATCTTGGTGCCGTCGGCGGTCGAACTCCCGGTGACGTCAAGACACTTGCCCAGCGCGCGGATCGTGCCGTCGGTGCCCACGGTCCACTGCTGGGCGGCGGTGCCGTTGCAGTCGTAGAGCTGGACGGCCGTGCCGTCGGCGGAGCTGGCGCCCGCCACGTCCAGGCACTTGCCGCCGAGGCCGGTGATCGTGCCGGTCGCGGCGGAGGCGGGGGTGCTGGCGAGGAGGCCGGCGGAGAGGGTGAGTGCCGCGACGGAGAGCGCGGCGACGAGTGGTCTGGGCATGACAGATCGGCCCTTTCGTGGGGGGTGGGACGCCCGGGGCCGGGGCGACCGGTGCAGGGCGAACGCACGCGTGGTACTGGGGCTGACCGGTGAACTTAAAGGTATGGACCACTTACGTCAAGAGGTGAAGTAAGGTTTGACGGAAGCGGCTTGCCTGACGTCAGGGTGTGACGGCAACGCTTCAGGCCAGTTTGCGGCAGTACAGCGCGTCCGGTGTCCGCGACGAGCCCAGCCGGCCCGTGTACGCGACGCCCGCCGCGTACTCGTCGTCGGCGCACTGGCCCTTGTAGTTGCCGGACGCGAAGTCTCCGCCCTTCGGCGCCGATCCCCGGTTGTCACCGCGGTCGAACCAGACGGTACGGCCGCCGGAACCGAGCCGTCCGGCGGACGCGGTCGCGCACAGGACGGCCGATACGGCGGCGCCGCGGACGCTGTATCCCGTCATGAACTGACCGTCGGCGCACTGGAGTTTGGTGTAGCCCGACGCCCAGTCGCCGCCCGCCGCGACATGCCGTTCGTCGACGACCACCTCGTGGGCGCCGGCCGGTGCCCACAGCGCGCCCGCGGTCACGTCCGAGCACAGCGCCCGGTTGCCCGTGTGGCTCAGACCCAGCAGCCGCTGCCCGTCGGGGCAGGCCGCCTTGCGGGCGCCGGAGTCCCAGTCGGGCAGGGCGCGCAGCCGCCGGGACTGGACGAAGTCGCCGTGGTCGGGGCTGAGCTGGGACCACTCCGGCACGGCCGCCACGGGCCCGGTCCGGCCGGTCGCGGTGATCAGCCGGGTCCAGGCGGCCGCCCGCCAGTCGTCACCGTCGTACAGGCCCATGCGCCGGCCCTGGCTGTCCCAGTGCAGCAGGGCCCAGCCGTTGCCGGTGCGGTTCTCGTGCCAGCCGACCAGCGGCCAGTAGGCGAAGTCGGCGTCGTTGCGGATCAGTTCGTCGACGAAGTTCTCGAACCAGGCGCGCGGTTTCGCGCCGGTCTCCTCCCGGCCGCCGACGCCGAACTCGCTGATCCAGACAGGTGCGGTGAAGTGCTGGTCCTGCTCGGCGGTCACGAAGAAGGCCTGCCGGTACAGGACTTGGGTCAGCTCGGCCGGAGTCAGGTCGCGGTAGCGGGGGTCGCTGGTCTCGCCTGTGCCGGTCGCTCCGCTGTGGTTGGGGCCGGTGTAGTCGTAGAAGTGGGCCGAGTAGACGAGCTTGCCGGAGTCGACGAGGGTGTGCGAGAGGGTGCGTACGGGTGCCAGGGTGGGGCGTTCGTGCGCGAAGCCGTCGATCGGGATGCCGGTCCAGTTGATGCCCTCGACGACGATCAGCAGATCGGGGTTGGCCTCCGTGAGGATGCGATCGCCGACGTGCTGCGAGGCGGCGAACCAGTCGTGGTCGTCGCCCAGGCCCCAGTTGGGGTCGTCCCAGACGTTGCGGCGCACCTCGTTGTAGAGGTCGGCGCCGACCACGCGCTTGTTGTCCCGGTAGCGGCGGGCCATGAACAGCCAGTCGTCCTCCCAGGTCTGGGTCGACTGGCTCGCGTTCCAGCGCTCGTTCCCGTCGACCCCGCAGCACCAACGGGTCGTGTTGGTGTGGTTGTTGAGGATCACGGCGAGCCCGGCGGCGGTCAGCTCGCGCACCACCACGTCGTACACCTGGAGCGGGGTCAGACCGTGCAGGGACGGGTTGGCGGCGACCGAGCGGTCCGTGACGGGCACGGTGTCGTGGATCATCTCGTTGGAGAACGGCAGCCGGATGCTGTTGATGCCGATCTCTTTGAAACCGGCGATGATCTCGGCGATGGACGCGCGGTCCAGGCCCAGCGGCATCCGGCCGGAGTTCTCCCCCGCGTGGTGGTTGGCGTCGTCGTCCGTGCTGCCCGAGCCGTTCCAAGTGCCGCTGGCGCCGTGCCAGTTGCCGGAGCGGAGCTTGAAGCGGTTGCCGTTGGCGTCGACGATCCAGCGGCCCCGGGTGCTGAGCGGGGGCGTCCAGTCGGTGGCGGCGACCACGGGAGAGGTGACCGGCGCCGGCGCGGCCGGCTCGGCTCCCGATTCGGCCGAGGCCGTCGACACCGGTACCGGAAGTACCAGCAGGAGTACGGCGGCCAGAGTGGCCCTGACGAGGGATCCGCGCACGGTGACCGCCCTGCGAGACGACGTCGTTGTTGTCATGGCAGCGTCATCATGGGGGGTGGGTGCGGGGCAGGTCCAGTCCTGGGAGGGTGTTGGTCCGGTCCAGGACTGGACGTTCCTCGTGACCGTGGTCTTCGTAGCGGTGGCTATGGCTATGGCTAAGGCTTCGGCCGTGGCTATGACGCCCCGTCCACCCCCAGCGACCGCGACCGCACCCGCGCCAGATGGTGGGCGAAGACCTCGCGGGTATCCGGGGTCAGGGTGCGCAGCGCGACCAGGGCCGTGATGACGACATCGCACAGTTCCGCCTGGACGTCGTCCCACGTGTGGGTGATGCCCTTGCGCGGGTTCTGGCCGGTCGCCCCGATCACCGCCTCGGCGACCTCGCCGACCTCCTCCGACAGCTTGAGCATGCGCAGCAGCATGCCTTCCTTGCCGTCGAGCGGACGGTTCGCCTCCAGCCAGGTCCACAGGTCGTCGATGGCGGCCCAGAGGTCGACGGGAGCGGCGGCCGGCGGGGCGGAAAGGTCCTGATCACTCATACACGGAGCCTGTCACGCGGGCTCACCGGTCGAACAGCACCTCCTGCGCCCCCGCCCCCTCCTCCCAGTCCTCCCCTTCCTCCTCGTCCACCACCCTCCGCAGTCGCTGGTTCCGCATCCCCACGACCGCCGCCGTCACCGCCGCCGTCACGCCCAGTGCCACCGGGACCATCCAGTTGCGGTCGACCGCGTGGCCGAGGGCGTGGTCGAGGGAGAGGCGGCCCGGGCCCGTGACGGCGAGGCCGGCCGCGGTCAGGCTCAGGCTCGCCGCGTACTCGTAGCCGCCGCCCGCGGCGAAGAAGCCGTTCGGGGTGTGCACCGCGGCCGCCCCCGCCATCGCCCCGGCCGCCGCCGCGCCCGCCGCCGGGGTGGCCAGGCCCAGGGCCAGCAGGGTGCCGCCGCCCGCCTCGGCGAGGCCCGCCGCCGTGGCGCTGGCCCGGCCGGGCGCGTAGCCCACGGACTCCATGAACCGGCCGGTCCCCTCGATCCCGTGCCCTCCGAACCAGCCGAACAGCTTCTGCGCGCCGTGCGCGGCCAGCACACCTCCCGTGCCCAGCCGGAGCAACAGCAGGCCCAGATCACGTCGGTCGTAGCAGGTCACGTCGACTCCCGGTGCGGTCGGCAGGAACAGGTCACCTCCCCATGTCTCCGCCGGTCTCCATCGACGGCCCTCCCCGTGTCTCCACCGTCCCACCGCACCCACCCCGCAGGCCCGTTCGCGCGGCCGTTCGGGTGGCGGTCGTGGGGGAGCGGTGTGAGTCTGCTGGCATGACGATTCAGCCAGCCAAACTCACCGACCCGACCGTCCGGGCCTTCGTCACCGCCGTCAACGCCCATGACCGCGACGGCTTCGTGGCGCTGCTCGCGCCCGGCGCGACGATGGCGGACGACGGCTCCGACCGGGACCTCGACGAGTGGATCGACCGGGAGATCTTCTCCTCCAACGGTCACCTCGACGTCGACAACGAGTCCCAGGGCGGCCGCGCGCTCCTCGCGAACTACCGCAACGACACCTGGGGCGAGATGCGCACCCGGTGGAGTTTCACGGTCGAGGACGACGGCAGGATCTCCCGGTTCGAGACCGGGCAGGCGTGACCGGTCCGTAGGACCCACTCTTGAAAACGCCCCGCCTTCCGCATACCCCTTGCCTTCGTGTGCGCTCCAACTCCTAGCGTCTGTCGGTATGAAGACCAACAGGACACTCGGCCGCAGCGGTATCGAAGTGAGCGCCCTCGGTTTCGGCTGCTGGGCCATCGGGGGAGAGTGGCAGGATCCCGACGGACAGCCCCTGGGCTGGGGCAAGGTCGACGACGACGAGTCCGTACGGGCGATCCGCCGCGCCCTCGACCTCGGGGTGACGTACTTCGACACCGCCGACACCTACGGCGCCGGGCACAGTGAGCGCGTGCTCGGGCGAGCGCTCGGCAAGCGGCGCGAGGACGTCGTGGTCGCCACCAAGTGGGGCAACGTCTTCGACGAGGAGACCCGCACCCTCACCGGCAGCGACGACACCCCGGAGTACGCCCGCCGCGCCCTGACCGCCTCGCTGGAGCGGCTCGGCACTGAGTACGTCGATCTCTACCAGCTGCACCTCTCCGACGCCGATCCGCAGCGGGCGGCCGAACTCCGGGACCAGTGCGAGGAGTTCGTGCGCGAGGGCCTCATTCGCGCCTATGCCTGGAGCACCGACGACCCCGCCCGGGCCGCCGTGTTCGCGCAGGGGGAGCACTGCGCCGCCGTTCAGCACGCGCTCAACGTGCTGAACGACGCGCCCGACATGCTCACGCTGTGCGAGGAGTCCGGGCTCGCGAGCGTCAACCGCAGTCCCCTCGCCATGGGTCTGCTGACCGGGAAGCAGCGCGCCGGACGCGCCCTCGAAGCGGGCGACATCCGCAACACCCCGCCTGCCTGGCTGACCGGCTTCAAGCAGGGCGAGGGCGCCGACGAGGACTGGGTCGCCCGGGTGGACGCCCTGCGTTCCATCCTCACCAGCGAGGGCCGCACACCCGCCCAGGGCGCCCTCGCCTGGATCTGGGCGCGCAGCCCGCGGACGATCCCGATCCCCGGGTTCCGGTCGGTCGAGCAGGCCGAGCAGAACGCGGGCGCCATCGAGAAGGGGCCGCTCACCGCCTGGCAGCTGGCCGAGATCGACCGGGTGCTCGGAAGGTGAACGGCCCCTGCGGGCACGGCATTCGGTAACGCCGGGCGCCGTGCCGTCAGTACCCCTGGTTGCCGTACCGGGCGTACTGCTGATCGCCGGGCTGCTGACCGCCGTAGCCCTGATCGCCGAACTGCTGCTCCCCGTACGGCTGTTGCTGTGCCGCCTGGGTGAACTGCCCGCCCTGCTCCGTGAGCGTCAGACGGCCGGCCTTGATGGTCGCCAGGCGCGGGGCGCGGCGAGCGATGGAGGAGTCGTGGGTGACCATGACGAAGGTCAGCCCGTACTCGTGCCACAGGCCCTCCAGCAGGCCCATGATGTCGTCGCGGGTGCCCTCGTCGAGGTTGCCGGTGGGCTCGTCGGCGAGCAGCACCTTCGGCTTCTTCACCAGCGCGCGGGCGATCGCCACGCGCTGCTGCTGGCCGCCGGAGAGCTCGGCGGGGGCGTGCCGCAGACGGTCGCCGAGGCCGACCGAGGCCAGCGCCTCGGCCGCCCGCTCGCGCCGCTCGGCGGGCTTCACGCCGAGCGGCACCAGGGCCGTCTCGACGTTCTCCTGCGCGGTCAGGGTCGGGATGAGGTTGAACGACTGGAAGATGATGCCGACCTTCTCGGCACGCAGCCGGGTCAGCTTGGCCTCGCTGATGCGGGCGAGGTCGACGCCGTCCAGCTCCACGCTGCCCTCGGTCGGCCGGTCCAGGCCGCCGATCATCTGCAACAGGGTGGACTTGCCGCCGCCGGTCGGGCCCTGGATGACGAGCTGGTCGCCGTCCTCGATGGTCAGGTCGATGTCGCGCAGCGCCTCGACCGTCTCCTTGCCGCGTGTGTACCGCTTGGTGACGCCGCTGAGTCTGTACATGGGAACTCCAGGAGGTCAGGAGATGTGGCAGGAGGTAGGGGGCGGGGCGCCGCCGCCCGGGGGAGTGGCGGCGGCGCCCCTGCACGGGGGGTGTTACGACACGCTGCGCAGGGCGTCCGCCGGGCGCATTCGGGAGGCGCGCCAGCCGCCCATGGCGCCGGCGATCAGACCGCCGGTGACCGCCAGGCCCACCGCGAGCGCGATGGTGGTCAGGGAGACCGGGGCGGAGAGGGCGATCTCCATGGTGCTGGCCGCGGACTGCCGGCCGGGGCCGCCGCCACCGGGACCGCCGCCCTGGCCGCCACCGCCGGTGGAGCCGAGCTGCGCGGTCAGCTTGGGGCTGATCGCGGTCACCGTGTAGGCCGCCGCAAGACCCAGCGCGATGCCGAGGCCGCCGCCGATCAGGCCGTTGACCATGGACTCGCCGACGACCTGCCGGGTCACCTTGCGGCTCGGCCAGCCCAGCGCCTTCAGCGTGCCGAACTCGCGCACCCGGCGGGAGACCGCCGAGGAGGTCAGCAGCGCGGCGACCAGGAAGGCCGCCACCAGCACCGCGATCGAGAGCCACTTGCCGACGCTGGTCGCCAGGTCGGAGGCGGTGGACAGCGAGCCGGAGACGGTGGAGGCGAGGTCGGCGGAGGTGGTGACCGTCGTACCCGAGATGTTCTTCTGGATCGTCGACTTGACGGTCGAGATCTGCTTCGAGTCGGTCGCCTTGACGTAGATCGTGGTGACCTTGTTCTTCGAGTCGCCGAGCGTCTGCGCCTGCTTCAGCGGCAGGAAGACGTCGGTGGTGGACTCGGAGCTGTCGGGCGTCGCGATGCCGATGACCGTGAACTTGGTGCCGGAGATCTTGAAGGTCGAACCGACCTTGTACTTCTTCTCCTTGGCGTAGGACTTGCTGACCACCGCGACCTTGGAGTTCGCCTGCGCGGAGGTGAAGGTCCTGCCCGAGGTGATCTTCGACGTGGCGAGCGGGCCGAGGTCCTGGTCCGTGACGTCGATGCCCGCCACCGAGTAGGAGTTGACGTCGAAGGACGCGCCGCCGCCCTGCACCTGGGGCGGGGCGGTGCTGCCGCTGTTGCCGCCGCCGGGGCCGCCCTGCTGGGAGGAGCCGGAGGTGGAGGACTGCGCCTTGCCCTGGGTGAACGAGCCGTCGACCTTGGTGACGTTCAGGGTGAGCGCGCCGACCGCGTCCGACACACCCTTCTGTGCCGCGACCTTGGTGACCAGGGAGGACGCGAGGACCTGACCGCCCTGCGTATTGACCCGGTCGGAGCTCTGCGTGGTGCTGCTGCTCGACTTGGCGTCGAAGTTGAACCTCGGGCCCCCGGAGCTGCCGCTGGTGGGGGCGGACTGCGCCTTGGTCACGGTCATGTCCGTGCCGAGGCCGTAGAGCGACTTCAGGACCTTGTCCTGCGCCTGCGCCATGCCGGCCGACACCGAGTTGACGGTGATGACCAGAGCGATTCCGAGCGCCAGACCCAGAGCGATGACCAGAGCCGCTTTCTTTCTCCGGCCCAGTTCGCGCTTGAGATAGATGCCAAACATCCCGTTCCCCAAAGGTTCTTGGCGCCCGCTGTGGGCGCTGCCACAAGGTATGGAGAAACCTTTGAGCCAGGCTGAGTAAAGGATGTGTCAGGGCTGAGAAAGCAGGGTGGGGATTCAAATTTGTATAAGACAGGCAATTCTTATCCTGTAGAGGGTCTACTGCCAGGAAACCCCTGTTGGGTGCGGTGTACGGTCCCGGGATGCACGCTTCCCACCCGCTCTCCCGGCGGACCGCGCTCGGCCTGTGCGCGGCCGCCGCCATTCCGCTCGCCACGGCGACCGACGCGCACGCCTCGACCGTTGTCGGCGGTGCGCGGCTGGCCCGCGCCGGAATTCAGGGCACAGGTCTGCCCAAGGCGCTCACCGCCAAGCTGACCGCCGCCGCCTGGCTCGTCGCCGACTGCGACAGCGGAGAGGTGCTCGCCGCCCGCGACCCGCACCGGCGGCTCGCGCCCGCGTCCACGCTGAAGATGCTGTTCGCCGACACCGTGCTGGGGAAGTTCGAGCGGGCCGAGCGGTACCGGGTGACCGACGCGGACCTGGCCGGCATCCCGTCCGGCTCCAGCCTGGTCGGCGTCAAGCCCGGAATCACGTACACCGTCGAGCAGTTGTGGCAGGGCGTCTTCCTGCGCTCGGGCAACGACGCCGTGCACGTGCTCGCCCACATGAACGGCGGGATCGCCAGGACGGTCGCCGAGATGCAGGCCAGGGCGGAGGATCTGCAGGCCCTGGACACCCATGTGGTCAGCCCCGACGGCTTCGACCACAAGGGCCAGCTGTCGTCCGCCTACGACCTCACGCTCTTCGCCCGGCACGGGCTGAAGGACGCCGACTTCCGCGCGTACTGCGCCACCAGGACCGCCGACTTCCCGGCGCGCGGCAAGAAGACGTTCCAGATCCAGAACACCGACCGCCTGCTCACCGGCACGTACGGGGTGAAGACGTACGACGGTCTGATCGGGGTCAAGAACGGTTACACGAGCAACGCCGGCAACACCTTCACCGGAGCCGCCACCCGCGGCGGCCGGACCCTGCTGGTGACGGTGATGCACCCCAGGAGCGGCTACAACGCCGTCTACGAGGAGACGGCCGCGCTGCTCGACTGGGGCTTCGGCAAAGGGAGTTCGGCCCGGGCGCTGGGCACGCTGGTCGATCCGCTCAGCGAGGGCGGGGCCAAGGCGACCGCGACCCCGGGTGGCGCATCGGCCCGGGCGGCGGCCGGGGCACCGGGTTCGGCGGCGGACGGCGGGTCCTCGGCCTGGGGGACGCTCGCGGGCGCGGGCGGCGCGGTCGCGCTGCTGGCGGGCGGGGCGTGGGCGCTGCGCAGGCGAAGGGCGGCCGGAGCAACGGGAGTTGAGGGGGCGACGAAGGCGAACGAGGCGGACCGCCCCGACTGAGTCTCGCGGCAGCCGTTCCAGGCACCGGTGCGTACCTCACGGTCCCGCATGAGGTCCACCCCCACGCGATGCCGTGGAACGGCTGCCGCCTCCCCCCTCGGTTTTGGTCTGCGGAAGCCCCGTGCTCCAAGTGTGAAGCTCTTGTGTAGGAGAGTTGAGCATAAGGCCGCCACCGGCCGCAATAGTGCGGACGGTCAAATTCCGCTTGTGCAAGTTGGGGAGTTGGGGGTCGGTGGACGCGCTCAGCCGCGGCCGACGTACGGCATCGTCGTCGCCAGTACGGTCGCGAACTGCACATTCGCCTCCAGCGGCAGCTCCGCCATGTGCCGCACGGTGCGCCCGACATCGGCCACGTCCATCACGGGCTCGGGCGCGACCTCACCGTTCGCCTGCATCGCGCCCGTGCTCATCCCCGCCGTCATGGCGCTCGCCGCGTTGCCGATGTCGATCTGCCCCACCGCGATCCGGTACGGCCGCCCGTCAAGGGACAGCGACTTGGTGAGGCCGGTCAGCGCGTGCTTGGTCGCCGTGTACGCCACCGACAGCGGCCGGGGCGTATGGGCGGAGATGGAACCGTTGTTGATGATCCGTCCGCCCTGCGGCTCCTGCTCCTTCATCCGTCGGTAGGCCGCCTGCGCGCACAGGAACGCCCCGTTGAGGTTGGTGTCCACCACGTGCCGCCAGGCCTCGTACGGCAGTTCCTCCACCGGCACCCCACCGGGACCGAACGTCCCCGCGTTGTTGAACAGCAGGTCCACCCGCCCGAATCGCTCCACGGTCGCGGCGAACAGCGCGTCCACGTCGGCCGGTTGGGAGACATCGGTGCGTACGACGAGGGCGGCGCCGTCGGGCACGAGCGCCGCCGTCTCCGCCAGCGTCTCGGCGCGCCGCCCGGCCAGCGCGACGGACCAGCCGGCGTGCGACAGCTCGACGGCGACGGCCCGCCCGATCCCGGAACCGGCGCCTGTCACCACGGCGACCTTCGGTACGGCGGATCTCGATACGGCGGTCTTCGATTGCTCAGCATCCATGGGACCGCAGCCTACGAAGCGGGATCCCGCGAGGTCACGCCCCGTTCCGGTGTCGCCGGGATCACGCCTCGTCCGGGTACCGCACCCCGATCCGCTCCCGGATCGCGTCCAGCGTCCGCATCACGGCGAGGGTGCCGTCGATCGGGACGAGAGGGGACTCGGTCTCGCCGGCCCGCAGCGCGCGCATGACCTCGCGGGCCTCGTGCTTGAGGCTGTTGCGCGGACCGTCGGCCGGGTCGGCGGTGAACTCCTGCGGATCACGTCCGTCGCGGTGCAGGACGAAGCGGTCCGGGAAGAAGAAGCCGTCCGGGACGTCGATGCGGCCCAGCGAGCCGGTGACCGAGGCCGAGGTCGCCAGACCGCCGACGATGGAGCAGTGCACCGAAGCGAGAGCCCCGCTCTCCCAGGAGAGCAGCGCTCCGGTCTGGAGATCGACGCCCTCGTCCGAGAGCACCGCTCGCGCCACCACGTCCGACGGCTCCCCGAGCAGCAGCTGCGCGAACGACACCGGATACACCCCGAGGTCGAGCAGCGAGCCGCCGCCCTGCTCCGGATCGCGCAGCCGATGCGCCGGCGGGAAGGGCCCGGCGAGCCCGAAGTCCGCCTGAACGGTCCGCACTTCACCGATCGCGCCGTCGTCGACCAGCGCCTTGAGCCGCCGGATCATCGGGTTGCAGTACATCCACATGGCCTCCATCAGGAAGCTCCCGCGCCCCCGGGCCAGGGCGACCAACTCGTCCGCCTCGCGCGCGTTGAGCGTGAACGCCTTCTCCACCAGCACGTTCCGCCCGGCCTCCAGGCACAGCCCCGCGGCCACCCGGTGCGCCGAGTGCGGGGTGGCGACGTACACGACATCGATGTCCTCGTCGTGCGCCAGCGCGTCCCAGTCGCCGTAGGCCCGCTCGATCCCGAACCGCTCCGCGAACGCCTTCGCCGACGCCTCGGTGCGCGAGGCGACCGCGACCACCTCGGCATCCGGCAGATCGACCAGATCCGCCGTGAACGCGGCGGCGATCCCACCGGTCGCCAGAATTCCCCACCGCACGTTCTCCGCCGCCATCTCGCGCCGCCCTCGCTCAGGTGCCTCGGCCGCTCGTGTGACCCTCGGCACTGTGTACGAGCTGAGAGCATAGGTGTCGGATCAATCGGAGAGGGAGGGGCACATGCCCGAGCAGGGGGCGCCGCCACCGCGCCTGGACCAGGGCATGGACCCGGGCGTGGAGCAGAACACGAAGCCGGCGACGGCACCCGCGGCCGAACCCGCCGCGGAACCGGCCGTCCCCACCACCGCCCCCACCGTCCTCGCCGCCCGCCGCACCGGCATCCTCGTCACGCTCATCCTGGGCGGCCTCACCGCCACGCCCCCGCTGGCGATGGACATGTACCTCCCCTCGCTCCCGGAGGTCACCCGCTCCCTGCACGCGCCCGCCGCGACCGTCCAGCTCACGCTCACCGCCTGTCTGCTCGGCATGGCGCTCGGCCAGCTGGTGGTCGGCCCGATGAGCGACCGCTGGGGCCGCCGCCGCCCGCTGCTGACCGGCCTGGTGGTGTACGTCGTCGCCACGGTCCTGTGCGCCCTCGCGCCGACCGTCGAGGTCCTGGTCGCCTTCCGCCTCGCGCAGGGCCTGGCGGGCGCGGCCGGGATCGTCATCGCCCGCGCGGTGGTCCGTGACCTGTACGACGGCGTGGCGATGGCCCGCTTCTTCTCGACGCTCATGCTGGTCTCCGGGGTCGCCCCGATCGTCGCGCCGCTGATCGGCGGCCAGATCCTGCGGGTGACGGACTGGCGGGGCGTGTTCGTGGTCCTGACGGTGGTCGGCGTGCTGCTCACCGCGGTCGTGTGGGTGAGACTCCCCGAGACCCTCGCCCCCGCCGAGCGCCACAGCGGCGGGGTGGGCGAGGCCCTGCACGCGATGCGCCGCCTGCTGGCCGACCCGCCCTTCACCGGCTACATGCTCACGGGCGGCTTCACCTTCGCCGCGCTGTTCGCGTACATAGCGGCCTCGCCGTTCGTGATCCAGGAGATCTACGGCGCCTCCCCGCAGACGTTCAGCCTGCTGTTCGGCCTGAACTCGGTCGGCCTGGTGATCGTCGGCCAGATCAACGGCAAGCTGCTGGTCGGCCGGGTCACCCTGGAGACGGTGCTGGGCGTCGGCCTGCTCGTCGTGATCGCCGCCGCGACCGCGCTGCTGCTCATGTCGACGGGCGCGTTCGGCGAGGTCGGGCTGGTTCCGGTGGCCGCCGCCCTGTTCGTCCTGATGTCGGCCATGGGGGTGACGCTGCCCAACGCCCAGGCGCTGGCCCTGATGCGCACCAAACAGTCGGCCGGTTCTGCATCCGCGCTGCTCGGAACGTCGTCCTTCCTGATAGGCGCGGTCGCCTCGCCGCTCGTCGGGATCGCCGGGGAGCACACGGCCGTCCCGATGGCCGTCGTCCAACTGGCGGCCGCACTGGTGGCGCTGGCCTGCTTCATGGGAATCTGCCGTCCCTGGAACAAACGTACGAGCCTGGAGGGAGCAGGGAGCTGAGCGCACCCAGACTGCGCGACGACACACCGGAACGTGCCGGCCTCGACCCCGAGGAACTCCGTCTGCTCGCCCAGGAGGTCCACGACCTCACCGCCGGGGACCGCCCCTGGGCGGCGGGCGCGGTCGTGGTCGCCGGCCGCGGTCCGGTGATCGCGGTGGCGGAGGCGGCGGGCTGGGCGGTCCGCTACACGTCGTACGACCCGGAGCGGGACAAGGGAGTCGAACTCCCGAAAAGCTCTCGCGTCCCGACAACGGTGGACACCCCCTTCGACCTGGCGTCCCTGACCAAACTCTTCACCTCGGTCGCCGCCGTCCAGCAGATCGAACGCGGCACGCTGGGCATCGACGCACGCGTCGGCGACTACCTCCCGGACTTCCGAGCGGCGGCCAGACACGGCATCACCATCCGCGAACTCCTCACCCACACATCGGGCCTGCGCCCCGAACTCCCGCTCTACGACTGCGAGAACGACGAGGAACGCCTGGCTCTCCTCCAAGCGGAACCCCCGGTAGGAGTCCCCGGCACCTACACCTACTCGGACCTCAACCTGCTCCTCCTCCAGTACGTCCTGGAACGCATCACGGGCCGCTCCCTGGACGTCCTCGTCCACGAGGGCATCACCCGCCCCCTGGGCATGACGTCGACGGCCTTTGGCCCCTGCCCCGGCGCCGCCGCGACCGAGGACCAACGACGTCCTTGGGCCAAGGCGGACCGAGGCATGCTCCGAGGAGTGGTCCACGACGAGAACGCCTGGGCCCTGGGCGGAGTGGCCGGCCACGCGGGCCTGTTCTCCACGGCCCGAGACCTGGCGGTCTTCGCCCGCACCCTCCTGGCGGGCGGCTCCTACGGTCCCGCCCGCATCCTCGGCCCCGACCTGGTCGAACTCCTCCTCACCCCACCGGCATTGGGCTTCGCCCTCGACCAACCGTGGTTCATGGGCGAGTTGTCGGGCCAGGGCGCGGCAGGCCACACGGGCTTCACGGGCACGTCCCTGGTCCTGGACCGAGAGACGGACACGTTCGTGGTCCTCCTGGCCAACACGGTCCACCCAAGACGCCGCCCTCCGGACAACACCCCGAGGGCCCAACTGGCAACAAGAATGGCAAGGGCGGTGAGGTGACTTTCAGCCCACCCACCCGCTAATTCCAGCCCACCCACTCGCCAATTCCAGCCCCTCCGGCGTTTGAGGAGCGGGGGCCCGGGGGCTGGCCCCCGGACGGGGTCGAAGGGGCAGAGCCCCTGGAGGATGGGACGGGTAGGGGCGGCGGGGGCGAGATTAGAATCGCGGAGTGAATGCCCCCGTACCCCCGGCGGAAGCCCTCCGCGCGAGACTCGCCACCCTCCTCGACGGCCTTCCGCCCAAGCAGGCGTCCCAAGCCGTGGACCGCCTCATCACCACCTACCGGGGCACCACCCCCACCCACACCCCCATCCTCCGCGACCGCGCGGACGTGGCCGCCTACGCCGCCTACCGCATGCCCGCCACCTTCGAGGCAGCCCACACAGCCCTCGAAGAACTCGCCGCCGCAACCCCCGACTGGACCCCCACCACCCACACAGACGTAGGCGGCGGCACCGGCGCAGCCACCTGGGCCGTCTCCGCCACCTGGCCCGGCCCCCGCAAGATCACCGTCCTCGACTGGGCCGAACCCGCCCTCGCCCTCGGCAAGGAACTCGCCGCCACCAACCCGCCCCTCCGCGAAGCCACTTGGCAAAAGGCCCGCATCGGCAAGACCCTCACCCTCGCCCCCACCGACCTGGTCACCGTCTCCTACGTCCTCAACGAACTGACGGAACAGGACCGCACCGCCCTGATCGACGCCACCGCGACAGCCGCGCAGGCGATCGTCATCGTCGAGGCCGGCACCCCCGACGGCTACGCCCGCGTGATCGAGGCCCGCACCCGCCTGATCGCCGCCGGCTTCCACATCGCCGCCCCCTGCCCGCACAGCGCCCCCTGCCCGATCACCCCCGGCACGGACTGGTGCCACTTCTCGGCGCGGGTCAGCCGTTCCTCCCTGCACCGCAAGGTGAAGGGCGGCTCACTGCCGTACGAGGACGAGAAGTTCAGCTACGTCGCCGCGACCCGCTTCAAGCCCGCCGCCCAGGCGTCCGCGCCCGCCCTCGCCCGGATCGTCCGCCGCCCTCAGATCCGCAAGGGCCAGGTCCTCCTCGACCTGTGCGAGCCCGACGAACAGCTGCGCCGCACGACGGTCACCAAACGCCACGGCGACCTGTACAAGGCCGCCCGGGACGCGAACTGGGGCGACTCCTGGCCGCCGTACACCGCACAGCCGTAGAAACTCCCAGGCCGGTACCGTCGACCCATGGTCAAAAAGCCCACCCCCGACCGCGCCACCCCCGACGCCACCCGCCGCAGCGACAGGTCCCGGCGGGCGATCCACGACGCCGCGCTCGCCCTCGTCGCGGAGGTCGGCTACCCGAAGACGACCGTCGAGGGCATCGCCGCGCGGGCCGGTGTGGGCAAGCAGACCATCTACCGGTGGTGGCCGTCGAAGGCGGACGTGCTGCTGGAGGCGTTCCTCGACATGGGCGAGCGGGCCGCGCGGGACGCCGGACACGAGCCGTACCGCATCCCCGACACCGGAGACCTCGCCGCCGACCTCAAGGCCGTCCTGCGGGCCACGGTCGACGAACTGCTCGACCCCCGCTTCGAGGCACCGTCACGCGCGCTGGCCGCCGAGGGCCTCGTCAACGAGCAGCTCGGCCGCGAGTTCGTCGCCAAGCTCCTCGAGCCCCAACTCCAGCTCTACGTCGACCGGTTGCGCTCGGCCCAGGACGCCGGCGGGATCCGGCCCGACGTGGATCCCCGTATCGCCCTGGAGCTGTTCGTCTCCCCGCTCGCCCAGCGCTGGCTCCAGCACACGGGACCGATCTCCTACGCGTACACGGACACTCTCGTCGACTACGCGCTGGGCGGTCTCGCCCCGAGGTGACACCCGGTGCCATCGGGTGCCACGGTGTCGGGACCTCCCCAGATGTCGGCTCTGCACCCCCCGGAGCGCACGACGATGGGACCATGAGGCATGCTGTTGGGACGACAGCGAGGCGAGGTGCAGATGAGCGGGGACCGCGCGGACTCGGCCGGCCGGACCGGCCTACAGGGCAGAATCTCCCAGTGGCTGCGCGGACGCGGGCCCAAGGAGCCCACCGGCGACGGTGGTCGTGAGGCCCTGCTGCTGGCGGCCGCCGGAGCGGGGCTGCCGCTCGCCCCCGCCGCGTATCCGGCCGCCGGCTACGGCTGTTCCTGCGACCGCGTCGGCTGTCCCACCCCGGCGCGGCACCCGGTGTCGTTCGCGTGGCAGACGCAGTCCACCACCGACAAGGCGCAGATCGAGCGCTGGGCCCGGCATCAGCCGCAGGCCAACTTCATCACCGCGACCGGCATGGTGCACGACGTCCTCGACGTGCCGCTGGAGGCGGGCCGCTCCGCGCTGGAGCGACTGCTCGGCGCCGGCGTCGAGGTAGGACCCGTCGCCGAGAGCTCCGACGGCCGGCTGCTGTTCTTCACCCTCACCCGGGGCACCCCCGAGGACGAGGACGAGTGGTGGCCCTGCGAGCTGGACTGCCACCCCGAGACGATGGACGAGCACCACGGACTGCGCTGGCACTGCCGCGGGTCCTACGTCCTCGTACCGCCCGCCCGGCTCCCCGGTGCCGACGACCGGTCCGTGTGGTGGGTACGCGGTCTGGAGCACCCGCTGCCCGACCCGCTGAGCCTGCTGGAGACCCTCACCGACGCGTGCGCCCGGTACGCGGGCGAGGAGCCCGACCACGCGAGCGCGGCCTGGCCTTCGCGCCACTGACCGTTCAACTCCGCTGAGGGACCTGACCGTTCAGGACCCCTCGGCCGAAGTCAGCCCCTCCAGGCGGGCCATGATCGTCACCTTGCCGCCGCTCTTCGGGTCCAGCGCCACCCCGTTGGAGACGAACTCCATGGTGAGCGACTGCTTGATCTCGCCGGTCGTCAGGGCCTGCACGTTCGCGTTCGGGGTGGGGATCGCGGTGCCCGCCGCGGCGGTCTCCTTCTCGAAGCGCCGGGTCGTGAAGAACACCAGCGCGCCGCCGTCCTCGGTGCGCAGCGCCAGCGGGGCGTAGTCGCCGCTGGTGACCGGCTCGTCGATGAACTGCGTCACCAGGCCCGGCTTCTTCGCCGACTTCGCGCGCTGGGCGCGCCACTCGCTGGTGTGCGGGCCGTCGGCGAAGCCCTGCCCGCCGTTCTTCAGGTAGGTCGCGTAGTCGTTGCTCAACTGCCCGGGCGGGACGGTGAGTCCGGTGGAGTTGGCGGGCACGGCCTCGGCCCAGCCGGCCGCGTCCTTCTTGACCTTGGGCAGTGAGCCGGGCGTGATCAGTGTCAGATACGCCACCTGGAACGGCTCGGCCAGGTCGTCACGGGTGAACACCAGCAGCCAGCGCAGGTTTCCGCCCTTGTTGCCCTGCGCCTCGGCGACGAACCAGCGTGGCCAGCCCGCCTTCTTGGGGATCGTGAACGTCGCGTTCGTCAGCGTCAGCGGCGTGTGCGACGGGTTGCCGGCCGGGCTGTTGGTGTGACCGGCCTTCAGCCGGGCCGCGTCGATGTCGCCGAGGGCGCCGGTGACATGGTCGGCGTCGAGCGAACTGTCGTAGGCCTTGTCCGCCGCGTTGTACGCGGTCGTGAACTGCTCAAGTGCCTTCGCGGCCTCGGCGCGGGTGGTGGAGGGGAGCACCTCGCGCTCGCCGTGCACCACCACACAACCGCTCGCCGTCAGCGACAAAGCGGTCACCGAGGCCGCTATCAGTACGCGCCGGTCAAGCCTGCGGAGCCTTCGAGGGCCGAGATCCCTGCTCATCAGGTGTCTTCACCTTCCCCTTCCCGGAGGCGAACCCTACCGGGGCGAAGAAGAGCGCGAGCGTCGGGACCAGGTACAGCAGCCACACCGTGACCTGGAGGACGGTCGGGTCCGGCTGGAAGTTGAGGACGCCCTTGAGGAGGGTGCCGTACCAGCTGTCCGGCGGGATCGTGTTGCTGATGTCGAAGGCCAGGTTGGTCAATCCCGGGATCCAGTCCGCCTCTTGGAGGTCGTGGAAGCCGTACGCCAGCACGCCCGCCGCGACGACGACGAGCATCGCGCCGGTCCACGTGAAGAACTTCGCGAGGTTGATCTTCAGGGCGCCGCGGTAGAAGAGCCAGCCCAGGAGGACGGCGGTGGCGAGGCCGAGCGCGACGCCGACCAGCGGGCGCGGGGTGCCGTCGCTCGCCGCGTGCACCGACGCCCACACGAACAGGGCGGTCTCCAGGCCCTCGCGGCCCACGGCGAGGAACGCGGTGGCGACCAGCGCGCCGGTGCCCATCGCCAGGGCCGCGTCCAGCTTGCCGTGCAGCTCGGACTTCAGGTGCCGGGCGGTGCGCCGCATCCAGAACACCATCCACGTCACCAGGCCGACCGCGACGATCGACAGCGAGCCGCCGAGCGCCTCCTGCGCCTGGAACGTCAGCTCCTGGGAGCCGAATTCGAGCGCGCAGCCGAACCCCATCGCGATGAGCACGGCGACGGCGATGCCGATCCAGATCGGCTTCAGGGCGTCCCTGCGGTCCGTCTTGACCAGGTAGGCGATCAGGATGCAGACGACGAGGCTGGCTTCCAGGCCCTCGCGCAGACCGATCAGGTAGTTGGAGAACACGCGTCAGGCCTCCTTGGAAAACAGCGTGCTGCCCCACCAGTCGTCCTTGTCGCGGACGCCCGGCGGGACGGCGAAGACCGCCGAACCCACGTGCTGGATGTACTCGTTGAGGGCGTCGGTCGCCAAGTGCCGCTGGATACGGATGAATCCGTCGCGCACGTCCTTCTGGTAGGCGAGGAAGAACAGGCCCGCCTCCAACCGCCCCAGGCCGTCCGTGCCGTCGGTGAAGGAGTAGCCGCGGCGCAGGATCGTCGAGCCCTGGTTGGAGTCGGGGTGCGCCAGCCGGACGTGTGCGTCGGGCAGCATGGCCTTCAGGAACGGCTTGTCCCGCTCCTTGGCCTTGCCGACCGGAGCGCCCTCGCCCTTGTCCCGGCCGAAGATGTCCTCCTGCTCCTGCAGCGAGGTGCGGTCCCAGGTCTCGATGTGCATGCGGATGCGCCGGGCGACGAGATACGAGCCGCCGCTCATCCAGTCGGGGCCCTCGGCCCACACGTACTTCTTCAACCGGGCCGTCTCGGTGCCGGCGATGTTCCGGGTGCCGTCCTTGAAGCCCATCAGGTTGCGCGGGGTCTGGGCGTCGGGTGTCGTGGACGAGGTCTTCCCGAAGCCGAGCTGGGACCAGCGGATGACGACCTTGCCGAAGCCGATGCGGGCGAGATTGCGGATCGCGTGCACGGCGACCTGCGGGTCGTCCGCACAGGCCTGGATGCACAGGTCACCGTCGCTGCGGTTCCTGTCCAGGTTCTCGCCGGCGAACTGGGGGAGTTCGACGAGGGCTTCGGGCCGCTGGTCCGCCAGCCCGAACTTCTTGAAGAGCGACGGACCGAAGCCGATCGTCAGCGTCAGCCGGGACGGTTTGAGCCCCAGCGCCTCGCCGGTGTCGTCCGGCGGGGCCTCCGCCAGACCGCCGTACGCGCCGTCCCCGACCGCCTTCCCGGCGGTCATCCGGCGCGCGGCGGCCGTCCAGTCCTTCAGCATCTGTACGAACTCGGCGCGGTCGTCGGTCTGTACGTCGAACGCGGCGAAGTGCAGCCGGTCCTGCACCGGCGTGGCGATACCGGACTGGTGGGCGCCGTGGAAGGCGACCGCCGCGCCCGTCTCGGCGGCGGCCGGGTCCATGTCGTCGCCGGAGCGGACCGCCGCGACCGTGCCGCCGGCCGCGACGGCACCGAGCGCGAGCCCGGCACCGCCCCAGCCGAGCAGCGAACGGCGGGAAGGAGTACCGCTTTCGCTTTCCTCGACTTCGGTCATCTCAGGCCTACTTCACGACGGTGGCGGCGAGCTTGGAGAGCGGCTCCGCGAGGGCGTTGACCGCGTCCGACAGCTCCTTCTGCTTGGGCTTGGTGACCGTGGCGTACGACACGAAGCCGTTGTACGCCTTGTCGTGCGGGCTGTCCGAGCGGTACCTGTCCAGCAGCGTGTTGAGCGAGGCGAACTGCTTGTCCAGTTCGGTGGTGAGGGCCGCGTCGTTCTTCTGCGCGACCGGCTTGAGCAGCTCGTACGCCTTCTGCGCGCCGTCGACGTTGGCCTTGAAGTCGCTCAGGTCGGTGTGCGAGTAGCGGTCCTCCTCGCCGGTGACCTTGCCGGTGGCGACCTCGTCGAGGAGTTCCTTGGCGCCGTTGGCCATGGAGGTCGGGGTGATCTCGGCCTTGCCGACCCGCTTCTGCCAGTCCTTCAGGTCGGTGAGCAGCTCATCGGCGAGGGTCTTCTGCTCGGCGCCGATCTTCTTGTCCTCCCACAGCGCCTTCTCCAGCGCGTGCCAGCCGGTCCACTTCTGGCCCTTCTCCAGGCCGTCGGCGCGGGTGTCGGTCTTGGGGTCGATGTCCCCGAACGACTCGGCGATCGGCTCGGTGGTCTCCCAGCCGACACGGGAGGGGGCGTAGGCGTTCTTGGCGGCGTCGAGGTCGCCCGCCTTGATGGCGTTGACGAAGGTCTCCACCTTCGGGATCGTCGTGTCGGCCTCGTTCTGCGCGTACTCGCGGTAGGCGGCGACGGCCGCGTCCAGCTTCGGGTCGCGCTTGGCGACCGAGCCGCCGGTGACGGTGAGCTTCTGCCGGACGCCGTGGCCCTTCATGCCGGGCCGGCAGGCGATCTCGTACGAGCCCGCCTTGACCTCGGCGGTGAGCGTGTACTTGGTCCCGGGCCCGATGTTCTCCTTCTCGGAGACGATCCGGTCGTCCGGGAAGAGGATCTCGACCTCGGTCGCCTTGGAGCCCGTGTTCTCGATCTTCAGGGTGACCTGACCGGCCGCCACCGACTTGACGGAGGTGTCGCACTTGGAGTCGGCGGCGGTCACCTGGATCGCGTCGTCACCGTCGCCCGAGCTTTTCTCGGTGCAGCCCGTGACGGCTGCCAGGGCCGCGGCGGTGGCGACTGCGGTGACGGCGGAGAGTCTGACGGCTCGCATGCAGGCTCCTGAGGATGGCGAAAAATCGCGTGTCGGGGCTCACACTGGGATGGTGAGGCTCGCCTAACTTAACTGAGCCTTGCCTGCGTGATACCCACCCATGCGGTGATTCAGCTCTCATGGCAGACCTACGGCCACGAGCCGATCACGGTGACCTAAAACGGACCCCAAGAAACCTTCAAAGGAACTTCAAAGGATTCGCTTCGGGGTGATCAGGACCGCGTCCGTGCGCGGGTGTTGGAGCACCTCGACGGGCTGGTCGTAGACCCGCGACAGCAGCGGCTCGGTGAAGACCTCGGCGGGCGGGCCGTCCGCCGCGACCCGCCCGGCGCACAGGATCGCGACCCGGTGCGCGTAGGCGGCGGCGAGCCCCAGATCGTGCAGGACGACGACCACCGCGTCCCCCGCATGTGCCCGCTCCCGGCACAGCCGCAGCACCAGCTCCTGGTGTTTCAGGTCGAGCGCGGCGGTCGGCTCGTCGAGCAGCAACAGCGGGGCGTGCTGGGCGAGTACGCGCGCGAGGGCGACCCGGGCGCGCTCGCCGCCGCTAAGCGCGTTGAAGGGGCGCGCGGCGAACGCGGTCACCTCGGTGCGGGCCATCGCGTCGGCGACGGCCCGGTCGTCCTCGGCGGGTGCGGAGGCGTGCGTCGCGACGTGCGGGGCACGGCCCATTCGGACGACCTCCTCCACCGTGAACGGAAAGGAGAGCGTCGCCGACTGGGGAAGTACCGCGCGGCGCAGGGCGAGTTCGGGGGTGGTCCACTCCGTGACGGACCGGCCGTCGATCCGAACGTTGCCGGTCGCCGCCGGCAGATCGGCGGCGAGGGCGCCCAACAGGGTGGACTTCCCGGCCCCGTTGGGCCCGACCAGGGCAAGGATCTCCCCGGCCCGCGCCCGCACATCGACACCGTGCAGCACCTCACGGCCCCCGAGCCGCACATGAAGCCCCACGGCCTCGGCGAGCACGTCTCCGGGTTCGGCGGGAGGTGGTGGGGTCGGGCGGGGGCGCAGGAGTCTCATGTGGCGGTCCTTGGGCGCGGAGGAAGGCGGAGTAGGGCGGAGGGCAGTTGGCGGAATGCCTCGGGTGAGGTGTGGGTCGGGGCCGGGCCGGGGGGTGTCCGTCCTCGGTCCGGTGGCACAGGGAGTTCTGGACGGGGCCGTGTCTTGACACCGGACACTGCGGGCGGACACCCCCCGGCCCGTCCCCTTCCCGCCGTACGCGGCCGCGGGTGGTGCCGGGTGCGGCTCATGCCCGGGAGGTCGGGCAGGGGCGGAGTGCGTCGTCGGTGTGGTCGGTCGACGGCGGGGCGAAGGTGGCCGCCGCCGCGCGGTGGCGGGAGAGGGCGGCGAGGAACGCGTGGCGGGCGGGGAGGTGTCGCTGGGGCAGGTTCAGCGCGCTCCCGGGGGACTGGACCGCGGGTGGCGCGTGGCCCGGTAGCAAGGCGCCGGTGTACCGGATGAACAGGGTGCCGGCGTACTTCAACCTCATGAACCGACCGTGCGTCAGGATGCGACCGGATCCGCCGGCATGCCGACTCTTCATGCCCAACCCCCTTGCCTGCGCCGGGTTCTGAGGAGCAGCCAGAAGAAGAACGGGCTGCCCAGGAGGGCGGTGAGGACGCCCAGGGGGAGTTCCGCGGGGGCGGCGATCGTGCGGGCGGTCAGGTCGGCCGCCAGCAGGACGAGCGCGCCGAGCAGGGCGCTGCCGGGGACGAGGAAGCGGTGGCCGGGGCCCGCCGCCATCCGCAGCAGATGCGGGACGACCAGGCCGACGAAGCCGATGATGCCGGAGACGCTGACCGCGGCGGCGGTGAGCAGGGCGATCAGCAGGACCAGCGTCAGGCGCAGCCGTTCCACGTCCACACCGAGGTGCCGGGCCGGGCGTTCGCCGAGTGCGAGGAGGTCCAGGCGGCGGGAGTACAGGGGGGCGAGGGTCAGGCCGATCGCCGCGCACGGTAGGACTGCCAATACTTTCGGCCAGGTTGCCTGGGAGAGCGAGCCGAGCTGCCAGAAGGTGATCTGGTTGACGGCCGCGGTGTCCGCGAAGAAGAGGAACAGGCCGATCAGCGCGCCCGCGAACGCGTTCAGCGCGATGCCGGTCAGGATCAGCGTCACCACCTCCGTACGGCCCCCGGAGCGCGAGGCCGCGTACACGAGCAGGACCGCGCCAAGACCGGCGACGAAGGCGAACACCGAAACCGTCCATGTGGCGAGGAAGTTGAGGCCGAACGCGATCACCGCGACCGCGCCCACCGCCGCGCCCGAGGAGATGCCGATGACCCCGGGTTCGGCTAGCGGATTGCCGAACACGCCCTGCATCAGCGCACCGGCACAGCCCAACGAGGCACCCACCAGCAGCGCGAGCACGATCCGCGGGAAGCGCACGTTCCACAGGACCGACTCCGGTACGCGGTCCAGGGCCGCGCCGCCGAGTCCGATCCGGTGCTGGACGGAGGAGAGAACGTCACCGACGGGGATGGGATAGGCACCGAGCCCGGCGGCGAGGGGGATGAGGACGAGCAGGGCGAGCACCAGACCCACGGTCAGGATCCAGGTGGTGGTGCGTCTGGGGCGCGGCGGAGCTGTCCTCTCCGTCACCAACCGCTTGTCGAGAAGCGTCACTTGGTCTCCCCGTACAACTGGTCGACGATCGACTTCAGCACCTGGTCGGTGCGCGGCCCGTAGTTGAGCAGCACGCCGTCCTCGATCGAGACGACCCGGCGGTTCATGCCGGCCGGGGTCTGGGCGACGCCCGGGATCTTCACCAGGCCGTCCATGCCGCCGACGGACTCGAGTCCCTTGGTCATGACGAGGATCGCGTCCGGCGCGGCCTTGGCGAGGGCCTCGGTGGTGATGGCGGTGAAGTCCTTGTCCAGCCCCGACTCGGCGCCCGCGTCGACCGCGCCGGCCGCCTCCAGGAGCGAGGTCGCGCCCGAGCCCTTGCCGCCGATGAGATAGACGGAGGCGGAACCGCGCAGATAGAGGAACGCGACCCGCGGCTTGTCCTTGTGGGTGGGAACCGCCTTCTGTACGGCGGCTATGCGCGCCTCGGAGCGCTTCGTCAGCTCTTTCCCGGCGGCCGGTACGCCGAGCGCGTCGGCGACGGCCCGGATGCGCGGGCCGACGTCGTCGAGGCCCTGGGCCGGGTCGACGACCAGGACCGGGACACCGGCGGCGCGGATCTGGCCCATCGCCTCCTCCGGTCCAGTCGTGGCCTCGGCGAGGACCAGGTCGGGCTTGAGCGAGAGCACGCTCTCCGCGGAGACGTCGTGGTTGCGGGTGACGACCGGGAGCTTCGCCGCCTGCTGGAAGGTGGCGGTGATGTCCCGGGCGACGACCCGGTCGCCGAGCCCGAGCGTGAACACGATCTCGCTGAGGCTGCCGGAGAGCGGCACGATGCGCCGGGCGGCGGAGACGGTCACCTTCTTCCCGTCCGCCGAGGCGACGGTCACCGGGAGGTCGGGCTCCGGGGTGCCGGTCAGCGGTTCCACCCGGTTGGCCGCCGTGGTCGTCGCCGCGGTTGGGGTCGTGGTGTCGTCCCCTCCGCAGGCGGTCGCGGTGAGCGTGAGGGCGAGCACGGAGACCAGTGCTCCTGCCAGTCGAGCGCGCATGCGTCGCACGGTCCCGTTCGTTCCTTCCGGTTCAGGTCCGGTCCATGACCAGGTCCGCCGACTGTTTTCGGCAGGCAAAGCTTAGGTTAGCCTTACCTTCGCTCGCTACCGGCAGTCGTCACCGGAGGACTTTTCATGCCCGCGCGCCTAAGTGCCCTGATCACCGTGCTGTGCACGGCCGTACTGGGAGCCCTGCTGCTCCCGGTCACCGCCGCGCACGCGGACAGCAGCACCGTGCGGGGAGGCCGGCTCGACTGGGGGATCAAATCCTCCTTCCAGAGCTATGTCACCGGCCCGATCGCCAAGGGGAGTTACTCCCTCACCGGCGGCGCGGCGACCGTGGGCAGCAGTCAGTTCCGCTTCCCCTCGGCGACCGGCACCTACGACGGCTCGACCGGCGCGTTCAACGCCTCCTACGCCGGCGGGGTCCACTTCGTCGGCCACAAGGAGGCCAACGGCACCTACCAGCTGGACCTCACCCTCAGCCGCCCCACCGTCCGCATCTCCGGCGCCACCGGAACGCTCTACCTGGACGTCGTCAGCAAGGCGAAGGGCACCGGGACGGTCACGACGTCCTCGCAAGTGCCCTTCGCCTCCCTCTCGTTGGGCGGCATCAACATGAAGGGCGGCGGCACCTCGGTCGTCCTGAACAACCTGCCCGCCACCCTCACCGCCCAGGGCGCCAAGTCCTTCGCCGGCTACTACACGGCCGGCACCGCCCTGGACCCCGTCAGCCTCACGGCGGACATCCAGGCGGCCAAGGCCACTTCCTCGCCGACGCCCACCAAGTCGGCGGCGAAGAAGGAGAAGAAGCCGGCCGCCACCGACGCCATCCAGGACGGCGCCGCCGACTGGGGCGTGCGCCGCACCTTCCGCGAGTACGTCACCGGCGACATCGCCCGCGGCAAGTGGACGCTCTCCGACGGCGCCGAGGACGGCGGCGCGCTCTTCCGCTTCCCGAAGGGCGAAGGGACGTACGAGAAGGGCGAGTTGACCGCGAGCTTCACCGGCGCGGTCCGCTTCACCGGCGAGCAGGGCCTCGACCTGAGGCTGAGCGTGGTGCGGGCCGCCGTGAAGGACGGCAAGGGCACCCTCTACGCGGATGTCACGAGCGCCGACTTCACCGGCAAGAAGGTCCCGCTCGTCACCTTCGCGGCGAAGGGCCTCAAAGTCACCGACGGACTGGTGAAACTGACCGAGGCCCCCGCGCAGCTCACCGCCCAGGGCGCCAAGGCCTTCGGCGGCATGTACCAGGCGGGCACCGCGATGGACCCGGTCTCGCTGGCCGTCGCCCTCACCGACGACGCCGTCCTCCCGGCCCTGCCCGACCTGGGCAGCACGCCCACCCCGAGCCCCACGCCCTCGAAGGCGTCCGCCGAACCGGTCCGCGCCGCGAGCGCCACCGACGGCGACGACGCCGGCTTCCCGGTCCTCCCGGTCGGCCTCACGGCCGGCGCCCTGCTGCTGGCGGCCGCCGCCTACGCGGTCGTCCGCGCACGCCGGGCCCGCGCCACGGCCGACGAGGGCTGACCCCCCCCACAAACGCCATCACCACCATCATCACGAGGAGACGATCCCGCCATGCCAGCCGCCACACCCAGATCCATCGCCCTCGCCGCCGCCGTCGCGGTCACCCTGGGCGCCGGCGCGTTCGCCGCGACCAGCGCGTCCGCCGCCGAAGTGCCGCTCAGCGGCTACGAGTTGACGTGGGGCATCAAGGAGTCGTACCGCACCTACGTGACCGGCGCCGCGGCCGGCACCTTCACCCCGGCGGCCGGCGCCTCGCAGGCGTCCGGCAACGGCGCCTTCACCTTCGTCAAGGGCGCGGGCAGTTACGACTCCGACGCGCACACGGTGGACCTCGCCTTCGAGGGCAGCCTGACCATCGTCTCCAAGCTGCACGGCTTCGACATCACGCTGTCGGACGTCCAATTCGACAGCAAGGACGCCGAGTTGACGGCGGACGTGACCAAGAACGGGACGACGGCACAGAACGTGCCGCTCGCGAAGGTCACCGTCACGCGCGACATGAAGGCCATGGCGACGACGCTGACCAAGGAGGCCGCGGACTCCTTCGGCAGCCCCGGCTACGAGGGCGCGGCCGGCGACCCGCTGACGGTGACGGCTCCGACCCCGCCCAGTTCGCCGCCGCCGTCGACCACGCCCACCCCGACCCCGACACCCACGCCCACCCCGACCACCACCCCCACCGCGACCGACACCCCCTCGCCGACGCCCTCCGAGTCGGAGTCCGAGCCCGCGACCGAGGGCGAGATCCTCGACGGCAAGCTCGGCTGGGGCGTGAAGGAGTCCTTCCGCACTTACGTCGTGGGCAGCGTCGCCAACGGCAGGATCACGGCATCATCCGGCGCGACCCAGGCCACCGGCAACGGCGCCTTCACGTTCCCCGACGCGACCGGCTCCTACGACAACGACGCGGACACCCTCTCCGCCGTCTTCGAGGGCGCGGTGAACTTCAAGGGCCATGAGACGAACGGCACTTATGCCCTCGACCTCACCCTCAGCGGCCTCGAAGTCGCCCTCGACGGCGGCAAGGGCGAGCTGACGGCGGACGTCACCAGCCTCGGCAGGACGACCGACGACGTGGTCCTGGCCGACCTCGAGACCAACGACGCCACCCTCACCCCCGAGGACGACGTCATCACGGTCGACGGCATCACCGCGACCCTCACCGAGGCCGGCGCGAAGGCCTTCAGCGGCTACTACACCTCCGGCACCGAACTCGACCCCGTCACCCTCTCGGTGGCCCTCAGTGACGACGCCACCCTCCCGACCGACGGCAGTTCGAGCGGCACCGGCACCTCCTCGGGCGGCTCCACCGGCGGTTCGGGCACCACCGGCGGCACGACCGGCTCGACGACGGGCGGCATCAGCGGCGGCCTGGCGTCGACCGGCTCGGACGTACCGGTCACCGCACTCGGCACGGCCTCGGCGGTCGCGGTGGCGGCGGGCGCGGGCGTGGTCTTCGCGATGCGCAGGCGGCGTACAGAGGCGTAAGTCTTGGTCGGACCGGGGGCACAGGCAATCGCCTGTGCCCCCGGGATGCTTCAATTCCCGCGTGACCGACTACGACGTGCTCCGCGTCTTCTGCGCACCCAACGGCGGATACGGCAACGAACTCGCCGTCGTCCGGGAGGGTTCGACGCTGCCCGACCCGGACGAGCGGCAGGCGTTCGCGGGCAAACTCGGCTTCAGCGAGACCGTGTTCGTCGACGACCCCGAGCGTGGAGTCATCGACATCTACACACCCACCCTGCGCCTCCCCTTCGCCGGCCACCCCTGCGTCGGTTCGGCCTGGCTCCTCGACGTGCCCGAACTGGTCACGCCGGCCGGGCTCGTGGGCGCCCGTCTGGACGGCGAGTTCAGCTGGATCGAGGCCCGCGCGGAGTGGGCGCCGCCGCGCACGCTGCGCCAGTACGGCACGGCCGCCGAGGTCGACGCCCTGCCGGTGCCGCCGCCGGGGGAGTGGATCTACGCCTGGGCCTGGGAGGACGAGGCCGCCGGACGCGTCCGCGCCCGCGCCTTCCCCGGCCGCAACGACGGCATCGACGAGGACGAGGCAACGGGCGCGGCGGCACTCCTGCTCACGGACCAGTTGGGACGGGCGCTCAACATCACGCAGGGCGCGGGGTCACAGCTACTGACGGCTCCGCAGCCTGGGGGATGGGTCGAGGTCGGGGGACGGGTGTTCCTGGAGCGCTGACCCATCCATGCGGTCGGCATCATCCAGCCCGTCCGGCGTTTGAGGACGAGGCCGTTCAGGCCGAAGGGGGTCTGGGGGCGCAGCCCCCAGGAGCGGTCACGCAGACAGGGAGAACTCCTCGCCCAGCGCCCGAAAGACCCCGGTGTTTAGCGCGAACGCGTTCTTGCACTCCGCCACGATCCGTTGCTTCACCAGGTCATCCGCCCGCACCGCGTCCAGCAGCTCCCGGTAACCCCGCTTGAATGCGGCCGGGTTGGCGATCTCCTCGAAGACGTAGAACCGCACGCCGTCTCCCTTGCGCGTGAAGCCCCACGTCCGCTCCGCCTTGTCGCGGATGATCTGGCCGCCGGAGAGGTCGCCGAGGTAGCGCGTGTAGTGGTGGGCGATGTACCCGGCCGGCCACTGCTCCGCACACTCCCGCACCCGGTCCGCGTAGGCCCGCGTCGCGGGCAGCGCGGTCAGGCCGGACCGCCAGTCGGCGCCCCGCAGATGCGTCAGGTCCCGCTCCAGCGCGGGCAGCCGGTACAACTCGGGCTGGATGAAGGGCCCGGCCACCGGATCCGACGCCAGCGCCTCGGCACTCGCCTCCAACGCCTCGTACACGAACCACAGTTGCTCGGTGTAGCGCGCGTACGCGTCCACCCCCAGTCGTCCGCCGAGCAGGTCGCTCATGAACGTGGAGGTCTCCGCCTCCACGTGCTGCTCGTGGGAGGCGGTGCGGATGACTGTCGAGAAGGAGTCCATGCGCGCCATTTTCTGAGGTAAGCCTTACCTAAGTCAACAGCTTCCCGACTTTTGGTCGGTAAGGATGCCGACACCCTGTCGGTAAAAGAGTACAAGAAAACGGCCCGCCCTCCGAGAGAGCGAGCCGCATCGACATCGACCCGAGCCGTGTCCACCTCCGGCGGACTACGCCAGCGTGAGGATCTCCGCCCCCGACTCCGTCACCACCAGCGTGTCCTCGAACTGGGCCGTCCGCTTCCGGTCCTTCGTGACGACCGTCCACCCGTCGTCCCACATGTCGTACTCGTACGTCCCGAGCGTCAGCATCGGCTCGATCGTGAACGTCATCCCGGGCTGGATCACCGTCGTCGCGTGCGGGCTGTCGTAGTGCGGGATGATCAGCCCGGAGTGGAAGGACGAGTTGATCCCGTGGCCGGTGAAGTCCCGGACCACGCCATACCCGAAGCGCTTGGCGTACGACTCGATGACCCGGCCGATGATGTTGATCTGCCGGCCCGGCCGGACGGCCTTGATCGCGCGGTCGAGGGCCTCCCGGGTCCGCTCCACCAGCAGCCGCGACTCCTCGTCGACGTCCCCGACCAGGTAGGTCGCGTTGTTGTCGCCGTGCACCCCGCCGATGTACGCCGTCACGTCGAGGTTGACGATGTCGCCGTCCCGCAGCACGGTCGAGTCCGGAATGCCGTGGCAGATCACCTCGTTGACGGAGGTGCACAGGGACTTGGGAAAGCCGCGGTAGCCGAGCGTCGACGGATAGGCGCCGTGGTCGCACATGTACTCGTGCGCCACCTTGTCCAGTTCGTCGGTGGTGACGCCGGGGGAGATCAGCTTCGCGGCCTCCGCCATCGCCCGCGCGGCGATCCGCCCGGCGACGCGCATCGCCTCGATCGTCTCGGGCGTCTGCACCTCGGGGCCGGTGTACGGCGCCGGTGCGGGCTTGCCCACGTACTCGGGGCGGCGGATGTTTCCGGGTACCTGACGGGTGGGGGAGAGATCCCCTGGTACGAGCAGCGACTGGCCAGACATGCCAGCGAGTCTAACGAGCCGCCGTGGGGGAACATGTCGGTGGCGAGAGGAGCAGGTCATGGCCTTGTTCAAGAAGCGCACGGTCGGCAAGCCGGGCGAGTGGTACTACTGCCTCGAACACAAGACGGTCGAGGAGGGGCCCGACTGCCCCGGCAAGAACCGCTTCGGGCCCTACGCGAGCCGCCAGGAGGCCGAGCACGCGATGGAGACGGCCCGCGAGCGCAACCTGGAGTGGGAGAACGACCCCAACTGGCACGACGCCCCGAAGGGCGGCACCGAGGACAAGTGACGGGCCCGCGCACGGGTCCGGGCGTAGGTATACGTGCCTACGCCTGGGCCTGCGCCTGGCTCACCGGTGTCACCGCGGCGGTCGCCTTCCGTTGCGCACGCACGCGTGCCGCGTGCTCGTTGGTCCGCTCGTCGTAGCGCATCAGCCCCGGCAGGCACAGCGCCAGCAGCCCCACCGCCCCCGCGCACAGCAGCCCGCCGGACCAGACGGACGCCCGTACGCCCCACCAGGCGGCGAAACCGCCCGACCTGACCTGGCCGAGGGTGGGTCCGACGGAGTACGAGAGCAGTTCGATCCCGGCGAGCCGACCCCGTAGCTCGTCCGGGATCGTCTGGTTCCACATGGCGCTCCGGAAGATGCCGCTGACCATGTCGCAGCTGCCGGCCACGGTCAGGAAGAGCAGCACCAGCCATACGTTGCCCACGACACCGGCGCCCGCGATCGCCAGGCCCCACAGCGCGGCCGACAGCACCACCATCCGCCCGTGCCGGTGCACCCGCGAGGTCCAGCCGCCGGTCAGGCCCACCAGCATCGCCCCGAACGGGACCGCCGCGTACATCAGGCCCAGCGACCACTCGGCGTCCAGCTCGTCCGCGAGGAAGGGCAGCAGGGCGAGCGGCATCGCCAGGAACATCGCGGCCAGGTCGACGGCGTAGGTGCCCAGCAGTTCCTTGCGGCTCCAGGCGTACCGGGCGCCCTCGACGATCGCGGCCAGCGACGGCTTCGCGGCCTCGCGCACGGCGGGGGCGGCGGCGATGCGGACCATGAGGACGGCGGAGACGACGAACGTCACCAGGTCGGCGCCGTACGCCCAGCCGAGGCCCGCGTACGCCACGACCACGCCCGCGAGGGCCGGTCCGGCGACCCCGCCGACCGTCCAGCGCAGGGCGTTCAGCGAGGCCGCGGCCGGCAGGTGCTCGTGGGCCACGATCCGGGGCCAGAGCGAGTCGAGCGCGGGGCGCTGCACGGAGACCAGGGCGGAGGAGAGGGCGGCGACCACGTACAGCGGCCACACGGCGGGGCTCGGCATCAGCGCGTTGAGCAGCAGCAGCGCGGACAGCACGCCCTGTCCGGCCTCCGTCCACAGGATCAGCTTCCGCTTGTCCAGGGCGTCGGCCAGCGCACCGCCGTACAGCCCGAACACGATCAGCGGGACCAGCTCCACGGCCCCGATGGCCCCCACGGCCGCCGCGGAATCGGTGAGTTCCTTGATCTGCACCGGCAGCGCGACGAACGTCAGGAAGCTGCCGAAGGTCGAGATCATCCCCGAGAACCACAACCGCCGGAAGTCCCGTGAGGCCCGCCAGGGGGCGAGATCGGGCAGGAGGCCGCGCAGGCGGGACGGGGTTTCGGGGGCGTCTTCGGTCACGAAGTGCCATGTTCGGGCTGGATGGCTGCCCGGGGCAAACGCTTTTCCGGCCGCCCCACCTGCGGCAGCGTCCCCGCTGTCGCTACCAGCGCGCGGGCGGCGGTGCCGTCAGCTGGTCCGCCAGCCGGGACAGCCGGTCCTTGAAACGGCGGCGGCCTCGCGGTGCGGGGAGCGGGGTCTCGCCGGCCGCCGCGCTCACCAGGTGCTGGACGGTGTCGAGATCCAGCTCGGAGCCGTCCGGGACCGCCAGCGACTCGTGGGCCAGGGAGACCAGTTGCTCCTCGCCGGGACCCAGCGCCAGGACCGTCGCCCCGGCCCGGCGGGCGTCGTGCACGCGCTCCAGGAGCGGCACATCGGGGCCGCCCGGCGACACCACGAGCAGCGTCTCGCCGCGCCGGGCCGCCGCCAACCGGCCGAGACCGACGGCCAGATGGGCCGGGTCCGCGGCCTGCGCCCCGTGCCGGACGAGCGTCGGCGCCAGTTCCGGCGTACCCGACCAGGCGGCCTCGTCGACCAGGTGCGCCGCCAGGTGCCAGGGCTCGTACTCCGGGGTGCCGACGAGGAGCAGCCCGCCACCGTGCGAGACGACCGACCCGCGCAGCGCCCCCGCGAACCTCCTTGTGGCGCCCAGCCATTCGGTCCCGGCGAGCACCTCGCGCAGCAGCGCGACACGTACGGCGTCCATGTCCGCATCCTGCACCAACCGGCCACTCGTGACCCGGTGTTCACCACGAATTCGCCCAAGTTGGGCAATCGGGTCAGTTATCGGAGATCAACGACGATCACGAGGAGTACGTCCATGGCAGAGGCCACCGTCCCCTTCCGCGCCGGTCGCGAGGGGTACGCCAGTTATCGGATCCCCGCGGTGGTCCGCACCGCCGCCGGAACCCTGCTCGCCTTCTGCGAGGGGCGGGTCGACTCCGGGCGCGACTACGGCCACATCGACATCGTGCTCAAGCGCTCCACCGACGGCGGCCGTACCTGGGGCCCGCTCCAGATCGCCGCGGACAACGGCACCGACCTCGCTGGCAACCCCGCCCCCGTCGTCCTCGACACCGGCCGGATCCTCCTCGTGCACGTCCGTTCGGCGGCCGGCGCCTCCGAGGACCTGATCCTGCGCGGCCAGGTGACGGACGCCGACGGACGCCGGGTGTGGGTGTGCCACAGCGACGACGACGGGCTGACCTGGTCGAGCCCGGTCGAGATCACCGCGTCGGTGAAGCGGCCCGGCTGGCGCTGGTACGCCACCACTCCGGGCCACGCCCTCCAGTTGAGCACCGGAAGGGTCGTCGTCCCCGCCAACCACACGCTGCCGCCCACCGGCACCGACATCGGCAACGAGGCCAAGTACAACAGCGGCCACTGCCTGCTCAGCGACGACCTGGGCGAGACCTGGTACCTCGGCTACGTCGACGAGAACACCAACGGCTACATCAACTGCAACGAGACCACCGCCGCCGAACTCCCCGACGGCCGCGTCTACTTCAACACCCGCAACGACTCACCGTCGCCCGGCAACCGCGCCGACGCCCACTCCGACGACGGCGGCCGGACCCTGCGCCTCCCCTTCCGCCCCCAGGCCGGTCTCACCGGACCCGTCTGCGAGGGCAGCCTGCTCCACCTCGGCGACCCCGACGTCCTCCTCTTCTCCGGCCCCGCCCTGCCCGACGGCCGCGCCCTGATGACCGTCCGAGCCTCCACCGACGGCGGGACCACCTGGCGCCCGGTGTGCACGGCCGACGGCCTGCCCGCCGCCTACTCCGACCTCGTCCGCGTGGACGACGAGACCGTCGGACTCCTGTACGAGACCGGTGACTTCGGGGCGTACGAACGCGTCGTATTCCGCACAGTGCCCGTGACGGCGCTCACCTGACCGGCGAGGGGGGTCGGGGCGCACGTACAGTCGGCCCATGACCTCTACCGACAGTGCTGCACAGACCCCTGCGAAGGCCCCCGCCAAGGACCCGTGGGACCTCCCCGACGTCTCCGGTCTGGTCGTCGGCGTCCTCGGCGGGACCGGGCCGCAGGGCAAGGGTCTCGCCTACCGGCTGGCCCGGGCCGGCCAGAAGGTGATCATCGGCTCGCGGGCCGCCGAGCGCGCGCAGGCCGCCGCCGACGAGCTCGGGTACGGCGTCGAGGGCGCCGACAACGCGGAGACCGCGCGGCGCAGTGACGTCGTGATCGTCGCCGTGCCCTGGGACGGTCACGGCAAGACCCTTGAGTCCCTGCGCGAGGAACTGGCCGGCAAGCTGGTCGTCGACTGCGTCAACCCGCTCGGCTTCGACAAGCAGGGCGCCTACGCGCTGAAGCCGGAGGAGGGCAGCGCCGCCCAACAGGCCGCCGCCCTGCTGCCGGACTCCCGGGTCGCCGCCGCCTTCCACCACCTCTCGGCGGTGCTGCTCCAGGACCCGGAGATCGAGGAGATCGACACCGATGTGATGGTCCTCGGAGAGGAGCGGGCCGACGTCGAGATCGTCCAGGCCCTGGCCGGCCGCATCCCCGGTATGCGCGGAGTCTTCGCGGGCCGGCTGCGCAACGCCCACCAGGTGGAGTCACTGGTGGCGAACCTGATCTCGGTGAACCGCCGCTACAAGGCACACGCGGGGCTGCGCGTCACCGACGTGTGAGCGGGTGGGGGAGACTGGTGGGTGCCCATCCGTTTCCCCCGCCCCTCGACAGGAGCCGATCGAATGCCCCGCCTAGCCCTCTACGCCCTCGTCGTCTGCGTCCTCGCGGTGGCCGCGGCGGTCGTGTCCTTCGTGCAGGGCAGCTGGATCGGGATCGTGTGGGTGCTGCTGGCGGGGCTGTCGTCCAACATGTGCTGGTACTACCTGAAGCGGGGCCGGGGCACCGCGTCCCGTTCCGTCACCCGCTGACCGAGCAGAACTCGTTGCTGCCCTGCCAGAAGCGGTACAGCTCCTGACCGCAGTAGGTCGAGAAGTCGCCGATCCCCAGACCGCGCAGGATCGCGTCGATCACGTCGAAGAACTGGGTGTTGACGGCCGGCACCCACAGCAGCGCGAACACGAACAGCAGACCGAACGGCGCGAACGGCTCCACCTGGCGCTTGATGTTGTACGAGAGCCAGGGCTCGATCACGCCGTAGCCGTCGAGGCCCGGCACCGGCAGGAAGTTCAGGATCGCGGCCGTGACCTGGAGCAGCGCGAGGAAGGCCAGCGCGAACTGGAAGTCCCGCGGCACCCCGTCCAGCGCGTGCAGCCAGAACGGCGCGGTGCAGACGGCGGCGAACAGCACATTGGTCAGCGGACCGGCCGCCGAGATCAGGCTGTGCTTCCAGCGCCCGTGGATCCGCCCACGCTCGATGAAGACGGCCCCACCCGGCAGCCCGATCCCGCCCATGATCACGAAGAGCACGGGGAGCACGATGCTGAGCAGGGCGTGCGTGTACTTCAGCGGGTTCAGCGTGAGATAACCCTTGGAGCCAACGGAGATGTCGCCGCTGTGCAGCGCCGTACGCGCGTGTGCGTACTCGTGCAGACACAGTGAGACGATCCAGGCGGCCGTCACGAACAGGAACACGGCCACGCCGGGCTGCTCGGCGAACCCCGTCCAGGTGGCCCATCCCGTGACCGCCGTGACGGCCAGGATCCCGAGGAAGACGGGACTGATCCGGCGGTCGCTGTGGCGGGTGGTGGCGGTGGTCATCGGGCTCCCTGGACTGAATGCGCGCGCGGTGGGACTGCCCGACGGTACCGGGCGTAAGGGGAAAACGTCTCGCGGAGGGTCAACGGTTCCGGGGAAGGTGGGGGGATGAGGGTCGGGAAAGCGGTGAGGTGCGTGAAGAGCGGGGCGTGGACGCGTCCGAGGCCGGCTCCCTGAGCCCGCCGATCCCCCTTTCGACCGGCCCCTCGCCACCCCGTGTATCCGAACCCCGTGACCGGCCCCGATATGACCGGAGACAATGGACCCCGTGCGCTATCGCATTCTCGGTACCACCCAGGCAGTCCGCCCCGACGGTACGCCCGTCCCGGTCGGCGGGACGCGGCTGCGCGCGTTGCTGACCGTGCTCGCTCTGCGGCCCGGGCGGACCGTGCCCGCGAGCCTGCTGGTGGACGAGGTGTGGGGCGGGGATCCGCCGGCGGACGCGACGGGCGCGCTCCAGGCGCTGGTGGGGAGGCTGCGCCGGACGCTGGGTGCCGAGGCGATCGCCTCGGCGGAGAGCGGGTACCGGCTCGCCGTCGCCGCCGACGACATCGACCTGCACCGCTTCGAGCGGCTGACCGGTGAGGGGCTGCGGGCGCTGGCCGACGGCAACCCCGCGAAGGCGGCGGAGGCCCTGGACGACGCGCTGGCCCTGTGGCACGGCCCGGCCCTGGCCGACCTCCCCGACCGCACGGGGGAGGCGTCCCGCTGGGAGACCCGGCGCCTGGACGCCCGCCGGGCCCGGCTCACGGCCGCCCTCGCCCTCGGCGACGCGGACACGGCCCTGCCCGAACTGACCGCCCTGTGCGACACCCACCCCCTCGACGAACCCCTCCAGTCCCTGCGCCTCAAGGCCCTGCGCGCCACCGGCCGCACGGCGGAGGCGCTGGCCGCCTACGAGGACGTACGCCGACTCCTCGCGGACCGGCTCGGCTCCGACCCGGGCCCTGAACTGCGCGCCCTGCACGGGGAGTTGCTCCGGTCGGCGGACGGGGAGGCGGGTCCCGCGAGCGACGCCCGTGCCCAGGCCCCCGCCGCTGCACCGACCCCGCCCGGTGGCCCCTCCGCCCCGCCTCCCGGCAACCTCCGGGCCCGGCTCACCTCCTTCGTGGGCCGGGAGGCCGACATCGATGCCATCCGGGGTGACATCGCCGCCGCCCGGCTGGTGACGCTGCTCGGGCCCGGCGGGGCCGGGAAGACGCGGCTGTCGCAGGAGGCCGCCGAGAAGGTGCGGTACGCCACCCGGGACGGGGTCTGGCTGGCCGAACTGGCGCCCGTGGACGACCCGGACTCCGTGCCGGAGGCCGTGCTCACCGCCGTCGGCGCCCGCGAGACCGTGCTGTACGGCGCCGGTGCCGAGGCCATGCGGGCGGCGGGCAGCGACCGGCACGACGAGCCCCTGGACCGGCTCGCCGAACATCTCGGCAAACGCCGCATGCTGATCGTCCTCGACAACTGCGAGCACGTCATCGACGCCGCCGCCCGTCTCGTCGAGGAGCTCCTGGCCCGCTGCCCCGAACTGACGGTGCTCGCCACCAGCCGTGAACCCCTCGGCGTACCGGGGGAGTTGCTGCGGCCCGTGGAGCCGCTGCCCGAGCCGAGCGCGCTGCGGCTGCTCGCCGACCGCGGGGCCGCCGCCCGGCCCGGGTTCCGGGTCGAGGACGACCCCGAGGCGTGTGCCGAGATCTGCCGCCGGCTCGACGGACTGCCGCTGGCCATCGAGCTCGCGGCGGCCCGGCTACGGATGTTGACACCACGTCAGATCGCCGACCGGCTCGACGACCGCTTCCGGCTGCTCACCTCCGGCAGCCGTACCGTCCTGCCCCGCCAGCAGACCCTGCGCGCGGTCGTCGACTGGTCCTGGGACCTGCTCGACGCCGACGAACGCGACGTCCTGTGCCGGCTCTCGGTGTTCGCGGGCGGCTGCGACCTCGCCGCGGCCGAGGCCGTGTGCGGCCCGGTCGCGCTGGAGGCGCTGGGCTCGCTCGTCGACAAGTCCCTTGTGGTGGCGTCCCCTTCGGGCGACGGCGGCATGCGCTACCGGCTCCTGGAGACCGTCGCCGAGTACGCGGGCGAGCGCCTCGACGAGGCCGGCCGACGCGCCGGCACCGAGCGCGCGCATCTGACGTACTACCGCGAACTCGCCCGCACCACCGACCCGTTGCTGCGCGGCCCCGGCCAGCTCGCCGCCATCGAACTGCTGGAGCGCGAGTACGAGAACCTGCGCACCGCCCTGCGGCACGCCGTCGCCGAGCGCGACGAACAGGAGGCCCTCAGCCTCGCCCTGTCGCTGGTCTGGTACTGGCAGATGCGCGACGCCCGCATCGAGGCCCGCAACTGGTGCGCCGAGGTCATGACCCTGGGCCCCGACCCCTTCGCCGCCCCGCTGCGCCGCGCCGCCCCCGTCCGGGAGCGCTGCACCGACGTCCCGCCCCCGCTGACCGGCGAACTCCTCGCCGAGGCCCGCCGCGGCATCCACCTCGCCCATCTCGCCTGCATGGACACCGAGTTGGAGGCCTGGGAGTCCCCGGCGGCCAAGGAGAAACTGCGACTGATCACCGAGGTCTACGAACCCGGCATGCCGCAGACCTGCCGCACCCCCGCCATGCTCTGGTTCTACGCCGTGATGCTGACCGGCAACGTGGACATGCTGCCGGTGATCCTCGACGCCTGCGTCCACACCTGCCGCACCACCCCCGGCATGGAGTGGGAGCTGGCCGCCACGCTCCAGATGCGCGCCAACCTGCTGGCCAACCGCAGCGAGTGGGCCGGCGACGCCTCTCGTGACGCCGACGAGTCGCTGCGGATCTTCGACCGGCTCGGCGACGCCTGGGGCACCGCCGAGGCGCTGTCCGCGCGCGGCGAGGCCCGGGAGCGGGTCGGCGAGTACGTGCTCGCCGCGGGGGACTACGCGGCGGCCACCGAGCAGGCGGAGCGGCTGGGCGCCCGCGGCCAGGTGGCGGTGTTGCAGGCCCGGCTCGGCAGCGCGCTCATCGAGGCGGGCGAGTCCGAGCGGGGCGAGCAGCTGCTGCGCGAGGTGATCGAGCGCAAGGACGGCTCCGGCAACGAGGCCATGCCCGCCGCCCGGATGTTCCTCGCCGGCCGGCTCGCCACCACCGGCCGGGTCGACGAGGCGCGCAGCCAACTGGCGGTGCTGCGCAAGGAGTTCGAGATCTCCCACTTCATGGTCTTCGACGCCTTCATCCTCGGCGGGGAGGCCTGGCTGGAGGCGGTCGCGGGCGACTACGACCTCTCCCTGGAGAAGGTCCGCAAGGCGCTGGAGCGGTCCTCCGACGCGCTGTCCAGGGCCATGGCCCCGCACATGCGCTCCCTGTACCTGGCCCTCGCCGCGATCAGCATGGCCGAGGTCGACGGCGGCCGCCTGGCCCGCGACGGCGCCCGCTGCCTCGGGTCCGGCGTGGCGAACCTGCCGCCCGGCAACTGCTCGACGTCCATGGAGCGCGAGGTGTTCGAGCGGGCCGAGCGGCACACCCGCGCGGCCCTCGGCGACGCCGAGTACGAGGCCGCGTACGCGGAGGGCGGCGGCCTCTCCCTGGAGGAGGCCGCCGCCCTGGTGCAGGACACTGCCTGACGCGCACCGATGGTGAACTTCAGCTCTTGGTACGGAACTTGTGGATCGCGACCGGCGCCATGACCGCCGTGAGCCCCACCGACCAGGCCAGCGTCACCCACAGCCCGTGGGCGACCGGGCCGCCGACCATCATGCCGCGCGCCGCGTCGGCGAGCGAGGACAGCGGGTTGTAGTCGGTGAAGTTCTGGAGCCAGCCCGGCATCGAGTCGGTCGGCGCGAAGATCGACGAGCCGAACTGCAGCGGCATCATCACCAGGAAGCCCATCGCCTGCACGGACTGCGCGCTCTTCATCGTCACGCCGAGGGTGATGAACACCCACATCAGCGCCGAGCCGAACACCGTGGCAAGACCCACGGCACCGAGCATCCCGGTCCAGCTGGTGATGTCGAAGCCCACCAGCACGGCCACGATCATGAGGATCACGCACGCGGCGAGCATGCGCATCAGCTCCACCACGATCTTGGCGATCAGCACCGAGCCGCGTCCGATCGGCAGGGACCGGAAGCGGTCCATGACACCGGAGTTGAAGTCCGTGTTGAAGCCGGTGCCGACGCCCTGGGACATGTTCATCCCCATCATCGCCAGCAGCCCGGGGATGACGTACTGCACGTACGCCTCCTGGCCGCCGCCCAGCGACTTGCCGATGGAGCCGCCGAAGACGTACACGAACAGCAGGGTGAAGATCACCGGGAAGAGCACGGCGTCGAACATGGACTCCGGGTCCTGGCGGATCCACAGCAGGTTGCGGCGGATCAGCGCGCCGGTGTGCCGGACGTGGTTGCGCAGCGGGATACGGGCGTCCGCGGCGCCGACGGGAGCGGTGATCGTGGCGGCGCTCATACGGAGACCTCCTCGCGGGTGTCGGTGGGCACGGCGTCCTGCGGGGCACTGGCCTTGTGGCCGGTGAGCGAGAGGAACACCTCGTCCAGGCTGGGCAGTTCGGTGGTGATCGAGCCGATGGTGATGCCGCGCGCGGTGACCGCGCCGACGACCGCGGTCAGCTGCTCGTCGCTGAGGATCGGCACCAGGAGCGTGCCGCTCGCGGGGTCCACGGTGGTGGTGGCGAGCCCGGTGATGCCGAGCCCGTCCAGCGCGCCGGCCAGCGGGCGCAGTTCCAGCGGGTCGACCGGGCGGATGCGCAGGGCACGGCCGCCGACCTTCGCCTTCAGCTCCTCGATGGCGCCGCCGGCGATGACCTTGCCGCGGTCGACGACGGTCAGCTCGGAGGCCAGCTGCTCGGCCTCCTCCATGTACTGGGTGGTCAGCAGGACGGTCACGCCCTCGCCGACCATGGACTTCACCTCGGCCCACACCTCGTTGCGGGTGCGCGGGTCGAGGCCGGTGGTCGGCTCGTCGAGGAAGAGCACCTGCGGGTGCCCGATCATCGAGGCGGCCAGGTCGAGCCGGCGCCGCATGCCGCCGGAGTAGGTGCTCGCCGGGCGCCGGGCGGCCTCGGTGAGCGAGAACCGCTCCAGCAGCTCGTCGGCCCGGGTGCGGGCGTCCTTGCGGGACAGGTCGAGCAGGCGCCCGATCAGATAGAGGTTCTCCCAGCCGGACAGCTTCTCGTCGACCGAGGCGTACTGGCCGGTCAGCCCTATCACCTTGCGCAGCTGCCGGGGCTGGCGCAGGACGTCGTAGCCGACGACGGTGGCGTGCCCGGAGGTGGGGGCCAGGAGGGTGGACAGGATGCGTACGAGGGTGGTCTTGCCGGCGCCGTTCGGCCCGAGCACACCCATCACGGTGCCCTCGCGCACGTCCAGGTCGACACCGTCCAGCGCCTTGGTCTCGCCGTAGTGCTTGACCAGTCCCCGCACGGTCACGGCGGTGTCCCCGCCGCTGGGGTTCTTGTCGATTCGCGTCATGCCGAGAACGGTGCCAGGGCCCACCGACAAACGACCGACAGGTCACCGACAGAGATATGTCGGTGACCTGTCGGTGCCGACACACGACCGACTCGAACCCGGCAAAGGCGACAGCCCGCCGACGGGGGAAATCGGCGGGCCGTCTCTGTGCCGCAGTGGCTCCATGGCTGCTTCATGACGTCATGACGTCAGTGGACCGAGTGCTCCTCCAGCGGGAACGTTCCGCCGACCACGTCCTCCGCGAACGCCTTCACCGCGTCCCCCATGACCTCCCGGAGATTCGCGTACTGCTTCACGAACTTCGGCACCCGGCCCGGCGTCAGCCCGAGCATGTCGGTCCACACCAGCACCTGCGCGTCCGTCTCGGCGCCCGCGCCGATACCGACCGTCGGAATGTGCAGCACCCGGGTCACCTCGGCCGCGAGCTCCGCCGGCACCAGCTCCAGGACGACCGCGAACGCGCCCGCGTCCTGCACCGCCTTGGCATCGCGCAGCAACTGCTGGGCCGCCTCCTCGCCCCGGCCCTGCACGCGGTACCCCATCGCGTTCACGGACTGCGGGGTCAGGCCGATGTGCGCCATGACCGGGATGCCGGCCTCCACCAGGAGCCGGATCTGCTCGTGCGAGCGCTCGCCGCCCTCCAGCTTCACGGCGCCCACCCCGGCGTCCTTGACCAGCCGGGTCGCCGAGCGCAGCGCCTGCACGGGACCCTCCTGGTAGGAGCCGAACGGCAGGTCGCCGACGATCAGGGAGCGGGTCGTGCCGCGGACCACGGCCGCCGAGAGCATGGTCATCTCGTCGAGGGTGACGGGTACGGTCGTCTCGTACCCCAGGTGGCAGTTGCCCGCCGAGTCGCCGACGAGGATCACCGGGATCCCGGCCTCGTCGAAGACGGACGCGGTCATCGCGTCGTAGGCGGTGAGCATGGGCCACTTCTCGCCACGGTCCTTGGCGAGAGCGATGTCGCGCACGGTGATACGGCGTGTGCCCTTGCCTCCGTACAGCGCCTTGGTGCCGTCGGAGGGGCTGTTGTGCACAGTCGGGGCAGCCGAAAGCTGCGTCATTGCAACGGCTCCTTCGGTCATCTCGAGGCACCCTGACGGTGTCCCCGGATCACCTCCATGGTGGCACCTCGTGCCAGTGAGGGCCAGAGGGGTCTCCGTCACGTAGGAGGAAGGGGGTCTCCGTCATGTAAGAGATGAGTAAAAGATTTACGATACGGGACCGTTCCGTATCGGAATTCGCCTAGCCTGACCGGCATGACCACTCCATCCGTACCCGCCTCCCGCATACCGGAGGCGGTGCACCGGCGCCGTTGGGCGATCCTCGGCGTTCTCATGCTGAGCCTGCTGATCGTGGTGCTCGACAACTCGATCCTCAACGTCGCCATCAAGACGATCTCGACCCCGGCCCCGACCGGCCTGGGCGCCACGCAGAGCGAGCTGGAGTGGGCGATCAACGCCTACACCCTCGTCTTCGCGGGCCTACTGTTCACCGCCGGCCTCCTCGGCGACCGGATCGGCCGCAAGAAGGTCCTGCTCGGCGGGCTCGTCGTGTTCGGCATCGGCTCCGCGCTGGCCGCCGAGTCCGGCTCGCCGACCCAGCTCATCGCCTTCCGGGCCCTGATGGCCCTCGGCGCCGCCTTCGTGATGCCCGCCACCCTCGCCGTCCTCATGAACGTCTTCGAGCGCGAGGAGCAGCCCAAGGCCATCGGCATCTGGGCGGGCGGTGTCGGCCTCGCCATCGCGATCGGCCCGATCACCGGCGGTGTGCTCCTCGACCACTTCTGGTGGGGCTCCGTCTTCCTGATCAACGTGCCGATCGTGCTGCTCGCGCTCGCCCTGATGATCTGGCTGGTGCCCGACTCCCGCGACCCCAAGCCCGGCCGCGTCGACCCGATCGGCGTCGTGCTGTCCGTCGTCGGCCTCGTCCTGCTGGTCTACGGCATCATCGAGGGCGGCGAACTCGCCGACTTCACCGCGCCCAAGGTGCTGTCGACGATCATCGCCGGTGTCCTCGTCCTCGCCGGGTTCGTCTGGTTCGAGAAGCGCAGCGACCACCCCTCCATCGACGTCACCTACTTCAAGAACAAGGTGTTCTCGGCCGCGATCGCCGCCATCGCGCTGGTCTTCTTCGCGCTGATGGGCGTGACCTTCTTCTCGGTCTTCTACACCCAGAGCGTGCGCGGCTACTCGCCGCTGCAGACCGGTCTGCTGATGCTGCCGCTGGCCGCCGCGCAGATGATCTTCGCGCCGCGGGCCCGGCTGGTCGTCGAACGGTTCGGCAACAAGGTCACCACCGGCGTCGGCCTGCTGCTGCTCGCCGGGACGCTCGCCGCGTTCGCCGGCTTCGAGGCGGACACGCCGATCTGGCTGCTGGAGGTCGTGTTCTTCCTGATGGGCACCGGCATGGCGCACGTCATGACCCCGACCAGCGTGGTCATCATGCAGGCCCTGCCGCGCGAGAAGGCGGGCTCCGCGTCCGCGCTGAGCAACACCTTCCGCCAGGTCGGCGGCGCCCTCGGCATCGCCGTCCTCGGCTCGGTCCTGTCCACGGCCTACCGCAACGGCATCGAGGGCAAGCTCGGCCTCGTACCGCCCGCCCTGCGGGACACCGCCGGCGAGTCCATCGAGGCCACCCTCGGTGTCGCCGAGAAGCTGGGCGCGCAGGGCAAGGCGCTCGTCACCCCCGCCAACGACGCGTTCCTGCACGCCATGCACGTCACCGCGCTGTGCGGAGCGGGCGTCGCGATCATCGGCGCGGTCGTCGCGTTCCTCTTCCTGCCCGGCAAGCCGACGGCTCGCCAGGAGGGCAAGGAGGAGCAGGAATTGGTCGTCGTGGGGGAGTAGCGACGACAATCGCCCCGGCGGGGAAGGACGGGGGCAGCGAAAGGACGGAGTGACGTGAGCCTTGCCGGCAACGGGACTGGGCAGGAGGCCCCCACCAGGGGACGCCCCCGCAGCGAGGCCGTCGAACGTGCCATCACCGAAGGCGTGATGAAGCTCGTGGAGGAGGGGGTGCCCCTCGCCGAACTCTCCATCGAGCGCATCGCCCGCACCGCCGGTGTCGGCAAGGCCACCATCTACCGTCGCTGGCCGGGCAAGGAGGAACTGTTCGTCGACGTCGTCCGCTGCGCCGAGCCGGCGGATCCCGAACTGCCCGGCACCTCCGTGCGCGACGACCTCGTCGCCATGCTGGAGCAGTTGCGGCTGCGGGGCGTGATGACCCGGTCCTCGGCGCTCCTGCACAACGTCTTCGCGCAGATGAAGAGCACCCCGAAGGTCTGGGCCGCCTACCAGGCGACCGTCGTGGAGCCCCGCCGCCGCAAGGCGGTGGAGATCCTGCGCCGCGGTCAGGAGAACGGCGAACTGCGCCCGGACCTCGACCCCGAGCTGCTGAACGACCTGTTCGTCGGCCCGATGCTCCTGCGCTCCGTCATGCGCCCCGACGGCGACCTTCCCGAGGGCCTGTCCGAACAGATCGTGGACACGCTGCTCGCGGGACTACGGCCCGTCAGCCCGCCGACCACGCCGTAGGAACGGTGTGAGCCTGAACGCGTGAATGTGCGCGTTGCGTCACAGACCGCGCTTTCACCAGCGGTCCCTGCAACTCCCCGCGCCCGCTTCGTCGTCCTCGTGCCCGTACGGCCGTCATGGCACGGCAGGAGGACAACCGATCATCCCCTAGGGTCGTATGACGCGGAGATGAACGGTGCGCACGGCAGGTAGTGAGGCGACGGTATGGCGCAGCAGGCTTATGTGACGGAGACGGACGGCGGCGGGTCGGGACCCGAACGCCGGGGAGACCGGGTCCGGCGCCTGCTGAAGCGGCTGGTGGCCGGCTGGCGCGGGGATCCGAGAATCTGGCGGCGCGGCATCGTGCTCGCCGCGATCGCGGTGCTCCTCGCCCTGGTCATGCTGCTGCACGCGCAGATCCCGAACGTGATCGGCAACCTGGGCAGCCTCACCGAGACCTTCCTGCCCTGGCTGGGCGTGCTGGTTCCGGTGCTGCTGGTGCTCGCCCTGGTGCGCAGGAGCGCGACCGCGCTGATCGCGGTGGTGCTGACCGCCGCCGTCTGGCTGAACGTCTTCGGCGGTCTGCTCACCGACAAGACCGGCAGCGGCGGCGACCTGACCGTCGCCACCCACAACGTCAACGCCGACAACCCCGACCCCTCCGGCACCGCCCGCGACGTGGCCGCCTCCGGCGCCGACGTGGTGGCCCTGGAGGAACTCACCGCCTCGGCGGTCCCGGTGTACGAGAAGGCGCTTGCGTCGACGTACAAGTACCACTCGGTCGAGGGCACGGTCGGGCTGTGGAGCAAGGACCCGCTCACCGGGGTGAAGGCCGTCGACATCAAGCTGGGCTGGACCCGCGCCATGCGCGCCACCGTCACCACGCCCGAGGGCCGGATCGCGGTGTACGTCGCTCATCTGCCGTCGGTGCGGGTGAAGCTGGAGGCCGGGTTCACCGCCCGGCAGCGCGACAAGAGCGCCGACGCGCTGGGCGAGGCGATCGCCGACGAGCAACTGCCCCGCAAGATCCTGCTCGGCGACCTCAACGGCACCATGAACGACCGTTCCCTCAACGCCGTCACCGCCCAGATGCGCTCCACGCAGGGCGCGGCGGGCAGCGGTTTCGGGTTCAGCTGGCCGGCCGCGTTCCCGATGGCCCGGATCGACCAGATCATGGTCCAGGACATCGAGCCGGTGAGCTCGTGGACGCTGCCGCGGACGGCGAGCGATCACCTGCCGGTGGCGGCGCGTGTGAATCTCGACACCGGCTCGTGATGACACGGACTTTTGATGACATCTGCGCTTGATTACACGCGCTCTTAACCTGCCGGAATACTGGGCCGGGGAGACTTTGTTCCGTCCATGAACATACAGTGGACAGAACACCGCACTCTTGGAAAGGCACAGGCACCTCCATGCCCCTGGCCCTGCTCGCGCTGGCCGTAGGCGCATTCGGCATAGGCACCACCGAGTTCGTGATGATGGGCCTGCTGCCCGACGTCGCGGACGACCTCCACGTCTCCATCCCCACCGCCGGGCACCTGGTCTCGGCGTACGCGCTCGGCGTCGTGATCGGCGCGCCCCTGCTGGCCGCCGTCACCGCGCGCATGTCCCGCCGCAAGGTCCTGATCGGCCTGATGCTCCTGTTCATCGCGGGCAACACCCTCTCGGCGTTCGCCCCCGACTACGACTGGCTGCTCGCCGCCCGCTTCCTCAGCGGCCTGCCGCACGGCGCCTTCTTCGGTGTCGGCGCGGTCGTCGCCACCGGGCTCGCGGCCCCCGAGCGCAAGGCCCGCGCGGTCTCGCTGATGTTCCTCGGCCTGACCATCGCCAACATCGCGGGCGTGCCCGTGGCCACGCTCATGGGCCAGCACCTCGGCTGGCGCTCCACGTTCCTCGGCGTCAGCGTGATCGGCGTCCTGGCGGTGGTGTCCCTGGCGCTGCTGGTGCCTCGGGACAGCGCCCACGCGTCGTCTGCCGGCCTGCGCGGCGAGATGGCCGCCCTGCGCTCCCTCCCGGTCTGGCTCGCGCTCGGTACGACGGTCGCGGGCTTCGGTGCCCTCTTCGCCGCGTACAGCTACATCACGCCGATGCTCACGGACGCCGCGGGTTATGCCGACTCCAGCGTGACGTTGCTGCTGGCCCTGTTCGGTGTCGGCGCGACGGCGGGCAACCTGCTGGGCGGACGCCTGGCGGACCGGTCGATGCGGGGCACGTTGTTCGGCGGCCTGGTCTCTCTGGCGATCGTCCTCGCGCTCTTCCCAGTACTGATGGGAACGGCGTGGAGCGCGCCGCTCGCGGTGGTCCTGCTCGGCACGGCGGCGTTCGTGACCAGTTCGCCCCTGCTGCTGATGGTGATGGAGAAGGCGTCCTCGGCCCCGTCACTGGCGTCCTCGGCGAACCAGGCGGCGTTCAACCTGGCGAACGCCGGGGGTGCGTGGATCGGGGGGCTCGCTCTTGCCGCCGGGTTCGGTGTGACGTCTCCGGCGGTCGTGGGCGCGGGACTTGCCGTGCTGGGGCTGGGAGTCGCGGGGGTCGCGTACGTGGTCGACCGGCGGCGGGCGGTACCGGGGCGGGAACGCGTGGTCGCGTCCCACGTGCCGGAACTGTCGGAGTCGGTACACCACTGAGACTCGCCCCCGCCGCCCCTACCCGTCCCATCCTGGGGCTCCGCCCCAGACCCCGCTCCTCAAACGCCGGAGGGGCTGAGTTACCCAGCCCGTCCGGC
>NZ_JBIVKB010000025.1:0-129669 GCF_044750545.1 Streptomyces sp. NPDC088794 | reverse complement strand
TTCGACATGATCTGCAGACCAGGACGGGCGAGCTCGGCGCGCATCAGCAGCGCCATCACGCCGCCGATCAGGAAGAACGCGAACGACGTGACGAGGTACAGCGTTCCGATGGTCTTGTGGTCCGTGGTGGTCAGCCACTTGATGACCACGTTTCCGGGCTGCTTGCGCCGGACCGGTAGCTCGTCGGCGTAACCGCCTTCAGCCGCCGCGGCACCCTGGGGTTCGTTGAGGATGCTCACAGGTTTGTCGTCTCCCGGTTCTTCTCGTGACCCGTCTGCGCGATGCCGGCGGGAACGTAACCGGTCTGCCCCTTCTTGGCGAGGTCCTTGAGGTGCTGCTCGTACCGCTCGGGGGAGACGACCTTCACGTTGAACAGCATCCGCGAGTGGTCGACGCCGCACAGCTCGGCGCACTTGCCCAGGAAGGTGCCCTCCTTGTTGGGGGTCACCTGGAAGGAGTTGGTGTGGCCCGGGATGACGTCCATCTTCATCAGGAACGGCACCACCCAGAAGGAGTGGATGACGTCACGCGACGTGAGGACGAAGCGGACGGTCTCCCCCTTCGGGAGCCACAGCGTCGGGCCCGGGTTGTTGGTCTGCGGGTTCCGTGTGCCAGGCGTACCGACGTCGTAGACACCACCGGCGTTCGCCGGGAAGTCGTCCTTGAAACGGTTCGGGATGGCGGCCAGGTTCGCGTCTGTCTTCGCGTCACCTGTGGAACCCTCGACGGGCTCGATGTAGTTGAAGCCCCAGCTCCACTGGAAGCCGACGACGTTCACCGTGACGTCCGGCTTCTTGTCGAGGCTGAGGATCTTCGTCTCGTCGCGCGCGGTGAAGTAGAAGAGCACCGAGACGATGACGAGCGGAACGACCGTGTACAGCGCCTCGATCGGCATGTTGTACCGGGTCTGCGGAGGCACTTCGATCTTGGTGCGGCTGCGCCGGTGGAAGATCGTGCTCCAGATGATCAGGCCCCACACCAACACGCCGGTGGCCAGCGCGGCGGCCCAGGACCCCTGCCACAGGGAGAGGATCCGCGGAGCCTCTTCCGTGGTCGGGGTGGGCATACCAAGGCGGGGGAAGTCCTTGTATGTGCAACCGGTGGCGGTCGCCAGGACCAGGCCCGCGGTCATTGCCTGCAGCAGCTTCCGCCGCATCGGGCGCCGCGGCGAGCGGTCGGAGCCGTTGGGACTCACGTAGCGCCTTCCCGAGAGTCTCGCCCGCGCGGTATGGCTGCGGCCTGGCCTTCTCGGTGGTCGGTCGCCGTCCTGCGTCGGGCAGGGGTTTGGATGTTTATGCGGACCAAACCCTAGCCGACGCCCTCCGGGGGTTCGCGGGGAGGGGGGCCTACTCGGTTGGGGGTTCGCTGGATTGGCGGCTGCGGGTGCGTGGGGGCTGGTCGCGCAGTTCCCCGCGCCCCTGAGGGCATAGCGTTGACCGGTGACTTACTTCGATGTCGCTTCCAGTGCTCCGCTCCATCCCGTAGCGCGTCAGGCGCTGTTGGCGTCTCTGGACGAAGGGTGGGCCGACCCCGGACGTTTGTACCGGGAAGGACGGCGGGCTCGGCTGCTGTTGGACGCGGCTCGGGAAGCCGCTGCCGAAGCCGTGGGGTGTCGGGCCGACGAACTGGTCTTCACATCCTCCGGCACACGAGCCGTACACACCGGAATCGCGGGCGTGTTGGCAGGGCGGCGACGCGTCGGGGGTCACCTGATCGTGTCAGCTGTCGAACATTCCTCCGTACTCCATTCGGCCGACGTGCATGAGGCCGGTGGTGGAACGGTCACGCAGATCGCGGTGGACCGTACGGGCGCGGTGACCGCGGAGGCCTACGAGCGTGCCCTCCGGTCGGACACCGCGCTGGCCTGTCTCCAGTCGGCCAATCACGAGGTGGGCACCGAGCAGCCCGTGGGGGCGGTGGCCGAGGTGTGCCGGGCGGCCGGGGTGCCGTTGCTGGTGGACGCGGCGCAGTCGCTCGGGTGGGGGCCGGTCGAGGGTGACTGGTCGTTGCTGGCGGCGAGTGCGCACAAGTGGGGCGGGCCGGCGGGGGTCGGGCTGCTCGCCGTACGGAAAGGGGTGCGGTTCGCGCCGCAAGGGCCCGTGGACGAGCGGGAGTCGGGACGGGCGGCCGGCTTCGAGAACCTGCCCGCGATCGTCGCGGCGGCGGCCTCACTGCGGGCGGTGCGCGCGGAGGCGGCCCAGGAGGCGGTACGGCTGCGGGAGTTGACGGAGAGGATCCGGACCCGGGTGCCGCGGCTGGTACCGGACGTGGAGGTGGTCGGGGATCCGGCCCGGCGACTGCCCGGGATCGTCACCTTCTCCTGTCTCTATGTCGACGGAGAGACACTCCTGCACGAACTGGACCGGGCGGGCTTCTCGGTCTCGTCCGGCTCGTCCTGCACGAGCAGCACCCTGACGCCGAGCCATGTGCTCAAGGCGATGGGGGTGCTGAGTGAGGGCAATGTGAGGGTTTCGCTGCCCGCCGGGACCGCGGAGGCGGACGTCGAGCGCTTCCTGGAGGTGCTCCCCGGGGCGGTGGCGGCGGTGCGGGAGAAACTGGGCTCCACACTGCCGACCACCGTCACCACCGAGGACGCCCTCGTCGTGGACGCCCTCGGCAAACGCTGCCCCATCCCCGTCATCGAACTCGCCAAGGTCATCGGCCAGGTCCCGGTGGGCGGCACGATCCGAGTCCTGTCCGACGACGAGGCGGCCCGCCTGGACATCCCGGCATGGTGCGAGATGCGGGGGCAGGAGTACGTGGGCGAGGAACCGGCGGATCAGGGCTGTGCGTACCTGGTCCGCCGGGTCTCGTAGGTCAGCCCAGATGCCCCTGAACCTCGGCCGCAGCATCGTGCCCGTAAGCCTTGGTGAAGCGGTCCATGAAGTGCCCCCGCCGCAGCTGGTACTCCTGCGTACCCACCGTCTCGATGACGAGAGTCGCCAGCATGCAACCGACCTGCGCGGCACGCTCCAGAGAGACACCCCAGGCAAGACCGGAGAGGAACCCCGCGCGGAACGCGTCGCCGACACCCGTCGGGTCAGCCTTCCGCTCCTCCTCCGCGCAACCGACCTCGATCGGGTTCTCACCCACCCGCTCGATCCGAACACCCCGCGAACCGAGCGTCGTCACCCGCGTCCCGACCTTCGCCAGGATCTCCGCGTCGCTCCAGCCGGTCTTGGACTCGATGAGCCCCTTCTCGTACTCGTTGGAGAAGAGGTACGTCGCCCCGTCCAGCAGGATCCGGATCTCGTCGCCGTTCATCCGGGCGATCTGCTGGGAGAAGTCCGCCGCGAAGGGAATGGAACGGGACCGGCACTCCTCGGTGTGCCGGAGCATGCCCTCCGGGTCGTCCGCGCCGATCAGCACCAGGTCGAGACCGCCGACCCGGTCCGCGACAGCCTTGAGCTCGATCAGCCGGGCCTCGCTCATCGCACCCGTGTAGAAGGAGCCGATCTGGTTGTGGTCGGAGTCGGTGGTGCACACGAAGCGGGCGGTGTGCAGGGTCTCGGAGATCCGCACCGAGTCCGTGTCGACGCCGTGCCGCTCCAGCCAGCCGCGGTACTCGTCGAAGTCGAAGCCGGCCGCGCCGACGAGGATCGGCCTGGTGCCCAGCTGGCCCATGCCGAACGCGATGTTCGCGCCGACGCCGCCCCGGCGTACGTCGAGGTTGTCGACCAGGAAGGAGAGCGAGACCGTGTGCAACTGGTCCGCGACGAGCTGGTCGGCGAAGCGGCCGGGGAAGGTCATGAGGTGGTCTGTGGCGATGGAGCCGGTGACTGCGATGCGCACGGCGGGGACTCTCCTGTGGGGAGACAGATTGACAGTTCACGCTACCGGGTCGTAGCCGGGCTCTGAAGCCGCCAAAACTACCCGATAGTAGATCTTTCTTCGCGGGCGGAACCGTGCCTACCGTTCCGCTATGACGAACCTCAAGGTCCACGCGCCCGCTCCGGCCGATCTGGAAGGCGACCTCGCGTCGCTGCGCGGCGACTGCGCCAGGATGGCGCCGCACTGGACGGCGCCCGTCCGGATCGTCGCGCTGCCGGTGTCGCCGTCGCTGATCCACGGTGTGACGGTGCCCTCGAGGTCGGCTCGGCTGCTGGATGAAATGTCGGACTACGGCGACTGAAACCAGCTCGATCGTTCGTATCGGCGCATTGCAGGGAACCGCGCGCTCCCCCGGCGCGTCCCATCGCCGTCCCCCTTAAAGGGGATGCGGGATACGACCCTCCAACCGGCCGCTTCGGCAGGGCCGGGTCAGGGTCAAGGGACAGTTGCGCAGCCGAAGGAGCGATGCGGTGAACACCGAGCGACCCGATGACGACACCCCTGCCTCCGGCGGTGAGGCGGCAAAGGGAGCGGAAGCCGAAGCGTCCGACGACGCCGCGAAGGCTGCCGGTACCGAGGAAACGCCTGCCGAGGCTTCCGGTGTCGAGGAAACGGGCGCCCGTGACGAGGAGGACACCGAGTCCGAGGCTCCCGGCGCGGAAGTCGGCGACGCCGTGACCGCCGAGGCCCCGGCCGACGCACACGCTCCCGCCCTCGAGGAAACCCCCGACGCTGGTGACGCCGACGCCGATGAAGCCGATCCCGGCGACACCGACGCCGACACCGACGCCGATGAAGAAGCCGCCCCCGTCTCCGCCGAAGTCCCCGGCCCGCACGAATCCGAGGCCGAGGCCCCTCAGCCGAACCGACGCCGTCCCCGCGTTCTCGTCGCCTCCGTCGCCGCCGCTGTCCTGCTCGTCGGTGGCGGTGGGGCGTATCTCGCCGCCACGGCCTCCGGAGGAGACGGTGGAGATGCGGGGGCCGGAACGGGAGGGACCGGTACTCCCCCGCAGCTCGTGCTCGACGGCTACTCCGAGGGCGGTTCGAACGGGATCGCGCCCGGGGAGCCGAATCCGTACGGCGTGACGTACAAGGTCGACGGCAGCCTTCCCGACGGGCCGGACTCGGCGCCCGTGTACCGGGCGACGGGCCAGGTCACCAAGGACGAGGTGGCCCGGCTGGCGAAGGCGCTCGGGGTGGAGGGGACGCCGGTGGTGCAGGGGCGGTCCTGGCAGGTCGGGCCGGACCAGGACGGTGGGGGGCCGAGCCTGGTGGTCGACAAGGCGGCGCCGGGCACTTGGACCTTCCACCGGTTCGCGGCCGGCACCGACAACTGCAAGAGCATGACCGTGTGCCCGCAGGATCCCGCGAACCCGGCCGGCGACACGGTGAGCGAGGCCGCGGCGAAGAAGGCGGCCGCGCCGATCCTGAAGGCGATCGGTCAGGACGACGCGAAGGTGGACGCCAGTCAGGTCATGGGCGCCCAGCGGGCCGTGAACGCCGAACCGACCGTCGGCGGGCTGCCCACCTACGGCTGGACGACCGGTCTCACGGTGAGCGCGCAGGGTGAAGTGGTCGGCGGCACCGGCCGGTTGAAGGCGCCGGTGAAGGGCGACACCTATCCCGTGCTGAGCGCGAAGAAGACGCTGGCCCTGATGAACTCGGCGCCGACGACCGACCACCGCATGGGCATCGGCGGCTGCGCCAGTGCCGTACCGCTGAAGGACCGGCTCGAAGCGCCCTGCGGGTCGTCGACGGCTGAGCCCACGCGGGAGACGGTGACCGTCGGTGACGCGGTGTTCGGGCTGGCCGCGCGGTCCGTGGACGGGCGGCAGACGCTGGTGCCGTCGTGGCTGTTCCAGGTGCGGTCGGCCGGGGCGACGGACGGTTTCCGGGTGACGTATCCGGCGGTGGACCCGAAGTATCTGGCCTCGCCCTCGCCCTCGGCCACGCCGAGCGGTGCGCCCAGCCCGACGGCGTCCACGCCGGGCGGTGACGAGCCGACCTCGTCCACGGAGACGCGGAACGTCAAGGTGGAGGGCTACTCGACCGACGGGCGGGAGCTGACCGTGACCTTCTACGGCGGGGTGTGCGCCGACTACAAGGCGACGGCGAGCGAGAGCGGGGACGAGGTGACCGCGACGGTGACCGAGACGCCCTGGAAGAACAAGGTCTGCATCATGATCGCCAAGGAGTACCAGCAGACGGTCCAACTGGACGAACCGGTCGGTGCCCGCGAGGTCGTGGGGTCGGACGGCAAGGGGATCCCGGTGGAGAAGGCGGGCGCGCGGCTGCCGCAGGCGTCCATGGCGCAGTAGTTACGGCGGCACGTCGTCCGTCCGTTCACCGGACACGACGAAGGCGGCGGCCCGGTCGGAGGGGGCCGCCGCCTTCGTCGTGTCCGGTCTCCCGGATCTCAGGCTTGGCTGAACTGTTCCAGGCTCGGCTGGACGACTTCGGGTTTAGCTGAAGGAGTCGCCGCAGGCGCAGGAGCCCGTCGCGTTCGGGTTGTCGATCGTGAAGCCCTGCTTCTCGATGGTGTCCACGAAGTCGACGGAGGCGCCGCCCAGGTACGGGGCGCTCATGCGGTCGGTGACGACCTTGACGCCACCGAAGTCCTTGACGACATCGCCGTCGAGGGAGCGCTCGTCGAAGAAGAGCTGGTAGCGCAGGCCGGAGCAGCCGCCGGGCTGAACGGCGACGCGCAGCGCGAGGTCGTCGCGGCCTTCCTGGTCGAGCAGGGCCTTGACCTTCGCCGCGGCGGCGTCGGACAGGATGATGCCGTCGGTGACGGTGCTGGTCTCGTCCGATACGGACATCTACATCTCTCCCGGGTTGTACGGAGACTGCTTGCCGACAATTGCAACCGGCAGGGCCGCGGATTCATTCCGGGCCGGGTGGCGTTCTTTTCGCCCGTTCCTCTTCTGTTCCACCAACCATGCTCGCACATGCCCGCAAGGTCCCTCCCCGAGCGTGCACCGAGTGCGTACCAAGCGCCCGCCGGGATTGATGTCACATCGACGCTATGGGCATCGTCAAACTGACGTGAAGCAGTTATGATAGATAACGTCAATTCGACGAGAAGGTCCGTCTTTTCAGGACAGCCCGCAGAACAGAAAGGGTGCGTGTCGTGACCACCGCCCAGACCCAGGAGCTCGACGTACAGCCGACGCCCCTCGCCCTGCTGCTGCTCGGCCGCGAGGCCGACCCGAAGAGCGAGCGGGGCGTCGAGTGTCCCGGTGACCTGCCCTCGCCGTCCGACCCCGACCTGGTCGAGCGGGCCCGCGCGGCCAAGGAGAAGCTCGGCGACAAGGTCTTCGTGCTCGGCCACCACTACCAGCGCGACGAGGTCATCCAGTTCGCCGACGTCACGGGTGACTCGTTCAAGCTGGCCCGGGACGCGGCCGCGCGCCCGGAGGCGGAGTACATCGTGTTCTGCGGTGTGCACTTCATGGCGGAGTCCGCGGACATCCTGACCTCCGACGACCAGAAGGTCGTGCTCCCGGACCTCGCGGCCGGCTGCTCGATGGCCGACATGGCCACCGCCGAGCAGGTCGCCGAGTGCTGGGACGTGCTGACCGAGGCCGGCGTCGCCGAGCAGGTAGTGCCCGTCTCGTACATGAACTCCTCCGCCGACATCAAGGCGTTCACCGGCAAGCACGGCGGCACGATCTGCACCTCCTCGAACGCCGAGCGGGCCCTTGAGTGGGCCTTCGAGCAGGGCGAGAAGGTCCTGTTCCTGCCCGATCAGCACCTGGGCCGCAACACCGCCGTGCGGGACATGGGGATGACGCTCGAGGACTGTGTCCTCTACAACCCGCACAAGCCCAACGGGGGCCTGACCGTTGAGCAGCTGCGCGCCGCGAAGATGATCCTGTGGCGCGGCCACTGCTCGGTGCACGGCCGTTTCTCGCTGGAGTCGGTCGAGGACGTGCGTGCCCGCATACCCGGGGTCAACGTCCTGGTGCACCCCGAGTGCAAGCACGAGGTCGTCTCCGCGGCGGACTACGTCGGCTCGACGGAGTACATCATCAAGGCGCTCGAGGCGGCCCCGGCCGGTTCGAAGTGGGCCATCGGTACGGAACTCAATCTCGTGCGCCGGCTCGCGAACCGGTTCGCGCCCGAGGGCAAGGAGATCGTCTTCCTCGACAAGACGGTCTGCTTCTGCTCGACCATGAACCGCATCGACCTCCCCCACCTGGTCTGGACCCTGGAGTCCCTGGCCGAGGGCAAGCTGGTCAACCGGATCGAGATCGACAAGGAGACCGAGGCGTTCGCGAAGCTGGCGCTGGAGCGGATGCTGGCGCTGCCGTAGGTCTGCGTCCGGCCCGGCTCACCCGACCCCGCTCACTCGGCCCGGCTCACTCCGTCACGGGCTTCCGTTGGGGGTGGGCCGGGTCGAGGCTGAAGACGGTGCCGTCCGGGGTGATCACGATCAGCGCACCGCCGTACGGCAGCACCGCGGACTTGATCACCTCGCCGCTGGCGAGCTGCTCGGCGTGGGCGCCCGTCTCCCACAGCAGCGTGCCCCTGCGGGCGTCGAGGGCCGCGACCCGGCCGCTGGTGCTGGCCAGATACAGGGTGCGGGTGCGGGCGTCGTACGTGGGCCGGCCCGAGCCCTCGGCGCCGGTGCGGGTCTGCCACAGCTGTTTGCCGGTCAGCGGGGACACGGCGGTCACCAGGCCGTTGGCCCCGGTGATCCACAGCGTGCCGGCGGCCAGCGTCACCGCGCCCTCGTACGTCTTCGTCAGTTTCACCGTGGTGCCGGCGCCGGTGTCCGGGTCGGCCAGCCAGATCTTGCCGAACGTCAGCTCCTCGGGGCGCGTCGGACCCGTGGTGCCGACCGCGAGGACCGGCTTGCCGTCGACGGTGCCGAGCAGACCGGTCGTGTACGGGGTCTCCACCCGCCGGACCACCGAGCCGTCGGCCTGGTCCAGCTCCAGGAGCTCGGCGGGCCGGCTCTCGTCCCCCGGGAAGCAGTGCGCGTACAGGCCTGAGCCGTACGTCAGGAGCTGGCAGTAGTTGTCGGCGGGCAGCTCCACGGTCCAGCGCTCGGCGCCGGTGCGCGGGGAACGGGCCGTCACCCGCCGGCCCTCGGGGGTCAGGGCGAGCTCGCCGGACACGCCCAGGTCGACGGTCTCGTCGCGCACCTCGCGGGACCACAGCCGCTCGCCGCTGTCCGTGTCGAGAGCGACGACGGTGACCGTCGAGTTCCCGGAGGTCCCGATGTACACGGCCTGCCGGACCAGCATCACGTCGTCCCGCACGCCGAGGAGCGTGAAGGAGTTCAGCTCCGCGCCGGGTTCGGTGGACGCGAGGGAGGAGCGCCAGACCGTCTTGCCGGTACGGCCGTCCAGCCGGACCGGAAGGATGTCGTTGCCCGCGCAGTAGACCGCGTCCTCGTACCTGGCGCAGGTGGCGTCGGTCGGGTCGCCGCTCTCCTTCCCCAGCGCCTCGGCCGCGCCTCGCGGTGCCGTCCTGAACACCGTCGACTGCCAGGTGCCGAAGCCGGTGGGCACCGCCGCCCACCGGGAATCCGGGGAGCCGGCGGAGGCCGGCGCCGGAGGACTGTCCGAGAATCCCGGGCCGAGCCACACGTACCCGAGCAGGCCCAGGGCCGTCGCGCAGACCGTGCCGACCACCAGCAGCGGGCGGAGGCGACGACGCCACCCGCCGGTACGGCGGCCGGGCCCGGGGGGCTTGGTCACGTCCCCCGGGTCGGCTCCGGAGGTGGTCTCCCCCACGGTGCGCAGCCGGTCCGTGCGCAGCGTCAGCGTGACCGGGTCGCCGGGGTCCGCCTCGGGCAGGGCGTCCGCGAACTCCCGTTCCAGCTCGTCGAGTTCGGGCCGGTCCTTGGCCTCCTTGGCCAGGCAGCGCTCCAGGACCGCGCGCAACGGCAGCGGCAGCCCGTCCAGTACGGGCTCGTTGTGGACCACCCGGTAGGCCGTCAGATAGGGGCTGTCGGCGTCGAAGGGACCGCGTCCGGTGACGGTGTACACCAGCAGCGCCCCGAGCGAGAAGACGTCCGAGGAGGGGCCCACCGTACGGGCGTCGGTGAACTGCTCCGGGGACATGAAGGGCGGGGTGCCGATCATCTGGCCGGTCTCGGTGAGGGTGTTGTGGTTCTCCACCGCGCGGGAGATGCCGAAGTCGATGACGCGGGGGCCGTCCTCGGACATCAGGACGTTGGCGGGCTTCAGATCCCGGTGCACCACCCCGGCGCGGTGGATGTCCCGCAACGCCTCGACCAGCCCCAGGGCCAGACGGCGCAGTTCGGTGCCCTTCAGTGCGCCGTGGTCGCGGATCCGCTCGGCGAGGGAGTTCCCGGGGACGTACTGGGTCGCCATCCAGGGCCGTACCGCCTCCGGGTCGGCATCCACCACCGGTGCGGTGAAGGCGCCGCTCACCTTGCGGACGGCCTCGATCTCCTGGCGGAACCGGGCGCGGAAGACCGGGTCCTCGGCGTACTGGGCGTGCACGACCTTCACGGCGACGTCACGGCCCGAGCGGGACCGGCCCCAGTAGACGACGCCCATGCCGCCGACTCCGAAGCGGTCCACCAGTCGGTATCCGCCGACCGACTTCGGATCGTCCTTGTGCAGTGGCACCGCCGGGATCCCCTTCACCGTCAAGCAGGTCGAGCCACAAGATACCCAACGGGGTAACGCCGACGGCCGGGCCCGGACCGTCCTGGTCCGGGGCCCGGCCGCCTCGGCCGTCACACTCCCGCGGGCTCCGGCTCCGGTTCGTCCGAGGCGGATCGCCGGGCCGGCGGCTCGGTCCTCCTCGTCTGCTTCGCCGCGCGCTTCGACGCCCGGCGCTCCTTGCGGAGTTCGAGCATCGCGTAGAGCGTCGGCACCAGGAGCAGGGTGAGCAGGGTCGACGTGATCAGGCCGCCGATGACGACCACCGCCAGCGGCTGCGCGATGAAGCCGCCCTCGCCGGTGACGCCCAGGGCCATCGGGAGCAGGGCGAAGATCGTCGCCAGGGCCGTCATGAGGATGGGCCGCAGGCGGTGCCGGCCGCCCTCGACCACTGCCTCGACGACGCCGTACCCCTGCTTGCGGTACTGGTTGATCAGGTCGATCAGCACGATCGCGTTGGTCACCACGATGCCGATCAGCATCAGCATGCCGATCATCGCGGGGACACCCATCGGGGTGCCGGTGACGATCAGCAGGCCGATCGCGCCGGTCGCCGCGAACGGGATGGAGACCAGCAGGATCAGCGGCTGGACGAGCGAGCGGAAGGTCGCGACCAGCAGCATGAAGACGATCGCGATCGCCGCCAGCATCGCCAGGGCCAGGTTCTTGAACGCGTCGTCCTGGTCCGAACTGACCCCGCCGATCTCGGCGGTGGCGCCGGCCGGCAGCTTCAGGGCGTCGATCTCGGTCCCCAGCTTGCCGCTCACCGCGCCCGTGTTGTCGCCGGTCGGCCGCGCGCTGATGGTCGCCGCGCGCTGGCCGTCGATCCGGGTCATCGAGACCGGTCCGTCGACCAGCTTCACCGTGGCGATGTCGCCCAGCTTCACCGGACCGAGCTTGAGATTCCTCAACTGGGCAAGAGTCGCCGCCGGCCTGGCCGACTTGATGACGACGTCGCGCTCGGTGTCGTCCAGGGTCGCCTTGGCGGCCGTGGTGCCCTTGACCGCCTCGGTGACCGCCGCGCCGAGCGTCTGGTCGTTGTAACCGGCCGCCGCCGCCTTGGAGTTGGCCTTGACCGAGATGCGCGGCACGCTCTGCGACAGATCGCTGCTGACGTCGGTGACGTCGTCGAGCCCCGCCACGGCCTTGCGGACCTGCTCGGCCGCCGTACGCAGCACGTTCCCGTCGGCCGCCTTCACGACCACGCTCAGGTCCTGGTTGCCGAAGCCGTCACCGGCGGAGACGGTGGTGGTGCCGATGCCGGTCAGCTTCTTCAGGCCGGACTCGATGCCGTCCTGCACGTCCTCGTAGGACGCCGAGTCCTCCAGCATCACCTGGTACGAGGCCTGGTTGGTGTCCGTGCCGCCGCCGAAGGCCGCCATGAAGCCGGACGAGCCGATGGTGACCTGGTAGTCCTTGACGCCCTTGGTGGCGCCGAGCAGCTGCTCGACCTTCCTGGCCTGCGCGTCGGTGGCCGCCAGGCTGGTGCCGGGCTCCAACTCCTGCTTGACGGTGAGGACTTCCTGTTCGCCCTGGTCGAAGAAGTTCGTCTTCAGCAGCGGCGCCATGCCGAACGTGCCGATCAGGACCACGGCCGCGAGCAGCACGCTGGTGAGGCGGCGACGGGTCGCGAAGCGCAGGACGGGGACGTAGATCCGCTGGAGGCGGCTCTTCGCCTCCTTCTCCTCGGCCAGCCGGCGGGCCTGTTCGGCGTCGCCCGGTGTGCCCTTGGGGGCGCGCAGGAACCAGTACGACAGGACCGGTACGACCGTCAGCGACACCAGCAGCGAGGCCAGCAGGGCCGCCGTCACCGTCAGGCTGAACGAGCCGAACAGCTCGCCCACCATGCCGCCGACCAGCCCGATCGGCAGGAAGACGGCGACGGTGGTGAGGGTCGAGGAGGTGACCGCGCCGGCCACCTCGCGGACCGCCTTGAGGATGGCCTCCTCGCGCTCCTCGCCGTAGCCGAGGTGCCGTTTGATGTTCTCCAGGACCACGATCGAGTCGTCGACGACCCGGCCGATGGCGATGGTCAGCGCGCCCAGCGTCAGCATGTTGAGGGACAGGTCGCGCGTCCACAGGACGATCAGCGCGAGCACGACCGAGAGCGGGATGCTCACCGCGGTGACCAGGGTCGAGCGGACCGAGGCCAGGAACACCAGGATGACCAGGATCGCGAAGAGCAGGCCGAGCGCGCCCTCGGTGGTCAGGCCGCTGATGGACTTCGAGACCGCCGGGCCCTGGTCGCTGACGACCGTGATGCTCGCGCCGGAGCCGACGTCCTTGCGCAGGCCGGGCAGCTTGTCCTCGACCGCGTCGGAGATGGCGACCGCGCTGCCGTCGTGGTCCATGGTGACCGACACCGCGAGGCTCGGCCTGCCGTCGGTGCGGGTGATGGAGTCGGCGGTGGCCTGCCGCTGCTCGACGGTGGCCACGTCTCCGAGGCGCACCGGCTTGCCGCCGCCCTGGCCCGTGACCATCAGGTCCTGGATCTGCGTCAACGAGGTGAAGCCGCCGCCCACCTGGACGGTGCGGTTGGCGCCGTCCTCGTCGAAGGAACCGGCCGGGACGGTCGCGCCGCCCGCCTGGAGGGCCTGGCCGAGGGCGAGGGTGGTGAGGCCCGCCCGCGCCAGCTTCGCGTCGTCGGGCGTGACGGTGACCTGGAGGTCCCGCACCCCGTCGACGGTGACCTGGCGGACGCCGTCGATGCCCTCCAGATCCGGTACGACGGTCCGGTCGAGCCGGTCGGCGAGGGCCTGCTGGTCCTGCTCGGAGGTGACGGCGAGGACGACCGTCGGGATGTCGTCCGTGGAGCCGGCGACGACCTGCGGGTCGACGTCGTCCGGGAGCTGGACGCGGGCCCGGTTGACGGCCTGCTGGACGTCGGCGACGAGTTGCTTGGTGTCGTTGCCGTAGTCGAAGGAGGCCATGATCACGGCGTTGCCCTCGCTCGCCGTGGAGGTGACGCCGGTGATGCTGTCGACGGCTTCGAGGTTGTCCTCGATCGGCTCGACGACCTGCTTCTCGACGACGTCGGGTGCGGCGCCCTGGTAGGGGGCGATCACGGACACCATGGGCAGTTCGATGGAGGGCAGCAGTTGCTGCTTGAGCTGCGGTATCGCGATCGCTCCGAAGGCGAGCACGATGATGGACATCAGACCTATCAGGGCCCGTTGCGCGAGGCTGAATCGGGACAGCCAGGACATGGGTGAGGGTTCTCACTTCCGGGAGGGGAGGGAGCCTTCTGGGAGGGTCAGAAGGGCAGGAGTCGACAGCGGATGCACAGGTGAGCGTCCGCCCTCTCACCCTGAGCCATCGGGGAGCCCCGATTCCTAGCTCCCAGGTCCCGTTCCTTATCCGGCGCATACTCCGGCCGCAGTACGGCCGGTGGAGTTCACTCCACCCTTGGACGTACCAGCCCCGACTCGTAGGCGATCACGACCAGTTGGGCCCGGTCGCGGGCGCCGAGCTTGGCCATGGCCCGGTTGACGTGGGTCTTCACCGTGAGCGGGCTGACCTCCAGGCGCTCGGCGATCTCGTCGTTGGAGAGTCCGCCGGCGACCTGGACCAGCACCTCGCGCTCCCGCACGGTGAGCGCGTCGAGCCGCTCTGCGCGGGCCGGGTCGCGGCCGTCGTCGGCCGCGCCGCCCTGGGCGAGGAAGCGGGCGATCAGGCCCTTGGTGGCGGCCGGGGAGAGCAGTGCCTCGCCGCCGGCCGCGACGCGGATGGCGGAGAGGAGCTCGTCGGGTTCGCTGCCCTTGCCGAGGAACCCGGAGGCGCCGGCGCGCAGCGACTGCACGACGTAGTCGTCGACCTCGAAGGTGGTCAGGATGACGACCCGGACGTGCGCGAGGGAGGGGTCGGCGCTGATCATGCGGGTGGCCGCGAGGCCGTCGGTGCCGGGCATCCGGATGTCCATCAGCACGACGTCGGCCCGCTCCTGCTTGGCCAGCCGTACCGCCTCCGCGCCGTCGGACGCCTCGCCCACGACCTCCATGTCGGGCTCCGAGTCGACGAGCACCCGGAAGGCGCTGCGCAACAGGGCCTGGTCGTCGGCGAGCAGGACGCGGATGGTCGTCATACGGGGTCCCCCGAGGCGCGTGAGCGGGTCTTGACCGGCAGGATCGCATGGACGCGGAAGCCGCCGCCGTAGCGGGGACCGGTGGTCAGGGTGCCGCGCAGGGCGGTGACGCGTTCGCGCATGCCGAGCAGTCCGTGGCCGCCGCCGCTCTCCGGATCGTCGTCCTCCCCGGCGCCGTTGTCCAGGACGGTGATCTCGATGTTCGGGCCCACGCGTACGACGCTGACCTCCGCCTTCGCCTCCGTACCGGCGTGTTTCTGCACGTTGGTGAGGGCCTCCTGGACCACGCGGTAGGCGGCCAGGCCGACGGCGGCGGGCAGGGTGGTGCCGTGGTCCGAGCGGGCGACCTCGACGCGCAGTCCCGCGCTGCGGAAGGTGCCGACGAGTTCGTCGAGGCGGTCCAGGCCCGGCGCCGGTTCGGTGGGGGCCTCGGGGTCGCCGGACTGACGCAACAGGCCGACGGTGGCGCGCAGTTCGTTGAGCGCGGAGCGGCTGGCCTCGCGTACGTGGGCGAGGGCTTCCTTGGCCTGGTCGGGCCGCTTGTCCATCACGTGCGCGGCGACTCCGGCCTGCACGTTGACCAGGGCGATGTGGTGGGCGACGACGTCGTGCAGGTCACGGGCGATCCGCAGGCGCTCCTCGGCGACGCGGCGGCGGGCCTCCTCCTCGCGGGTGCGTTCCGCTCGCTCGGCGCGGTCCCGGATCGCCTGGACGACCGCGCGCCGGCTGCGGACGGCGTCTCCGGCGGTGGCGCCGATGCCGGTCCAGGCGAAGATCGCGAGGTTCTCCTGGGCGTACCAGGGCAGGGGTCCTGCCAGCATCGAGGCGCCGGTCAGGACGGTCATCGTCAGCAGGCCGAGGCGCACGGTGGTGGCGCGGTCGGTGGTGTACGCGACGGTGTAGAGGGCGATGACCGCTGCCATGGCGACGGGGGCGCGGGGGTCTCCGACGACGCACTCGATCAGGGAGACGGTGCCGGTGAGGGCGAGGACCGTCCGGGGGGCGCGGCGGCGGAAGACCAGGGCGAGGGCGCCGAGGACGATGAGGACGAGGGAGAGGGCGTCGGGGGTGCGGATGCCCCAGTCGACGCCGTGCTTTCCGTGCGGGTCGACGTATGAGCCGGCCACCATGCAGACCAGGACGCCGAACGCCAGGGCCGCGTCCAGCGCGAGGGGGTGCGCCTTCAGGTGGTGGCGGGCGCGGTCTTGGGTGCGGCTCACGTCCTGAACAGTACGGCGTCCCTGCGGGGCTTTGAACGGGGGCCGACTGTCGGTTTCCTGTGCGGTTTCGGGCATTGGCGTGGGCGTTCCTGGGGGCTGCCGCCCCCAGCCCCCCGCTTCGGCCTGAACGGCCTCGTCCTCAAACGCCGGACGGGCTGAAAGACGCGGACCGGTATCCGTGAAGTGCCGTCCCCTTCAGCTGCCGCCCCCTCCGGGTGGGTGGGGGTTCGGGATGACACACAGCCGCCCTCGAACACCGCACAAGCCGAGAGATGCGGACCGGCATCCGGGAGATGCCGTCCCCTTCAGCCGCCGCCCCCTCCGGGCGGGTGGGGGTTCGGGATGGCACACAGCCGCCCTCGAACACCGGACAAGCCGAGAGATGCGGACCGGCATCCGGGAGATGCCGTCTCCTTCAGCTGCCGCCCCCTCCGGGTGGGTGGGGGCTCGGGATGGCACCTAGCCGTCCTCGGACACCGCACGAGCCGAGAGATGCGGACCGGCATCCGTGAGGCGCCGTCTCCTTCAGCTGCCGCCCCCTCCGGGTGGGTGGGGGTTCGGGGCAGTGAACAGCCGTCCTCGGACGCGGGACGGGCTCAAGGACAAAACCGCGGGCCCGCCCCACCCCTTGCCCCTTCTTTCTGCTCAGCTTCTTTCTGCTCAGCCCGGGATCAAGCCGTCGTCGCTCAGCAGGTCCCGGACTTCCTCCAAGGTCGCGTCCGGGGACGGGAGGATCAGTTCGGAGGGTTCCAGGGAGGCGTCCGGGAGCGGGGTGCCCAGTTCTCGGACCTTGGCGAGGAGGGCCTGGAGGGTGCGGCGGAAGCCGGGGCCGTCGCCGTTCTCCATCTCGCGCAGGAGTTCGTCGTCCAGCTTGTTGAGTTCGGTGAGGTGGCTGTCGGCCAGCCTCACCTGTCCCTCCCCCATGATCCGTACGACCATGTCGCCCATGTGTCGGCCTCCTAGGCGTGGGCCCTCACTGCTTGTCGAAGCGTGGGGTGTCCTGCGGTTGCTGCTGGGCCTGCGACTGGCCGTTGCCGCCCTCGATCGCCTGCTGCTGCGAGGACGGGCCGCCGGCCAGTTCCGCCTTCATGCGCTGCAGTTCCAGCTCTACATCCGTACCACCGGAGAGCCGGTCCAGCTCGCTCTGGATGTCGTCCTTGGCCAGACCGGAGTGGTCGTCGAGGACGCCCGAGGCGAGCAGTTCGTCGATGGCGCCGGCGCGGGCCTGGAGCTGGGCCGTCTTGTCCTCGGCGCGCTGGATGGCCATGCCGACGTCGCCCATCTCCTCGGAGATGCCGGAGAAGGCCTCGCCGATCCGGGTCTGCGCCTGGGCGGCGGTGTAGGTCGCCTTGATCGTCTCCTTCTTCGTACGGAAGGCGTCGACCTTGGCCTGGAGGCGCTGGGCCGCAAGGGTGAGCTTCTCCTCCTCGCCCTGGAGCGTCGCGTGCTGCGTCTCCAGGTCGGTCACCTGCTGCTGGAGCGCGGCCCGGCGCGAGAGCGCCTCGCGGGCCAGGTCCTCGCGGCCGAGGGCGAGGGCCTTGCGGCCCTGGTCCTCCAGCTTCGAGGACTGCGACTGCAGCTGGTTGAGCTGGAGCTCCAGACGCTTGCGGGAGGTGGCGACGTCGGCCACTCCCCTGCGTACCTTCTGAAGCAGCTCCAGCTGCTTCTGGTACGAGTAATCGAGGGTTTCGCGCGGGTCCTCGGCCCGGTCAAGGGCCTTGTTCGCCTTCGCGCGGAAGATCATCCCCATACGCTTCATGACACCGCTCATGGGCTTCGCGCGCCCCCTTCTGACGGACTCCAGCTCCAGCTCTGCGACAGAACCCACAGTACGGGCCCTGCATCCATTGACGCACTGTTCCGGGACGGATGCGGTCATCCCCAAGGACGACTGCGCTCGCTCCCGCTCCGGCGTAGGGAGTAGGTGTCCCCCCAGGGTGACCCCCGAGAAGTACCCAAGAGGTACCCGCCAAGGACCCGGGGCCGGAAGTACGTGCAACGTCCCCTCTGTCCCTTACAGGACGACTGGTGTTGCCGGATCGTTCCCCGCCGGGCTGGGGTCCAACCCCGGCCACCCCTTACCCTTGGGTTTTGTGTTCCGAAGCCGCGCCAAGGAAGAGAAGGCCGCGCCCGCCGACAAGGCGTCGCTGACCGACTCCAAGCAGACCCGTGACCCGCAGGCCCCCAAGGGCCGCCCGACGCCCAAGCGCAATGAGGCCCAGTCCCAGCGCCGCAGCGTCGCCAGTACGTCGATGACGCGCAAGGACGCCTCCAAGCGTCAGCGCGAGGAGCGGCGTACCGCGATGCAGCGTCAGCGCCAGGCGCTGGCCAGTGGCGACGAGCGCTACCTGCCCGCGCGGGACAAGGGCCCGGTGCGCAAGTTCGCGCGCGACTGGATCGACTCGCGGTTCAACGTGGCCGAGTTCTTCCTGCCGATGGCCGTGGTCATCCTGGTGCTGAGCATGGTGCGCGTGGGCGCGCTGCAGAGCATCGCGCTGCTGCTGTGGCTGGTCGTGATCGTGCTCATCCTGGTCGACGCGTTCGTCAACGCCTTCCGGCTGAAGAAGCGGCTCGCCGAGCGCTTCCCGGACCAGAACCGCAGGGGTGCCGTCGCCTACGCGTTGATGCGCTCCCTCCAGATGCGCCGTCTCCGGCTGCCGAAGCCGCAGGTCAAGCGCGGAGAGCGGCCCTGAGCGCGGATTCCTTCTCCGGGGGCGCGGCGGATGCCTGGCTGAGCAAGCTGGGCGGGCTGCGGGATGTCGTACGACAGGAGCTTGTCGCTCGGCAGCTAGAGGCTCAGATAACCGGGCGGTTCCCGGTCGGGCAGCGGCTGCGCGTGCTCGACGTGGGGATGGGCCAGGGCACCCAGGCGCTGCGGCTGGCCCGGGCCGGACATCAGGTGACCGGGGTCGAGCAGGACCCCACGATGATCTCCGCGGCCCGCGAGGCCGTCGCCGCCGAGCCGGAGGGCATCCGGGAACGGGTGCGCCTGGTCCAGGGCGACGGGCGGGACACGGGGGTGCACTTCCTGCCGGGCAGCTTCGACGTGGTGCTCTGCCACGGGGTGCTCATGTACGTCGGTGATCCGGACGCCCTGCTGGCGGGGCTGGCCCGGATGCTCGCGCCGGGCGGACTGCTGTCGCTGCTCGTGCGCAACGGCGACGCCCTGGCGATGCGGCCGGGGTTGTCGGGTGACTGGGCCGGCGCCCTCGACGCCTTCGACACCGTCTCGTACACGAACCGGCTCGGACTCGACGTGCGTGCCGACCGGCTGGACACCCTCACGGCCACGCTCGCGGGCATCGGGGCACCGCTGCACGCCTGGTACGGCGTCCGGGTCTTCACGGACACGGCGGCCGACGGGGTGCTCGCGCCGGACGACGTGGAGACGCTGCTGGCGGCCGAGGAGCGGGCCGGGCGAACGGATCCGTACCGGCGGGTGGCGGCGCTGCTGCATCTGTGCGGCGTGCGCGGCTGACGGCACGGGGCCCGGTCCCGGCGCGGGCACCGGTCAGCTCGTTCGGGTGAACCGGGCAAGCCGGACAATCACCCCGAAGAGACACTCGGGGCATGGATGCTTCCCGTAACCGTGCCGTCCGGCTGCTCGCTCCCGTCGCCGTGCTGTCCTGTTCGCTCGCCCTGCTGAGCGGGTGTTCCGGGTCCGGTTCGGCGGGCGAGGGCGGGACGTCGAAGGCGCGGACCGAGCAGGCCGCGCAGGCCGCCGAGGTCGCCGCGCCCGCGTCCGGCGACGATCTCCAGAACGACTACCTCAAGGTGATCAAGGACGTTCTGCCGTCGGTGGTGCAGATCCAGGCCAGCAGCGATCTGGGCTCCGGGGTCGTGTACGACGACCAGGGGCACATCGTCACCAACGCGCACGTCGTCGGGGACGAGACGACGTTCAAGGTGACGACCGCCAACAGCGAGGACGTGCTCAGCGCCAAGCTCGTGTACTCCTACCCCGAGCAGGACCTCGCCGTGGTGAAGCTGGACAAGGTGCCGGACGGGCTCAAGGCGGCCTCCTTCGCCGACTCCTCGAAGGTCGACGTCGGGCAGATCGTCCTGGCGATGGGCTCGCCGCTCGGGCTGTCGTCCAGCGTGACGCAGGGCATCGTCTCGGCGACCGGACGGACCGTCAGCGAGGGCAGCAGCGGCGGGGGTACGGGCGCGACCATCGCCAACATGGTGCAGACCTCGGCCGCGATCAACCCCGGCAACAGCGGAGGCGCGCTCGTCAACCTCGACGGGCAGGTCATCGGCATCCCGACCCTCGCGGCCACCGACCCCGACCTCGGGGGCAGCGCGGCGCCGGGTATCGGGTTCGCGATCCCGTCCTCGATGGTGAAGACGGTCGCCGACCAGATCATCAAGGACGGCAAGGTGACCGACTCGGGCCGGGCCGCGCTCGGCATCACCGGCCGTACGGTCGTGGACGGCACCTACCGGGCCGCCGGGGTCGCCGTCGTCGAGGTGAAGAGCGGCGGGGCCGCGGACAAGGCGGGCATCGAGGCCGGCGACATCATCACCAGGCTGGGTGACACGGACATCACCACCATCACGTCACTCTCGGAGGCACTGGCCGAGGACAGGCCCGGTCAGAAGACGACCGTGACGTACACACGTGACGGAGACGAGGACAAGACGGACGTGACGCTGGGCGAACAGTGACCGAGGGGGCGGCCGGTACGCCGCCCCCCTGTGTCCATGTCCCGCGGAGCCCCTACGCGTCCTGGGCGTGCAGGCTCATCGGACCGTAGATCTCCGTGGTGTCCTCGAACAGCCGCACCTGGTCCGCGCCGCCTTCGAGGAGTGCCTTCCAGTGCTCCCCGATCCACGACTCGGCGTCCCCCTGCGTGGTGAACTCCTCGGGCTGCACCGCGGGCGGGACCTCCGCCCCGTCGGTCTTCTCGAACCGCCACGTCCATGCCGCCATGTACGCCTCCCGTGTCTGAGCACCTGCAGAGCGAGAGCCGGATCTTGGTCCGGCTCCTGCTGTGCAGACTAGTCGGACGGGCAACACCTGCGCAGACACGCGAAAATCACTTCTGTGGAAGTAACACTGCTCGGCACCGGTGCCCCGGCGGGTCTGCCCCGCCCCGACTGTTCCTGCGCGACCTGCGCCACCTCCCTCGGGGAGCACGCGCGCGCGGCGACCGCGCTGCTCATCGACGGCACGTTGCTGCTGGACCTGACGCCGGGTGCGGCCTTCGCGGCGGCGCGGGCCGGGCGTTCGCTCAGCGGCGTACGGCAGGTGCTGTTGTCGCATCCGCACGACGGGCCCGCCGTCGAGGTGCCGGTGGGGCTGCCGCAGCCCGGTCGGGTGCCGGACGGGCGGGAGTTGGCGCTGCTGACGGGGCATCGGGTGCGGGCGGTGTCGATGGACGCGCCGGGCACCGGGTACGCGGTGACCGGTCCGGACGGACAGCGGCTGCTGTATCTGCCGCCGGGGGGCGCGCCGGCCGGCCTTGACGGCAACGGGGCCGTGGAGTCGTACGCCATGGTGCTCGCCGATGTCGTGGGGCGGCCGGACGCGCTCGCCAGGCTGCGGGCGGTGGGGGCGCTGGGGCCGACCACGGACGTCGTCGCCGTCCATCTGGACCATGACGTGCCGCCCGGCGCCGAGCTGCGGCGACGGCTGGCCGCGGCGGGCGCGCGGGCCGTGCCGGACGGGACGACCCTGACCGTGGGGGTGTACGAGGACGTGCCCGACGTACCGCGGCGGACGCTGGTGCTCGGTGGGGCCCGGTCCGGGAAGTCGGTGGAGGCCGAGCGGCGGCTCGAGGCCTTTCCGGACGTGCTCTACGTGGCCACCGGCGGCACGCGCGGCGGGGACACCGAGTGGGCGTCCCGGGTCGCCGTGCACCGGGAGCGCCGCCCGGGGTCGTGGCGGACCACCGAGACCTGCGACCTGGTGCCCCTCCTGAAGGACGACGGCGCGCCGCTGCTCATCGACTGTCTGTCCCTGTGGCTGACGGACGCCATGGACTCCGTGGGGGCGTGGGACGACGCCGTATGGGCGGACGGCGGTGAACGGGCGCTGCGCGAGCGGATGCGGGAGCTGACGGACGCGGTGCGCGCGAGCAGGCGGACCGTGGTCGCCGTCTCGAACGAGGTCGGCTCGGGGATCGTGCCGGCCACCGCGTCGGGACGGCGCTACCGGGACGAGCTGGGCCGGCTGAACGCCGCGTTCGCGAGCGAGTGCGAGCAGGTGGTGCTGCTGGTGGCGGGCCAGGCGCTGGTGCTACGGGGCTGAGGGCGCCCGGCGGGCGACGATTCGGGCGGTGGGGCGGAGGCGGTCCGACAACGGGCCGTTGAGGAAGGAGCCGTCGAGGAACGGGCGGTCGAGGAGTCTGCGGGGCTTCGGCGGGACGATCTCGCAGCCCTGGGACTCCAGTTCGGTGCGCAGGGCGTCCACGCGGGGGCGGGGCGTCTCCAGGAGGAGGAGGCCGCCGGGGCGCAGGAGGGTGAGGGCCGCCCGGAGGTCCTCGTCGGGGGTCGGGGGGTGGAGGAGGGTGACCACGTCGTAGCGGGCGCGCAGGGCTCGGGTGAGCTGCGGGTCCGTCAGGTCGCCCACGTACGCCTCCTCGACGCGCTCCTCCTCGCGGGCCGCCAGGACGCGCGCGGTGGGGTCGATGCCGTCGAAGGACGTGTAGGGGAACAGCTCCTTCGCCGTCGCCGGGAACTGCGCGTCGCCGGTGCCGACGTCCAGCCAGCTCTCGGGTTCGGGCTCGACTCGCAGCAGCGCGCGGGCGGTTGAGCGGTGACGGCGGCGCCGGTCGAGGTCGTCGGCACGCGCGCGTAGGACGCCGGCCCGGGCGCGCAGGGCGGTGAGAGCCGATCCGGCGGAGCGGAAGGACCGGACGGAACGTGCGGAGAGTAGGGAGAGTGCGGCGAGTGGTGACATGTGCGGCTCCCGAAGACGTATGACAATCCGCTGCAAAGCGGAACATATGGGGTCTTGATCTTGGGAGCAACGACGTCACGTGCGCGTGGTGCCCATGTGGCGCGGAACCGTTCGATCGGTGCCGGTACTGTTCGGCGAATGAGCTCGCTTAATCTCGACGACTTCTCCGATCTGATCGAGCGCCCCGACGGCGGAGTGCGCCGCGACGCCGAGGCCCGCCGGGAGCGTCAGATCGTGCCGCCCGGGTCGCTGGGCCGCCTCGACGAACTGGGTGAGTGGCTGGCCGCGGCGCAGTCCGCCGTACCGGTGCGGCCGATCGGACAGCCGCGGGTCGTGCTCTTCGCCGGTGACCACGGAGTGGCCGGACTCGGCGTCTCCGCGCGCCCCGCGGGCAGCGCCGGACAGCTGGTGCGGGACGTCCTGGAGGGCGGCCGGCCGGTGTCGGTCCTGGCGCGCCGACTGGGCGTGCCGGTGCGGGTCGTCGACATGGCCCTGGACTGCGACCCCGAGACGCTGCCGGACGAGGTCGTACGGCATCGGGTGCGGCGCGGCAGCGGGCGGATCGACATCGAGGACGCGCTGACCGCCGAGGAGGCGGAGGCCGCGTTCCGTGCCGGGATGGCGGTGGCCGACGAAGAGGCCGACTCCGGTACGGATCTGGTGGTGCTCGGCGATGTGAGCGTGGGCGGGACGACGGCGGCGGGCGTGCTGATCGCCGCGCTGTGCGGGACCGACGCGTCGGTGGTGACCGGGCGGGGCGGCCTGGCGATCGACGACCTGGCGTGGATGCGCAAGTGCGCGGCGATCCGCGACGCGCTGCGCCGGGCCCGGCCGGTGCTCGGGGAGCAGTTGCAGCTGCTGGCGACCGTGGGCGGGGCCGACCTCACCGCGATGACGGGCTTCCTGCTCCAGAGCGCGGTGCGCAAGACGCCGGTGATCCTGGACGGGGTGGTGGCCGCCGCCTGTGCGCTGGTGGCCCAGCGGATCGCGTTCCGGGCGCCGGACTGGTGGCTGGCCGCGCACGACAGCGGGGAGCCGGGCCAGGCGAAGGCCCTGGACCGGATGGCACTGGAACCGCTGCTGGCACACGGGGTGACGGTGGGCGAGGGCGCGGGAGCCCTGCTGGCGCTGCCCCTGGTCCAGGCGGCGGCCGCGCTGGCCGCCGAACTGCCGGAGAAGCCCGCGGAGCCCGAGGAGACGGAGAAGCCGGAGGAGCCGGCGACCGTCGAGGGGGCCGAGGCGTCCGGTGAGCCGGAGGTCTCCGGCGAACTGGCGAAAGAAGAGACCGAGTAGGCCTCAAAGAGCCGAAAGTCGACCGCACGTCAGACGAAAGAAGGACGGTTCGTCAGGGCATCGCCCATATGATCCTTCTCCATGGGAGATGCCCGAATTGCCTCGCGGCGGGCCGCCGCTTTCGCCGTCTGGTACCTGCGGCTCGTCGCGTTCGTCAACTTTCTGAGCGCGATCTGGGTCTCCCTCGGACAGGACGTGCGGCGGCACAACCAAGAGGACTTCTTCACCCCGTACCTGCTCACCGCCGGCTTCGCGTCCGGGGTGTTCACCGTCTTCCTGGCCATCACCATGCGGCGCCGCAAGCGCGCCGCATGGATCCTGAACCTCGCGCTGGCCGGACCCTTCCTCGCGCTGTTCTCCCTCGCGATGGCGTTCCCGGAGATGCGCGGGCACGCGCAGAACTGGATCTCGCTGGCCCTCACCGCCGCCTTCGTCGTCGCCCTCGTGGTCGGGCGGCGGGAGTTCTACGCGAAGGGCGACCGGTCCAACCCGAGGCTCGCCGCCGCCGTCGCGGTCGGCGGCACCCTGGCCTGCTCGCTGCTCGCCGCGCTGCTGGTGACGGTCACCAACCAGGCGTCGGACGCGGCCCGTTCGACGTTCCTGGAGCGCTGGCACTACGGCACCTTCCGGCTGGTGTCGGTCGCCGCGAGCGAGGCCCGCTTCCCCGGCATCGAGACGCCGAACTGGGTGAACGTCGGCATCAACGTGCTCAGCACGGCCCTGGTCCTCGCCGTCTTCTACGCCGCCTTCCGCTCCCGGCGCGCCGTCGACCCGCTCACCGAGGACGACGAGAAGCGGCTGCGCGAGCTGCTGGAGCGGCAGGGCGAGCGGGACTCGCTCGGCTACTTCGCGCTGCGCCGGGAGAAGAGCGTGGTGTGGTCGCCGACCGGCAAGGCGGCCGTCGCCTACCGGGTCGTGGGCGGTGTCTCGCTGGCCTCCGGCGACCCGATCGGCGACCCCGAGGCGTGGCCCGGCGCCATCGATCCGTGGCTGGCCGAGGCCCGCGCGCACGGGTGGATCCCGGCGGTGATGGGGGCCGGCGAGGAGGCCGGCACGGTGTACGCCCGGCACGGCCTGGACGCGCTCGAACTGGGCGACGAAGCGCTGGTCGAGGTCGCCGAGTTCACCCTGGAGGGGCGGGCCATGCGGACCGTGCGGCAGGCCTACAACCGGGTGAAGCGGGCTGGGTACACGGTGCGTATCCGGCGTCACGAGGACATCCCCGCCGACGAGTTGGCGTATCTGCTGAAGCGGGCGGACGACTGGCGGGACGGGGCCACCGAGCGCGGGTTCAGCATGGCGCTCGGCCGGCTCGGGGATCCCGAGGACGGGCGCTGCGTGATGCTGGAGTGCACGGACGCGGAGGGGCGGCTGCGGGCGCTGCTGTCCTTCGTGCCGTGGGGGCCGCGCGGGCTCTCGCTCGACCTCATGCGGCGCGACCGTGACTCCGAGAACGGGCTGATGGAGTTCATGGTGATCGAACTCCTGCGCAGGGGCCGCGAGATCGGGATCACCCAGGTCTCACTCAACTTCGCCATGTTCCGATCGGTCTTCGAACGTGGGGGGCGCCTCGGCGCCGGCCCGGTGCTGCGGCTGTGGCGGTCACTGCTGAGCTTCTTCTCGCGGTGGTGGCAGATCGAGTCGCTGTACCGGGCCAACGCCAAGTACCGGCCCATCTGGGAGCCACGGTTCCTGCTCTTCGAGAAGAGCGCGGACCTCCCGCGCATCGGCATCGCCTCGGCTCGCGCGGAAGGTTTTCTGGAGGCGCCGGGGTTGCCGAAGTGGCTGCATCGCAAGCACCTGGAGACGCACAGATGACCCACCTCGCCCGCTGGGCCCGCGCCGAATGGGGACTGCTCCACGTCACCGTGCGCGAGCCGCTGCTGAAGCGGCGTTGGCGGGCGATCCCGATGACCCTCGGGGCGGTGGGTCTCACGGCGGTCGTGCAGATCGTGCAGAACCAGTCCTGGGGCTACCAGCTCGTGCAGGACATCGGCGCGGTCCGGGCCCAGGACCCGCTGTGGCTGGCGCTGCTGCGCACCCCCTTCTCGCTCTTCGTGCCGGCCCTGGACCTGCCCGTGTGGGGCGCGCTCGCGCAGGTGCTGTTCGTCTTCGGCATCGCGGAGATCTGCCTCGGCTGGTGGCGCACGCTCGTCATCGCCTACGCGGCCACCCTCGCCGGCACGCTGTACGCGCGCGTGGGCATCTCCCTGGGCCCGGGCAGCCCGTTCGGCCTGCCCGCCTCGGACGCCCAGGTCGTCGACACCGGCCCCTCGGCGGCGGTGGTGGGCCTCGCGATCTTCCTCGGCTGGCGCTACGGCGCCTACGTCACCGCCGGCGCGGTCGCCCTGGCGATGGGGGTCGAGGTGGTGCTCAAGGACAACCTCGCCGGCAAGGAGCACCTCGCGGCGATCGTGACGGTGGCGATGCTGTGCGGGATCTCGGCGCTGCGGCACCGGAAGCGGGGGCCCGGGGCGCGGGGCCCGACGACACGAGGGCCGAGGGCGCGGGGTCCGGAGCCGGGCTCCCCGCCCCCTTGAAGCCCGCACGCCCCCTCGCCGGCGCCGATGGCGACACCGTCATCCCCGAGGCAGCGCCCGCTGCGGCTCCGGATCCGGCTTGCCGCCGATCCAGTCCTGGAACCGGCGGCTGGGGCCCGCCCAGCGGCGGTCGTGGTGGTAGGCGCGGAGCCGGGAACGGGCGCGGGCTCGCGGGCGGCGGCGGTAGAAGCGGCGGGCCCAGGGGGAGCCGGGGCGGGCCAGGCGGATCAGCCCGATCAGGCCGACCAGCGGGACGATCACGCTGAAGATCGCCATGCGGGTCTTGCCCTTGGCGAGGACGGCCAGCGCGAACACGAAGTTGACCACCACCGTCGTGATCACGCCGCCCCGGTCCTGAAGCTCCTCCTGGCTCAGGTCGTTGACCCCGAAGGGCGCGAAGCCGGAGAGGACGAGGCCGACCAGGGCCGCCGTCAGGACCACGACCTCGACGCTCTGACGACCCTCCTCGCTCCAGTACACGTCGTCGAGGTGGAGGATCAGCGCGAACTCGTCGAGGACCAGACCCGCGCCCATCCCGAAGATGACCGCGCAGACGGCCGAGCCGAACCCGTGCCGCCCGCCGGCCACCGCCCCGAAGCCGCCGATGATGGTCAGCACGATGCCCGGCACGACGTGGTGGATGTGCAGCCCGCCCGCCTTGACGTTGCCGAACGGCCCCTTGCCCGCCCGGATGAGACGGGTGATCAAGCGGGTGATCAGGAACGTCAGGACGAAGGCCGCCAGAGCGAGGAGCAACGGCAGCTTGCCGGGCTCGATGATGTTCCGATGCAACCAATGTCCCATATGTGAACTTTATCCATGCCACCCGCTTCCGCCCGCGCGACCGCCGGGTAACCTGCGCCGGTGCCCAGAACCCCCTGGCCGGACGGCCTCCGCTTCGCCTTCGGCACCCTGACCGCGCTCCCGGTCGAGGTGACCCGCTGGGACCGGGACGCGGCGCGCGCCGGCATGCTCTGCGCCCCGGCGGCCGGACTGGTGGTCGGCGCGGGCGCGGCCCTGCTCGGGGTCCTGCTGCTGGCTCTGGGCGCGGGCGCGCCGCTCGCCGCCGTCGCCTCCGCCGCCGTCCCCGCCGTACTCACCCGTGGTCTGCATCTGGACGGGCTCGCGGACACCGCGGACGGGCTCGGCAGCGGGAAGCCCGCCGAGGACGCGCTGCGGATCATGAAGCAGTCGGACATCGGGCCTTTCGGTGTGGTCACGCTGGTGTTCGTGCTGCTGGCGCAGGTGGCCGCGCTGGCGCAGGCCTTCGGCGACTCGTGGGGCCGGGGCGCGCTCGCCGCCGTCGTCTCGGCGGCCACCGCCCGGCTCGCGCTCACCCTGGCCGCCCGGACGGGTGTGCCTGCGGCGCGGCCCGAGGGGCTGGGGGCGGCGGTCGCGGGGGTCGTGCCGGTGCGGGGCGCGGTGGGTGCGGGCGTTGTCGTGGTGGCGCTCGCGGCGGCCGGGGGCGCGTTGTTCGGGACGTACGACGTGGTCCGTACGGCGGTCGCGGTGGTCGTCGGGCTGGGTGGGGCCGAACTCCTTCTGCGGCACTGCACGCGGCGGTTCGGCGGGGTGACCGGGGATGTGTTCGGGGCGCTGGCCGAGACGGCCGCGACCCTCGCGCTGCTGGTGTTGTGCCTGGGGAACTGACGGCGAGGACAGGGCCGTTGATCAGCAGGCCCGGCGCCAGGCCCCCAGTTCGTACTTCTTGAGCATCGAACTCAGCTTCAGGCGGCGGGAGTCGGCGCAGAAGCGGCTGGTGGGCAGCTCGTACTCGACGTGGAAGACCGCCTTGCCGGCCTTGACGAACGGCGTCAGGTCGGCGCATTCGCCGTACTGGGCGCACTGCTCGTTGACCGCGAAGTCGAAGTCCCCGACCAGCTGCGGGATCTGGTCGAGGTCGTTCTTCAGGCCGACCGACATGCCGCGGTCGTGGGCGAGTTTCGCGATCAGGCGGTTGTAGCGGAGCTGGTCGGCGGCCTTGAGGGGGAAGCCGGTGCGGTTCTTGTAGCCGTCCATGTTGTCCGGCTCCACCGCGTCGAAGCCCTTGTCGTGGCACATGTCGATTCGGGCCGCCATCAGCGGTTCGAGGACGTCGGTGCGGCGGATGTCGAGCCAGCGCTCACCGTCCCAGCCGTTGCCCTTGCCCAGCACCGACTTCGGGAACTTCTTCGCGTCGGGGCGCCAGTCCTCGTACGCACCGGTGGAGAGGTAGCAGATGACCTTGCGGCCCTTGGCGTGCAGCGCGGAGACGGTGGCCTTGGGCTGGTCGAAGCCGTCGATGTCGTAGACCGGCACGTCGACCGAGGTGTCGAGGCGGCCGCTCAGCTGCCACTGCCAGGCCACTCCGGGGCGCGGCTGCCAGCGGGCCGCGGCGGGGGACTCGTCGTCGGGCGCGGAGGCGCAGCCCGCCAGGAGCGCGAGCAGGGCGAGCAGCAGGGGCGGGCGGGTCAGTGTGCGGGACAAGGTGCCGGCTCCAGGGCTGGGGTGAGGTGGCCCAGGAATGATCTCCGATGCACAGGACAGGTGAACGCCCGGGGGAATGAGTGAACGCACACACGCGCGTAGGCTCGTCCCGACTGTTCGCCGCACCGGGGAAGGCCCCGCTCAAGCCGCGTTCCTAGGCCGGATCTAGGGTCGGCTGTCGGGCCCGGTCGACCCACACAGTTCGACCACCGCAACTTCACATCGGAAGCGAGATTTCACCACCGTGACTGCTCTCACTCTCAGCACCGCCGCGGCGCCCGGTCTGCGTGCCGACGCGATCGTGCTCGGTGTCGCCAAGGGCGACAAGGGGCCGGTCGTCGCCCCGGGCGCCGAAGCCGTCGACAAGGCCTACGACGGCGGGCTCGCCGGGATCCTGGAAACCCTCGGTGCCTCCGGTGCCGAGGGCGAGGTGACGAAGCTGCCGGCACCGTCCGGCTTCAAGTCCCCGCTCGTGGTGGCGGTCGGCCTGGGCGCCGAGCCCCAGAAGGACTCCGCGTACGACGCCGAGGCGCTGCGCAGGGCCGCCGGTGCGGCAGCCCGTGCGCTCACCGGGGCCAAGAAGGCCGTCTTCGTCCTGCCGATCGGCGACGCCGCCGACGTCGGCGCGATCGGCGAGGGCGTGCTGCTCGGCGCCTACTCGTTCGACACGTACAAGGAGAACGGGAAGGACGCCAAGGGCAAGAACGGCAAGGCGCCGCTCGCCGAGGCCGCCCTGCTCGGCGCCAAGCCCCGCGACAAGGACCACAAGGCGGCCGTCGAGCGCGCCACCGCCGTCGCCGAGGAGCTCAACCGCGCCCGCGACCTGATCAACACCCCGCCGAACGACCTCAACCCCGAGTCGTTCGCGGCGATCACGCAGGCCGCCGCCAAGGAGCACGGCATCAAGGTGCAGGTGCTCGACGTGAAGGCGCTGGAGAAGGGCGGCTACGGCGGCATCCTCGGCGTCGGCGCCGGCTCCGCGGCGGGCCCGCGGCTGGTGAAGCTGTCGTACACCTCGTCCAAGGCGAAGAAGCACCTCGCGTTCGTCGGCAAGGGCATCACGTACGACTCGGGCGGCATCTCGCTGAAGCCGGCCGGGCACAACGAGACGATGAAGTGCGACATGAGCGGTGCGGCGGCGGTCTTCGCGGCCGTGGTCGCCGCCGCGCGTCTGGGTCTTGAGGTCAACGTCACCGGCTGGCTGGCGCTGGCCGAGAACATGCCCTCCGGTTCCGCGACCCGTCCCGGTGACGTGCTGCGCATGTACAGCGGCAAGACGGTCGAGGTCCTCAACACGGACGCCGAGGGCCGGCTGGTCCTGGCGGACGCCCTGTGGGCCGCCTCGGCGGAGAAGCCGGACGCGATCGTCGACGTGGCGACGCTCACCGGCGCGATGATGCTGGCGCTGGGCAGCCGGACGTTCGGGATCATGGCGAACGACGACGCGTTCCGCTCCGCGCTGCACGAGGCGGCGGAGGAGGTCGGCGAGCCGGCCTGGCCGATGCCGCTGCCGGAGCACCTGCGCAAGGGCATGGACTCCCCCACGGCCGACATCGCGAACATGGGCGAGCGGATGGGCGGCGGCCTGGTCGCCGGTCTCTTCCTGCGCGAGTTCGTGGGCGAGGGCATCACCTGGGCGCACCTGGACATCGCGGGTCCGGCCTTCAACGAGGGCGGGCCGTTCGGCTACACGCCCAAGGGCGGTACGGGTACGGCGGTACGGACGCTGGTCCGGCTGGCCGAGCTGGCGGCTTCGGGCGACCTCGGCTGAGGTGACCGACGGTGAGGGGGCTCCGCGCGCGGGTAGGGCGGAAGCCCCCTCTTCCGTACCCTCCGGCGGCCGCTCAATTGAACGTGGGACGTCTCACACACCGCCCTGGCGTCTCGTCCACCCCCGACAAGTGCGAAGATGGGGCTCGGCAGGACAGGGCCCCCACCACAGGGCCGAAGAAAGAGCGGCCGGACACCAGCCGCCGACCGGTCAACCGCCCGCACGGGACAAGGCTGACCGGCGTGGCGCACATGCATGGAGGACGTGACGTGGCGAACGACGCCAGCACCGTTTTCGACCTAGTGATCCTCGGCGGTGGCAGTGGCGGTTACGCCGCGGCCCTGCGCGGGGCGCAGCTGGGACTGGACGTCGCCCTGATCGAGAAGGACAAGGTCGGCGGCACCTGCCTGCACAAGGGGTGCATCCCCACCAAGGCCCTGCTGCACGCGGGCGAGATCGCCGACCAGGCCCGTGAGAGCGAGCAGTTCGGCGTCAAGGCCACCTTCGAGGGCATCGACGTCCCCGCGGTCCACAAGTACAAGGACGGCGTCATCGCCGGTCTGTACAAGGGTCTTCAGGGTCTGATCGCCTCCCGCAAGGTGACGTACATCGAGGGCACGGGCCGTCTGTCGTCCCCGACCTCCGTCGACGTGAACGGCCAGCGCGTCCAGGGCCGCCACGTCCTGCTGGCGACCGGCTCCGTGCCGAAGTCGCTGCCGGGCCTGGAGATCGACGGCAACCGGATCATCTCCTCCGACCACGCCCTCGTCCTGGACCGCGTACCGAAGTCCGCGATCATCCTGGGCGGCGGTGTCATCGGCGTCGAGTTCGCCTCGGCGTGGAAGTCCTTCGGCGCCGACGTGACGATCATCGAGGGCCTCAAGCACCTCGCCCCTCTCGAGGACGAGAACTCCTCCAAGCTTCTTGAGCGCGCGTTCCGCAAGCGCGGCATCAAGTTCAACCTGGGCACCTTCTTCTCCAAGGCCGAGTACACGGCCGACGGCGTCAAGGTCACCCTCGCCGACGGCAAGGAGTTCGAGGCGGAGATCCTCCTCGTCGCCGTCGGCCGCGGTCCCGTCTCCGCCGGCCTCGGCTACGAGGAGCAGGGCGTCGCGATCGACCGCGGCTACGTCACGGTCGACGAGTACATGCGGACGAACGTCCCGACCATCTCCGCCGTCGGCGACCTGGTCCCGACGCTCCAGCTCGCGCACGTCGGCTTCGCCGAGGGCATCCTGGTGGCGGAGCGACTGGCCGGTCTCAAGACCGTTCCGATCGACTACGACGGTGTCCCGCGGGTGACGTACTGCCACCCCGAGGTCGCCTCCGTGGGCATCACCGAGGCCAAGGCCAAGGAGATCTACGGTGCGGACAAGGTCGTCGCTCTGAAGTACAACCTCGCGGGCAACGGCAAGAGCAAGATCCTCAACACCGCGGGCGAGATCAAGCTCGTCCAGGTGAAGGACGGTGCCGTGGTCGGCGTCCACATGGTCGGCGACCGCATGGGCGAGCAGGTCGGCGAGGCCCAGTTGATCTACAACTGGGAAGCGCTGCCCGCCGAGGTCGCCCAGCTCATCCACGCCCACCCGACGCAGAACGAGGCGCTCGGCGAGGCCCACCTGGCCCTGGCCGGCAAGCCCCTGCACTCGCACGACTGACCCTCGGTCGGCACAAGCGACGACTCAGACTTCCGCAATTCGTAAGGAGCAACCGAAACCATGGCGGTTTCCGTAACCCTTCCGGCGCTCGGCGAGAGCGTCACCGAGGGCACTGTCACCCGCTGGCTGAAGGCCGAGGGCGAGCGCGTCGAGGCCGACGAGCCGCTGCTGGAGGTGTCGACCGACAAGGTCGACACCGAGATCCCGGCCCCTGCCGCGGGCATTCTGGCCTCGATCAAGGTCGCCGAGGACGAGACCGTAGAGGTCGGCGCCGAGCTGGCGATCATCGACGACGGCACGGGTTCGCCCGCTGCCGCCGCCCCTGCCCCGGCCGCCGAGCCCGCCCCGGCTCCGGCCGAGGCTCCGGCTCCGGCCGCCGCCCCGGCCGCCCCGTCCACCGAGCAGGCGGCCCCGGCTCCGGCCCCGACCGCCGAGGCCACCACGGGTGCCTCCGGCGCCGAGGGCACGGACGTGGTCCTGCCCGCGCTCGGCGAGTCCGTCACCGAGGGCACCGTCACCCGCTGGCTGAAGGAGGTCGGCGAGGAGGTCGCGGAGGACGAGCCCCTGCTCGAGGTCTCCACCGACAAGGTCGACACCGAGATCCCCGCACCGGTCGCCGGTGTGCTCCTGGAGATCGTGGTCGGCGAGGACGAGACCGCGGAGGTCGGCGCCAAGCTGGCCGTCATCGGCGCCCCGGGCGCGGCTCCGGCCGCTGCTCCGGCCCCCGCCGCCCCGGCCCCGGCCCCCGCCGCCGCTGCCCCCGTGGCTCCGCCGGCTCCGGCTCCGGCCGCTCCGGCTCCCACGCCCGCCCCGGCGCCGGCGCCCACCCCGGCTCCGGCCCCCGCCCCGGTCGCCGCCGCTCCGGCTGCTCCGGCCCCCGCGCCGGCCGCCCCGGCCCCGGTCACCCCGGCCCCCGCCGCTCCGGCCTCCGCCGCGGTCTCCGGTGACGACGGCGCCTACGTCACCCCGCTGGTGCGCAAGCTCGCCGCCGAGAACGGCATCGACCTGGGCACCGTCAAGGGCACCGGCGTCGGCGGCCGTATCCGCAAGCAGGACGTCATCGCCGCCGCCGAGGCCGCGAAGGCCGCCGCGGCTGCTCCGGCTCCGGCCGCGGCCGCCGCACCGGCCGCCAAGAAGGCGCCGACCCTGGAGGCCTCTCCCCTCCGCGGCCAGACCGTCAAGATGCCCCGCATCCGCAAGGTCATCGGCGACAACATGGTCAAGGCGCTGCACGAGCAGGCCCAGCTGTCGTCGGTCGTCGAGGTCGACGTCACCCGCCTGATGCGCCTGCGGGCGCAGGCCAAGGACTCCTTCGCCGCGCGCGAGGGCGTCAAGCTCTCCCCGATGCCGTTCTACGTCAAGGCCGCGGCCCAGGCGCTGAAGGCCCACCCGGCCGTCAACGCCCGGATCAACGTCGACGAGGGCACGATCACCTACTTCGACACCGAGAGCATCGGTATCGCGGTGGACTCGGAGAAGGGCCTGATGACCCCGGTCATCAAGCACGCGGGCGACCTGAACATCGCCGGCATCGCGAAGGCCACGGCCGATCTGGCCGGCAAGGTCCGCGCCAACAAGATCACTCCGGACGAGCTGTCCGGCGCGACCTTCACCATCTCCAACACCGGTTCGCGCGGCGCGCTCTTCGACACGATCATCGTGCCGCCGAACCAGGTCGCGATCCTCGGCATCGGTGCCACGGTCAAGCGCCCGGCGGTCATCGAGACCGAGGAGGGCACGGTCATCGGCGTCCGCGACATGACGTACCTGACCCTCTCCTACGACCACCGTCTGGTGGACGGTGCCGACGCGGCCCGCTACCTGACCGCGGTCAAGGCGATCCTGGAGGCGGGCGAGTTCGAGGTCGAGCTCGGCCTCTGAGTCCCAGCGGTACGTATGGTGCCCCCGCCCGGAACCTCCGGGCGGGGGCACCGTCGTATGCGTGTAAGTCTCGTCTCACCTGCATGAAAGCGCCCCCGTGCGCCCCTCCCGAACGGGCCCTCGGCCTTATTGTCTAAACGTCAAACGCCCCAGGGGCCGATGGGCGGCCCCTCCCTAAGGAGCCCTCATGACCGCGCCCGTCGTCCACTCGCTGCGCGAACAGATCCGCGAGCACATCGTGGAGGGGATCGTCAGCGGGCGCTGGAAGCCGGGCGAGCGGATCGTGGAGCGGCGGATCGCGACCGAGCTGGAGGTCAGCCAGACGCCGGTGCGGGAGGCGCTGCGCGAGCTGGAGTCGCTGCGGCTGATCGAGTCCGCGCCGAACAAGGGCGTCCGGGTACGCAACCTCACGGCGGCCGACCTGGAGGAGAGCTACCCGGTCCGGGCCGGTCTGGAGGCGATCGCCGCGGAGCTGGCGGCCGCGCGCCTCGCGGAGGACTGCTCGGCGCTGGAACCGCACGTCACCGCGCTCTACGAGGCCGACCGCAATGCCGACGGCACCGGCCAGGTGCGGCACACGGTCGCCTTCCACCGTGAGCTGGTGCGGGCGGCCGGGAACTCGGTGCTGCTGCACACCTGGGAGGGCCTGGGCATCGAGGTGTTCACGGCGCTGTCGATCCGCTGGCTGGGGACGGTCCAGCAGTCGTACGCGGAGGAGCACGAGGAGCTGGTGGCGGCTTTCCGGCGGCGGGATCCACGGATCGCGGAGATCGTGAAGGCGCATGTGCTCGGTTGCGCTCCGCGTCCGTGAAGCAGTCGAGCGTCACCTCGCTCACCTGCGAGAACAGGTCAATGGAACGGCACCCGGTGCCTTTTCGCAGGGCACTCTGTGCCGACTTTCTCGGTATCAAGATATTTTGCCCTGGGAACCTTTGATCGATCATCGATCAGGGAGTTACAGTCGCCGGTGGGCCACACGGCGGAAGCCGCGCGGTGTCACAGCACCACGGCCCACCGCCCTGTCCTGCCAAAGACAAAGGGCAACCCCGAACCCTTACCGATGAGGGAACCCCCTTCGACTGAGGAAGGCGGCGACATGACCGACCCCCAGGCCATCCAGCCGAGCGAGCTCGACCAGCTCCCGGACCGCGACCCCGAGGAGACCGCCGAATGGCAGGCCTCCCTGGACGCCGTCACCAAGGCGGCAGGGCCGCACCGTGCCGCGTACCTGATGCGCCGCACACTGGAGCGAGCCGAGGGCAACGGCATCGCGCTGCCCAAGCTTCTCGAGACCGACTACGTCAACACCATCCCCACCGCCGCCGAGCCCGCCGTGGACGGCGACGAGGCGATGGAGAACCGGATCACCGCCTGGAACCGCTGGAACGCGGCGGCGATGGTGACCCGGGGCGCGAAACACGGCGTCGGCGGCCACATCGCCACCTTCGCCTCCGCGGCCTGGCTGTACGAGACCGGCTTCAACCACTTCTTCAAGGGCAAGGAGGCCGACGGCTCGGGCGACCAGCTCTACATCCAGGGCCACGCCTCCCCCGGCATCTACGCCCGCGCCTTCCTCGACGGCCGCCTCACCGAGGCGCACCTCGACAACTTCCGCCAGGAGTCGGGCGGCAACGGCCTCCCGTCGTACCCGCACCCGCGCCGGCTGCCCTGGCTGTGGGAGTTCCCGACGGTGTCGATGGGCCTCGGCCCGCTGTCGGCGATCTACCAGGCGCGCTTCAACCGCTACCTCACCGCGCGCGGCATCAAGGACGTCTCCGACTCGCACGTCTGGGCATTCCTCGGTGACGGCGAGATGGACGAGCCCGAGTCGACGGCGGCCCTCGCACTGGCGAGCCGCGAGGGTCTGGACAACCTGACCTTCGTCATCAACTGCAACCTCCAGCGCCTCGACGGCCCGGTCCGCGCGAACTTCAAGATCGTGCAGGAGCTGGAGGCCCAGTTCCGCGGCGCCGGCTGGAACGTCGTCAAGTCGCTGTGGGGCAACGCCTGGGACGAGCTGTTCCAGCTCGACACCACGGGCGCGCTCGTACGACGGCTGCGCGAGGTACCCGACGCGCAGGTGCAGACGTACCAGACGCGTGACGCGGCCTACATCCGCGCGGACTTCTTCGGCAAGGACCCGGCGCTCGTCGAGCTGGCGAAGCTGCTGAGCGACGACAAGATCCTGGAGTGTTTCCACCTCTCGCGCGGCGGTCACGAGGCCCGCAAGGTGTACGCGGCGTACCGTGCGGCCCTGTCCCACAAGGGCGCGCCGACCGTGATCCTGGCGCAGACGGTCAAGGGCCACACCCTCGGTGCGGGCTTCGCCTCGAAGAACGCCAACCACCAGATGAAGAAGCTGTCGACGGACGAGTTCAAGCAGATGCGTGACCTGCTCGAACTCCCCATCAAGGACAGCGACTTCATCGACGGGGTCGTGCCCTACGGCCACCCCGGCGCCGACTCCCCCGAGGTCCGCTACCTCCAGGAGCGCCGCGCGGCCCTCGGCGGTCCGGCCCCGGCCCGCCGCACGCACGCGATCGCTCCGCTGCCCTCCGCCTCGGAGAAGACGTTCGCGTCCTTCGACAAGGGCTCGGGCTCGCAGAACGTGGCGACCACGATGGCCTTCGTCCGCCTCGTCAAGGACCTGGTCCGCGACAAGGAGACGGGCAGGCGCTGGGTGCCGATCGTCCCCGACGAGGCGCGCACGTTCGGCATGGAGAGCCTGTTCCCGTCCCTCGGGATCTACTCCCCCAAGGGCCAGACGTACGAGCCCGTCGACCGCGACCAGCTCATGTACTACAAGGAAGCCAAGAACGGCCAGATCCTCAACGAGGGGATCACCGAGGCGGGCTCCATGGCGGACTTCATCGCCGCGTCGACGTCGTACGCGACGCACGGCGAAGCGATGATCCCCTTCTACATCTTCTACTCGATGTTCGGCTGGCAGCGCACGGCCGACCAGATGTGGCAGCTCGGCGACCAGCTCGGGCGCGGCTTCCTGGTCGGTGCGACGGCGGGCCGTACGACGCTGACGGGCGAGGGCCTCCAGCACGCGGACGGTCACTCGCCGGTGATCGCGGCGACGAACCCGGCGGCGCTGTCGTACGACCCGGCGTTCGCGTACGAGGTGGCGACGATCGTGCGGGACGGCATCCGCCGGATGTACGGCGAGTCGGCGCCCGGCGAGGACCCGAACGTCTTCTACTACCTCACCGTCTACAACGAGCCGATCCCGCAGCCCGCGAAGCCCTCCGGGCCGGGCATCGACGAGGGCATCGTCAAGGGCCTGTACCGCTTCAACACGGCGGAGTCGGCGGGGCTTTCGCCCGTTGCCAACGCGGCGCGGATCCAGCTCCTCGGTTCCGGTACGGCGATTCACTGGGCGCTCAAGGCGCAGCAGTTGCTGGCGGAGGAGTGGGGTGTGGCGGCCGACGTCTGGTCGGCGACGTCCTGGACCGAGCTGCGGCGGGACGCGCTGGAGGCGGATGCGGCGTTGCTGCGGGGCGAGGAGCGGGTGCCGTACGTGCGGCAGGCGTTGCAGGGTGCCGAGGGTCCGGTGCTGGCGGTCTCGGACTACATGCGGCAGGTGCCGGACCAGATCGCGCAGTGGGTCGAGCAGGACTACTCGTCACTGGGCGCGGACGGCTTCGGTCTCTCCGACACCCGTGACGCGGCCCGCCGTTACTTCGGCGTCGACGCGGAGTCGATCGTGGTCGCGGCGCTCGCCCAGCTGGCGCGGCGCGGGGAAGTAAAGGCGACGGCGGTGAAGGAGGCGCGCGAGCGCTACGGGCTCTAGGGCCTGTTCTCGCCCCCGCCGCCCCTACCCGTCCCATCCTTCTGGGGGCTGCCGCCCCCAGACCCCCGCTTCGGCCTGAACGGCCTCGTCCTCAAACGCCGGACGGGCTGGGTGACTCAGCCCCTCCGGCGTTTGAGGAGCGGGGTCTGGGGCGGAGCCCCAGGATGGGACGGGTAGGGGCGGCGGGGGCGAGATCCCTCATCATGAAGGCATGCGCGCTGCCCGTCTCATCAAAATGGTGCTGCTGCTCCAGTCCCGCGCCTCCATGACCGCCGCCGAGCTGGCCAGTGAGCTGGAGGTCTCCGAGCGGACCGTCACAAGGGACGCGCAGGCGCTGTCCGAGGCAGGGGTCCCCGTGTACGCCGACCGGGGGCGGGCCGGCGGGTATCGGCTCATCGGTGGGTACCGGACCCGCCTCACCGGACTGGCCCGCAGCGAGGCCGAGGCGCTCTTCCTGAGCGGGGTGCCAGGGGCCCTGCGCGAGATGGGCCTGGAAGACGCCGCATCCGCCGCCCGGCTGAAGGTGTCCGCCGCCCTCCTCCCCTCCCTCTCCGACGCCTCCCGGTCGGCGTCCCAGCGCTTCCACCTGGACGCCCCCAACTGGTTCGCCGAGCCCAAGGCCCCCGAGCTCCTCCCGACCGTCGCCGACGCCGTGTGGGACGACCGCCGGGTGACCGCGCGCTACCGGAGCCGGGAGAGCGAGGTGGAGCGCGTGCTGGAGCCGTACGGGCTCGTACTGAAGGCCGGGGTCTGGTATCTCTGCGCCCGCATCCCCGACGCGGACACCTTCCGGGTGTACCGGATCGACCGGTTCACGGAGATGGACGCCGGCGCGGAGCGCTTCGTACGGGACGAGGAGTTCGATCTGCCGGCCTTCTGGGCGGAACGGGCCGAACAGTTCGCGCGGTCCATCCTGCGGACGGAAGTGGTGGTGCGGTTGTCCCCGGACGGGGTGCGCGCGCTTCCGTACGCCGTCGATCCCGTCTCCGCCCGGGACGCGCTGGCCGCCGCGGGTCCCCCGGACGAGGACGGCACGCTGACCGTGACGCTCCCGGTGGAGTCCGAGAAGGTCGCCCACTCCCAGCTGCTCGCGCTGGGGCCGGAGGCCGAGGTGCTGGCGCCCGAGAGTCTGCGGGCGCGTTTCACGGACGACGCGACTCGGCTCGCGCGCCTGTACGGGACATAACAATCCGCCTCACTCCACGTGCGCCCCACCCGCACAGGCCCGATGCTTGACCCGTGATGGACGAGACGGAGTTCTGGGAGCTGGTGGACGCCTCCCGCGAGGCCGCGGAGGGCGACCCCGAGGAGCAGGCCGACCTGCTCGTGGACCGGCTCCTCCAGCTGGACCCCGAGCTGGTCCTCGACTTCGCCCGTCACTTCGAGGCCCGCTACAACCGCGCCTACACCTGGGACCTGTGGGGCGCGGCCTGGGTCCTGCTGGACGGCGCGAGCGACGACGCCTTCGACTTCTTCCGCTGCTGGCTGATCGGCCAGGGGCGGGAGGTCTACGAGGGTGCCGTGCACGACCCCGACTCGCTGGCCGATCTCATCGACGACTTCGACGAGGAGATCGACGGCGACGGGGAGGAGCTCGGGTTCGCGGCGGACGAGGCGTACGAACAGCTCACCGGCGCCGTCGCCGCCGACCTCGGCATCCCGCCCGCCCCCGCGGAGCCGACGGGCACGCCCTTGGACCTGGAGAACGAGGGCGTCCTGGCCGAGCGGTACCCCAAGCTGTGGGAGCGCTTCAGGGGCTAGGGCCTGTCCGGCGGATCAGGTCGGCTGTGAGGTGCTGTGATTCTTGGCCGAGTCGAGCGGGGTCTGGTGCGTGCAGCTGCAAGGCGGAGGAGGGAGTCATGGCGGAGCCATGGCGAGTGACGACAACGCCGCTGGGGGTCCCCCCACGCCTTTAAGGCAGTGGGGGAGGGCGTGCCAGACCCCGCGACGCCGGACTGATCCGCCGGACAGGCCCTCGCCCCGCCGCGCCCGCCGAGACTCAGGCCGCCTGCCTGCGGCGACTGGTGTCCGTCGGGATGTAGGCCTGGTTCTGGTCCACCCGTACCGCGTGGTGCATCGGGGCCGCGTTGGCCTGGTCCAGGGCGGACGCGGTGACGGCGGCCGGGCCGAGGACCACCGCGGCGACGGCGCAGACCACCGCCCAGGGGCCGCGCGCCGACCTGGTCCAACCGGCCGACTTCTCCGTGGTGTTGACGTGGCTGCTGGTCATTTTCCCCACCCTCCGGTCAGTGCGTGTGCATGACGATAGGGAGGCCGCCTCGGGGGACCCGATGAGCCGCCTGCGAGAAACCTGTGAGCGCCGCGCGGGTGATGGCGTTCGGGCGGCCGTCGCCGCTCGTTCGCCTGAACTGCCCGTCCGGTACACCGGACCCGACTGGGATACGGGGAGCGGGTGGGGGCGGAGTTCACAGTCGTGACGTCTTGACCCGTCCGGTGCGCCCCGGCTTACGGTGGCCGCCGCCGAACAGGAGCGTCGTGCCCATGACCAGCCCGTACGTGAAGGGGATAACCCGCCGGGAGCACCTCGACCATCTCTGGCTGCACCCGGACGCGAGCCATCTCCAGATCCCCGAGTGGGCCGATGCGAAGCCCGACTGGACGGCGGAGAGCGTCGGTTGGTTCGAGGACGACGAGATGGTCGCCGTCGCGCTCGTGCTGTACCGGGCGTTCCCCGGGACCGGGCGCTGTCTCGCCTACCTCCCCGACGGGCCCGCGATCGACTGGCACAGCCAGCGCCCGGAACGGTACCTGGACCCGCTGATCGAACACCTGGAGAAGCAGGGCGCGTTCTCCGTCCGGATCGGCCCGCCGCTCGTCGTCCGGCACTGGGACGCGGCCACCGTGGCGGCGGGCATCGCCGACCCCGCCGTACGGCATCTGCGGGACCTGCCGACGGACGGGATCGACGGGTACGCGCTGGACACCGCCGAGCGGCTCGGGCGGCTGGGGTGGCGGCGGTGCAAGGAGAACCACGGGAGCGGGTTCGGGCTCGGGCAGCCGCGGTACGGCTGTCGGATCCCGTTGGCGGGACGGTCGGTGGAGGATCTGCGCGAGGGTCTCGCCCCGCGCTGGCTACAGGCCCTGCGGACCGCCGAGGGAGGCGGGGTCGGGGTCTTCTGGGGCTCGGCCGACGATCTGGCCTCCTTCCACCGCCTGTACCGCGCGACGGCCGAGCGCGACGGCTTCAAGGCCCGCCCGCTGGACTACTTCCGGCGCATGTGGCAGGCGCTGAACGCCGAGGAGGCCGACCGCCTGCGCATCTATCTCGCCGTCCACGACGACGAGGTCCTGTCGGCCGCACTCATGATCAGCGTCGGCACCCACGTCTGGCACTCCTACCCCGCGTCCGGCCGCCGCGGCCGCGAACTCCGCCCCAGCAGCGTCCTGTTGTGGCGCATGCTGTGCCAAGCACTGGACTCCGGCGCGGAGACATACGACCTACGCTCCATCACCCCCTCCCTCGTCCAGGAGGACCGCCTCTTCGGCCGCCTCCTCTTCAAGACCGGCACGGGCGGCCGGGCAGTGGAGTACCTGGGGGAATGGGAACGCCCGGTGGGCAGCCAAGGAAAGGCCCTGCAAAGGGCGTTGGGGATCTATCTCGCCCGTAGATAAGGCCAGGGGCGCGGGGAACTGCGCGACCAGCCCCCACCGCCCCGCACCCGACACACAACCGAGCGGGGGTCCGGGGGCGCAGCCCCCGGGATGGGACGGGTAGGGGCGGCGGGGGCGATCAACGCCCTTGAAGACGAGCCGCTTCCTCCCGGATGAACGGAAGTTCGAGATACAGAGCGGCCCCGGGGCAACTCGTCATGTACCCGTCCTTGTGCCCCGCCAACACGGGAAGCCTCGCAGCCGTGCCGGAGGCATACCGGCTGAGACTGTTGCTGGACACCAGCCGGGCCATGGCCCGCGGGTCGACATCCGCCAGCCCCAACTTCCACGCGGCCACCGCCGCGATCGCCCGCGTCATCGCCGCCGGCACCTCCACCCCCGCCGTGAACGTCCCGATCGCCGCGATCCCCGCCGTACGGTGGTTGAAGCCCTGCGTGTGCGCACCGGTGACCGGCCGGTCGACACCTCCCGCGCGGCCCTCGTACACCGTGCCGCACCGGTCGACGAGGAAGTTGTAGCCGATGTCGTCCCAGTCGCGAACGCCCGTCTGGCCCGCGTAGAGGTAGCGGATGATGCGGGGCGCGTCCGCGCAGTCGTAGCCGTTGGGCGAGTCGGTGTGGTGGACGAAGACGGCGACGACCTTGTCGTCGTAGCGCGGCGGCGGCTGCGCGTGCCGGGAGAGCGCGTCCAGCCAGGCCGAGCGCGGCACGATGTGCGGCCGGACCGCGGCGTGCAGGGTGACGGGCCGGGCCGCGACCGGGTGCGGGGGCACCGACCGCCCGTGGCCGATGCCGTCGGCGCACAGCACGAGGCCCACGACGGCGGCCAGTCCCGGCACACAGGCGAGCGCGAGCCGCACGGCACGGGGTATCCGGGCCGCGACCGCCCGCCGGGTTCCCGGCGATCTTCGGACACGCATGACCTCACTCTCGGCCGGATCCGCTCCGCCCGCGATGTGTGCTGTGCCACCCGGTGGAACCATCGTCCTGGTCCGGGGCGTTTTCCGGAGTGCACGCACGCGTGAGGGCTTCGCGGCCGGTACGCGTGCGCGTGGCTGATCATCGGGACCGTCCCGCCCGTAATAGGGGGTCCGACAGAAAGGCGGCTCCGTGGACCTGCTCGACATCGTGCTGTTGCTGGTCGTGGTGGCCTACGCGGCCTCCGGCTACCGGCGTGGCCTCGTGGCCGGCTGTGTCTCGTTCGCCGGGTTCGTGGGCGGCGCGGTCATCGGCGTGTGGGTGCTGCCCTGGATGATGGATCTCGCGGACCCGGGGACCACGGCGGCGACGGTGACGGCGGTGCTGACCGTGCTGGTCCCGGCCGTGGTGGGGCACGAGCTGGCGGGGCGGCTCGCGCTGCTGCTGCGCAAGGAACTGGACCAGGGGCCGCTCCGGATCGCGGACGGGGTCGGCGGGGCGGTGGCCAACTCGGTGGCGGTGCTGATCGTGGCCTGGGTGGCCGCGAGCGTCCTGGGCGCGTCCTCCTCGTCCCTGCTGACGACGGCGATCCGGGACTCCCGGGTGCTGGGCACGGTGCAGGACGCCATGCCGGACACCACCCCGGGCTGGTTCTCCCGGGCCACCTCCGCGCTCACCGAGGCGGGTTTCCCCCAGGTCTTCAACCCGTTCGAGAACGAGTCGACGGCCGAGGTCGCCAAGCCCACCGGCGACAGCGTCACGGCGAGCGCCACGAACGCGGCCAAGCGCAGCACGGTGAAGATCGAGGGCGTCTCCGGCGACCAGGGCCGCGAGGGCAGCGGTTTCGTGTTCTCGGACGAGCACGTGATGACCAACGCGCACGTGGTGGCCGGCATCGACGACCCGACCGTGCGGATCGGCGGGGTGGGGCGGTCGTACGACGCCCGGGTGGTGCTCTTCGACCCGCAGAAGGACGTGGCGGTGCTCTATGTGCCGGAGCTGAGCGCCCCGGTGCTGCGTTTCGACGACAGTGCCGCGCGCGGGGACTCGGCGGTCGTCGCGGGCTATCCGCAGGACGGCGATCTGAACCTTCAGGCGGCGACGGTCGCGAACCGGGTGCACGCGACCGGCCAGAACATCTACAACGACGGCACGGTGACCCGCGAGATCTACTCGATCCGCTCCACCGTCCGCCCCGGCAACTCCGGCGGCCCGCTGCTCACCACCGACGGCCAGGTCTTCGGCGTCGTCTTCGCCCGCTCCACCTCCGACGACGAGACGGGCTACGTCCTGACGGCGGACGAGGTCGCCTCGGACGCCCAGCGCGCCGCCAACGCGACGGCACCGGTGGACACGGGCGACCTGGTCACCTCGTAGCGCGCCGGTCCCTCAGAGCGAGCAGCCCATGAGTACGTCGTCCACGTACTCCCCCGCCAGCAGGAACTCCCCGGGCAGGATCCCCTCCACCACGAAGCCCTCGGCCTCGTAGAGCCGGCGGGCGGGCGTGTTGTGCCCGAGCACCCGCAGGGTCAGCCGGCGTGCGCCCTGGCGGCGGGCCTCGTCGCGTACGGCCCGCAGCAGCGCCCGTCCGACGCCCGCGCCGCGCGCCTCCTCGGCGACGGCGAGACCCTGGATCTGACGGACATGGGCGTTGCAGACCAGCGGGGTCGGGTATCCGAGCCGTATGTAGCCGACGACCGTGCCGTCGAGTTCGGCGACCAGATGGTCGCGCGGGCCGAACCGCTCGTTGTAGAAGGGCTCGTAGGGCGGTTGGGGGCGCGGCTGGACGGAGTGCAGAGGGGACCAGGTGGCTCGGTCGAGGCGGCCCAGTGCCTCCTCGTCGTCGAGGGTGGCGCGGCGTATGTGCGGAACGGGCATGACGGCCACCCTACGGTGGGGCACCGGTTCCAGACCGGGACCTTATGTACGCACCGGGCAGAATGGGAATCATGGAAAGTTCAAGAATCTTGGTGGCCGGCGCGTCCGGTCTCATCGGCAGCGCCCTGGTCACGTCCCTGCGGGCCGACGGGCACGAGGTGGTGCGTCTGGTGCGCCGGGCGGCCCGCGGCGCGGACGAGGTCTGCTGGGACCCGGACGGGCGGTACGTGGACACCGCGGCGCTCGGCCGGGTCGACGCCGTGGTCAACCTGGCGGGCGCGGGTGTGGGCGACCGGCGCTGGACGGACGCGTACAAGAAGAAGATCCGCGACAGCAGGTTGCTCGGCACCTCGGCGCTGGCCGAGGCGGTCGCCTCGATGGACGTGAAGCCGCGGGTGTTCGTGAACGGCAGCGCGCTCGGCTACTACGGCGAGACCGGTGACCGGGTCGTCGACGAGAGCGCGCCGCCCGGGACCGGTTTCCTGCCGGAGCTGTGCGTGGAGTGGGAGGGCGCGACGGCCGCCGCGCGGGAGGCGGGCGTACGGACCGCGTTCGTGCGCACGGGACTGGTGGTGGGCAAGCACGGCGGCGCCTGGGGGAAGCTGTTCCCGCTGTTCAAGGCGGGGCTCGGCGGGCGGCTGGGCGACGGGCGGCAGTACTGGTCGTACATCGCGCTGCACGACGAGGTGGCCGCGATCCGGCATCTGATCGAGACCGACGGTCTTGAGGGGCCGTTCAACCTGACCGCCCCGAATCCGCTGACGAACCGTGAGATCACCGCCGCGATGGGGCGGGTGATGCACCGGCCGACGCTGTTCGCGGTGCCGGCGCCGGTGCTGAAGGCCGCGCTCGGCGAGATGTCCGGGGACATCCTGGGCAGTGCGCGGGTGGTGCCCAAGCGACTGCTGGAGTCGGGGTTCACCTTCGCGTTCCCGGACATCGAGGGGGCCATCCGGGCGGCCCTCTGAATCCCCGCACGACCGTATGCGACCGCCACGCGGCCGTCATGCGACCGCCGTGCGACCGTGCCCTGTCTCTGCGCGACTTCCCTTGACCGATCTCAGCCCTACCCTCGACCCGAACTCGGGTATTTCTGGGGCTTGTTGGGGGCATGACGTCTCCACCGGCCGCGCAACCGCGAGGAGGGGCACGTGCTTGATCCCGTGTACCAGGCGGACGTCGTCATCGTGGGAGCCGGGGTCGCCGGTCTGTCGGCGGCACATCGGCTGAGCAGGGCTGGAGTAACGACCGCCGTCCTGGAGGCCGCTCCTTACGTGGGCGGTCGGATGTCCACCGAGAAGGTCGACGGGTTCCGGCTCGACCGCATCGGCCAGCTGCTCTCCACGGCCTACCCCGAACTGCGCCGGACCCCGGGCCTGGACGCGCTCGCGCTGCGTCCCTTCGCGCCGGGCGTCCTGCTGCACAGCGACGGACGCCGGCACCACGCGGGCGCCCAGATGAGCGCGGGGGGCGCAAGGGGCGCACTCCACGCCGTACGCGCCCTGGCGAGCGCCCCCGCCAAGAGCACGCCCCGGTCGGGCTCCCCCCTGGGCACCGCCATCGACCAGGCCCGACTGGCCGCGTCCCTCGCACGACTGGCCGGCACCCCCGTCCAACGGCTCCTCGCCCGCCCGGAGTCGCCCGCCGCCCAGGCCCTCGCGGCACGAGGCGCGGCCGCCCGTACCGTCGACGGCTTCCTGCGCCCGCTGCTGGCCGCCCTGCTCTGCGACCCGGAGCTGACGACGTCCAGCCGCTGCGCGGACCTCGCCCTGCGTTCCTTCGCGGCCGGCCGCCTGTGCCTGCCGGAGGGTGGCGCCGAAGCACTGCCCGAACTGCTCGCGCGCACGCTCCCGCCGGGCACCGTGCACACCGGCGTCCGGGTCACCTCGATCGCCACGAACACGGTGACGACCGCAGAACACGGCGAGATCCACTGCCGGGCCGTCCTCCTCGCCACCGACGCCCGAGCCGCCGCCGATCTCCTGCCCGGCCTGCGCGTACCGGCCTTCCACCCGGTGACGGTGGTCCACCACGCGACGGACGAGCCCCCGCGGACGGGCGCGGCCCTGCTCCTGGACGCCGACCGCGGCGGCCCGGTGGCCCACACGGCGGTGGTCAGCGCGGTCGACCCGTCCCGCGCCCCCGAGGGCCGCGTACTCGTCTCCTCCACGGTCCTGGGCGAACCGCCCCAGTCCGTCGACACCGCGGTCCGCATCCACCTCGCCCGCCTCTACGGCACCTCCACCGCCCGCTGGGAAACCCTCGCCGTCCACCACACCCCCGAGGCGGTCCCCACCATGCGCCCACCCCACGACCTCCACCGCCCGGTCCGCCTCCTGGCCGGCCTCTACGTCTGCGGCGACCACCGGGACACGAGCACGGTCCAGGGAGCCCTGCATTCGGCCCACCGGGCAACGGCGGCAATTCTGAGGGACTTGGGAGCGGCGGGCTCGATGCACAGGGCCGACCCGATGCCGACAACGCGGGCGGCGTAAAGGCTTTTCGCCTTTAGGGCGCGGGGCTGTGTCGATTTGCGGCTCCGCCGCGTGGGCGCGACCAGCCCCCACGGTGGCGCGCAGACCACGCAACGGCCGAAACTACGGCGAATCCCCCTAGCTCAACGCCGCGACCTTGTCGCGATACCCCCGCACAGGCGCCGCATCTTTGTACGGCTCCAACCGCCGCTCAAAGTCCCGCACATACTCGATGGCTCTCACAGACCGCATCTCCGCAGCGGCCCCCGCCGCCTCCGCCCCCAACTGACAAGCCTGATCAAGCTCCCCGAGCCCAAGCCGAGCAGAGGCAAGCACCACCCGACAGAACAGCCGACTACGAGCAAACGCAGGCGCCCTCAACTGCAAAGACCGCTCCGCGTGCTGCGCGGCCGCCCGAAACTGCTGAAGATCCCGATGCGCGTGCCCGAACTCGTCCGCAAGCTGCGCCTCGTCGAAGAACCGCGCCCAGTACGGCACTTCGTCCCCCGCCCGAGCCGCTTCGAGCGCCCGCTCGGCCCGCACCAGAGAGGCGGTACAACTCCGCACCTCGCCCAACACTCCGTGCCCCCGCGCCTCGACGGCATGCAGCAACGCCTGCACCACGGGCGGCGCGTTGGTGCCCACCCCCTGCTGTGCCACGCGCGCGAGCTGCACGGCCTCCCGCCCGTGCCCGAGATAGACGGCCTGCCGGCTCATGGTGACCAGCACGTACGACCCGTACGCCCGATCCCCCGCAGCCTGAGAAAGTCGCAGCGACTGCACGAAGTACCGCTGGGCGAGACCGTGCGCCGCGATGTCGTACGAGGTCCACCCGGCCAACCGGGTCAGGTCGGCCGCGGCGGCGAACAGGCGCCGGCCGGTCTGCTCGCCGTAGGTGCCGCGCAGCATCGGCTCGCACTCGTGCTCCAGGTACCGCACGAGGGCCTGGCGGGCGTGGCCGCCGCCGTACATGTTGTCGAGGGTGCGGAAGAGCTCGCCGACCGAGCGGAGGGCCGCGATGTCGCCGGGGGTGACCTTCTGGCCGGGGCCGCGCTCGCCCTGGACGCGCTGGCGGGGGACGACCTGGCGGCCCTGGGAGGGGACCCGGGCGGGCTGCTCGCCGCGGGCCACCTTGTCGTCGGCCCGGCCGATCAGCCAGTCCCGGCTGGGCACGACGAGCCCGGCCGGGGTGAACGCGATCTTGCGGAGCTCGGCGTGGCTGCCGGAGTCCTTGCGCCACAGCCCGCCCACGATGTCGACGGCCTCCTCGGGGCTCGCGGCGAACTCAAGACCGGCGTACACCGGCGCGCACGCGTCGAGGCCGAGGTCCTGGGCGGAGAGCCGGCGGCCCAGGCGGCGGGTGAAGACCTCGGCGATGAGGGCGGGGGTGGTGCCCCGGGGCTGCTGGCCGCGCAGCCACCGGGTGACCGATGTCTTGTCGTATCTCAGATCAAGCCCGTGTTCGAGACCGAGTTGGTCCACGCGACGGGCGAGCCCCGCGTTGGAGAACCCCGCTTCTGCGATGAGCGCGGCGAGCTGTCGGTTGGGAGTGCGCTGCGCGGGTCGTTCCGTCATCTGCGGTGCGGTCTCCTGCCTTTCGGGCCTCCAGGGGCCGCTACCGGCCCTGCTGTGCCCGGATTGCCTGTGAGCAGCCCTTATGGCCTTTGTGAACGGCGCGAATGTAGCGGAGAGTGAGCAGGCGATCGCACATTTCGACGTTCGTTCATCCGATCGTGTGAGGATTGGCCGCAGGGCTGACGCGAGACGGTCGGTCGTACAGTGGCGTAGGCACGTTTCGTGCCTTACGACTTCCAGGGAGGCGCTTGCCGTGAGTGAGCTGCGGTTCGTCCGCATGGGGTTCGGTACCGAGGCCGTCGAGTACCAGGAGGCCTGGGACGAGCAACGCCGGGTGCACGCGGCGCGCTTCGCCGACGAGATCCCCGACACCGTGCTGCTCCTCGAACACCCCCCGGTGTACACGGCGGGCCGGCGCACGGCGGACAGCGAGCGCCCCTTGGACGGCACCCCCGTGATCGACGTGGACCGCGGCGGCAAGATCACCTGGCACGGCCCGGGCCAGCTGGTGGGCTACCCGATCCAGCGGCTCCCGCGCCCGGTGGACGTCGTCGCGCATGTACGACGCCTGGAGGAGGCGCTGATCCGCACCTGCGCGGAGTTCGGCCTGACGACCACCCGGGTCGAGGGGCGCAGCGGGGTGTGGGTGCTCGGCGACCCGGTCGAGCAGCGGCCGGCGCTCGGCGGGCTCTCGCTGGACTTCGACCCGCGGCTGACGGACGACGAGTTCGACCCGCGTCTCAACGGTCCCGAGTACGCGCCCTCCAACGCCGGCCAGCGGCGCGAGGACCGCAAGATCGCGGCGATCGGCATCCGTGTGGCCAAGGGCGTCACGATGCACGGCTTCGCGCTGAACGTGAACCCGGACAACAAGTGGTTCGACCGCATCATCCCGTGCGGTATCCGGGACGCGGGGGTCGCGTCACTGGCGGCCGAGCTGGGCCGGGACGTCACGATCGCCGAGGTGCTGCCCGTGGTGGAGCGGCATCTCAAGGACGTACTGGAGAACGCGGAGCTGAAGCCGCGGAAGATCGAGAAGGCGTCCGCCTGACCCGGGAATGCGCCCCTTCGGCCTGAGGTTGGCCTCAACGCGGGGGCGGAAAGCACGGGCGTACCCTGGTGTACGCCGAAGAATCGAAGCTACAGGGAGCCGATGTGTCCGCAGTCACCCCAGACGGACGCAAGATGCTGCGCCTGGAGGTCCGGAACGCCCAGACCCCCATCGAGCGCAAGCCCGAGTGGATCAAGACCCGGGCGAAAATGGGCCCCGAGTACACGAAGATGCAGAACCTCGTGAAGAGCGAGGGTCTGCACACGGTCTGCCAGGAAGCCGGCTGCCCGAACATCTACGAGTGCTGGGAGGACCGCGAGGCGACCTTCCTCATCGGTGGCGACCAGTGCACCCGGCGCTGCGACTTCTGCCAGATCGACACGGGCAAGCCCGAGGCCCTGGACCGTGACGAGCCGCGCCGCGTGGGCGAGTCCGTGGTCACCATGGACCTGAACTACGCCACCATCACCGGCGTCGCCCGCGACGATCTGGAGGACGGCGGCGCCTGGCTGTACGCGGAGACGGTCCGTCAGATCCACCAGCAGACCGCCGAGCGCGCGGCGGGCCGCACCAAGGTCGAGCTGCTGGCCCCCGACTTCAACGCCGTTCCGGAGCAGCTGGCCGAGGTCTTCTCCTCGCGCCCCGAGGTCTTCGCGCACAACGTCGAGACGGTCCCGCGGATCTTCAAGCGGATCCGCCCGGGCTTCCGTTACGAGCGTTCGCTGAAGGTCATCACGGCCGCCCGCGACTACGGCCTGGTCACCAAGTCGAACCTGATCCTCGGCATGGGCGAGACCCGCGAGGAGGTCAGCGACGCGCTCCGGCAGCTGCACGAGGCCGGCTGCGAGCTGGTCACCATCACGCAGTACCTGCGCCCGTCCGTGCGCCACCACCCGGTCGAGCGCTGGGTCAAGCCGCACGAGTTCGTGGAGCTGAAGGAGGAGGCCGAGCAGATCGGTTTCTCCGGTGTGATGTCGGGTCCGCTGGTGCGTTCCTCGTACCGCGCCGGCCGGCTCTACCAGATGGCCGTCGAGCAGCGTCATTCAGCTGCTCCGCAGCGGGGAGGCGCGTACATCGCCTCACAGGCTGTGTGAATTCAGGCACAAGAGGCTACTGAACAGTAACTCCCGTATGACCGCGGCTCTGACGCGTCCTCGCAGTTGAGGGACCCGTCAGGGCCGCGTCAACGTTTCAGGCCCGCGCATCAAGGCTTCATTGGCGTTTGACCGGTCGGTCACGCCCTGGTAACACCAAACAGTGACCCTGGTATCACAGCACGTACACCCAAGATCAGAGCCGTTCCGAGGGGGGACCTCCACCATGCAGGCCGCGCCCGTCCGCGCCACACCCATTCCGTCCTTCACCGACGCACTGCGTGCGGTCGAGTCGCTGCTCCTGAGCAGCGGCCAGCGCACCGCCCGGCGCAACGCGTGGACCTCCGTCCTGGAGGACCGTCGCCGCGCCAAGGACCGTGTCGAGGCCCAGCGGGTCCTCGAAGAGGTCACCTCCGCCCGTCTCTGAAGCTCGCGCTCCGCTTCCTCGCACCCTCCCGTCGGGCACTGCCGTCGTCGGCGCTCCCGGGGCCACGTAGACTTCACGGCATGGCGAGGAAGGACACAGCAGCGGACACCGCTGCTAACCCCGGGCGACTGAAGCAGATCGCTCTGACGTACAAGATGACCCGCAAGGCCGACAAGAAGATCGGTCTTGTACTCGCGGCTGTCGGCATCGGCATCTTCGGTGTTTTCCTCGCGATCGGCTTCTTGATCGGTCACCCCATCTATCTCGGAATCCTGGGCCTGTTGCTCGCCTTCCTCGGGACGGCGATCATCTTCGGGCGCCGGGCCGAGCGGGCCGCGTTCGGGCAGATGGAGGGCCAGCCGGGAGCTGCCGCGGCGGTGCTCGACAACATCGGCCGGGGCTGGACGACGACCCCCGCGGTGGCGATGAACCGCAGCCAGGACGTGGTGCACCGGGCCGTCGGCAAGGCCGGCATCGTCCTGGTCGCCGAGGGCAACCCGAACCGGGTCAAGAGCCTGCTGGCCGCCGAGAAGCGGAAGATGAACCGCGTCGTCGCGGACGTACCGGTGCACGATCTGATCGTGGGCACGGGCGAGGGCCGGGTCGAGCTGAAGAAGCTGCGCACGGCGATGCTGAAGCTGCCGCGCGTACTGACCGGGCCGCAGGTCACCGCGACCAACGACCGGCTGCGCGCGATGGGCGACCTGATGAGCAACATGCCGCTGCCGAAGGGGCCGATGCCCAAGGGCATGAAGCTGCCGAAGGGCGGCGGGAAGGCCCGCTGAACGTCGCCGAGCGTCAGGCCAACGTCCTGAACGCCCGGTCGTAGTACACCATCGGGGATCCCTCCCCCAGGCGCACACCCGTCACCCGGCCGATCAGGACCGTATGGTCCCCGGCCGGGTGTCGTGCGTGTGCGGTGCAGTCCAGTTCGGACAGGGCCCGGTCGACCGTCGGCAGACCGGCCGGGCTGAGGCCCAGGCCGCCGGACGCGAACTTGTCGGTGCCCTTGGTGGCGAAGCGCAGGGCGAGCGGGCGGTGGGCCGGGGCCAGGACGCTCACGGCGAAGCGGTCGCAGCGCTCGAAGGAGGGTGCCGAGTCCGCCGAGTTCGCCAGGCACACCAGGACCATCGGCGGCTCCAGCGAGACCGAGCAGAAGGAGCTGGCCGTGAAGCCGCGCGGGGTTCCGTCCTCGCAGCAGGTGGTCACGACCACGACACCCGAGGGGAAGCGGGCCATCGCCGCCCGGAAATCCTCGGGCGCCACCGCGGCTTCGGCTTCCAGTACTTCCTGACGCTCCGTCATGACGGTGCACCACCTGTTGGGCCTCCGGGAGGCCGTCGCGGGTTCGGCGGCCTCGGAAAAGGCTCACCGACGGTGATCGAGATCGTCACCCAGGTTCAGATCGACTATGCGGGCACCGTCCCGGACCGGCAACCGGGACCGCTCAGTGCACGGCTTCCGCCCGTTCCCCGCCGGACAGGGCCCAGGCGCCGTAGGCCGCGCCCGTGGTCTCGAAGGAGAGGGCCACGTGCGAGGCGGCGCTGTTCACGTCGCGCCAGAAGCGCTGGACGGGGTCGGACGAGGACTGCCCCGAGGTGCCGCCGGCGCGGAAGACCCGGTCGACGGCCGAGACCAGCAGTTCCACCGCGAGGGCCAGGTCCCGGGCGCCCCGGACCGCCGCCTCCCCGTCCGGAGGGCACTCCGTGCCGTCGGCGACCGCCGCCGTGCGCAGGATCAGCAGTTCGGCGGCGTCGATCTCGGCCGCCGAGCGGGCCAGGGAGACCTGCGTCGAGGGCTTCTCGCCGACGGCCTGGCCCCGGCGGTCGACGCGCGACCCGGTCCGCGCGATCCAGGCCCGCAGCGCGCCCCGGGCGGCGCCGACCAGCGGGGCGGCGAACGGCAGGGCGTTCACGGCGTGCATCGGGACGAGGTGGCAGCGCGCGTCCGAGGCGGGCGCCCGGCCCGCGTGCACGGCCGACCGCGGCAGGGTCCGGTGCTCGGGCACGAAGACGTCGGAGAGGAGAAGGGTGTCGCTCCCCGTTCCGCGCATCCCGACGGTGAACCAGCTGTCCTCGATGGTGAAGTCGGCCCGCGGCACCGCGAAGAACCGCACCTCCGGGCGCGCGTCGGGATCCACCGGGCCCTCGGCGGGTACGGCCGCGCAGGCCAGCGCCCAGTCGGCGAAGTGCACCCCGCTGATGTACTTCCACTCACCGCTCAGCCGCCAGCCACCGGCCACGGGCTCCGCCTTGCCGGACGGCATGAGCGCGCCGGCCAGCAGCACGTCCGGTCCGTCCGCCCAGATCTCCGCCTGTCCCTCCGCGGGCAGGAACGCCGCGTACCGCCCGGCGTAGGCGGCGAGCGAGGCCGCCCAGGCCGCCGAGGTGCAGCCCTCCCCCACCAGGCCGACCGCGGCGGTCAGTTCGGTGAAACCACCGGCTTCGCCGCCATGGGCCGACGGTACGAAGTGCCGGGCGAACCCCGCGTCCCGTACCGCCTGGACCACCTGCGGCGAGAGCCGCCTGGCGGTCTCCGCCTCCTGCGCGCACCGGGCCGCGATCTCGGCGACCCTCGGCGCCCTGGCCACGATCGTCGACTTGTCGCCTGCTGGCATCCTGCCCACCACCTCCGTCGGGAACGGCGTCAGTGTCCCGGGACCGGCCCGTGGCCGAGGTGACCCCGGGCCGTGAGTGGCGCTCAGTCACCCGCCCGGCGCGGCAAAGGGGCGCCCGGATCACTCCGGGCGCCCCTTCGTCGTACACGTTCCGGACGTGACAGTCGCTCTAGATGCGGACCTCCACCGTGCCCGCCAGCCGGTCGTGCAGGCCGCGGCCGTCGCGGTCCCAGATCAGGGCAGGGATCGCGACGCAGAGCAGGGCCGTGCGCAGCAGGGCGCGGGCGGGGCTGACGCGGCCGGTGGCCAGGGCGGCCACGCGCAGGCCGAACAGGCGCTTGCCCGGGGAGAATCCGACGGTGCCGACCGTCAGGGCGCTCATCACGAAGAAGACGAGCAGGGCCCAGTTTCCGGTCGCCTGGTCGTAGCCGTGCGTGATGAGGCCGTATGCGATCAAGAGGCTCAGGCCCCAGTCGACCACGAGGGCCCCGAGCCGGCGGCCCGGGCGGGCGATCGAGCCGGGTCCCTCCTCCGGCAGACCGAGCTGCTCGCCCCGGTATCCGAAGTCGACACCGGCTTGCTCGGCGGCCGCGCGGGGGCCGGAGAGCCACGAGCCGATTGCATCCCTGTTGTCCACGCGTCCACGGTACTGCCCGCGTTTCGGGATACGGACGGGTGGGGTCAACCGGGCGAGGTCCGGTTAACTTGTGTGAAACAAATGGGTCACGCCCGAGAAATCACGCGTCCCTAGGGTCGGAAACAGCGTGTGCCACCGCACTGGCAGCACGAACGAACTACCACCCCGGCGGGACGGTCGGGAGTAGGAGGAGCTGGATGTTCCAGAACGCCGACGAGGCCAAGAAGTTCATCGCGGACGAGGACGTCAAGTTCATCGACGTCCGCTTCTGCGACCTGCCGGGTGTCATGCAGCACTTCACGGTGCCCGTCGAGTCGTTCGACCCGGACGAGGAGCTGGCCTTCGACGGATCCTCGATCCGCGGCTTCCAGGCCATCCACGAGTCCGACATGGCGCTGCGCGCCGACCTGTCGACGGCGCGCGTGGACGCGTTCCGCCGCGACAAGACGCTGAACATCAACTTCTTCATCCACGACCCGATCACGGGCGAGCAGTACTCCCGCGACCCGCGCAACGTGGCGAAGAAGGCCGAGGCGTACCTGGCCTCGACCGGTATCGCGGACACCGCGTACTTCGGTCCCGAGGCCGAGTTCTACGTCTTCGACTCCGTGCGCTTCGCGACCACCGCGAACGAGTCCTTCTACCACATCGACTCCGAGGCGGGCGCCTGGAACACCGGTGCGCTGGAGGACAACCGCGGTTACAAGGTCCGCTACAAGGGCGGTTACTTCCCGGTCCCGCCGGTCGACCACTTCGCCGACCTGCGTGCCGAGATCTCCCTGGAGCTGGGCAGGGCCGGCCTCCAGGTCGAGCGCCAGCACCACGAGGTCGGCACCGCGGGACAGGCCGAGATCAACTACAAGTTCAACACGCTGCTCGCCGCGGCCGACGACCTCCAGCTCTTCAAGTACATCGTGAAGAACGTCGCCTGGCGCAACGGCAAGACCGCGACCTTCATGCCGAAGCCGATCTTCGGTGACAACGGCTCGGGCATGCACGTCCACTCGTCGCTGTGGACCGGTGGCTCCCCGCTCTTCTACGACGAGGCCGGCTACGCGGGTCTGTCGGACCTCGCCCGCTACTACATCGGCGGCATCCTCAAGCACGCCCCGTCGCTGCTGGCCTTCACCAACCCGACGGTGAACTCCTACCACCGTCTGGTGCCGGGCTTCGAGGCGCCGGTCAACCTGGTCTACTCGCAGCGCAACCGCTCCGCCGCGATGCGTATCCCGATCACGGGCTCCAACCCGAAGGCCAAGCGCGTCGAGTTCCGCGCGCCCGACTCCTCCGGCAACCCGTACCTGGCGTTCTCCGCGCTCCTCATGGCCGGCCTGGACGGCATCAAGAACAAGATCGAGCCGGCCGAGCCGATCGACAAGGACCTCTACGAGCTGGCCCCCGAGGAGCACGCGGGCGTCGCCCAGGTCCCGACCTCCCTGCCGGCCGTCCTCGACCGCCTGGAGGCCGACCACGAGTTCCTGCTCGCGGGCGACGTCTTCACGTCCGACCTGATCGAGACGTGGATCGACTTCAAGCGCACGAACGAGATCGCGCCGCTCCAGCTGCGTCCGCACCCGCACGAGTTCGAGCTGTACTTCGACGTGTGACATCACCCCAGGTCAGAGCGGGTAACCGCTCCCCTGGGCCGTCTCTGGGCCGTCGGCCGGCTCTCCACCTTCAGGAGAGCCGGCCGACGGCTTTACGCAGCGTCTCGTTGCCCACCCTGGAACACCTGATCAATGGCATTCCGGGCCCGCTGTTGGCTGTTCGGCAGCAAGTGCGTGTAGGTCCGAAGGGTGAAACCTGGGTCAGAGTGCCCTAGGTACTCGGCCAGAGCCTTGATGTTCTCCCCAGCGTCCAGCAGTACAGACGCGTAGTAGTGCCGGAGGGCGTGCATGCCGTGCTCGCGTGACTGTCGGAAGTGTTCGCCTGGCGACCGCTCCGGGATGACATCGGCAGAGACCAAGGCCGGCTTCCACAGGTACATGTTGAAGTAGTTGCGGTTCAGAGCCTTACGCTCGCGCGAGTAGAAAAGCAGCTTGGCGGTGACGAGAGGCCCGTCGGGGGTCTTCCACGGCAACGTGACGTCGATAGGGGGACGGCGTGTGATGTGGGCGGCGAGCGCATACGACACGACGTCGGCCATCGGTACATCACGCAACTTGCCGCCCTTCGGAGGGGCAAAGACCATGTCTGAGCCGATCAGTTTGACCTGTCGCACGACATGAATCACGCCCCCATCGAAGTCGACTTCATCCACGGCAAGCCCGAAGATCTCACCTTGTCGTAGACCGCATCCGGCACCGACGTCGACCGTGGTTGCGTAGTGCACGGGGAGCCCATCCCGCACCGCAAAAACGCGGTCACGCGTCCATGGCTTGATCCTCCGAGCATCCAGCTTGGGGGCTTTTACTGAGCCAGCGCGGCAAGGATTGCGACCGATGATGCCGTCGTCTACAGCAGCGCCGAACACGGCCGATACGTTCGCGAACACTGTCCGCTGGTATGACGCCGCCATCCCCGAGTCCTTGAGAGCTCGTGCCCATGTACGGATGTGGCCAGGTTGAAACGTGTTCATTGCTCGGGAGCCGATGTACGGAAAGGCGTGCAGTCGAAACCGCAGCTCCATGTTCACGATGGTTGAGGGGTCTGTGGTCTGCGAGGCCAGCCATTGGGTGGCAAAGCCTTTGAAAGTCACCTTGCCCTCTGATGGATCGACGTACAGCCCTCGCGTCATGTCCGCCTCGATCCCGGACAGCCACTTCTCAGCAATGCGCTTCTGGCCATCGCGGAAGCTCTTCGACTTCTCGGTACCGTCGGGGCCCACGTAGCGGGCGCGGTAACGCATGCCGGTCCCGTGGCGGTCGGTCTTCACACGGCTAGCCTTACCGCCAGCGGTCGTTTCGGTTTTGTACCAACGGTCTTGGATGTGGCCTGCCACGCGGGAGGTCCCTTCTGAACATGAGAAGGGCGGGCCACAACGTGGCCCGCCCTTGGGTTCCGAGCTGATCGGATGTGGCCGTATCAGGCGCCGGTGCGGTCGTGGGTCTTGCGCTGAGTGATGTAGGCGCGGACGTCGGCGGGGTCGTAGCGCACGTACTTGCCGATACGAAAGCCAGGCGGACCGGTGCGCTTCTTGCGCCACTGGTAGACGGTCTCTTTGGGCACCTTGAAGATCACGGCGATGTCTTCGGGGGTGAGATAGCGGTCTGGCAACCCGGCGCGAAGCGTGGCGCGCGGGTCTGCCTGTTCACGTGCAGTGCTCATGACGGTCCTCCGTGCGCGGGCAGAGATCTTGCTCGGGGGGCGTGTCTGTCCGAAGTTCGGATTTCTGCGTCACCGCGTCACCAGCGTCATCTGAGGCTATGACCTGCGGTTTTTGGTGACGCGGTGGAGCGGGGCTGCGTCACCCGTGCGTCACCGGGTGACGCAGGTGACGCAGGTGACGCACGGGTGACGCAGGGCCGACTGTCTGCGTCACCGTTGTCGACGCAGGTCAGTGGCCGTTTTCCGGCTCGGGTGACGCAGGTGACGCAGCGTCTTCCTACTTAGGACAAAGAAGGGGCTGCCGGTGGTACTTGGGTGCGGCTCACAGAGCGAATGAGGGGCCGCTGCGCGGCGCGACCCTGGGGCGGCGTTCCGCCGAACAGCAAGAGGAGCACCCGGCGGCGTGCTCCTCTTGCTGTTCGCGTGAGCGCGCGGGCCACGGGTCAGAAGGCCGGTGTCTGTTCGTGCGGTGGCAGGGTCCGGGCGACCGTGCGGGTCATTTCGAGGTAGCGGCCGGCCTTGGTGCGGCCGGAGTCGATGAGGACGCCTCGGGCCGCCAGGGTGGGTTGGAGGCGCTTGAGGCGGTCGGAGAGGACTTTCCCGGTGGTGGGCCACCCCTTGGGCAGCGGACGGCAGTCGTCGCCGCTGTAGAGGCGACTGAGGCAAGACAGCCACTCGGTGGACGTCATCTGCTGCGCCGTGCTCGGCTCGATCGTTTCAGCGTGCCGCAGGACGGTCTGCGCCAACAGGTCGCCCTCGATTACGTCGTCGTTCAGGTCATCCAGACTGGCCCGGTACGCGGCCAGGGCCCCGAGCCCGGTGGCGGCATCGAGCTGCGCGCACAGGTGCGCGAAGTCCGCCATCCGCAGGTCGGTAGGGGTTTCCGCCTGCACGGCGCGCACCTTGACCGTGAGGTCCAGGAGCGAGCCGAGGACCACGGGCAGGACTTCCTCATAGTCGATCCACAGATCCGCTTCCGTGCGCCGGATGCTGGGACGCTCCAGGCGGAGCGGCAGGAGCCGTTCGGCGAGGTCGGGCCGGATGACCCCGACGTCGATACCGGTCAGCAGCAGCGGCCGGCGGTAGCCGACGCGGAAGACGTCCCCGTCGGTGAACAGCGCGCGCTTGACGCTCTCCGCGCCGGTGACGATGCAGCACATGGCGTCGGAGAGGTCCGGCGTCATGTGGGAGAGGTTGTCCAACGCGGTGACCCATCCCGCCGCCACGGCCGCGATCAGGTTCTCCTCGTCCTTCGGGGCCCGGCGCAGGTCACCGCTCATGCCCTCGATGATCCGCACGAGCATCCGGCCCCCGGTGGACTTGCCGGCGCCCTGCGGCCCGGTGAGGAACGGCGCGGGGACGGGCACGGACGGACCGAGACAGCCGATGAGCCACGCGATGGCCAGGCATTCGGTCTCCGCGTTGGCGAAGTTGCACAGCCGCATCAACAGGTCGATGCCCTTGCCGTCGGTGTCCTTTGCCGGCAGCGGGAGTTCCCCGGTGAGCTGAGTACGTCGCCAGCACACCTCGCGCGGGTCGGGGGTGAGGATGTCCCAGCCGGACGGGTGGATGCGGACGGACTGTCCGTCATCGCGTCCCAGGTCCAGCCAGGTTGCCCCGTCGAACCCGGGAGCGACCCGGATGTGCACCGGCTGCACGTCCTCGGAGAGGGCGAGTGCTTCGATCAAGTCCAACGCCTCCTTGAGAGCCGACCCGTTGAAGGTGCCGCAACCGTCCCGGTACAGGCCGACCATGAGTTCTTGGCGGTGGCTTCCGGTGGTGCCCTGGGAGCGGATCGGGCGGGCCACGGGGTGGTCGTTCTTCTGCGCGTACACGGTTCCGTCGGCGGTGCGGAAGTAGCGGAAGTGGGATTGCGCGTAGTCGGCGATGACCTTGCGGGCCGGGGTTTTGTCGTCGTCCTCGGACATGTCACAGTCCCAACGTGGTGCGGGCGTTGGTCCACGCGTCGTTGCAGTGCCGGGGCGATTCGCCCTTGGCCTGCGCTGCGTTGAACAGCCGCGCGGTGTGCGCGTCGGTGAGGCAGCCGCACCGCCCGTGTGTGGACAGCACCGCGAGGAACGTCCGGTACACCGTGGCGTGCACCGCGTCCCGGGCGCCGGTGATGCGCTGCACGGCCATGGCGATGCCACGGTCCAGATAGACGGGGGTTCGGTGCGGGCATGGGCCGCTTTGCCCCGTTAGGGGCGCTGGGTGCGTCTCTGGCGCCCTACGGGTGGTGGACGGCTCCTTTACTGCCAGGGCGCGCACCACGTCCGGGAGAGCGGCCGTGACGCCGGTACCGGGACCGAGCCAACGGGCGTACGCCATAAGGGACTTGATGTCCACGCCGGGCCGGACCGCGTTCACGGACTGCATGGTGCCCTGGTAGATCCAGTGCTCACCCCGCGTCGTCGGCACGGTCCGCGTGGCTGGCAGGCTCACACGCGCCCACGTGATGGCGTCCGCGTTGTCGAGGTCGACCACGGTCAGCCCGGCGCCGCCGGGGTGGTATCCGACCGCTGCCGCCTGCCGCCATGCGGTGGCCCACCGGGAGGAGTTGAGGACGTTCGGGTCGGTGGTGGCGGCGGCCCACGCGTGGCAGACGCCGGGGCAGGTGCAGGGGCCGGGGGTCTTCATGTTCGGCCTGCCACCGCACGCGTTCTTCGCGCAGACGCGGCAGTTGCCGAACGGCACCTTCCCCGCCCGCAGCGGCAGCGGCGGCACACCGCGCGCGGCCAGCATGCACGCGGTGTCCAACAAGGGCAGGGCGGCGGTCATGCGGCCACTTCCAACCTGGGGGCGTGGGTGGCGAGGAAGGCGTGTCCGATCCACTCCGTGTACGCGGGCGGCAGGGCCTCCCGTAGGCGCAGGTGATCGGTGGACCAGTCGATGCCCTTGGCCGTGCGGATCTCGTCCACGGTGGCTTTGCCGCCGCCCTCGCCGTACGCGGCCACATACGGCCCCTCGCGGTACTCGCCGTGACGCCAACCCCGCACGTAGCCACGGTGCTTGGGGTGCGCCGGTTGCACGGCCGTCCATCCTCCGAGTTCGAAGTAGCGGTGCATGATCACCCCGAGCCCGAACTGTTCGCCGCACAGCCGGATGTCTTTGCGGACCTCGGAGCCGGCCACGTTCTCCATCACGTACGGCCGGCCCGTGGCCTCCAAAGCGGCCCGGGTCGGGGCGATCAGCCGGGGATAGGTGCGGCCGATCGCCCGGTTGCGCGCCCTGTTGGTGCCCTTGGTCGGGGCACCCTCGCCCTGGCAGGGCGGTGAGGCGTGGATGAAGTCGTACTCGTGCCCGTGGGCGTGGATGTACTCGATCGCGTCGCCCTGATGGAACGCGTCGCCCCGGTAGTCGGGTTGGGCCTGGATGTCGACGCCGGTGACGTGGACACGGGGGCCGAACGCGCGGCGGTATCCCTCGGCCCCGCCGCCGATGCAGGAGTAGGCGTCCAACACTCGGAAGGGTTCGGGCAGAGCGAGCAGTCGCCCGATGTCGGTGGGTTGGGTCATGCTGGATGTCTCCAGTTCCTTGGTAGGTGACTGGCTGACAAGGGCGACCCCGGATTCATTGGCGTGAGTTGAGGGGTCGCCCTTGGCGTAGCTAGCTGTGGAAGTGGTTGCGCTTGAAGATCGCTTTGCGGATGTTGACCGTGGTTCCGCTGCCGTGATCGCGGGTGCTGAACACCTGCACGGCGATCCACCCTCCGAAGATCACGCCAGCCAGAATGATCAGTTGGTGGATGAATGCGGCGAGTGCAGCGATGAACGAGGTGAGCAGGAGGAGTCCGCCGCACACGGCGAGGAACCCGACGCCTCCGAGCGCGGTGTTCACGGCCGCGCGGGAGACGGCCAGCTTGACCGTGGCCACCGGGTCCGGCTGCACGGGTGTGATCGCATAGCCGGTGACCACGCGGCCGTCGGGCAGGACGATGCTCGCCACGGCCGGCACCGTGCCCGGCTGCATGGGAACGAGTGGCGCCGGCTGCACGACGACGGGCGTGATCGGCGTGGGGTGGTGGACGTCCACGGCCCGTTGCGGGGTCGTGCGGGAGACGTGTTCGGGGTACATGCGGAATCCCTTCCGGTACGCGGTTGGGGAGGCGGATGCACCCCCTGCCGGGGGCGCTGTGAGGGGGGTTTCGGGGGTGCTGACCTGCGCGCCTCCCCGCCTCCCCGAAACGATGTTTTCGCTGATCAACGCGGGGGATGCGGTCCGGGGAGGCGGTTGGGGAGTTCTCCCCGCCTCCCCGGCGCGGACGGGTCTGCCTCCCCGGGTTCAGGAGGCGGAAGCGGAACCGTCCGTGTCGCGGTTTTCGAGGGCGGTGGCGATGTCCTCGCGGCGCACGACCATGCGCCCGTGGGACTTCTTGGCCTCGGTGCCGGCCGCGTCCAGAACGCGGGTGAGGTCGCCGAACGACCAGGTCCCGTAGGCGTCCTGGCTCAGGTTCCCGAGTCGGCGGATGACGTCCTGGGTGAACACCCGCTTCTCGTCTCCGAGCACGGTGAGGATGTCGGCGAGCGGGTCACGCTCCTCACCGCGCTCGATCACGGTCAGCGTGGTGATGCCGCCGCGCAGGGCCCGCGCCCGGGCGGCGATCTCCTTGGCGGGGTCGTCGTCGATGAAGTGCGTGCGCACGGTGATCGAGGACTGGCCCTTGGGCATGTCGATGCCGTCCGAAGCGACCACCAAGGTTCCCTTGTCCAGGCCCTGACGCAGCATGTGCGGGGCCGCGCCGTCCTCGACCGCCTTGTCGCCCAGCGCCATCTTGGCCTGAGACTCCGAGCCCAGCACGAGGGAGGCCCGGGTGTGGGCGCCCTCGCGGACCATCTTGGGAAGGTTCTGGTCGGTGGGGTCCTGGGTGCCCTGCCACAGCAGCACGTCGACCGCACGGCCCTGGTTGTGGATCGTGCGCGTGGCCATGAAGTACCGGGACGTGGCCTTGGAACCGCCGTAGGGGCGCTTCTGGTCGTCGACGGCCGGGCACATGAACGCCTTCTGCGCTTCGTCGACCAGCACGATCAACGGCCGGAAGACCACGCTCGGATCGTTCTTACGGACCTCGATCCGACGGTTCATCTCCGACACCGCGTCCTCGACCATCTCGGTCGCCTGAATGCAGTGGTCGTCGGCGGGACCCTCGATCAGCACGTCCGCGATGCCGTTGACCATCGACCAGTCCCCGACGCCCTTGAGGTCGGCAACCCAGAACTGCACCGACCGGTCCAGGGCGAGCCACAGCACGAGGGAGCGCAGGGCGGCGGTCTTTCCCTGGTTGGAGCGGCCGGTGATGAGCAGGTGGCGCTGATACACGCTCAGTTCCGCCGCGTCGCCGCGCAGGTCGCGGCCCCACGGGGCTTTGCCGGTCTTGTAGTTGGCGGTCATCGTCTCGTCGGTGACCAGCGGCGAGGGCCCGATCGGCTCATCCAGCGCCCCGGAGTCCGCGATCCACAGACGGACCGTGCGGGCGGCCTGCGGGATGGCGATGTACACCTCGTGCTCGTGCCGGTTGAGGTTCTCCGCGAGCTTCCGGCGCCGTTGCTGGATCTCGATCGTCGACACCCCGGACGGGAGCGTGACATCGACCTCGACACCGCACCCCGCGATCACGATCGGGGACAGCATCGACGCGCCGGCATCCCCCATGTCCTTGATGGCGCTGCGCAGCGTGGACACTCCGAGGTCGCGCAGGGCCTTGACGACGATGGACGGGGTGATCGGCTCGCCCTCGTTCGATCGGGCGTTGGCGGGGAGCGCCCACTGGGGTGCGGCTTTCTGGTGGGCGCCGACCGACCACAGGGCGAGCAGGGCGAGGAACGGACCGATGGTGATGGCCGGTCCCCACACCACCTGCACGATGGTGATCATCAGGTTGATGAAGTTGATGACCGCCATGAGCGGGGTGACGACGTCGGCGGGGTCCTTGGTCGCGACCGCCATGGCGATGCCGAGCAGGACCAGGCCACCGATACCTGCCCCGGTCCCGACAGCGGCGCCTTTGGCGATGTCGATGGGGGAGGTGAGCAGGTCCATGCGGCGGCGGTGGCGTGCCTCGCGGAAGCGCTGCCCGCGCTCCTCCCACTCGCGGGCCTCTTCCAGGTTCCCCGCGGCTTCAGCGGCGCGCATGAGCCGCTCGTAACGGGCGGGGGTGCGCGCCTCCCAGGTGCGTCGGGCGAGGATCCGTCCGCCGCCGTAGACGTAGAGGGCGTGCCGGGCCGTGGTGCGGGCGGTTGTCTTGGTGACGTCGTGCGTCACGGCCGTACGTACCGCCCGCCCCGAGCGGATCCACAGCGGGGCCGGACGCGGCGGCGCCGGGTCGGGGACGACAGTGAGCACGGTCGGGGCGTTGGATCCGTTGGGCGGGTCGGTGGGCTTGTGGAGGCTGATGACGTTCTCGGACATGCTGGAAGAGCTCCTGACTGCCCCTGTGGGGGCGGGAGTTGAGGGAGACCGGCCGGGGGTGGCGTGGATCCGTGGCAGGGGAAGTGCCACCCCGGGCCGGGACGTGCAGAGTTCAGGAGTGGGCGCCGGGAACGAGGTGGTTGGCCAGGTGCTCGAACCCGTATGCCTCTGCCTCTTCCTGGCGGATGAGGCGGTCGTTTTCGCGGGTGTGGCGCCAGGACTGCCGCTCGATCCGCAGCCGGTCGCGGACGTTGCGCACCGCGCGTTCGATCACGCCCTTGCGGCTGAACTGCATGACGTGGGTGAGTTCGTGCACGAGCGTGATTGCGAACTCCGCCTCGCCGGGGTGGCGGTCGATGTTGACCAGGACCAGCGCACTGCCGTCGGGGCGGGGAACCGCGCAGGCTTGCACGTCGCGGGCGGTGGTGCGGGCGGCTCGTTCGGCCCGACGCAGGACGCTGCGGTCCACGGTGCCGGCGAGCAACACATCGGCACTCGCCATGAGTTCGGCCATGCCCCGCTCGTTGGTCAGGACAAGGTCGACGTCGGTCATGCGGCCGGGCACGCGCCGGTCGACGACCTTGACGGCCTGCTCGGTCAACCGGGTCGCGGTGCGCAGGGTGCCGGAGTAGCCGGAGATCTTGTGCGTGCGGACGGACGTCTTCACAGTGCCTCGCCTTCACTGGCAGGAGTGGGGAACGCGCACGGCACGCACATGCCGAGCGAGCGGGGCATGCAGTAGTCGTAGGTGAGCTGGCAGTTTGGGCAGGTGCGGCGGGCGAGCATGGCCAGGGCGAGGGCGCCCCACTTCCGCGAGGTCATCGGCCGCACGGGCTTGGCGAGGTCGATGCGGTACAGGTAGGCGACGCGGACACCGCCGGCACGGCGGTTGATCCGCATGACCTGCGCGGCTATCGGCTGACCTCCCGGACGAAGACCACGCGCCCGCAACTGGCGGCGCGTGGCGAACTGGTCATCGTCCGGGGCGAACTTCCACGGGTAGGTGGGCACCCCGTACAGGGCTCCGGTGGGGTCGAAGCACTTGCCGTAGGTGGCGGACATCAGGCCCCCACCGCACGCTTCCAGGCCGCGCGCAGGCGGACCTCCGAGGCGGAGTGACCGGCCCCCCGGAACAGCGTTGCCACCTCTCGGTAGGAGACCGACCGGCCCTTTTGGGCCTCCGTGTGGATGATGTCGGCGACGACCCACTCAAGGTCGGTGTCGGTCAGTGCGGGAGCCGACTCCAGCGCCGGCGCGCGGGCAGGCTCGATCGGTCCCCACACGGGCAGGTCCCAACGGGCTGTGACGCCGGGCGTGACGGGACTCGTCACGCTGGTCAACGCCCTCCCGGTGTCCTCGCCCTGACGGGCCGTCTCCAGCGTCGACCACGCCCTTGACAGCCGCTTGGCGGTCTGCGCCTGCACTCGTGCGACACGCGCCCCGGCAGCCGTCACGGCCGCGAGGCGGGTCTCCTCGGTGGTGGCCTCGGCTCGCAGTCGGGCACGGGCCACGGCCGCCTCATCGCGGGCCTCTTGCTGAATCCCCCGGATCGCGTCCAACGCGACCGGGGTCAGTGCGGTGCGCTCCCACAGTCCGTGGACCAGCCACAGGGACTTGGCGGCGATCGGCAGCCAGGCCACGGCCAGCCACGCGCCGGCCGCGTGATCGGCGGTGAGCGCGTGCGCGACCAGGACACCGGCGGCGAGCAGGCCGAACGACCAGCCCACAGCGGTGACGATGCGGTTGTGGTCGCCCTGCGCAGCAAGGCGGCGCTCATAGGCGAGAGTGGCCAGCCATCCCCCGTCGATACCGAGACCGACGACCAGGGCGACCGGCCACGGAACCGCGGTACCGAGCCACATCATGACCACGGCGAGGGTGAGGACCATGGACACCGCCGTCATGGCGACAGCGGGCAGAACGGTCTTGGTCTTCATGCCGCAACTCCCTGCTCGACAGGCACGGTGGCGTAGGCGGTCAGTTCGATGTCCACGCCCCCGTACGTGCCACGGCCGTTGAGAACGGCGGTGCGTCGGTTGCACTGGATGTGGAAGTCGACCGCGTCGGGCGCGATGCCCAGCGCGGGGCGCCACTGCTCGAACGCGGCGAAGCTGTCGTACGTCGTCTCGTGCAGCGACAGCCGCAACACCTTCGGGTAGAGCGGCGTCACGTCCACGTTCGGAGCGGGCAGGTGCGGGAAGTCGACCGCGAGCAATCGCAGCACCCCAAGGGGCCCGGTCAGCGCGTCCAGCGTCAGGCTCTCGTTCATCGCGACCGCCGCCGTCCCGCGCGCCGGTTGTCCTGGCGCTCCATCCGGCGTGCGGCAGCGTTCAGCTCGTACGCCTGTGCCTGCAAGGCGTTGGCCTGCTCGCGCACCGAAGCCCAAGGCGTGCCGTGGATCGTGGACAGGATCAGCGCCCGGTGCTCCTCCAAGAGGCGTTCGGCCTGTTGCCGCAGTGCGGCCGGGGTGACCGTCGGCCCGAGGTGCGCGGCCTGGGTGGGGCGGCGGCCGGCCAGCCGGCCGGCGACCTGAAACGCGAACCCGACAGCAGCGATGCCCATCAGGTGGCGGTTGCCGGTCGCCAGGGTGGCGATCACACCACCGGTCGCGATGACGATGCCCGCGAAGACCAGGGCGAGCGCGCCACCCTGCGGGGTCGAGGTCCGGGCGGTCATGCCGCACCGCCGGGGATGCTCGCGGCGGTGTGGTTGAGGAGGACGACGCGAGCGGCCAGCGCCCGGCGGCGGGCCCGCCGGATACGGCGGTTGTCCAGCTCGGTCGGGACGCGGTCGAGGGTCGTGATGTGCGCGTCGAGGAGGTCGACGTCTGCGAGGATGACCGGCATCTCGGTCTCGATCGCGTCCAGTTCCGCGTTCGTCGGCTCCATCCAGGGCTCGAACGCGGTAACAGCGTCCTGAACAGTAACGATGTGGTCCATTGGGTCGTGGTCCTTCCACAGGTGAACGGCCCGAACAGCGGCTCCCGGGAGGCACCCCGGGAGCCGCGCGCCGTTGGAGACAGAACTTCCGACTCCCCGCGCCCCGGCCGTACGGACTCCGCAAGGTGCGGGACCGCACGGTCGGGGGAGGCAACCGGCGCAGCGTGAGCCGCTGCGAGGGCTGGAAAGCGTGGACCGAGTTACTGCACAGGCGAGGCCGGCCGGTCCATCACGGCGACGCCCAAAGCTGTCGTTAGCGCATCGGGACTCCTCGGTCGAAGGGGCACGGAACATCACTGCAAGGGGGATCAACTCCCCACACTCCGGCCGTTGCTCGCGGTCACCGGGCCACCTCGCCAGTACGGGCCGAAACCCTGTTCCATCTGGCCTTTAGCGGGATTGCAGCGTCCCCGCCCTCTGCATTCGTGCAGGTCAAGCACCTAAAACCCGCCGTTGGTGAAGCCCTTCCGGGTTCGCGTTCCGGCGTGAGTTCAGATTGACCTATGTCAATCTGAGTGTCAAGAAGATTCGCTGAACGATCTGAGATTGACCTAGGTCCGGTTACCCTCGGGGTCATGGATCTGAGTCCCGAAGCGCCAAAGCAAACGGCCAAGGAGATCGCCGCTGAGTACCGCGCGAAGATCGCGGACCCGCACAACGAGGACTACTCGCCGGGGAAGCGACTGCCGGCCGCTCGCCAGCTCGCCAAGGAACTTGGAGTGCAGCTCATGACCGTGCAGAGTGCGTACGGCCAGCTCCGTGATGAAGGCTTGGTTCTGACCCAACAGGGGCGAGGGACGTTCGTACGCGACCCATCGGCGCCGCTTGGCACCGAGCCCGGCAGTAGCCCCGCCTTCGCCGCCCTGGCAGGAGAGCTCAGCTCGATCCATGACGCTCTCCGACTTCTCGCTGAGCGGTTGGACCGGCTTGAGGAGACCGTGAGTAGCCAGACGCCACCTTCGCGGTGAGTACGTCCGCGCGCCTCAGCAGCCCTTCGACCGTGGCGCGTGCCTCGCCCAAACTCGCTTTGATCGACGCGAGTTCAGCGGAGGTGAGGTCCGCTAGCCCGTTCTCTTGCTCAGTGATCCCTGGCATGCAGCTGAGCATGGGCGCGCGAACGGCAGAGGACCCGGACAGACTGTCCGGGTCCTCTTTCTTTGCAGGTCAGGGGTGTTGACGAGTCGTCACCGGGTCGCTTCGTCCACGGCATCCAGTACCGCAGCCCACGGGAGCTCTCGCCCCGGCGGTGCGGCTCGGGGCTCGTACAACGGCCACACGTCCGGCCCGTAGACCAGTCGAACCCCTGCTTGGCGCAAGGCGTCGATGTGGCGCTGCCACGCAGGGTGTCGAGCATGGGCCGCATTGACGCGGGGAAACACGACCACCGGCAAACCGAGGGTCCCCATAGCCTCGCCCACCTGCGTCAAGGCCTGGTTATCCATGAGGCCGCTCGCGAGCTTCGCGACCATGTTGGCTGATGCAGGTGCCACGACGTAGCAGTCAACGGCCGGGTGCGGCCGGGCCTCGCCAGGGAGGCGAGGTTCGTCACGGACAGGGAGCCCGGTCAGTTTCTCCAGTCGCTCGGTCTCCCCGCTCATCCGGAGCCAAACTCCCGCAGTCGGTGTCAGCGTCACGGCCGCCTGCCACCCACGTTCCATCGCAGGCTCGACCAGACCCGTACGGAGTGATTCCACCCCGCCGGCCGCCGAACCGACGACTCCCAGAACCCCGCGCTTGGTCGAACTCACTGCACCGCCCTGCACCGCTGAGCCATCACGAACACCTCGGACGAACGAGAGCCGCCGCTCACGGGCGATTGTTTGATCAGATCCCGCAGCGTCTCGCGCACCCTGGGATTGTTGCGCACGAGCTGTGGGGCTGCCCGTTCAGCGGTGCGCAGCTCGGAAAAGGCCTCATCGCCGTGTCCGGCGAGCGAGAGAGCGCGGCTGTAGTCAATGCGGTGCGAGACGCTGCGCTCCTGTGGCATGTGGTCGACGTCGATCCGGCCGTTCTCCACCACGTACGACACGTTGTCCAAGTCAAGCTCGATAGACAGCCGGTGGAGGATCACGTTCGTGGGACCGAAGCCGGTCTGCCAGTAGTTCTCATCCGAACCGAGATCGTCAGCGAGTTCCTCGGCACGGTCAAGGAGGCGGGTGGCAGTCGGGCGATCCTGGTGCCGAGCCGCCGCAACGGCTGCCCGTAGGTGAATCATCCCGAGCAAGCTCAGCGCAGACGGATCGTTCTCCGCCACCTGAGAGGCCAACCATGTCGCCGTGGTGTTGCCCAGCTCCATTGCGTCTTCGTACCGACCGTTTGCAAGCAGCGCGTGCGTCCCGGACCGGGCTGCCGAGGCGAGAACCAAGGGGTCATCGGACTCGTCCGCCGCACGCATCGCCCTCTCGGCAGCCAACCACGAGACGTCGGACTCTCCGACCTTCGCGAGCGTCGTGGCCGCGAGGTGATGCGTGCGGGCAGAGACCGCCCAGCAGTCGTGGCGGTCCTCTCCCCGACGCCCCGCACGATCCTCTAGCTCCTGTGCCGTCTGGAGAAGCGCCGGAAGTGCCGCAATCACGCTGCCGAGCCGGCCCGCCTGGTAGTCGTTCCAAGCGTGTTCCACACGCACTGCCACTGGGGCAGGAGTGGGGAGCTGAACGTCTGCCTCGGGACCGAAGAGCAAGCGCGAGAGTCGACGGGGGCTCATGAGCGCGTCCCGCACGGCCGGCACGTCGTCCTGATGCTTCTCGTCCTCAACCAAAAGGGTCTGACCGAGTAGGTCGCCAAGTGGCACACGCAGGATGCGCGCTAGCTCCGCGAGCATGTCGATTCGCGGCGGCTTCCGACGGCCGGTCTCTGCCTTCGCGAGCCAGTCAGTGCTACGCCCCACCAGGCCAGCGAGCACTTCTTGCGTATAGCCGCGACGCCTCCGGTAGAACGCGATGCGCTCACCGACGCTCAGGTGATCTCCAAGACCACGCATTACGTGCTGCCTCCTGCTAGTTGGGGGCTGGATCTACGGTACCGAGGCGGTGACGCGACTGGTAGTTGGCGTCAGCGGACGCTCGGTGAGAACCAGAGTCGACGGTCGAGAGCCACGGGACCCGGACACTTTGTCCGGGCTCTGAAGGAGGAAAATGACCAATAGCTCTGCTCAGTGACCTGCGTTGAGTGCATCATCTGGAACATGACGACACCAGGGAGCCCCTCAGGCCAGCAGACAAACCTCCGAAAGGTTTTCTACCAGTGTCAATTAGGGAAAAGCGATCTCGATAGCCTGTTCGCAATGGCGTGCGAGGGAATGATGTCGGCGCAGGTGAAAATATCGACTAATGCGGGAGAGACTCTTTTTTGGAAACCCTCGTTGGCGGAACTAGTAGAGAGTGTGCAGCGTGACGCACCCGAAATTCACGGGGATTGGGCAAACCTTACGCTTCAAGCTGATTCCCCCTCTCAAGAGAGGGGGGTAAAAATAACCATAGACAAGGAGCGCACAGAGGTTAATTTCTCAGGTATCGACAAAACGTGGGCGTTCGGCCAAATAGCTAGGGTTGAGAACTTCCTGGTTTCACGAGGGGCAGTATTCAGTTCTCCCAGGTATGAAAATACCGTCTCCTTCATTTCCCTTGCCTTCTTTGTTGGGCTCGGAGCATTCTTCCTGATTCATGGCGTTGGCGACGAAACTGTTGCGGATTGCATGGAGCGCGCGAAAAAGGCTTCAAGAAATGACACATTCTTCAATGTCTTCATGGCGGTGACTTTCTCATTCGGGCTACTGTTTCCCTTCTTCCAGTTCTTGAGGCGTCGAGCGTCCCGGGCGAGATTGAAGGTGGATGTCGACGTTTCCAGAGATTCTTGGTGGTCGCGACTTTCAAATGGGGAACGGATCGCCGCCGTGGTGGTTCCGCTGACCGCACTGGGGGCGATTGGCACCATAGCCACAGCTGTTCATAATCTATGGGGTAATTAGTTGACCGACCAAAATTGAATTGTGTCGCCCTCTCACTGGACTCACTTCCGTCAAAATCTCCCTTCTAGAGTCAATGTCTGGGGTATCCCGTGGACATGCCCACCTTTAATACCGTGTGGCCAGTTGCATCTTTTATACTTGGCGCGACCCTGGCACAAGCCAACGCCTCTTTATCTGAAAAGAGACAAAGGGATAGAGAGCGGGAATCCAGGGAGTACGAGTCTCGCAGGAAAATCCTTGAAGGAAAGAAGAGTTTCGAAGTTGAAGTACTGAACGATTTGCACAAGTCACTCATTTCTTTGCGTGAATCCGCTGATTCGCTCACCCGGTGGCATGGGACCGATGAGGCGGATCGCTCAGTGAGCGAAGCCGAAGAAATCTGCGTGCGGATGCGTATCGAGATGGATAATTTCTGGCGCCTTGACGGACTCCTATTTGACCCAAACCTGAGCAGGTTTTTGAGTGGGCGTGTGGGGATTGCGCTTTTCCCTGATGGAGGGACAGTGATCCCATCTCGGCAGGCTCTAGAAGGTTACGGAGATAGCGTCTGGGATGCACACAGCGCCGTAGCTCAGCGACTCAAAGAGCTCTACGATGCGGTGCGGGATTAGCCCACATCATCGGCCGATCTCGCTGGCTATGAGCCGTCGACGCCGGGCCGTCTGTGGGCCGTCCGAGGGTGGCCCACAGCGACCAACGACGACCAATGCCGACCGCTCGATTGCAGGTCAGCGCTACGCCAACGTCGATCGTGTGAGGTCGCTCCGGGGCAATGTCACTTCTTCGACGTGTGATCGAGCCCACGCCGTGAGGCGACGCCCCCGTTCCCGATTCACAGGGACGGGGGCGTCGTCGTATCGTTCTTGCACAGCTGTTCGACAGAAGTGCAGAGGCGACGGGGGACACGGGGATGCCCGAACAGGACGATGACGAGCGGGAGTTCGACATCAGGTGGGCGGACGGCGCCGAGCACAAGGAGCCCTCGGCACGGGCCCGGATGCTCGCCGCGCGGTGGAAGGAGAACCCGCCCGCACCGCAGCCCTTCCGCGCCGACCCCGGTCCGGCCGGTCCGCGCCGGTCCTCGTGGCTGTCGACGGCGATCGTGCTGGGCAGCGTCGCCGCGATCATCCTGCTGCTGGGGTACGCGCAGTTCCGGGCGCCGTACTAGACGCGGGCCCCGCGGCCCGTTTCACAGCCGGGCTTTGCTGCTCCTAGGCCTGATCGCGACCGCTTCATGGGAGTGGCCGGGTGCACACTGGCGGTAGGGACGAGTGCCTTACTGCGGGGTGATGCACATGCAGAGCCGATTCCGGAGCGACCGGCGGTTGACCGTGCGGATGACGGTCACCATGTTCCTGCTCGGATTGTTGTACGTGGCTTTCGTCGGCGCGCTGATCGTGCTGCTGAAGTCGTGGGTGCTGGTCGTCGTCATCATCGCCGCGATGTTCGTGGCGCAGTTCTGGTTCTCCGACCGGATCGCGATGTTCGCCATGCGCGGCCGGGTCGTGGAGCGCGAGGAGTATCCCGAGCTGCACGCGGTCGTCGACCGGCTGTGCGCGCTCGCCGACATGCCCAAGCCGGTGGTCGCCGTGTCCGAGATGGACATGCCGAACGCGTTCGCGACCGGGCGCAGCCCCGAGCACGCCGTGGTCTGTGTGACCACGGGGCTGCTGCGCCGGCTGGAACCGGCGGAGCTGGAGGGCGTCCTCGCGCACGAGTTGTCGCACGTGGCGCACAAGGACGTCGCCGTGATCACGATCGCGTCGTTCCTCGGAGTGATCGCGGGACTGATCGTGCGGTTCGCCTTCTACTCGCAGATCTTCGGCGGCGGACGCCGGGACCAGAACACCGCGATGATCTTCGCGGCCGTGATGGGCGTCTCGGCGGCGGTGTACGCGATCAGCTTCCTGTTGATCAGGGCGCTGTCGCGGTACCGGGAGCTGGCCGCGGACCGTGCGGCGGCGCTGCTGACCGGGCGGCCCTCCGCCCTGGCCTCCGCGCTGACCAAGGTCTCCGGCGACATCGCGAGGATCCCGACCAAGGATCTGCGCACCGCGCAGGCCTTCAACGCCTTCTACTTCACCCCGGCGACCGGCAAGGAGCCGGGCATCGAGCGGCTGTTCTCCACCCACCCGTCTCTGGAGCAGCGGCTCGACCAACTGGGGCGGATCTCCGCCGAGTTGGGTGAGGCGGCGACCCCCGGAAAGGCGTGAGAATGGGGCTGCTGGACATTCTGCTCGGCCGTACCAAACCGGCACTGCCGGATCTCGACCGGCTGTTCGCGCTGCCGTCGGCGGCCGTGACCCTGGAGGCCGCGGCCGGTTTCACGCCGACCGGCGGCGGCGCGGTGTGCTTCGCCACCGTGGAGGGCGCCGCGTTCGAGCAGACGCACCGCGAGGTCCAGGCCCTGCTCGACGCGGACGCGGACCGGGACGGTCCGCCGGTGGAGCTCAGCCAGGACGGGTTCGGCTACTCCTGGCTGGTGTCCCGGCGCGCCCCCGACCAACTGTCGCAGCTGGTCAACGACCTGCACGCGGTGAACAGCTCCATGGAGGTCAACGGCTTCGGCCCGCAGCTGCTGTGCTCGCTGGCCGGCTTCGGTGACGAGGCCGGCCGGCGGCTCGCGCTCGTCTACCTCTACAAGCGCGGCACGTTCTATCCGTTCGCGCCGCTGCCCGGCGACGGACAGCGGCGCGACAACGCGCTGGAGCTGCAGGTGAAGGCGGCACTCGCCGGTGACCTGCGGATGGAACAGGATCTGAGCCGGTGGTTCCCGGTGTGGGGTGCCCCGGGTCTGTGACCCGCTCAGCTCTTGTCGCGCGTCTGGCGGCGGGACTCCAGGGGGCGCTCGCGGCGGTAGCGACGCTCCCACCTGGCCTGCTCGTCACGGCGCTTGCGGTAGGCCTGGTACGTCTGCGGCATGGATCCCGACGAGCCCCCGCTCGACGCGGACCGCGAGGCGGTGCCGCTCCGCCCGTACTGCAGGTACAGGAAGAGCACGGCGGCCGCGGCCAGCCACCAGACGTGGTTCTCGAATCCTAGAAGGACCAGGACGACTGTCCCGGATATCAGCATGGTGCCCATCACGGGCCTCCGTGGGCGTGGGTTTTCGAGCGGTGTGGGTGTGCCGACGAGACGCTGGGGGCGGACGTCCGTCGAGCGGTGCGTAGAGACTAGCCCCGGGTCCGCGGGGTGATGCCCGTCCTGCGGAAAGCGGTGGTGGCCAGCTCCGTAACGTGTCTCCAGAGTAGGGACACGGTCACACGGAGTGCATCTCCTTTTCCCGCACCCGGAGTCGAGCGGTCGCCTCACACCTCCGGCGTCGCGCGCACCACGCCCGCCGCGACCGCCGCGCCCAGCGCCGCGTGATCGGCGGTGGTCTGGTCGGCGTAGGTGAACGCGAAGTCGGCGACGGCCCGTTCGAAGGTGTCGGCGCCGCCCAGGTAGGCGGCGATGGCGACGCGGTCGCCGGAGCGGGCGTGGGCGCGGGCCAGGGCGGTGCCGCACAGACGGGCGTAGCCGAGGAGATCGGCGGGGCTCATGCCGGCGACGTCGGCGGAGCCCTTCATGTCGCGTAGTTGGCGCCAGTAGAAGGCACGGCCCTGCGGTCCGGTCATCCAGCCGAGGAAGATGTCACCGGCGGCCTGCAGCAGCCGCTGCCCGGCGACGACCCGGTGCCCGGGATGGACGTAGGGCCCGTTCGGCAGATGCTCCTCCAGTACGGACTTCCGCGCCTCCTTGATCTGGAGGAACAGCGGGTCGTCCTGGTCCCGTCCGGCGAGCAGCACGATGAAGCAGCGGGTGCCGACGCTGCCGACGCCGACGACCTTGCGGGCGGCGTCCACGAAGCGGTAGCGGTCGAGGAGGAGCCGGCGTTCCTCGGCGAGGGTGGAGCGGTAGTCGCTGAAGATCTTGCGCAGAGAGGCCATGTCGGAGGCGCCGGCCGGTTCCAGGAGCGGTGGGTCGTGGACGATACGGCGACGGCCGTCGACGGTCTCGGTGAGCTTGCCGACGGCTTGCAGGCTGGTGCGGCGGCGGGCGCGGGTGAGGCTGGAGGCGACCGTGCGGCGCCGGCGCGCGGAGCGGACCAGGGGCAGCAGGTTCTCGGCGTCGATGTGCTCGTACCAGACGGCCAGTTCGCCCTCCCGGGCGAGCCGCCGCATGGTGGCGCGGTACGCGGCGCCGGACTCCACCACGGCCCGCCGCACCTTCGCCTCCGGGTGCCCGTTCTCCCGCCCGGCCACGGCGACGGAGGCGGCGAGCCGTTGTACGTCCCACTCGAAGGGGCCGGGGAACGTCTCGTCGAAGTCGTTGAGGTCGAAGAGCAGGGTGCGTTCCGGGGAGGCGTACAGCCCGAAGTTCAACAGGTGGGCGTCGCCGCACAGTTGCACGGTCAGCCCGGTGTGCGGCCGGGACGCGAGATCGCCTGCCATCACGGCGGCGGACCCGCGCAGGAAGGCGAACGGCGAGGCGGACATCCGCCCGTACCGGATCGGCAGCAGCTCGGGCAGCCGGTCGCGGCCCTGTCGTTCCAGTACGGCGACGGGGTCGGGCCGGTCGACGGGCGGGATCCAGTGGGCGTGCGCGGAACGGGAGACGCGCTTACGGGCGGCCCGGCCGCGTTCGGCACGGCCGGCGGGCGTGGTCATGGCAGCCAGCCCTGCATGCCGAACCTGCCCATCGCGGCTCCTTCGTCTGCGGTCGTCTCCACTGCGGGCCTCGATGGCAGTCAAGGCGGGCGTGGGGCGGTGCGCATGCCGGGTACGGCGATGGAGTGAGAGAAGGTGATATCTGGGTGAACGGGAGGTGGCGGGACGGGCGGCCGTCGGGGGTCGTTGTCAGTGGCGCCCGGCAGGATGGGGCTGCCGGTCGGTGTTCGGGGTGGGTGGAGGCAGTGATGGGTGACGCGGTGCGGTACATCGGGCCGGTCGAGCGGCGGGCGCGGCTGGCGTCGCGGCAGCGGCTCATCGGTCCGGCGCGGGCGTCGAGCCCCGAGGAGGTCGCGGCCTCCCTGGTCGCGCTGCACGGCTCGGACCCGGCGACGGTGTACCTGGCCCTGGGTGCGCGCCTCACGGACGCGACCCGAACCGTGCCGGCCACCGAGCGGGCGCTGTACGAGTCCCGGTCCCTGGTCCGGATGCACGGCATGCGGCACACGGTGTTCGTCTTCCCCACGGATCTCACGGCCGTCGTGCACGCCTCGACCGGCCTCGCGGTGGCCGCGCGCGAACGGGCCTCGCTGCTCAAGGACATGGCGAAGGCGGGCGCGCCGGACGCGGCCTGGCTGAAGGAGGTCGAGGAGTCGATGCTGTCCGCGCTGGCGCTGCGCGGCCAGGCGACGGCGACCGAACTGGCCGAGGACGAGCCGCGGTTGAGGGAACGGTTCGTGTACGCGGCCGGCAAGAGCTACGAGGGCGTGCACACGGTCTCGACCCGCCTGTTGCGGGTGCTGGGCGTGGAGGGCAAGGTCGTCCGGGGCCGGCCGCTCGGTTCCTGGACGTCCGGCCAGTTCCGTTGGGCGGTCGCTCCCGAGCACCCCGAACTCGACCTGGCCGAGGCCCAGTCGACCCTCCTGGCCCACTGGCTCAGGGCCTGCGGCCCGGCCACGGAGGCGGACCTCAAGTGGTGGACGGGCTGGAAGGTGACCGACGTACGCCGTGCGCTGGCGGCGATCGGAGCGCGGGAGGTGTCCCTGGACGAGGGCCCGGCATACGTGGTGGCCGACGACGTCGACCCGGTCGCGGACCCGGCGGAGCCCTGGGCGGCCCTGCTCCCCGCCCTCGATCCCACGGCGATGGGCTGGCAGCAACGGGACTGGTACCTCGCCCCCGAACTGCGCCCCCACCTCTTCGACTACAGCGGCAACGTGGGACCCACGGTGTGGTGGAACGGCCAGGTGGTGGGCGCCTGGGCCCAGCGCCCGGACGGCGAGATCGCATGGCGGGTGCTGGCCCCGGGCGGGGTGGGCCGAGAGGCGGAGACGGCGATCGGGGTGGCGGCGGAACGGTTGCGGGGGTGGGTGGGCGAGACGCGAGTGACACCCCGTTTTCGGACGCCGGTGGAGAAGGAGTTGGCGGGGTAGGGGGTTTTGCCGGGCGAGGGCTCCCTTCCAAGCGCCGGCCTGCGTGTTTTTCAGCCCGTCCGGCGATTGAGGACGAGGCCGTTCAGGCCGAAGCGGGGGCCTGGGGGCGGCAGCCCCCAGATCCGACGGCAACGCAAGCGCGGGGTGCCGAAAAAGACACGTCACCCCGCGCGAACGCTCACCGCGTGTACCGCATCAACGCCCGCACCATGTGACACGTCGTGTCCGACGGCGGATGCACGCCGATCACCTCCGCGGTGCTCCGAATCGTCTCGTTGCGCGCCTGGTTGGGCATGTAGACACCCGAGTCGAGCAGCGCGATCGCGAGCCGCATCGCCTTGAGACGACGGTTGTGCGAGACGTACCACTCGCGCGGGCGCCCCGGCGGCAACGGGCGCTTCTCCACCGGGTCGTACGGCAGGTCGAGCAGGACGGGGCGCTTGGCAGTGGACTGCATGGGCAGGGGCTTCGGCTTCAGGGCGGCAGCGGGCACAGGCATCCTCCTGTCGCGTCAGGGCGTCCACCGGGGACCATGACACCCCCGGCGATTCCCTCGAACACTGCTTCCAGTTTACTACCCGCCACTGACATCCACACTGCCGCCGCAGCCCACCAACCTCCCAGGTCAGCAAGGTAATTGTCGGCACGTTACGCCAGGTCCGCGAGGCGTGCGTGAGGCGGCTGAGAATTCGAACAAACCGCTGCTCCCCTGCTCCCGTACCGTGAACCCATGGAGATCTGGATCAACCCCGCCTGCTCGAAGTGCCGCAGTGCGCTGAACCTGCTGGATGCCGAGGGCGCCGACTACACCGTCCGCCGCTATCTGGAGGACGTGCCGGGCGAGGACGAGATCAGGGACATACTCGCGCGCCTCGGTCTCGAACCGTGGGACATCACCCGCACCCAGGAGCCGGCGGCCAAGGAGCTCGGGCTCAAGGAATGGGCGCGGGACGACAGTTCGCGGGAGCGGTGGGTCAAGGCGCTGGCCACGCACCCGAAGTTGATCCAGCGTCCGATCATCACGGCGGACGACGGAACGGCCCTGGTCGCACGCACCGAGGAGGCCGTGCGGGAGGCCCTGTCCCGCTGACGCGGGCGCCCCCTCGGCGACTCCTCTGTGACGTACGTTACATCGGTGACTCCTGTCACCGATGAGTAACTCCTGTTCGGTATTTCGTAAGTAGCGACGAACCACCCCCTAGCTCTTCAGGAGTCGCGGATGTCGCGCAGGAGAACTCTCGGCACGAAGAAGAAGATCGCGCTACTGGTCACCGCAGCGGCGGTGGCGGGCGGTGGCGCCTTCGCAATGGCGACGACGTCGAACGCCTCGCAGAGCCCCAAGACCTTGTCGTCCGCGGCGGATTCGACCGTCTGCCTGGGGCTGGCCACGGCCCTCGGCAACAACCAGACGTTCATCGACGGACAGCGGACGAATCCCGACGCGCAGTCCGAGGCGCGGATCGCCAACCGCGAAGCGGTCATCGCGCAGATCAAGGTCCAGCAGGAAGCGTCCGGTTGCACCGTTGGGGAGTCGGCTCAGGGCTCCCAGACGTCGCAGCCGCCCGCGCAGGGTGGACAGCAGGACGACGCGGCGGCTCAGCCTTCGGAGCCCGCGGCGAGCACTCCGCCCGCGGACGACGCGGCCGGTGACGACGCCGCCGCCGGCACCGGACAGCAGGTCTGCAACGGCTCGACCGTGACCCTGTCCGGCGAGGCCGGCGCGCCCGCCGCCTCCAGCAACCAGTTCCCGGCGGGAACCACGCTGCGGGTCACCAACCTGGACAACAACAAGTCCACGACGGTGAAGGTGACTTCGGTCTCCGGCAGCTGCGCCCTGTTGAACAACGCGGCCTTCGAGCAGGTCCGCGAACCCGGCAAGTTCTTGATCCGACGCGCGCTGATCGAGAAGGTGGGGTGAAGCTCAACGAGATAGGAACTCCGTGAGGCGGCGGCCGAGTTCGGCCGGTGCGGACTGCGGCAGCGCATGGTGCGAGACATCCGGAAGCACGACCGTCTCCACCCGCGGCAGCAGCGCACCCGCCCTCGCCGCCACCCGGTACGTGTCATGTGTCCTGCTGTTCCCGGCCAGGAGCAGCAGGACCGGCATGTCCAGGCCGCGCAGCGCGTCCGGCGCGGGGCGCGGGCCGGTCACCGGCTTCGACACGGAGGGGAAGCCGGCGGCCGCCTCCTGAAGGCGGAGCCAGTCGGGGTCGAGGCGCACTCCCCCGCACTCCCACTCCAGGAAGGCCCGGACCCGGCCGCCCGTCGGCCGCAGCAGCATCGGCAGGGCGTGCAGCAGGTACGACGCCCGGAAGCCGGCGAAGCATCCGGTCGGATCCAGCAGGCACAGGCCGCGGACGCGTGCGGGTGCGTGCAGCGCGTAGTGGAGCGCGATCCAGCCGCCGTACGAGTGGCCGACCAGGTCCGGCCGTCCCCCTTCTTCGATGCCGAGACCCTCGACCACCGCGTCCAGCCAGTCGGTGAGGTCCGCGACCGTACGAGGATGCCGGTCGGCGGCGAGAGTGCCGCGCCCCGGGGCGCCGACCAGGTCGACGGCGTACACGCGACGGGTCGCGGCCAGCTCCGCGGCCTGGGCGTACCAGGACGCCGAGGTCGCTCCCCCGCCGCCCGGCAGCAGCACGAGCGGCGGGCCGTCGTGCGGGCCGCACGCGTTGACGTACGCCGTGCCGAAGGGCGTGGGGACGGTGATCGCCTCCCGCGGGGCCGGCCACTTGGCCATGACCTTGTCGTACGCGGCGAGGAATCCGTCGGTGTCATAGGTGCCGCGGGTGTCGTCCGTGTCCTTCATTCCGTTCACCTCTCCCCTATTATCTCGTCGAGCGAGATACTCGGTCAACGAGATGATAACCGGAGGCGAGCCCGTGCAGAAGCAGCCGCAGCCCCAGGGGCCGGAGTTGGAGATCGTCCATCTGCTGCGTGCCGTGACCGTCGAACTCGGCCTGCACAGCGCCCGGTTCGCGAACCGCAACGGCATGCACCCCACGGACGTACGCGCCTTGATCGCTCTCATGAACGCCTCGCGGGCGGGTGAGGAGATGACGGCCGGGCGACTGGGGGCGGCTCTCGGGCTCAACTCGGCAGGTACGACAGGTCTGTTGGACCGGCTGGAGCGGCTCGGGCACGTGCGGCGGGTGCGGGGCGAGAGGGATCGACGCAAGGTCGTGATCGAGGTGGACGCGGCGGCGGTCGAGCTCGGGTGGGCCTTCTTCGGGCCGTTGATCGGGCGGACGGTGGAGCTGCTCCAGGGCTACGACGAGCGGGAGCGGGCCGCGATCCGGGGGTTCCTGGAAGGGGTGCGGGAGGCCGCGGGCGAGGACGCCTGAAGCGGACGTCCGTGCCCAACCCCATCGCATACGAGCCGTCGTACCCCCTCCGCTCTGCGACTGCGAACGGCCGGTCCCGGCCCCGTGGCCGCCCGTGCCGCGTGAGGCGTGCCACAGAACGCCCAGGTAACACGGGGTTCACAGTCGGGCAATGATCGGGAAATCGCCTGTTGACAGGCTGCCGGGCATCGAACGCGGCGTCCCGGTGCCGCAGCGCCGCAGCACCCGCAAGCGCGTAGACACATCCCCGAAGGAAGTGGCCCGTGACCTTCAAGGCTGAGTACATCTGGATCGACGGCACCCAGCCGACGGCGAAGCTCCGCTCCAAGACGAAGATCCTGGCGGACGACGCCAAGGGCGCCGAGCTGGGCATCTGGGGCTTCGACGGCTCGTCGACCAACCAGGCCGAGGGCCACGCGTCGGACCGTGTCCTCAAGCCGGTCTTCACCTGCCCGGACCCGATCCGCGGCGGCGACGACGTCCTCGTCCTGTGCGAGGTCCTCAACATCGACTTCACGCCGCACGAGTCGAACACCCGAGCCGCGCTGACCGAGGTGGCCGAGAAGTTCGCCGCGCAGGAGCCGATCTTCGGCATCGAGCAGGAGTACACGTTCTTCAAGGACGGCTACCCGCTCGGCTTCCCCAAGGGCGGCTTCCCGGCCCCGCAGGGCGGCTACTACTGCGGTGTCGGCGCCGACGAGATCTTCGGCCGTGACATCGTCGAGGCCCACCTGGACAACTGCCTCAAGGCCGGCCTCGCGATCTCCGGCATCAACGCCGAGGTCATGCCCGGCCAGTGGGAGTTCCAGGTCGGCCCGGTCTCCCCGCTGGAGGTCTCCGACCACCTGTGGATCGCCCGCTGGCTGCTCTACCGCACCGCCGAGGACTTCGGCGTCTCCGCGACGCTCGACCCGAAGCCGGTGAAGGGCGACTGGAACGGCGCCGGCGCGCACACCAACTTCTCCACCAAGGCGATGCGCGAGGGCTACGACGCGATCATCACCGCCGCCGAGTCGCTGGGCGAGGGCTCCAAGCCGCTCGACCACGTCAAGAACTACGGCGCCGGCATCGACGACCGCCTGACCGGCCTGCACGAGACCGCCCCGTGGAACGAGTACTCCTACGGCGTCTCCAACCGCGGTGCCTCGGTCCGTATCCCGTGGCAGGTCGAGAAGGACGGCAAGGGCTACATCGAGGACCGCCGCCCGAACGCCAACGTCGACCCGTACCTGGTGACGCGGCTGATCGTCGACACCTGCTGCTCGGCGCTGGAGAAGGCCGGCCAGGTCTGATTCCCGTCTCCTCTCCCTGAGGTCCGTCTCCTCGCAAGGGGCGTCCACCGTTCGCGGTGGGCGCCCCTTCTTGGCGATCGGGAATGTCCAAGCTGTGAGAGGAGGCTCCTCGTGACGGCCGGTGTCTGCTTCAATGTGGGTATGGCCAGCTTCCAGAGGTACACCGCGACGGGTCGCCACGACCTGGAGCCCTTCTGGCCTTCCCGTCAGCACGACGACTTCGACCGGGTGTGTTGCCGCGCTACGAACGCGTCGGCCCTCTAAAGCCGTACCACCCGGCCTTCGGCCCGCGCGCCACGACGTACGTCCTTCCCGACGACCTCCTCGCGCGAAAGAGCTGACCTCTCATGGCGACCACTCATTCCCTGCCCTCCCTCCCCGTCACCTCCCCTGCCCGGCCCCATCTGCGCGCCGTGGACCGGGACGAGGTGATCGACGTCGCGGAGTTCCTGCCGCCGGGCGCCACCTGGCTGCCCGCACCCGCGCACACCCTGCCCACCCTGCCGGGGCAGCCGCCGATGGTCGGCTACCTCGTCCTCATCCCGGCCGACGGCCCGCACCTCGCCGCCCGCCCGGGCCTCGCCGAGGCCCCCGCCCTCCCCGAGGCGCCGGACGCCGCCGACCCGCTCGTCCGCATCGACCCCGTGCAGCGCACGGCCGCGGTGGACGGGGTCGAACTGGACCTGACGTACCTGGAGTTCGAGCTGCTCGCCCACCTCGTGGCGTTCCCGAACCGGGTCCACACCCGCGACCAGCTGGTCACCACGGTGTGGGGGTACGGCCATGTCGGGGACGGCCGCACGGTCGACGTGCACATCGCCCGGCTGCGCCGCAAGCTGGGCGCCGAGCACCGCAGGGCGATCCAGACCGTGCGCCGGGTCGGCTACAAGTACACGCCGCCGACCGGCCGTTGAGTCATCGAGCCGCTGAGCCGTTGATCTGCTGACGGCAGAGCACCGTTCCGTCCCGCGGGCGAACCGGGCAGAGTCACCGGTATGAGACTTCTGGTGCTGGGTGGTACGGAGTTCGTGGGACGGGCCGTCGTCGAGGCGGCCCTCGGGCGCGGCTGGGACGTGACCGTCCTCAACCGGGGACGGCGGGTACCCACGGCCGGGGTGCGGTCACTGCGAGGTGACCGCACCGCCCCCGACGGGCTCGCCGCCCTCACGGAGGGCACGTGGGACGCCGTCGTCGACACCTGGTCGGCGGCGCCACGGGCGGTGCACGACGCGGCACAGCTGCTGCGGGGCCGCGTCGGCCGGTACGTCTACGTGTCGAGCTGCTCCGTGTACGACTGGGCCCCGTCGGCCGGGTACGCCGAGGACGCGCCGCTGGTCGAGGGCGCCGAGCCCGACGCGGACGCCACGGAGTACGCCCGCGACAAGCGGGGCGGCGAGCTCGCCGCCGTCGAGGCCTTCGGCGCGGACCACTCCGTGCTCGTCCGGGCCGGGCTGATCCTCGGCCCGTACGAGAACGTCGGACGGCTGCCGTGGTGGCTCGGCCGGATCGCCCGCGGCGGGCCGGTACTGGCGCCGGGGCCACGGGAGCTGCCGCTCCAGTACGTCGATGCCCGCGACCTCGCCGAGTGGTGCCTGGGCGCGGTGGAGCAGGGGCTGAGCGGGCCGTACAACCTGATCAGCGCGCCGGGGCACACGACGATGGGCGAGCTGCTGGAGGCGTGCGTCCGGGTCACCGGCGGTCCCGCCGAGCTGCGCTGGACCGCGCCGGAGGTGATCCTCGACGCCGGCGTCGAGCCGTGGACGCAGCTGCCGGTCTGGGTGCCACCGGGGTCCGACATGCACGACGCGCTGCACAGCGCGGACGTGTCGCGGGCGCTGGCGACGGGACTTTCGTGCCGTCCGGTCGGCGAGACCGTGGCGGACACCTGGGGGTGGCTGCGGTCGATCGGCGGGACGGTGCCCGTGCGGCCGGGCCGTACGCCCCCCGGGCTGGACCCGGAGGAGGAGGCGAAGGTGCTGGGACTGTCCGCTTCCTGAGTCACGCGCCGGTCCCTGAGCCGGGCCCCGGACGAAAAAGACGGGGTGGGGCTGGCACCACCCCCCTCCGGGTGGTTCGGCCCCGTGACCGGGGGCGGGGCGCTCGGCGAGACTGGCGGCATGGAGACCAAGAGCGGGAACAGCAGGGCGCGGTCGGTCGCGGTGGACGGGTTCAGGGCGCTCGCGCTGGCCGTCGTGTCGCTGGCCGGCTCGCTCACGCTGCTCGTCCTGTCGTTCGTGTCGAACCTGCTCATCGTGCTGGGCGTCGGAATCGTCACAACCCCCTGGGTACTGACCGGCGTGCGGGCCTTCGCGGACTGGCGGCGGGTGATGGCGGCCGAGTGGTGCGGGGTGCGGATCCCGCCGGCGTACCGGCCGCTCCCCGAGGGCGCGAACCCCTGGGCCCGCACCTTCGGGATGCTCCGCGATCCGGCGACCTGGCGGGACCTGCGCTGGCTGGTGGTGGACATGACCGCGGGATTCGTGACCGCGCTGCTGCCTGCGGTGCTGCTGCTGTACCCCTTCGAGGGCTTCGCGCTGGCGTTCGGGCTGTGGCGGGTCTTCACCGACGGCACGTACGTCGGCTGGTGGTACGGGTTCGTGCCGGTCAGCGGGCAGGCCTCCGCGCTGCTCGCGGGGCTGCTGGGCGCGGTCCTGCTGGTCGGTGCCTGGTTCCTCACCCCGGTCCTGCTGCGCTTCCACTTCCTGCTGACACGCTCCGTTCTCGCCTCCGGACAGGGTGAACTCGCCGAGCGGGTACGGGTGTTGACCGAGACGCGACGGGACGCCGTCGACACCTCCGCCGCCGAGCTGCGCCGGATCGAGCGCGACCTGCACGACGGCGCGCAGGCCCGGCTGATCGCCATGGGCATGGATCTCGGCACGATCGAGGCGCTGATCGAGAAGAACCCGGCGAAGGCACGGCAGTTGCTCGCGCAGGCCCGGCAGAACTCCGTGGACACCCTCGCCGAACTGCGCGACCTGGTGCACGGCATCCACCCGCCGGTGCTCGCCGAGCGCGGACTGGGCGACGCCGTACGGGCGTTGGCGCTGCGGCTGCCGGTGCCGACGGACGTCACCGTGGAGTTGGCGGGGCGGGCCGACGCGCCGGTGGAGTCGGCGGCGTACTTCGCGGTGAGCGAGATCCTCACCAACACGGTCAAGCACGCGGACGCCGAGCGCGTCTGGGTCGACCTGCACCACACCGACGGCATGCTGCGGATCACGGTCACCGACAACGGAAAGGGCGGCGCGGCGGTCGGCGCCGGCTCCGGACTGACCGGGGTCGAGCGGCGGCTGGGTACATTCGACGGCGTCCTGGCCGTCAGCTCTCCCGCGGGCGGTCCCACCATGGTGACCATGGAGATCCCTTGCGTGTTGTCCTAGCCGAAGACCTGTTCCTGCTGCGCGACGGTCTGGTCCGCATGCTGGAGGCGTACGACTTCGAGATCGCGGCGGCCGTCGAGACCGGCCCCGAGCTGGAGCGGGCGCTGGCCGAGCTGGCGCCGGACGTGGCCGTGGTCGACGTACGGCTGCCGCCCACGCACACCGACGAGGGGCTGCAATGCGCGCTGCGGGCCCGCCGGGACAGACCGGGGCTGCCGGTGCTTGTGCTGTCGCAGCACGTGGAGCAGCTGTACGCGCGGGAGCTGCTGGCCGACGGGACCGGCGGGGTCGGCTATCTGCTCAAGGACCGGGTGTTCGACGCGGAGCAGTTCATCGACGCGGTACGGCGGGTCGCGGCGGGCGGCACGGCGATGGACCCGCAGGTGATCCAGCAGCTGCTGTCCCGGCGGGCCGCCGACGACCGGCCGCTGGGGCGGCTGACACCGCGCGAGGTGGAGGTCCTCGAGCTGATGGCACAGGGCCGGTCCAACGCGGCGATCGCGGGTCAACTGGTCGTGACGGAGCGGGCGATCGCCAAACACACGTCCAACATCTTCACCAAGCTGGATCTCGAGGTCTCGGACGACGACAACCGGCGCGTACTGGCCGTACTGGCCTATCTCGACCACGGCCGCTGACCACTTCGGGTGAGGTCGCGGCAACTCCTCGTAGGGTCGCGGGAGTTGAAACCCGAGTTTCCCATCAACCTCTCATTAATTTGTGAGAGCGCTGAACACCTCGGAGGCCCCTTGCGTATCAAAGGGCGCCGCTTCACTCCTGTCGGGCGCCTTGATGCCCCGCCAAGCCCGCAAGGAAGTCAGAGGAGTTCCATGGGACGCAACAATCGCAAACGCCGTACGCCGCTGGCCACCAAGGCCATAGCCGCATCGGCGGCCCTAGCGCTCGGTGGGGGCGGGCTGATCTGGGCGAACTTCTACGCCTCGGCGCATGAGTCGAACAACTCCGGTCAGAACCAGACCAAGGCCGCCAACGCCTCGTCCGTGGCCACGATCTCCTGCCCGGATGTCGGCCAGAAGCTGACGAACGTGCCGCAGGCCGCGCGCAACGGCGTGGCGAAGGAGCTGGCGCTCCTCGACAAGCAGATCACCGAGGCCTACGCCCGGCTCGCTTCCACCCGGCAGGCGCAGGCAGGCGACGCGAACTTCGTGCAGAACGCGATCGTCGGCCCCCTCAAGGAGAAGCGGACCGCGACCCTCAACCGGATCCGGATCGACATCCAGCGGGTGGGCGGCCAGGTCGACGCGGCCGGGCTGAGCGCGCTCGCCGCCTGCACGACGCAGACCGCCAACCAGACCACCGCCGGTGGTGGCCGCGGCAACAACAACGGCCAGAACAACAACGGTCAGAACAACGGTGGCCAGAACAACAACGGCGGCCAGAACAACGGCGGCCAGGCCACGGCCGCGCCGAGCGCGAGTGCCAGCGCGCCCGCCAACATCGGCGGACAGGCCGGCAACGGTCCGGTGGCCGCGGACTTCGTGGACATCACGAAGGTCGCGAACAACGTCCTGGCGAAGCCGCAGCAGCAGCGCGCGGGCTCCACCGGCACGTTCACCGCCAAGTGCGGTGTGAACGCGAACAAGAACCACAACACCGACAACGTGATCGTGGCGCCCGGTGTGGCCAACGGCGCGCACCACCTGCACGACTACGTCGGCAACCAGAAGGTCAACGCCTTCTCCACCAACGACTCGATGGCGGCGGCGCCGACCTCCTGCCAGAACCAGAGCGACCTCTCGTCGTACTACTGGCCGGTCGTCCGTATCCAGGACGGTACGCAGGACTTCGACCAGAACGCGGACGGCGGTGGCAAGGAAGGCAACGTCGGCAAGATCCTGACCGCGCAGTCGGCCGAGATCAAGTACGTCGGCAGCCCGGCCAGCAAGGTCACCGCGATGCCGCAGTTCCTGCGCATCATCACCGGTGACGCCAAGACCACCACCAACGGTCTGGCCAACGCCAACGCGCACTGGAGCTGCACCGGCTTCGAGAACAAGGTGCAGCTGACGGAGCAGTACCCGATCTGCCCGCGCGGCAGCAACGTGGTGCGCCTCTTCGCCTTCCAGAGCTGCTGGGACGGCACGAACATCGACAGCGCCAACCACCGTACGCACGTGGCCTTCGCCGACAAGGCGAGCGGTGTCTGCCCGCCCGGATTCAAGGCGATCCCGCAGCTGACGATGAAGCTGGTCTACAAGATCAACCCGCCGGTCGTGCAGAACGGCCAGGTGAAGAACGCCTACGCGGTCGACGGCTTCCCGGAGCAGCTCCACAAGGCCGCCACCGACCACGACGACTTCATCGCGGTCTACAAGAACAACCTGGCGAACAAGATCGCCAACTGCATCAACCGCGGGCAGAAGTGCTAGTGGCGAAGTGACACCGGGAGACCGGTGACCGGTAACAGGTGAAGAAGCGGGCGGTGGGAGATTCTCCCACCGCCCGCTTCGCCGTTGTGTCCTGGTGTGCGCCGAGCCGTTCAGCTGGTGTGCTTGCTGTGGTCGGTGCCGATCTCCTCCTCGCCGCCCAGCGTGCCCTGCAGCGCCTTGACCGTCTTGTCCTCGCCGACGGCGACCCACTTGCGGCCGACGAGGTAGAAACCGCCGTAGTCCTTGGCGTCGTTGATCCACTCGCGCTGGCCGCGGTCGGTGGCGAAGGTGGCGAAGACGAACTTGCCGGCGGAGGTCTTGCAGATCGCCTGCCGGACCTCGTCGGAGTCGATCTGCATGTCGGGGGTGCACTTCGCCTTGGCGGCCAGGCTCTCCAGGCTGCCGGTGGCGGTGACCGGCACCTTGGCCGCCGCGTCACTGTCGCCGGATCCACAGCCCGCCAGCGCCAGGGTGGCCGCGGCGCCCGCCACGGCGAGCATCGGTCGGGTCAACCTCATCTGTTCCTCCGGTCGCTCTGCTGGCCCAGGGGCCCGTCCCCTTCGATACGGCTGTGAGGCGCGGTGCGCTCAAATCCAGTGTCGTCGTGGGTACGCCTGTGCGAACGTATGCCCCGTGAACCAAGACTGGGAAGATCGTGTGACCGCCGCCTGGGCAGGCTTCGACGACTATGCCGAGGAGGAGGCCGCCGATTTCCGGGCCGTGATCGACGCCCTCGCCGCCGAGCTGCCGGACGGCAGCCCGCTGGGCCCCTTCGAGCGGGCCTGCGCCTGGGACTCCACGGGCCACTCGGACCAGGCGGTGCCACTGTACCGGGAGGCCCTGGCGGGCGGTCTGAGCGAGGCCAGCCAGTACAAGGGCCGGCGCGCCAAGATCCAACTCTCCAGTTCGCTGCGGAACATCGGCCAGGCCGAGGAGGGCGTCAAACTGCTGACCCCCGAACTGGACGCGCCCTCCGACGAGTTGGACGACGCCGTACGGGGCTGTCTCGCGCTGTGCCTGTCCAGCCTCGGCCGCGACCGCGAGGGCCTCTCGCTGGTCCTGGGCGCACTGGCCCCCCATCTGCCGCGCTACCAGCGGTCGATGGCGAACTACGCGCGGGCCCTGGTCGAACCGGAGGCGTAGCGGCCGTCGTCCGACTCGACCCCTGGTCACCCGGGCGGCGGTGACCAACCCACGATTCGCTCGTTTTGCTGAACGTGCAGCCACAGGATGTCGCCCCGCGCCCCGCAGCCTCCTCCGCCGACCCGGTCGTCGATGTCGAGCAGGCCGAGGCCGCGCTCGTCGAGCACTACCCGCGCCTGGTCCGGCTCGCCTATCTGGTGCTGCCGCCGAGCCTGGGCCGCAACCGGCGCGTGGTGACCGCGCACTCCCTCGCCCAGCGCGCGCTGCCCCGGGGCCGGGCGTCGGCCGCCGCGGTGATCCCGGCCCAGTCCAAGGGCCGGGACGGCGATCCCGGGTACGCCTTCGTCCGCCTCCAGGTGCTGCGCACGGCGCTGGAGGCCGGGCAGCCGCTGCGGTTCACGGCACTGCCCAAGCGGTCCCAGCTGCCGCCGCTGCTCCCCCAGGTGTGGGGCCTGCGGCTGTTCCCGCGCTCGGGCGGCGCCGACGAGCTCACCCTGGACCAGCGGCTGTCCGCCCTGTCCGGACCGGCCCGCGCCGCCTATGTGCTGCGCGGCCTGGAGCGCCTGCCCGACGGTGACGTCACCAAGGCCCTGTCCGCCGCCGGGGTCGCCGACCCCGCGGCCGCCCTGCGCGAGGCCGACGAGGTGCCGGCGCAGTACGCGCTGCTCGGCTCGCCCGAGTTCGACCCCTGCGCGCTGCACGCCCGGCCCACCGACCTGATGCGCCGCCGCCAGCACGGCAAGGCCGCCCTGGCCGCCGCTGCGGCGCTCGCCGTGTGCGGGGCGCTGCTCGGCCTGCCCGGCGACGGCTGGGCCCCCGACGGCGCCGCTGCGCCCGTGTACGCGCAGAACCCGGCCGCCGAGGCCGCCCTCGACCCGGCCAAGCTCACCAGGGTCGCGCCCACCGCCTGGGAGTCCGCCGCGCGCACCGACTTCTCCGTGTGGCCCGCCCGCGGCGACCTCACCGGCGACAAGGCACTCCTGCGCCGCGCCCTCGCCGTCTGGGCCCGCCCCGGCGAGAGCGTCCAGGTCTCCGCGACCCCGGGCACCCCGTCCGGCGGCCCGGCAGGACCGCCCCAGCTGCTGTACGCGGGGACCGTGGACAGCGCGCACGTGGTGATCCTCTACGACGGTCTGCGCATCGCCCGCTACGCGGAGCCGGCCGACGGCACCAAGGGCGCCGCCCTCGACTTCGCGCGCGTGGACGGCGCCGACCGCACCGAGGCGAGCGCGCTGGTGCTGGGCCGCGCCGACGGCAACGTGCGCTATCTGACGGCGCCCTGGGTGACGAAGGCCGTCGAGCGGGACCTGATGAAGCCGAACGCGGGCGCGATGGACCTCGACCTGGCCAAGGGCATCACGGCCCCGATGGCCGGCGCGGCCCAGCAGACCGGCGCCTGCACCTCGTGGAACGTGCTCCAGCTGACCGACGCCACCGGCACCCGGCTGCTGACCGACCTCGGCGAGCTGATCCCGGCCCACCTCACCACCGGCCGCCCCGGCTCGACCAAGGAGGCCTCCGGCGCCGAGGCGCTGCGCACCTGGGCGCCGTACGCCTGCTCGCTGGGCGCGGTGCGCTCGGCGGGGGTGCGCAGCGTCAACGCGTGGGCCTACGCCGACCAGTCGCTGCCCGACGCGAGCGGGACCGCTCACTGGGTGTGCACGCGCGCGGAGACCTGGCGGGGCGGCGGCACGCGCGTGCTGGCGCAGTTCCAGACACCGGGCGGTACGTACGGGGCGGTCGCGGCGAAGGCCGAGAACGTGGCGGCGTGCGGGCCGAAGGACCCGAACGTGCTGGCCGGGGTGCTCTGGAAGTCGGAGGCGGGCGGCTGGTACCTGCTCGCGGCCGGCAGCCGGGGCACTTCGTCGATCAGCGCGACGGGCGGCATCAAGGCAACCGCCCAGGGCGGGCAGCTGGCGGCCAGGACCCAGCAGGGGGCGCAGGCCGAGCTCAAGGGGACCCTGGCGGACGGGCGGACGATCAGCGGGCTGCGGTAGGAGGCTGCCGAGGAGCTGCCGGAGGGCCGGCCGGCAGCCCTAGCTGACACTCGCGTCAACAAGTCCTCGCACAAGGGTTCCTCTGGGACTTACTCGTCAGTACATTGACGCCATGTCTAACACGCCGCTCAAGGCCCGGAACGTGTCGTTCTCCTGGGAGGACACGCCCCTGCACTGGGTGCCGGGCGATCCCTACACCACGCACACCATCAACGTGCTGCATCTGCTGCTGCCGGCCGGTGAGCGGTGGTTCGTGCATGTGTACAAGCAGGTGCTGCCCTACATCCGGGACGAGCGGCTGCGCGAGGACGTCATCGGGTTCATCGGGCAGGAGGCGATGCACTCGCAGGCGCACGACGAGGTGCTGCCCCATCTGCGGGAGCAGGGGCTCGATCCGACGCCGTACACCGCGCAGGTCGACTGGCTCTTCGAGAAGATGCTGGGCGACCGGACGCTGCCGCCGGGCCGCGCCCGCAAGTGGTGGCTCCTCGAGCGGGTCGCGATCATCGCGGCGATAGAGCACTACACCGCGTTCCTCGGCGACTGGGTGCTGAACGCCGAGGAGTTGGACCGGCGCGGCGCCGACCCGACCATGCTGGACCTGCTGCGCTGGCACGGCGCGGAGGAGGTCGAGCACCGGTCCGTCGCCTTCGACCTGTTCATGCACGTCGACGGGGACTACCGGCGCCGGGCGCGGACCTGGGCCACGGCGTTCGGGGCGCTGGTGTTCCTGTGGCAGCGCGGGATCCGCTTCTTCATGGCGAACGACCCGACCCTCGTCGACGGCAGGGCCTCCTTCAAGGAGTTCTACCGGTGCGGCAGGCGCGGCACCCTGCCCGCGACCGGGGACGTGCTGCGGTCCGTACCGCGCTATCTCAGCCGCGCCTACCACCCCTCCCAGGAGGGCTCCACCGAGCAGGCGCTCGCCTATCTGGCCTCCTCCCCCGCGGCCACGGCGGCCGAGAAGAGGGCCGTGTGATGCCGAAGCCGCTCGGTGTCGTGGTCGTCGCGGGGACCGCCCTGCTCGTGCGGCGGGCGATGCGCCGCCGGATCCAGGCCTCGCCGCTGTGGCCGATGCCCGCGCTGGAGCGGCCGGTCTCCGGGCAGCCGCGTTCGCGGGTGCTCAGGCTGCTGGTGGCCGGGCACGAGACGGTGGCCGACGGGGTCGTGCAACTGCGCCTGGAAGGACGGGACTTGCCGCGGTGGGAGCCGGGCGCGCATCTCGATCTGGTGCTGCCGTCCGGGCTGGTACGGCAGTACTCGCTGTGTGGTGATCCGGCGGACACCTCGTCGTACACGGTCGCCACCCGGCTGGTCGAGGACGGGCGGGGCGGTTCGCGCGAGGTGCACGAACAGGTCCGGGAGGGCATGGAGTTGGAGGTGCGGGGGCCGCGGAACCGCTTCCCGCTCGTCGACGCCCCGGCCCATGTCTTCGTGGCCGGCGGCATCGGGATCACGCCCGTGCTGCCGATGCTGCGGGCGCTCGGGGACGGTACCGAGTGGCGGTTGCTGTACTGCGGGCGGACGCGTGCCTCGATGCCGTTCCTGGCCGAGATCGAGAAGCTGGGCGGGGGCGGCCGGGTGACCGTCGTCGCCGAGGACGAGGCCGGACTGCCGGATCTGGACGGGCTGTTGGCGGAGGCCCCCGAGGACGCGGCCGTCTACTGCTGCGGTCCCGAGGGGCTGATGGCGGCCGTGGCCGAGCGGATCCCGCGGGTCCACCTGGAGCGCTTCGCACCCCGCGTCTCCAGTGACGGCAACAGCGAGTTCGAGGTCGAACTCCGGCGCAGCGGACGGACGTTGACCGTTCCCGCCGACTCGACCGTGCTGGCCGCCGTGCGCGCCGAGCTGCCCGACACGGCGTACTCCTGCGCCCAGGGATTCTGCGGAACCTGTCAACAGCGGGTACTGGAAGGGGAGGTGGACCATCGGGACGAGTTGCTGACGGACCCGGAGCGGGCCGACTCGATGCTCATCTGCGTGTCGCGTGCGCGAAGTGATCGTCTCGTGTTGGATATGTGAGCACGCCCGGCCGGACCGGCCCGTTCCCGGCTGGATCCGATCGGTAAGGTGTTCGCATGACTACCGGGGTACGCCGCAGAATGGGAGTCGAGGAGCGGCGGCAGCAGTTGATCGGCGTCGCCCTCGAACTGTTCAGCCAACGCTCGCCCGACGATGTGTCCATCGACGAGATAGCGTCGGCCGCGGGCATCTCGCGCCCGCTCGTCTATCACTACTTCCCCGGCAAACTCAGCCTGTACGAGGCCGCGTTGAAGCGGGCCTCGGAGGATCTGGCGGCCCGTTTCGCCGAACCGCAGGAGGGTCCGCTCGGCAACCGGCTGCTGCGGGTGATGCGCCGCTTCTTCGACTTCGTCGACGACCACGGGCCGGGCTTCTCGGCGTTGATGCGCGGCGGTCCGGCGGTCGGTTCGTCGGCGACGAACGCGCTCGTCGACTCCGTACGGCAGTCCGCGTACGAGCAGATCCTGTCGCATCTGGGCGTCGAGGAGCCGCCCGCGCGGCTGGAACTGGTCGTCCGCTCCTGGATCTCGCTCGCCGAGTCGACCGCGCTGATCTGGCTGGACGGCCGGCGCATTCCGCGCGGTGAGCTGGAGGCGCAGCTCGTGCACGACTTCGCGGCGCTGGCCGCGGTGAGCGCGGCCTACGACGAGGAAATGGCCACGCTGGTACGCGAGATGGCGCTGGGCGAGCCGGCCGACAGCCCCTTCACGGAGCTGGCCACCCGGCTCATCGCCCTTGCCTCCTGAGCCCGCTCAGCGCTCGAACTTGCGGTAGGACGCGTCGAGTTCGCGTACCTCGGCGGAGGCGTGCAGCACGAACCCGTCGTCCTCGATGTACTTGCGCAGCAGCTCGAGGACGGCTTCCGTCAGCTTCGCCTTGGTCTCGTCGGTGCGCCCGGCGAGCAGGCCGATGGTGACGTGGATGACCGCGTGCCCGGCGTCCAGCGGGTCCTCGTAGCCGAACGCGGTGACGGTGCTCTCGCGGAACTGCGTCTTGCACGCCTCGGGCTTGGCGGCCGCGATCTCGACCGTCGCGGTGTGCAGGTCGCGGGCGAATCCCTCCTGGTCGAAGAAGAGGGCGGCCGAGTGGTCGACGGTGATCTGCGGCATGGGTACTCCCCGTTCTAAGGTGTCGGACCCACCTTATTTCGTCAGGCGCAGGGCGAGCATGGCGATGTCGTCATCGCGGTCGTGGCCGAAGGAGGCCAGCAGGGTGTCGCAGAGGGCGTCCAGGCCGGGCAGGGCGCCGGTGGCGGTGGCCCGCAGCTGTTCCATCGAGACCTCGAGGTCGACTCCCCGGGTCTCGATCAGCCCGTCGGTGACCATGAGGAGCCGGTCGCCGCGCTCCAGGAACAGCTCGGTGGGCGTCGGATGGGGCAGGCCCAGACCGAGGAGCGGTCCTGAGGCCTTGGCGTACTCGGCGCTGCCGCTGTCCCGCAGGATCAGCGGCGGGATGTGCCCCGCGTTGGCGATCCGGATCCGCCCGGTGCCGGGGTCGAGTTGGACCAGGCAGACGGTGGTCGTGAGTTCGGGGTGGTAGCGGCGCAGCATCCGGTCCAGGCGCTCGGCGAGGACGCCGGGGTCGCTCTCCTCGACGCAGTAGGCGCGCAGCGCGTGCCGTATCTCGACCATGACGGTGGCCGCGTCCAGCGAGTGCCCGACGACGTCGCCGACCGCGGCGAGCACACCGTCGTCCAGGCGCAGCGCGGCGTAGAAGTCGCCGCCGATCTCGGTCTCCCGGGAGGCGGGCACGTACCGCACGGAGACGTCGACGCCCGGCAGGTCGGGCAGCTTGTGCGGGCGGGGCAGGAAGCTGTGCTGGAGGGTGAGGGCGACATGCCGCTCGACCTGGTACATGAGCAGCGGTTCGGCGGCCAGCGCGGTGGCCTGGGCGAGCTGGGCCAGCAGGGCCTCGCCCTCGGGACCCAGGCGGCGCATCCCGCGCGCGGGGGCGGCGAGGCAGACCGGGGCCCGGCCGTCCTGGGTGAGGACCAGTGCGATCCGTGCGTCGTGCTGCACACCTGGCCGGAAGAAGCCGGTGGGCCACAGCGGCGCGGGCACGGTGGTCAGCTGGAGGTCTGACTGGCCCCGGGTGAGCCGGCGCAGCAGCGTGGACACGGCCCGGTGGGCGCCCTCGTCGGGCAGCGCGACGGCGGTGCGGTCCCGCGACAGGCCGCGGTAGAGCCGGTCGTCCTGGTCGAGGACGAAGACGGCGGCCGGGGTGCCGGTCAGCCGGGCCGCGCCGTCGGCCGCCGCGTCGGCGAGTTCCTGCGGGGTGCGCGCCGACTGGATGGCGACGATCGTCTCCGACTGGAGGGTCAGCCGCCGCACCAGCGCCTGGTTGTCGGCCCGCAGCCGGGCGGAGCGCACGGCGGCCCGGACCACCGCCTCGATCTCCTCGGGCTCGGCGGGCACCGTCAGATACGCCTCGTCGCCGGTGTCGAGGCCCTGGCAGCGGACGGCCGGGGCCACGAGCGCGGCCGAGAAGTGCACGACGGGAATGCCCGCCGTGTACGGCTGCTCCTTGAAGCGGCGGCACAGCTCGAAGCCGCTCATGTCCGGCAGGCCCACGTCCACCAGGGCCACATCGGGCAGGGTGCCCTTGCGCTGCCGTTCCGCCAGTTCGTCGAGGGCCTCGCCGCCGCTGGCCACCGCGACGACCCGATGGCCGGCCCGGCTCAGCACCGAGCCCATGGCATACCGGCTGGCGGCCACATCGTCCACGACCATGACCGTCGTACCTGTCGGCTTCTCGTCGACGTCCATCTGCCCCGCCCTGGACCCTCACCGTGGGGCAGACCCGGGTTCAAGGTCTGCCCCACCAAGGTAATGCCCTTATCGCGGGCTGCGGGAGAATACGGTCACGGTTCGGGCAGGAACTGTGAACGTGCCCGATTCCCGCTCGTACCTGGCGGACTTCACCACCGCGTCCGCCCCCGCCGCCTGCACCGGATGCAGCCGGTAGCCGGTGCCGGCCAGCGCGCCGACCCGCTGCTCCTGCTCCTTCGGCGTCGCGTTGAACACGACCACGAGATCACCGAGTTCCATGGTGATCACGCCGGGCGTCTCGTCCTTCCCGGACAGCGGGAAGGAGAGCTTCGCGCGCACCTGTCCGGCCGTGTCGAGCGAGAAGACGGGCTCCGTCGTACGGATCTTCAGCAGATCCCGGTACGCGGCCGAGGCGCCCTCGATCTGCGCGCACCCGACCTCGACCGTGCTCAACAGAGGCTTCGCGTACGGCCACTTGGACGCGTTGTCGGCCGCCGGCGGCAGCCCCCGTCCGAAGCCGTTGCCGTCCGCGCAGTTCCAGTGGATGGCGTTGAACCAGTCCCCGCTGTCGAAGGAGTTGCGGTCCAGGGACTTGGAGCGCAGCAGGTCGGTGCCGGCCTGGGACAGGGCCGGGCCCTGCGAGAGGGTGGCCGTCGCCATCGCCAGGACCTGCATACGGGCCCGGTCGGCGGCGCTCGTCGAGGCGGGCAACTTGTAGGTCAGGGCGTCGAAGAGGGACTCGTTGTCGTGCGCGTCGGCGTAGGCGAGGGCGTCGCCGGGGGCGTCCGCGTACCCGGCGGGCTGTCCGTTGTAGTCGACCTCGGCGCCGGTGACCTCCTTGCCGTCGGTGTCGGTGAAGGTGAAGGCCTTCAGGTTGCCGGACAGGCCGACCTTGATCAGGTCCTGGTAGTGCAGCAGCCGGGCCTTCTGTTCGGCCGAAGTGCCGTTGCTGGTGGACGAGTTGGGGTCGGTGTAGAGCCCGGACGCAAAACCCTGGACGCCCGGGTCCTCGTCGAAGGGCCCGCCGCCGCGCACCGCGTCACGGGCCCGGTCGGAGAAGGTGGCGATGCCGGTGCCGGCCATGTTCTTCTGGGTGGCCTGCACGAAGCGGGCGTCGTCGGCGACCTCGCCGAAGTTCCAGCCCTCGCCGTAGAGGATGATCTTCTTGCCGTCGACGCCATCCTTGGCGAGGGTCAGCGCGTCCAACGCCTTGCGCACGGCGAGGATGTTGGCCTTGGGCTGATGCCCCATCAGGTCGAAGCGGAAGCCGTCGACCTTGTACTCCCTGGCCCAGGTGACGATCGAGTCGACGACCAGTTTGCCCATCATGGCGTTCTCGGTCGCGGTGTTGGCGCAGCACGTGCTGTTCGCGACCGAGCCGTCGGCCAGCAGCCGCTGGTAGTAGCCCGGCACGACCTTGTCCAGGACGCTGGTGTCCGCCTGTCCGGCCGCCGCCGTGTGGTTGTAGACGACGTCCATGACGACCCGCAGACCGTCCTCGTTCAGCGACTTGACCATCTGCCGGAACTGCACGGTACGGGCCGTGCCGTCCGGGTCGGTGGCGTAGGAGCCCTCGGGGACCGTGTAGTGGTACGGGTCGTAGCCCCAGTTGTAGGCGTCCGTCGCGGCCGACTTCGCCACGCACGCCTGCTGCTGGTCGGAGTCGGCGGGGTAGGAGGCCAGGTCGCAGTCGGGGCTCGCCTGGTCCGCCTTCCTCTCGGGGATGGTGGCGATGTCGAAGGCGGGCAGCAGATGCACGTACGACGTGCCCGCGTGCGCCAGCTCGCGCAGGTGCTTCGAGCCGTCGCTGCCCTTGTCGGTGAAGGCCAGATAGCTGCCCCGGTCCTTCGCCGGCACGGTCGCGTCCGCGACGGAGAAGTCCCGGACGTGCAGCTCCTGGATCTGGGCGTCCTTCAGCGGTACGGCCTTGGGCTTGGTGTACGTCGACCAGCCGCCCGGCGCCAGGGACCTGTCGGCCAGGTCGACGACGAGGCTGCGCTCGGAGTTCGCGGTGAGGGCGACCGAGTAGGGGTCGGTGACCTTGTTGGTGACGACCTGCCGGACGGTCGGCGCCCACACCTTCACGACGTACCGATAGGGCTTGTTCTTCCAGGACTTGGGGCCGGTCACGGACCAGACGCCGGTGGCGTTGTCACGCTTCATCGTCTTCACCGAGCCGTCGAGCTCCAGCGCCACGCTCTGCGCGGTCGGCGCCCAAACGGCCAGCGTGGGACGGCCGTTGTGGAAGGTCGGGCCCAACTCGGCCTTCGTGGCGGCCGGGTAGAGGTCGTCCAGTAGGCCCGCGATCTGCACGCCGGTCGCCGCCAACACGGCCCCGTTCGCGGCGCGTTGGGAGGCCACGAGTTGGCCGTCTAGGGCACCGCGCACCCGGTCGCGGTCACGCGGATCCACCGACCAGGCCGTGTAGTCCTTCAGATGCGGGAACCTGGCCTTCTGGGCGTCGGTGAGGGTGGTCTTCGTCAGCCGCAGCCAGCGCTCGTCGTCGCTGGTCAGCGTCCCGTCCCGGACGGCGATCGAGCCGTCGTGGGAGTACAGGAGCTGGGTGGAGGCGGCCGCGTCGGAGCCGTTCCAGGCGACCGTGTCCCGGTCGATCCAGACCGCCTTGGAGGTGGTCAGGTCGAGGGCGGCCGCCGAGCCCGCCGGCTGGGGCAGGAGGTACTTCTCCTGGCCGTTCAGGAGCCACACCTCATGGCCGTCGGACTTGAGGTCCAGCGACTGGTCGGTGGGCAGGTCCTTCTCGTCGCCCTTGTGGAGGATGTAACTGAGGCTGGTGGCACCGGCGTTGAGCGGCACCTCGAAGACAGCGCCATAGGCGTCAGTCTTCACCGGCTTGAGCGGGCTCGACCAGTCGGTGGGGTTCGCGGCGCCCGTCCAGACGTGCAGGCCCCAGCCGTCGTAGTTCCCGTCGGTGCGGTGGTAGTGCAGGACCGCCTTGGTCGTGTCCTGCGCCGGGTAGTCGGGGCGCGTGGTGCGAACGGTCTCCTTGCCCTGCTCGATCCAGACCTCGCCGGTCTTGGTGACGTCGATCGAGCGGTCGGCGGAGACGTCCTTGTTGCCGTCCTTGTCGATGACGAGGAAGCCGACGTTCGAGGCGCCGGGCTTCAACTTGACGTAGGCGAAGGCCCCGTAGGCGTCCCGGCCGACGAACGGGTGACTGTCCGGCCAGTTCGTCGCCTCACCGTCGGCGAGGTCGCCCCAGGCGTACAGGCCCCAGTCGGCGTAGTCGCCGTCGGTGCGCTGGTAGTGGACGACCGCGTAGTCGCGGGAGGAGGCGGAGGGGACCTCTTCGACGGGCGGGGTGCCGGAGACGGAGGCGGCCGTCGCGCTCGCCGTGCGTCCGGTCGAGTCGACGACAACCGCCTTGTAGCGCAAGGCGGTTCCGACCGGTACGTCCTTGCCCACGGCCTGGGTGACCTTGTACGGGGCGTGGTCGGCGGAGCCGAGCGTGCGCCACTTCCCGTTGCCGGTCTGGGCGGCGAAGACGACCCGGTTGAGACCGCCGCCGGTGACGTCGGCGGAGACCTCGACCGTGCCGGTGGCACCGGTGTCGGGGGCCTTGAGAGTGATCGTCGGCGCGGTGGCCGGCTTGGCGGGCCTGCCGGCCGCCTTGAGGACGATCGCGGAGCCGGCCGGGACGGTGACCGTGATCTGCCGGTCGGCGCCGGAGGTGACGGTGGCCGAAGTGCCGTAGATCCCACGGAAGTTCATGGCCGCCGAGCCGGTCGCGAAGGTGGCCGACTTCGCCTCGCCGGCGTTGTTGAAGGCGACGACGTACTCGGTCCTGTCGGCACCGGAACCCGTGGCGTTGCGGGAGAAGGCGTAGATCCCCGAGCCGTCGGCCGCGTAGCGCTCGGTCTGGACGCCGTCGGTGAGCGCGGGGTTGGCCTTGCGCAGTTTGCTGAGAGCGCTGATCTGCTCGTAGAGCGGTGCGCTCGTGTCGTACGCGTCGCTCGCGTGGGTGCGGTCGGTGCCTATCTCGTCGTCGTCGAGGTAGTCGGCGACCTTCGAGGCGAACATCGTCTGGCGGGCGTCCTTGTCGCCGCCGGAGCCTGTGAAGCCCTGCTCGTCGCCGTAGTAGACGACCGGGTTGCCGCGGCTGAGGAACATCAGCTCGTTGGCGAGCCTGTCCTTGGCCAGGATCTCGGCGTCGGTGGCCTGCGGGTTGTCCTGCTCGAGGAAGTACCCGACGCGGCCCATGTCGTGGTTGCCGAGGAAGGTCACCTGCTCGTAGGCGTTGGCCTTGTCGGTCGTGTACTTGTAGTCGTCGCCGAAGACCGACGCCAGCTTCCGCGCGCTGCCGCCCTGGGAGGCGTAGGAGCGGGCCGCGTCCTGGAAGGGGAAGTCGAGGGTGGCGTCGAGGCGGCCCTGGGTGACGTACGGCGAAGTGATCGACGTGTCGGCGGAGTAGACCTCGCCGAACATGAAGAAGTCCTTACGGCCGTGCTGGGCCGCGTAGGTGTCGAGCGCGGTCGCCCACTGCGTCCAGAACTCCATGTTCACGTGCTTCACGGTGTCGATCCGGAAGCCGTCGACGCCGAAGTCCCGTACCCAGCGCTGGTAGATCTTCTCCATGCCGCTGACGACCTCGGGCCGCTCGGTCCACAGGTCGTCGAGGCCGGAGAAGTCGCCGTAGGTGGCGTTCTCGCCGGCGTAGGTCGAGTCGCCGCGGTTGTGGTACATCGTCGGGTCGTTCAGCCAGGACGGGACCTTGACGTCCTTCTTGGCGGCGGGGACGGTCGGCGTCCGCGGGAAGGAGTCGGCGTCCACGGCGGGGAACTCCCGCTTCCCATCGGCGTAGTCGGCGTCGTCGAAGGGCTCGCCGTCCTTGGTCAGGTACGGGAAGGCGCCCTTGGAGAGGTAGTCGTAGGACTTCTCCTCGTAGTCGACGACGTCCGCCGTGTGGTTGGTGATGACGTCGAAGAAGACCTTCATGCCCTTGGCGTGCGCCTTGGATATGAGGGTCGTCAGGTCCTGGTTGGTGCCGAAGTGCGGGTCGACCCGGGTGAAGTCGGTGATCCAGTAGCCGTGGTAGCCGGCGGACGCGTCACTGCCGGTGCCCTGCACGGGCTGGTTCTTGAAGATCGGGGCCATCCAGATGGCGGTGGTGCCCAGGCCCTTGATGTAGTCGAGCTTGTTCGTCAGGCCCTTGAGGTCGCCGCCCTGGTAGAAGCCCTTGTCGGTGGGGTCGTAGCCGGTGCTGAGGCGTGAACCCGTAAGGCCGCCCCGGTCGTTGGCCGTGTCGCCGTTGGCGAAGCGGTCCGGCATGACGAAGTAGAACTGCTCGCGGGTGTCGTCGTGCCGGGCGGGCTCGGCGGCCAGCTTCGCGTCGGACGGGGGTGCGGGCGGGGTCCCGGCGTGGGCGGCGAGCGGCTGCACCAGCGCGAGGGCGAGGGCAGCGACGGCGACGGCCGCGACGCGTCTGACATGGATCACCGGTGTGAACTCCTTGCGATGACGACTCTGTCGGGTCCGACCCCGGCGCGACCGTATCGCTGGCGCAAGGGTTGCAGCAATAGTCGTGAAAGCAACGGAAAGAACTTTCAGATCCCGGTGGTCGATTCTCCTGCGAACTTCTCCGAACAAAACCGCCGCACCGCGCATCGGACCTTGTGTACGGGAACAGAGGAACGAGCAGGAGTGGAGCACCATCACCATGAACGAGCACCCGAACGCCGCCGACCGGACCACCACCGACCGGCCCGGCACCGCCAAGCACCGCGCCGAGCGCAGGTTCGGCCGCCCGGTGCTGGCCGTGGCCGCCGTCGCAGGGCTGGGGCTCGCGGCCTGGGCCGGTACCGCACAGGCCGCGACCCCTGGCGCCACCAGCGCCGCGAAGGCCACGCCGACCTGCTCCGCCGCCGCCCTCAAGGCCTCCTTCGGCAAGCGGCTCGCCGGCGGGATGAACCACCAGGGTGTCGTCATCACGCTGCGCAACCTCAGCGGGAAGACCTGCGCGCTGCGCGGCTACCCGGGCCTGGGCCTGGAGAACTCCGCGCACAAGAAGCTGACCACCCACACCCACTGGGGCAACACGTGGTACGCGCACAACCCCGGCAAGAAGACCCTCGTCCTCAAGGACGGCCAGAGCGCCGAGGCCGTCCTGGCCTGGACCCACGCCAACACCGGCACCTCGGGGGCGACGCGCGCCTCCTTCCTGGAGATCACCCCGCCCGCCGCGACCCAGCACAAGACGCTGGCCTTCCCCCAGTGGGTCGACCACGCCGACCTCTCCGTCACCGCGCTGGCCAGGCACATCAACGTCAGCTCCTGACCTGGCACAGCGCGGAACACGACGGCGTCAGCAGGACGTCTTGCCCACGTAGATCGCCAGTGCCGTGTTGGAGCCCAGGGTGGCGGTGAACTGCCCGGCGGAGTTCACCGTCACCGTCGTGTTGTTCTGCACGTTGCAGTACGTGCCCGCCGCGAGCGACGTCTGGTAGGTGCGGGACAGGCTGCTCGACTCGTGGTTGAGGGCCACATAGCCCTTGCTGCCGCGCCCGAAGGCGATGGCGTCGTTGCCGTTGTCCCACCAGTCCGTCATGGCCTGTCCGCGGGTGGTGTTGCGGAAGGCGACCATGGACTTGATCTCCGGCCAGGCGTGCTGACACTTCCAGCCGTCCTGCCAACAGGCCGTCACCGAGCCGCCGTTGGGCGGTCCGGCGTCCGCGTTGGACCACTCGTAGCCGGAGTTGATGTCCGGGGCGCCGTAGGGATAGGCGAGCATGAAGACGTTGGCCAGCGTGTAGTTGGCGCCGTCCTTGTAGTTGAGTGTGGAGCCGTTGCGCTCGGTGTCGTGGTTGTCGACGAAGACACCGGCGACCGAGCTGCTCAAGTACCCCCAGCCCTCGCCGTAGTTCTTCAGGTAGGCGAGGTTCTCGTTGTTGAAGACCCGCTTGAGGTCGTAGGCGTACCGGAACTCCTGCACGTCACCGTTGCCCGTGTACTCGGTGGGCTGGACGGCCTCCCCGCTGCCGTAGATGACCTCCTGCTTCCAGTACGCGGAGGGGTTGGTCAGCCGGGACTTGATGTTCGCCAGGTCGGCGGTGTCGATGTGCTTGGCCGCGTCGATGCGGAAGCCGTCGACACCGAGCGTGAGCAGGTCGTTCAGGTACCCGGCGATCGCCGACCGGACGTAGTCCTCACCGGTGTCCAGGTCGGCCAGGCCCACGAGTTCGCAGTGCTGCACGTTCCAGCGGTCCTGGTAGTTCGAGACCTGGGAGGTGCAGTCGTCGAAGTCGTAGGAGGAGTACAGGCCGGGGTAGTTGTACTTCGTGTACGACGACCCGCCCGTGCCGGTGCCGCTGCCCGCCGACATGTGGTTGATGACGGTGTCGGCGACCACCTTCACCCCGGCCGCGTGGCAGGTGCTGACCATGTTCTGGAAGGCCGTGCGGTCACCGAGCCGGCCCGCGATCCTGTACGACACCGGCTGGTACGACGTCCACCACTGCGAGCCCTGTATGTGCTCGGCGGGCGGGGAGACCTGGACGTAGCCGTAGCCGGCCGGGCCCAGGGTGTTGGTGCACTCCTTGGCGACCGAGGCGAAGTTCCACTCGAAGAGGACGGCGGTGACGTCCTTGGTGCCGGGCGGCGAGGCCTGTGCGGGCGTCGGGGTCATGACAAGGGAGAGCGAGAGGGGGAGAGCCGCGGCCGTGAGGGCGAGGCCTCCGGAGAGGGTTCTGCGTGCCATGCGGGGGCTCCTTCACCATTGAAGGTTCTTGCTGAAAACTTTCAACTACCTTGCGGTGACGGAGATGTTAAAGGCCCGCCGCCCAAAAGGGCAGCGGGCCGTGTGAAGTTGCTGCAAGAAATTACGGCGTCGTGGTCCACCACACCGTCGTGTCGGCGGGCACCTTCGCCTCGCCGTCCGCCTCGGTGATCTCCCCGCTGGCGAGCAGGACCCGCCCGTGCGCCGGAGTCGTCACGGACTCCCCACTGGTGTTCGCGACACACACGAACTCACCGCGCCGGAAGGCCAGTACGCCCTCGGGCGCCCGCAGCCACTCCACCGAGCCGCCCGCGCCGAGGTCGGGCTGGGTGCGCCGGGCGGCCAGCGCGGCCCGGTACAGCTCCAGGGTCGAACCGGCGGTCCCGGTCTGCGCCTCGATGCTCAACTCCCCCCAGCCGTCGGGCTGCGGCAGCCAGCTGCCCCCGTCGCCGAAGCCGTACGACGAGCCCTCGCGCGTCCACGGGATCGGCACCCGGCAGCCGTCACGGAAGCCGTCCTGGCCCGCGCCCCGGAAGTACGCCGGGTCCTGGCGGACCTCGTCCGGCAGGTCGACGACGTCCGGCAGGCCGAGCTCCTCGCCCTGGTAGACGTAGGCGGAGCCGGGCAGGGCGAGCATCAGCAGGGTGGCGGCGCGGGCCCTGCGCAGGCCCAGCTCCCGGTCCCCGGCCGTGCGGATCTGGGTGCCGAGGCCGGGCGGGTTGGCGAAGCGGGTGGCGTGCCGGGTGACGTCGTGGTTGGACAGCACCCAGGTGGCGGGGGCGCCGACGGGACGCATGGCCTCCAGCGTCCGGTCGATGACCGTGCGCAACTCCTTCGCGTCCCATTCGGTGCTCAGGTACTGGAAGTTGAAGGCCTGGTGGAGTTCGTCGGGGCGGACGTAGTTCGCGGTGCGCTCTACGGTCGGGGTCCACGCCTCGGCGACGAAGACGCGCTCTCCGGCGTACTCGTCGAGGACCGTGCGCCACTGCCGGTAGATCTCGTGCACGCCGTCCTGGTCGAAGAACGGCATGACATCGTTGCCCAGCAGCTTCAGCTGGTCGTGCGAGCCGAGGTCGGGCAGACCCGGCGCCTTGACCAGGCCGTGGGCCACGTCGATGCGGAAACCGTCGACGCCCATGTCGAGCCAGAAGCGCAGGATGGAGCGGAACTCGTCGCCGACGGCGGGGTGTTCCCAGTTGAAGTCGGGCTGCTCGGGGGCGAAGAGGTGGAGGTACCACTCGCCCGGGGTGCCGTCCGGTTCGGTGACCCGCGTCCAGGCCGGGCCGCCGAAGATGGACTCCCAGTCGTTGGGCGGGAGTTCGCCGTTCTCGCCCTTGCCGGGGCGGAAGTGGTAGCGGTCGCGCGACGGTGAACCGGGGCCCTCCGCCAGTGCCCGCTTGAACCACTCGTACTGGTCGGAGGAGTGGTTGGGCACGAGGTCGACGATGATCCGCAGCCCCAGTCCGTGGGCGTCCCGGATCAGCGCGTCCGCGTCGAGCAGGTTGCCGAACATCGGGTCCACGGCCCGGTAGTCGGCGACGTCGTAGCCGGCGTCGGCCTGCGGGGAGGCGTAGAAGGGGCTGAGCCACACGGCGTCCACGCCGAGGTCACGCAGGTACGGGAGTCGGGAACGTACGCCTTCCAGGTCGCCCATGCCGTCGCCGTTGCTGTCGGCGAAGCTGCGCGGATAGACCTGGTAGATCACCGCGTCTCTCCACCAGTCGCTGCGCGTGGCCTTGGCGGAGTTGGATGCCGGGGCGATGACGTCGTGCTGCTGGGTCATGGCGTCCTTGGTACGTGACGGGGTTCTGGTCATGGGGAGTTGGAGACGAGGCGGCCATGGTGTCAGCGGGGTCGGATGGACACCGTGGCCGCCTCAGTTTTTGGGTGCGGCGCCGTCGTGGCTGGTCGCGCAGTTCCCCGCGCCCCTTAAAGCTAAAAGACGGGGCGTCGGCGGACCCTGCTATCCCTTTGTGCCGCCGGCCGTCAGGCCGGTCACCAGGTTCTTCTGGACGAGGTAGAAGAACGCCGACACCGGTATCGCGATCAACACCGCCGTCGCCGCCATGAGGTTGCGTTGGGCGTCGTGTTCGCTGACGAAGCTCTGGAGGCCGACGGCGAGGGTGTACTTCTGGTCGTCCAGCATGAACGTCGTGGCGAAGGCGACCTCGCCGAAGGCGGTGATGAAGCTGTAGAACGCGGCGACCGCCAGACCCGGCTTGGCGAGCGGCAGGATCAGTCGCGCGAACGTGCCGAAGGGGCTCAGCCCGTCGACACGTCCGGCCTCGTCGATCTCGAACGGGATGGTGTCGAAGTACCCCTTGAGGAGCCAGGCGCAGTACGGCACCGCGGTCGAGCAGTAGACGAGGATCAACCCGAGGTAGCTGTCGATGAGTTGCAGGTCGGCCAGGATCTGGTACATCGGCACCATGAGGACGGCCACCGGGAACATCTGGGTGACCAGCAGCACCCACATGAACTTCCGGTAGCCCGGGAAGCGCATCCGGGACACGGCGTAGCCGGTGGTCGCGGCGACGAAGACGCCGAGCAGCGTGGTGCCGAGCGAGACGATCAGCGAACTCTTCAGCCAGTCGAAGAAGTTGGTGTGCTGGAGGACGAACGAGTAGTTGTCGAACGTCATCTTGGACCAGATGCCGCCGGGGTGCAGATAGTCGTCCTTGTCCGGGCCCAGCGACAGGAACACCAGCCAGGCGACCGGGAACAGCGCGACGACGCTCGCGCCGAGCAGGATGCCGTGGGAGGCGAGGGCGCCGGCGCGGCTGTTCTCGCCGCGGCGCCTGGTGCGGACCGGGGCCGGCGGCGCGACGGTGGCGGGGGTCTCGACAGTGGTCGTACTCATGGAAGCTCCCGCCTCAGATCGCGAGTTGCTGGTCGTTGCGGCTGAGCCAGCGGCGGTAGAAGGAGGTGAAGACGATCAGGATGGCCAGCAGCAGGATGCCGTAGGCGGCGGACTGCGCGAAGTCGCGCGGCTGTTGGCCGAAGCCGAGGTAGTAGGCCCAGGTGACCAGGATCTGCGCGTCGGGCGCGGTGTTGCCGAACAGCAGGAAGATGACGGCGAACTGGTTGAAGGTCCAGATGATGCCGAGGAGTACGACGGTGGAGCTGACGGACCTCAGGCCCGGCAGGGTGACGTACCGGAAGCGCTGCCAGGCGGTGGCGCCGTCCATCTCGGCGGCCTCGTACAGGGTGCCGTCGATGGACTGGAGGCCGCCGAGCAGGGAGACCATCATGAACGGCACCCCGCACCAGGTGTTGACCATGATGGCGGCGAACCGCTGCCAGAAGGTGTCCTCCAGCCAGGCGGGACTCGGCAGGTGCAGTGCGTCCAGGGCGGTGTTGATGATGCCGCCGTCCGCGAGCATGAACCGCCAGCCGAAGACGGTGACGAAGGTCGGCACGGCCCACGGGAGTACGAGGACCAGCCGGTAAAGGGTGCGCCCGCGCAGCTTCTGGTTGAGCAGCAGGGCCAGGCCCAGGCCGATCGTGTAGTGCAGGGCGACGCAGAGCGCGGTCCAGACGATCGTCCAGATGAAGTGCGACCAGAAGCGGTCGTAGGACGTCGGGCCGAACAGGATGTCCTTGTAGTTGTCGAGCCCGATGAACTTGTAGGTGGCGTCGATGTGGTTGACGCCGATCGTGCGCGCGGTGTTGAGGCTGTTGGCGTCGGTGAGGGTCAGGTAGAGGCCGTACACCAGGGGGTAGAGCACGAGGACGCCGAGCACGATCGCCACCGGGGCGATCATCGCGTACGCGTACCAGTACTTCTGGTAGCTGCGCCTGAAGCGCCCGTCCCGCGGCGCGCGGTCACCGCGGCGCTTGCCGGTCGCGCGGTCGATGGCGACTGTCATGGGTCAACACCTTCTGAAAGACAGGCCGGTGACCGCCGGATCGCTCCCCCGGTGCTGACAGGGCGATCCGACGGTCACGCGGGGCTCACTTGCTGAAGTCCGGCACCAGCTTGGCGATGGCCAGTTCAGCGTTGCTCAGGCCCTTGTCCAGGGACTCCTTGCCGCCGGCGATCTTCGGCAGCTCGGTGTCCAGCGGGGTCCACAGGGAGCTGTACTCCGGGAGCGCGGGCCGCGGTTGGGCGGCGGGCAGCACGGTCTGGAAGCCGGCGATGCCCGGGTCGGCCTTGACCTCGGCGGTGTAGGCGTCGTCGCGGGTGGGCAGCGTGGAGTTCTTCAGGGCGATCTGCGACTGGGACTTGGCGGAGGTCATGAAGTTGACGAACTTCAGGGCCGCCTTCTGGTGCTTGGCGTCCGAGCCGGCGTAGACCGACAGGTTGTGGCCGCCGGTCGGGGCGCCCGCCTTGCCGGTGGAGCCGGCCGGGACGGTGGCGATGCCGAGGTTGGCCCTGTCCTTGAAGGCGCTGCCCTTGTAGAAGTTCGTGATCTCCCACGGGCCCTGGATGATCGCGGCGACCTTGCCGTTGACGAACGCGTCCTGGATGTGGGCGTAGGCGTCTGCGGTGGTGTCGGCCTTGTGCAGGCCCTTGCCGGAGAACAGCCCCTGCCAGGTGCCGTACGCCTTCTTCGCGGCGGCCGAGTCGACGGTGATCTTCTTGGCGGCGGCGTCGACGGTGTCGGTGCCCTCGCCGTAGAGGAAGCTCTGCGCGTAGTAGGCCTGGGTGGAACCCCAGTAACCGTCCACGCCCGTCTTGGACTTGATGGTGGCGGCGGCGGTCTTGAGGTCGTCCCACGTCTTGGGGGCCTCGATGCCCGCCTTCGCGAAGAGGGCCTTGTTGTAGACCAGCGCGAGGGTGTCGGTGACCAGCGGGACGCCGTAGGTCTTGCCGTCGAACTGCGCCTGCGTGATCAGGTTGGACTGGAACTTGGCCTGGTCCGCGAGGGCTTCGGTGCCGTCCAGCGGCAGGAAGTAGCCCTTCTTCGCGAAGGCGGGGGTCCAGCCGACCTCGGAGCGCAGCACGTCCGGGGCGCCCGTGGCGCCGGCGGCGGTGTCGAACTTGTTCTGCGCCTGGTCGAACGGGACGTTGACGTACTTGACCTTGATGTCCTTGTTGGCGGCCTCGAACTGCTTCACCAAGGCCTGGTAAGTAGGCGCCTCGTTGGTGGCGTTGGAGGTGTCCCACCAGGTGATGGTGACCGGGCCGTCCGCCTTGTCACCGCTGTCGCTCCCGCCGCACGCCGTCGCCGCGAGAGCGAGGGACGCCATCAGCGCGGTGGCCGCTATGCCACGCCGCATGAGTTCTCCTTGAGGGTGAAAGCCCGTGTGGTGCTGCCGACTGCGCCGTTGCGGCGGCCGGGCGATTGGGAACGTAACAGCGTTGCAAGGAAGACGAAAGACCTTGCAGCAAAAAATTGCAAGACGGCCGGAGAGTTACCCGCACGTGATCAGACCTTGATCCCCTGAAGGCACCTATTGAAGGGGGTGAGCGGGTCGGGGACACTTGTGCAAGACTCTGCAAGCTCTTGCCGTGTACCGACCAGGACATGAGGATCGCTATGAGGCAGCAACCCGCGGCGGGCCGACGGCCGGTACAGTCCACCCCCGTGACCACACGGCTTGCCGACATCGCCGCCCAGGCGGGGGTGAGCGAAGCGACGGTCAGCCGGGTCCTCAACGGCAAGCCGGGCGTCGCCGCCACCACCCGCCAGTCCGTGCTCGCCGCGCTGGACGTGCTCGGCTACGAGCGTCCGGTCCGGCTGCGCCAGCGCAGCGAGGGCCTGGTGGGGCTGATCACCCCGGAGCTGGAGAACCCCATATTCCCGGCCCTGGCCCAGGTCATCGGACAGGCGCTGACCAGGCAGGGCTACACCCCCGTGCTCGCCACCCAGACCCCCGGCGGGTCCACGGAGGACGAGCTGACGGAGATGCTGGTGGACCGTGGGGTCGCCGGCATCATCTACGTCTCCGGACTGCACGCCGACACCACCGCCGACATGGAGCGCTACGACCGGCTGCGCGCGCAGGGCGTGCCGTACGTGCTGGTGGACGGCTTCTCGCCGAAGGTGCAGGCGCCGTTCATCTCCCCCGACGACCGCGCGGCGATGACGCTGGCGGTCACGCATCTGGTGTCGCTGGGCCACACCAGGATCGGACTCGCCCTCGGGCCGAAGCGGTTCGTGCCGGTGCAGCGCAAGATCGAGGGCTTCGTGCGGGCGGTGCAGGACCTGCTCGGCCTCGGCGCGCAGGAGGTCGAGTCGGAGCTCGTCCAGCACTCGCTGTACACCCTGGAGGGCGGCCAGGCCGCCGCCGGCGCGCTGATCGACCGCAACTGCACGGCGGTGGTGTGCGCGAGCGACATGATGGCGCTGGGCGCGATACGGGCGGTCCGCCAGCGCGGTCTGGACGTCCCGCGCGATGTCTCGGTGGTCGGCTTCGACGACTCCCCGCTGATCGCCTTCACCGACCCACCGCTGACCACGATCCGCAAGCCGGTGCCGGCGATGGGCCAGGCGGCGGTGCGCACGCTCCTGGAGGAGATCGGCGGAACCCCGGCACCGCACAGCGAGTTCGTCTTCATGCCTGAGCTGGTGGTACGGGGTTCGACCGCCTCGGCACCCGGAGAACGCGGTCGTCCCTAGGGCGGAGAACCCGGGGTCTCGACCGGTTCGCAGGTAGGAGCACGGGGGGTCTTCCCGTCGTAGGACATGCGTCCTGAACCAGCCCAGGGGATGATCGGTCGAGGAAGGCGTTTCTGGCAGACTTTGTGTCTATGGGTGAGTCGACCGTGACCAGTCTGGAAGACCGTGAGCAGACGGCTGTTCCCGACCCCGGCACGGCCGGACGAAGGCCGGGGTTCCTGCGTCGGCTGCGTACTCCGCGCCGGCCGCGGCTGTGGTTCGAGATCCTGCTGATCGGCGTCAGTTACTGGACGTACTCGCTGATCCGCAACGCGGTCCCGGAGCAGCGCGGCGAGGCGCTGCGCAACGCCGACTGGATCTGGAAGGTCGAGCACCACCTCGGCATCGCGGTCGAGGAGTCGATCAACCACGGTGTGAACTCGGTGACTTGGCTCGTCGTCGGCATGAACTACTACTACGCGACACTGCACTTCGTGGTGACGCTGGGCGTGCTGGTGTGGCTGTACCGCAGCCACCCGGGCCGTTACGCGGCGGCGCGCATGGTCCTGTTCGCCACCACCCTGGTCGCGCTGGTCGGTTACTACCTGTATCCGCTCGCCCCGCCCCGCCTGATGAACGGCAGCACGTTCGTCGACACCGTCATGGTCCACCAGACCTGGGGCTCGATGGCGTCCGGCGACCTGAAGCACATGTCGAACCAGTACGCGGCGATGCCGTCCATGCACATCGGCTGGTCCCTGTGGTGCGGCCTGACCATCTTCGCCCTGGCCAAGGTCCCGTGGGTGCGCGTACTGGGCCTCCTCTACCCGGCGGCGACCCTGATGGTCATCGTCTCCACCGCCAACCACTTCTGGCTCGACGCGGTGGGCGGCATGCTCTGCCTCGCCTTCGGCTTCACGGTCGCCCGCCTCTGGTACGGGGCGCTGCCGTACTCCCTGCCCCAGCTGCCTCCGGCGCGGGCCACGGGCAGGCGCCTGCTGCCGACAAAGGCGTAGCCGTACCCGCACACGCAACGGCTACGGGATCAGCCACACCCGGCAGTTCTACGAGACCCACGCCGCCCCCGACTCCCCCGCCGCCGCCCTCAGCGCCTCCAGGAACGTCCGCAACGCAGGCTGCACCGGTGCCGACTCCCGTACCGCCGCGCTGATCGTGCGGGTCGGCTCGGGCCCCCGCACCTCCCGCAGCACCACCTGCGGATGCCGGCCGCCGCCCAGCCCGAGCCGGGGGATCAGGCTCACCCCGAGGCCCGCCGCGACGAAGCCCTGTGCGGTGACGTAGTCCTCGCTCTCGACCACGAACCTCGGCCGGAACCCGGCGGCCTCGCAGGCACTCAGCTGGGCGTCCAAGCAAGGCCCCGGCCACTCGCTGCCGACCCAGGGCTCCTCGGCCAGCTCCGCCAGCTCCACGGTCCGCCGGGCCGCGAGCCGGTGCCCCTCGGGCAGGACGGCCAGGTAGGGATCGTCGAGCAGGCGCAGCAGCCGTACGCCGGTGGCCTGCCGTTCGCCGCCGACCACCAGCGCGAGATCGGCCCGCCCTTCCCGCACGTCCGGCAGCGGATCCTCGGGGTCGGTCAGCTTCAACTCGACCTGTACGTCGGGGTGTTCGGCCCGCACCCGAGCGACCGCCGGAGCGACGAGCGCCGACCCCGCCGTGGCGAAGTACCGCACCGACAGCCGCCCGGTGCGCCCCGCGAGCAGATCGGCCAGCGCCGTCTCGGCCTCGGCGACCTGCCGGCCGATCGCGTCGGCGTACTCGGTGAGCAGCAGCCCCGCCGCCGTCGGCCGCACCCCGCGCCCGGACCGCTCGAGCAGCGCCGTACCGGCCTCCTTCTCCAACGCGGCGACCTGCTGGCTCACCGCGGAGGGCGTGTACCCGAGACTCGCCGCGGCCGCCGTCACCGACCCGCTGCCGACCACTGTCCGCAGCACCTGCATCCGTCGCACATCCAGCATGCAGGAGAGCTTAACAGTGCCTGCACTATCTTTCACTTGTCCTTATTCCATCCCCGGGCCACCGTAGAGCCATGTCGCTGGCCTCCTCCCTCCGCATGGCCGTCCTGGCACTCCTCTGGGGCTCCGGGTTCCTCTGGATCAAGCTCGCCCTGGACCATGGCCTCACCCCGGCCCAGATCACCATCGCCCGCTGCGCCCTGGGCACGGCGGTCCTCCTGCTCCTGGCCCGCCGCGCAGGTCAGTCCCTGCCGCGTTCCCGCACGGTGTGGGGTCACCTGGTCGTGGCCGCGCTCTTCTGCAACGCGCTGCCCTTCGCGTTGTTCAGCGTCGGCGAGCAGACGGTCGACTCGGGCGTCGCCGGCGTCCTCAACGCCACAACTCCCTTGTGGTCCCTGCTGATCGGCGTCGCCCTGGGCACCGACCGCGGCCTGACCCGGACCCGACTGACCGGCCTGTTCCTCGGTTTCGCCGGTACGGTGCTGATCTTCGCGCCCTGGCACCGCTCGGGCCTGTTCGGCTGGGGCGCCCTCGCCCTGCTGGCCGCCGCCGCGAGCTATGCCATGGCGTTCGCCTACATGGCCCGCCATCTCACCGCCCGCGAGGCCCCGTTGGCCGTCTCGGCGGCCCAACTCCTCACAGCCACCGCCTGGAGCACGCTGGCCCTCCCGGTCGCGGGCCCCCTGCACCCCGACCCCACGGCCCTCCTCGCGGTCACGGCCCTGGGCATCCTCGGCACGGGCGTCACCTTCTACCTCAACTACCGCCTCATAGCGGACGAGGGCCCGACCAACGCGGCGACGGTCGGCTACCTGCTGCCGGTGGTGTCGGTAACGCTGGGCGCGCTGGTCCTGGACGAGCGGGTGGGGTGGAGGGTGGTGACAGGAATGGCAGTGGTCCTGACGGGCGTGGCCCTGTCCAGCCGACGCCACCCTCTTTCAGACCGACGCCCCATGGACGCGCCCCAAAGGGGCGCGGGGCTGTATCGATGTGCGGCTCCGCCGCGGGGCGCGACCAGCCCCCACCGGCAGGCACCCGACGAACAACCCACCTACACAGCAGCCGCTCCATAGAACAGCTCATCCACAACGCCCCGCGCCCGACGCGCCGTACGGCGATACGCATCGAGCATGTCCCCCGCATGCCCCGGCCCATACCCCAAGTACCGCCCCACAGCGGCAAGTTCCCGACTCTCCGAAGGGAACGTATCCCCCGCCCGCCCCCGCACCAACATCACCGCATTCCGCACCCGCGTCGCCAACACCCACGCCTCATCCAGTATTTCGGCATCCTCACCCGACACCAGACCGGCGGCGCACGCCGCGGCCAACGCCTCCCGAGTACGCGTAGTCCGCAACCCCGGCTCCACCCACCCGTGCTGCAACTGAAGCAACTGCACGGTCCACTCCACGTCGGACAGCCCACCGGGCCCGAGCTTGGTGTGCAGCTTCGGGTCGGCCCCGCGAGGCATCCGCTCCGACTCCATCCGCGCCTTCAACCGCCGGATCTCCCGCACCGCGTCGTCCCCGAGCCCCTCGGCCGGATACCGCAACGGATCGATCAGCTCGATGAACCGCCGCCCCAACTCCGCGTCCCCGGCCACGGGTTCGGCCCGGAGCAACGCCTGCGACTCCCACCCCAGAGACCACCGGCGGTAATACGCCTCGTAGGAGTGGAGCGTCCGCACCAGCGGCCCGGACTTCCCCTCGGGGCGCAGGTCGGCGTCGATCAGCAGCGGCGGGTCCGCGCTCGGCACCTGGAGCAGCCGGCGCATCTCGGAGACGACCTTGTTGGCGGCCTCGGAGGCCTCCCGTTCCGGCACGCCCTCGCGCGGCTCGTGCACGAACAGGACGTCCGCGTCGGAGCCGTAGCCGAGTTCGTGACCGCCGAAGCGGCCCATGCCGATGATCGCGAACCGGGTCGGCAGGGTGTCGCCCCAGCCGCCCCGCACCACCGCGCGCAGCGTCCCCGCGAGGGTCGCCGCCGTCAGGTCGGAGATCGCGCCGCCGACCCGGTCCACCAGGGCGCCCTGGTCGGCCTCGACGGGGTGGGTGTCGGTGCCGTAGGAGGCGACGATGTCGGCGGCGGCCGTACGGAACAGTTCCCGGCGCCGTACCCCGCGCGCGACGGCGACCGCCTGTTCGGCGTTGTCGGCGCGCCCCACTCCGGCGAGGACCTCCTGTTCCAGGTGGGCCCGGTTGCGCGGCTCCAGGCCGCCCCCGTCACCGCCGCCGTCACCGAGCAGCGCCACCGCTTCCGGGGCCCGCATCAGCAGGTCGGGGGCGAGGCGTCCCGCGGACAGCACACGGGCGAGGTTCTCGGCGGTGGCGCCCTCGTCCCGCAGCAGCCGCAGGTACCACGGCGTCTTGCCCAACGCGTCCGAGACCTTGCGGAAGTTGAGCAGTCCCGCGTCCGGGTCGGCGGAGTCGGCGAACCAGCCGAGCAGCACCGGCAGCAGGGTGCGCTGGATCGCGGCCTTGCGGCTCACCCCGGAGGCCAGCGCCTCCAGGTGCCGCAGGGCGGCGGCCGGGTCGGCGTAGCCGAGGGCGACGAGTCGCTCGCGGGCCGCCTCGGGGCTCAACCGGGCCTCGCCGGGGGCGAGTTGGGCGGCGGCATCGAGCAGCGGACGGTAGAAGAGCTTCTCGTGCAGGCGGCGCACGACGGACGCGTGCCGGCGCCACTCGCGGGTCAGCTCGGCGACCGGGTCGGCGCGCAGGCCGAGGGAGCGGCCGATGCGGCGCAGGTCGGCGTCGTCCTCGGGCACGAGGTGGGTGCGGCGCAGCCGGTAGAGCTGGATGCGGTGTTCCATGGAGCGCAGGAACCGGTAGGCGTCGTCGAGTTGGACGGCGTCGGCGCGTCCCACGTAGCCGCCGGCGGCCAGGGCGTGGAGCGCGTCCAGCGTGGTGCCGCTGCGCAGGGAGGCGTCCGCCCGGCCGTGCACCAACTGGAGGAGCTGCACGGCGAATTCGACGTCTCTCAGTCCACCCGGCCCGAGCTTCAACTCGCGGTCGACCTCACCGACCGGGATGTTCTCGACGACCCGGCGGCGCATCTTCTGCACGTCGGCGACGAAGTTCTCGCGCTCGGCCGCCTGCCAGACCATGGGGGCCAGGGCGGTGACGTACTCCTCGCCCAGCTCCAGGTCGCCGGCCACCGGGCGGGCCTTGAGCAGGGCCTGGAACTCCCAGGTCTTGGCCCAGCGTTGGTAGTAGGCGAGGTGACTGCTGAGGGTGCGGACCAGGGGGCCGTTGCGGCCCTCGGGGCGCAGGTTGGCGTCGACGGGCCAGATGGATCCCTCGACGGTGGTCTCGGAGCAGATCCGCATCATGTGCGAGGCGAGCTTGGTGGCGGCCCTGATCGCCTTGCCCTCGTCGGCGCCCTCGACGGCCTCGCCGACGAAGATCACGTCGACGTCCGAGACGTAGTTCAGCTCGTGGCCGCCGCACTTGCCCATCGCGACCACCGCGAGCCGGCACAGCGCGGCGTCGTCGGGCGCGGCGGCGCTCGCGATGGCGAGGGCGGCGCGCAGGGTGGCGGTGGCGAGGTCGGCTAGTTCGGCGGCGGTCTGGGCGAGGTCGGTGGTGCCGCACACGTCACGGGCGGCGATGGACAGCAGACAGCGGCGGTAGGCGACGCGCAGGGAGACCGGGTCGGTGGCCTCGGCGAGCCCGCGCTCGAACTCCTCGACGCCCGGGTGCAGATCGCGCGGCTCGTAGGTGACGAGCGCGTGCCAGTCGTGCGGATGCCTGGCCAGGTGGTCGGCGAGCGCGGAGGAGGCGCCGAGCACCCCGAGCAGCCGGTCGCGCAGCGGCTTGGCCGCTATCAACGTGTCGAGCAGCGTCCGCCACGCGGTGGTGTCCGGCTGGGCTTCGAGCAGCCGGACAAGACCGAGCAGGGCGAGATCCGGATCGGCGGTGGCGCCCAGCGCTTCCAGCAGCACCGGGTCATTGCGCACGGGCGTCAGCTCACCGCTGTCCAGCAGCCGCTCCGCCGCCGAGGGATCGGTGAAACCGTGCCGCAGCAGCCGCGAGAAGGTACTGCTCCTGCGCCCCGGCACCGTCATCCCGGCCTCCCGTCCCGTCCACCGCCGCACGCCCCTCGGATCAGGGCCGTACGAGATCAAGGTCATGCGAGATCGAGCCTAACCGGAGAGCCTGGGGGAAGCGCCGGGGTGGAAGGGCGGTTTCGGCGGGCGGAGGACGTCGGCCCCAGCCGTTCAGGGACCGCTCCCCTCCTGCGAACCGCCCCCTCAGCGGGCGACCACCACCGTCGCCGGGCGGGTCGGGTCCAGGAGCACCCGGTCGCCCGGGTCCGCCGCGGTGTCGTCCGTCGGGGGCAGGCAGGCGGATGCGGCCGGCCGGCCGGCGAGCGGGACGCGCACCTGACGGACCGTTCCGGGGCGGGCGCCCGGGCGGGTGGCGTACTGGATGTCGAGGCACAGGTCGCCCAGCCGGGTGAGGGCGTCCGGGACGGCCGTGCCCGCCGCGATGTCCGGGAGGACCGCGTGCCGGGCGGTGTCCGGGTCGACGCCGGCGCAGGCGCTCGTGTCGGGCGGCGGGACGGGCTGTCCGGACCGACCCCCGTGCGGTCCGGACAGCGTGAGCACCGTGGGATCGCCGACGGCGGTGGCGTTGGTGGCGTCGACGCGGAGCGTGTCGCGGCGCAGCCACCGCAGCGGCTGTCCGTCGAGCTCGGCCCGCACCCAGCTCGCGGTGTCGACGAGGAACCCGGTCTCCACCGCGGACTCGTCCGGCGGCAACAGCCCGGGCGCCCGCCCCCGCGAGGCCCGTGCCGCACCGGAGTCGGGCCAGTGCCGCAGCACCACCAGCACCTGGTCCGGGGGCCGGTCGAACCGGTGCGTGCGACCGCCGGCCACGGAGAAACTCCCGGCCGCGCCGACCGCCGCGCGCGAGCCGCCGGTGAGCCGGACGCCACCGCGGGAGTCGAGCGTGAGACGCAGCGAGGTGAATCGCGGGGTGGTGGAACCCGAGGTCGAGCCGGCCCTGTCCTCCTGTGCCGAGGCGGTGGCCGGCGACGTCGTTCCGTCGCAGCCGGTGGTGAGGAGGGCAGCGGTCAGAACGGCGGCGGCGCCGGTGGCGAGGGCCGCGGTGCGGTGGGAGTGCGGGTACGGGTGCGTGCGGGTGTCTGGAGCGTGGTCGCGCATGAGTGTCTCCGTTCGAGCCGGCCCTCCCGGTGGTCGTGGCGGGGGCCGATGGGTCGTACGGGTCGACACTGGACGCTTCGATCGCCGTATCCCATACGGCATTTGACGAATCCCTCGCGAACCGGGCGCTCGGGGCGCGTAGCGTCGTACGGCACGTACGACCGGCCGGGGAGGCCGCGATGACTCCACCCTTCACCACCGCCGAAGCCCATCTGCGCCGCATGGCGGACGTCCTGGACGAGGCCCGGCAGGACCTCGCGGAGGGCGTGCCCCCGATGTCCCTGCTCCACGGCCTGCAACGGCTGATCCCGTGCGACTGCGCGAGCTTCTCGGAGCTGGACATCCCGACCAGGATCAGCTGGAACGACCGGGACACCCCGGACGGCGAGGACCAGGGCCCGATGGAGGAGTACTGGCGCTGGCGCCACCAGCACCTCCAGTGCGAGCAGGTCTCGCGCCCGCACGACACCCCCGAGACCACGCAGATGGCGGACTTCGTGTCGGCGCACCGACTGCGGAACCAGCCGATCTACACCGAGTTCCTCCGCCCGTGCCCCACCATCGCGGACATCGCCCTGCCCACCGCGCCGGGCCGCACCCGGGTCTTCCAGTTGTTCCGCACGGACGGGCAGCCGTTCAAGGACCACGAGATGACCACGCTGCGGCTGCTCGCCCCGCACCTGTACGAGATCTACCTGGCGGCCGTGCGCAGGCGCCGCCCCCCGGTCCGGCTGACCCACCGCGAACTGGACGTCCTGCGCTGCGTAGCCCTCGGCATGAGCACGCCGCAGATCGCCGAGCAGCTCTGCGTGGCGCCCAGCACCGTCCGCAAGCACCTGGAGAACGCGTTCGGCCGGCTCGGTGTGTCCAGCCGTACCGCGGCGGTGGCGCGGGTGTTCCCGGAGGCGGAGGTGGTCTGACCGGCCGACCGATGAGTTCGCGCCGCGGGCACGGTCCCTTCTTCATGCACGGTCCTTTCTTCATACGTCGATGAGGACGCCCCATGACGAACCACGCCCCGCAGACCCGTCTCGACCCCCACTACAGCGACCCCGCCGCCACCGCCACGGAGTGGACCGCGGCCGAGGAACGGCTCGGCGCGGCCGAGTTGTTCTGGATCTCCACCGTGCGGCCGGACGGGCGGCCGCATGTGACGCCGTTGCCCGCGGTGTGGGCGGACGGCGCGCTGCACTTCTGCACCGGCCCCGAGGAGCGCAAGGCGCGGAACCTGGCGGCCAACCCGCAGGTCGTGCTGACGACCGGCACGAACACCTGGGACAAGGGACACGACCTGGTCGTCGAGGGCGAGGCGGTGCGGGTCACGGACGAGGACCGGCTGCGGGAGCTGGCCGCCGCGTGGGAGACGAAGTACGGCAGTTTCTGGCACTTCGAGGTACGCGACGAGGCCTTCCACCACGGCGCCGGACACGCTTTCGTCTTCGCGGTGGCGCCGCGCACGGTTTTCGGCTTCGGTAAGGGAGAGCCGTTCAGCCAGACGCGGTGGCGCTTCGAGTGACGTACGCGCGAGGTTCCGCCGGCGTACGGCAGCCCGCGACAAAGGAGTCGTTATGGACATGACCCTCGAAGTGATCCTGATGCCCGTCACGGACGTGGACCGGGCCAAGGAGTTCTACCGGGACAAGGTCGGCTTCCACGTGGACCTCGACGGAGAAGTGATGGAGGGCGTACGGATCGTGCAGCTGACGCCGCCGGGCTCGGGGTGTTCGATCGCCTTGGTCGACGGGCTCCAGGTGCCGACGGGGACCCCGCAGCCGGGGACGTACCACGGGATGCAGCTGTGCGTGACGGACGCGAAGGCGGCGTACGAGGAGCTGACCGCGCGCGGTCTCGACGTCACCGAGCCGCAGCAGTTCGCGCCGCAGGACGGGGCGACCTTCATGTACTTCAAGGACCCGGACGGCAACGGGTGGGCGATCCAGGAGTACCGCAAGCGGGAGGCGGAGCCGCTGCACCAGGTGATGGCTCAACTGGCGGCCGGGCGGGAGTAGTTCGCCCGTCTTCCGGGTGGGAGTAGTTCACCCGGTCTTCATGCTTCCGGTTGGGTGAGGTGGGGCGGGAGAATCTTGGCGTGCGCATGCTCAATCCGTACCGCCGCCCCCGCCCTTCCCCCCACCACCGGAGGTAGACGTGTCCGGCAGCTCCGCCCCTTCGACGTTCCGCCGCAGCCGTACCGCCGTGGCCGCCGCGCTCGCCTTCACGGCGACGGCGGTCGGTCTGTGGACCGGCCTCGGCGGCTCCCCGTCCGCGCATGCCGCGGCCACCGTGCCGAACCCGGACCACGTGGTCGTGGTGGTCTTCGAGAACCACGCCTACAGCCAGGTGATCGGCTCCTCCAGCGCGCCGTACATCAACTCGCTCAGGACCGGCGGCGCCGGCCTCAGCCAGTCGTACGCCGAGACCCACCCGAGCCAGCCCAACTACTTCGCCCTGTTCTCCGGTTCCACCCAGGGCGTCACGGACGACAGTTGCTACACCCCCGGCTTCTCCTCGGCCGCCAACCTCGCCTCCGAGGTGCTCGCGGCCGGCGGCACCTGGGCCAGCTACAACGAGACGCTGCCCAGCCAGGGTTCGACGACGTGCAGCAGCGGCGACTACGCGCGCAAGCACAACCCCTGGTTCGGCTTCAGCAACGTGCCGACGTCGACCGCGAAGACCTTCGCGCAGTTCCCTACCGACTACGCGACCCTGCCCGACGTGTCCTTCGTCGTGCCCAACCTGTGCAGCGACATGCACGACTGCTCGGTGTCCACCGGTGACACCTGGCTGAAGAACAAGCTGAGCGCGTACGCGAGTTGGGCCAAGACCCACAACAGCCTGCTCGTCGTCACCTTCGACGAGGACAACCGGCTGGCCGGCAACCGCATCCCGACCGTCCTGTACGGCCAGCCGGTCACGGCGGGTTCGACCTCGGCCACCACCTACAACCACTACGACCTGCTGCGCACCCTGGAGGACTCGCAGGGCCTGACCACCCACGCGGGCAACGCGGCCTCGGCCAAGGACATCACCGGCATCTGGACGTCCTGACGTGTACGCAGCGGACAGCCGCGCGAGCACTCCGACGGCGTCCGTGGCAGGGACCGCCACCCGACGCGTGGGCGGCGGGATCGCCCCCACCGTCCTCGCGCTCGGCACGGTCAGCCTGATCACGGACGTGTCCTCGGAGATGGTGACGGCGGTCCTGCCGCTGTACCTGGTGACGGGCCTGGGCCTCTCCCCGCTGGGCTTCGGCCTCCTGGACGGCGTCTACAACGGCTTCTCGGCGCTCGTCCGGCTGGCCGGGGGCCACCTGGCCGACCGGGGCGGGGGCCGGCACAAGTGGGTGGCGGGCCTGGGGTACGGCATCTCGGCGGCCTGCAAACCCCTGCTCCTGCTCGCCCACACCCTCACCCCCATCGGCCTGATCCTGGCGGCCGACCGCACCGGCAAGGGCCTGCGCACGGCCCCGCGCGACGCGCTGATCTCCCTCTCCGCCACCCCGGAGACCCGCGGCCGCGCCTTCGGCGTCCACCGCGCGATGGACACGGCGGGCGCGCTGCTCGGCCCACTGGCCGCGTTCCTCATCCTGCGGGCGACGGTCGACGGCTACGACGCGGTCTTCACGGTGAGCTTCTGCGTGGCGGTGTTGGGGGTGGTGGTGCTGGTGCTGTTCGTGCCGGGGGGTCCGACGGGGAGGCCGGCACGGGAGCCGTCCGGTTCGACGCGGAGCCAGGCGCCGGTGCCGGACGGACCAGCACCGGCACCGGCACCGGCACCGGCACCAGCCCCCTCGCCCTCCCAACGCCCCACCCTGCGCGCCGCGTTGGCCCTCCTCACCCACCGCGACCTGCGCCGCATCACGCTCTGCGCGCTGCTCCTGGGCCTGGCCACGATCAGCGACTCCTTCATCTACCTCCTCCTCCAGCACCGCCTCGGCGTCCCCGACCGCTGGTTCGCGCTGCTCCCGCTGGGCACGGCGTCGGCATTCCTGCTCCTCGCACTGCCGCTCGGGCGGCTGGCGGACCGGATCGGCCGCCGCCGCGTCTTCGTGGCCGGCCACGGCGCCCTGCTCGTGGCATACGCCCTCCTCCTCACCTCCTGGCACGGCCCCGCCCTCCCCTACGCCGTCCTGCTCCTGCACGGCGGCTTCTACGCGGCGACCGACGGCGTGCTGATGGCGGCGGCGTCGGAGAACGTGCCGGAACGCCTGCGCTCCTCGGGCCTGGCCGTGGTCCAGACGGGCCAGGCATTGGCAAGGTTCGTCTGCTCACTCGGCTTCGGCGCGGCCTGGACCCTGTGGGGCGACCGCACGGCGCTGCTGACGGCGACGGTGGCGCTGGCGGCGTGCGCGACGTTCTCGGCGCTGGCCCTACGCCCGGTTCCGGCGACGAAGGAAGGCCTCACGACATGACCGTACGCAACCGCCTTCTCGTCCTCTTGGCGGCGATCCTCGCTCTCGCCGCGGTCGCCGGGGCGTCGATCCTCCATGCATCAGCCCGCGCGGACCGCAGGAACGAAACCCAGCCCGACGGCCCGAAGGTCACGTCAGGCCGCCTCGCGCTCACCACCCCCGCCCACATGATCTTCCGCAACATGGCCTGGGGCCCACACAGAGACGAGCTGACGACGGTCCCCACATCGGCCCCCGCCGGCCCACGGATCGCCTCGGGCGTGAAATGCCTGCGCTTCTACGCGGCCGCCGGCACCGGCGTCTGCCTGCAAGCCGTCCACGGCCCGGTCTCCGACACCTATCGCGCGCTGATCCTCGACACTCACCTCAAGGAGAAGGCCCACTACGACGTCCCGGGCATCCCGTCCCGCGCCCGAGTCTCCCCCACGGGCCACTTGGCGGCCTGGACGGCGTTCGTAGGCGGCGACTCGTACGCGGGCACGAACTTCTCCACGCGCACGGCGATCGTGGACGTACGCACGGGCGACCTGACCCCGACCCTGGAGTCCTTCCGCGTCATCAAGAACAACCGCCCCTACCACTCGGCGGACGCCAACTTCTGGGGCGTGACGTTCGCGCCGGACGACAGAACGTTCTACGCGACGCTGGCGACAAAGGGCCGGACGTACCTGGTCAGGGGCGACCTCCGGACGAAGACAGTCACGACCCTCCACGAGAACGTCGAATGCCCGTCCCTCTCCCCCGACGGCACGAGCATCGCGTACAAGAAACGGGTCCGGGGCCTCCCGAAGGACGCCCCCTGGCACCTGTACGTCCTGAACCTGCGCACGATGCACGAAACCCCGCTGTCCGAACCCCGCAGCGTGGACGACCAGGCGGTATGGAGGGACGCCCACACCCTCGTCTACGCCCTACCCGGCGACTACGGAGCGGACCTGTACGAGATCCCGTCGGACGGCACGGGAAAGCCGCGGCGCATGAGCACCGCGGCTGTGTCCCCTGCGTTCGTCGACTAGAGAACCGGCAGGTTCTTCCGCAGCTCGAACGCCGTGACCTCGCTGCGGTACTCCTCCCACTCGCTCTTCTTGTTGCGCAGGAAGAAGTCGAAGACGTGCTCGCCCAGGGTCTCGGCCACCAGGTCGCTGCGTTCCATCAGCGTCAGGGCCTCGCCCAGGTTTTGCGGGAGCGGCTCGATGCCCATCGCTCGGCGTTCCGCGTCGGAGAGGGCCCAGACGTCGTCCTCCGCGCCCGGCGGGAGCTCGTAGCCCTCTTCGATGCCCTTCAGGCCGGCGGCCAGGAGGAGGGCGTAGGCCAGGTACGGGTTCGCGCCCGAGTCAAGGGAGCGGACCTCCACGCGAGCCGAGCCCGTCTTGCCGGGCTTGTACATGGGGACGCGGACCAGGGCGCTGCGGTTGTTGTGGCCCCAGCAGATGTACGAGGGGGCCTCGCCGCCGGCGCCGGCCGTGCGTTCCGAGCCGCCCCAGATGCGCTTGTAGGAGTTGACCCATTGGTTCGTCACGGCCGAGATCTCCGCCGCGTGCTTCAGCAGGCCCGCGATGAACGAGCGGCCGACCTTGGAGAGCTGGTACTCCGAGCCGGACTCGTAGAACGCGTTGCGGTCGCCCTCGAAGAGGGAGAGGTGCGTGTGCATGCCCGAGCCCGGGTGTTCCGAGAACGGCTTCGGCATGAACGTCGCCTGCACGCCCTGCTCCAGCGCCACCTGCTTCATGACCAGGCGGAACGTCATGATGTTGTCCGCCGTGGAGAGGGCGTCCGCGTAGCGGAGGTCGATCTCCTGCTGGCCCGGGGCGCCCTCGTGGTGGGAGAACTCGACCGAGATGCCCATCGACTCCAGCATGGTGATCGCCTGGCGGCGGAAGTCCATGCCGATGTTCTGGGGGGTGTGGTCGAAGTAGCCGGAGTTGTCCGCGGGGGTGGGGCGGCTGCCGTCCAGCGGGCGGTCCTTCAGGAGGAAGAACTCGATCTCCGGGTGGGTGTAGAAGGTGAAGCCCAGGTCGGAGCCGCGGGTCAGGGCGCGCTTGAGGACGTAGCGCGGGTCGGCGAAGGACGGGGAGCCGTCGGGCATGAGGATGTCGCAGAACATCCGGGCGGTGCCGGGGGCCTCGGCGCGCCACGGGAGGATCTGGAACGTCGACGGGTCGGGCTTGGCGATCATGTCGGACTCGTAGACCCGGGCGAAGCCCTCGATCGCGGAGCCGTCGAAGCCGATGCCCTCGTCGAAGGCCTGTTCCAGTTCGGCGGGGGCCACGGCGACGGACTTCAGGAAGCCCAGCACGTCCGTGAACCACAGGCGTACGAACCGGATGTCGCGCTCCTCCAACGTGCGGAGCACGAACTCCTGCTGCTTGTCCATCTTCCGATTCCCCATCCTTGCTGGTCAGGCCGCCTGCCCCAGGTCGCGCGGGAGGCGGTCGGGCACCTGAGCATCCCACCACAACAGCATTTCATGCGCGTTGCCGACCATGATCGGCCGAGCGACCGAGGCCTGAACGGCTCCGGTCCGGCAGGTGTACGACTCTCCCGCCATCTTGCCTGCTCGCACCGGTATCCGTAATGCCCGGCCCGTACTGATCCGACGGAGACGGGCAAGTCAAGGGGTTGGCTGTGACCCGCCTACGAAAGACTTCCCCTCCCCCACTACGATCAGCGGACCGATCGGCCACCTTTTCCCCAGAAGGACACACCTCATGGGTTCCGCCAAGGCGAAGAACAGCAACAGCGCGGCCCGCAAGGCGCGTATAGAGGAGATGCAGCGTGCGGAGCGGGCCCGGGAGCGGCGCGCCCGGATCCTGACGATCGGCGCGAGCGTGGTCGTCGTGGCCGGGCTGATCGTGGGTGGCGTGTTCGTGGTGAAGTCGCAGAGCGACAACGGCGACAAGGGTGACACCGCGTCCGACGCGAAGGCCTCGGGGCACTTCGTCACCGGCAAGGACGGGGTGAAGACGTGGAAGGGGACGCTGGGCCGCACCCACGTCGCCAAGACGGTGAAGTACCCGACCGAGCCGCCGGTCGGCGGCAACCACAACCAGGTCTGGATGAACTGCAACGGCGACGTCTATTCCAAGGCGCTCAACAACATGAACGCCGTGCACTCGCTGGAGCACGGCGCGGTCTGGGTGACGTACACGAGCAAGGCCTCGAAGGCGGACGTGGACGCGCTGGCGGCGAAGGTGAAGAAGACGCCGTACACGCTGATGAGCCCGGACGACAAGCAGCCCGATCCGATCATGCTGACCGCGTGGGGCAAGCAGCGCACGGTGACGAGCGCGAGCGACCCGAACGTGGACAAGTTCTTCGCGGAGTTCGTGCAGGGCAAGCAGACCCCGGAGCCGGGGGCCGCGTGCACGAACGGTCTGTCGCAGTGAGGCAGGCCGGTCTGATCGCGGGGGCCGCGGTGGCGGCGCTGATCGCGGCCGGCGGAATCACCTACGCGGTCGCCGAGGACGGCGGCTCCTCGTCGAGCCTGCCGGCCGCCGACTCCGCGGACGCCGGGTTCGCCCGGGACATGGCGGTGCACCACCAGCAGGCCGTGGAGATGTCGTACATCGTGCGCGACCGCACGAAGGACACGGACGTACGCCGACTTGCATACGACATCGCGCAGACCCAGGCCAACCAGCGGGGCATGCTGCTCGGCTGGCTGGACCTGTGGGGGCTGCCGAAGGTGTCGGCGGATCCGCCGATGACGTGGATGGGCATGGGCGACATGGCGTCCGGCAAGGACGGCTCGCTGATGCCGGGCATGGCGACCAACACCGAGATGAAGAAGCTCGGTGAACTCAGCGGCAAGCAGGCGGAAGTCTTCTATCTGCAGTTGATGACCGACCACCACAAGGGCGGGATCCACATGGCCGAGGGCTGTGTCGCCAAGTGCTCGGTCGATGTGGAGAAGCGGCTCGCGCAGGGCATGGTCGACGCCCAGCAGTCGGAGATCCAGTTGATGGGGGACATGCTCAAGGAACGGGGCGCGAAGGCGCGTTCGTAACCTTCCGGAAAGATCGGGAGCGCACCAAAGCCTCAAATCCCCCATCCTGGGCGTTCCTTGAAGGTCTCTTGGCATGGGCAGAGGTTCTCTTGGCTTTCGCATTCCCCTGGCATGAACGGTTCATCGAAAGAGTGACCTCTACCGTTTGATCCAATTCCGTGCCCCCGCCGCGGCGCGGTTCTCCGAGGATCAACGGAGACCGACCACACATGCGAAGAACCGCATCGCAGGGGGTTCCATGAGATCCAACCGCGCCAAGTCGCGTGCCGTGGTGAGCATGGCGGCAACACTGCCCATGCTCGCCGGCGCGCTGGCGCTCGGCATACCCGCGGCCCACGCCGCGGACAACCCGGGCCGCGACTCGCTGGCGGGCACCAAGCCCGCCTGGGCCACGGCCAAGGCGGACAAGGGGGCCACCTCCAACGGCTCCCAGGTCTCGCTGCGGGTGTACCTCGCAGGCAAGGACGCCAACGGCCTCGCGGCCTACGCGAAGGCCGTGTCCGACCCGAACTCGGCGGCGTACGGCAAGTACCTGAGCGCCAAGCAGGTGCAGGCCCGCTTCGGCGCGACCAAGGCCCAGGTGGCCGCGGTCAAGTCGTGGCTGACGTCCACGGGCCTGAAGGTCACCGGCGTCACGCAGCACTACGTCTCCGTCACCGGTGACGTGGCCGCCGCGGAGAAGGCGTTCAGCACCCAGCTGCACAACTACGCCAAGGGCGCCAAGACCTACCGCGCGCCCTCGAAGTCGGCGTCCGCGCCGGACAGCCTGAACGGCGCCGTCCTGACCGTCACCGGCCTGGACAACGCTCCGCACAAGGCGGACCACGACGACCAACTGCCGGGTCCGACCGCGGTGTTCAAGAACGCGGGGCCGTTCTCCTCGTACTACGGCTCCAAGACCGCGACCTCGCTGCCCAGCGCGTACGGCAAGAAGATCCCGTACGCCGTGCAGGGTTACACCGGCAAGCAGCTGCGCGCCGCCTACGGCGCGGGCAAGTACACCGGCAAGGGTGTGCGCGTCGCCATCACGGACGCCTACGCCTCGCCGACCATCGCCTTCGACGCGGCCACGTACGCGAAGAAGCACGGCGACGCCAAGTGGAAGACCGGTCAGCTGCACCAGGTGCTGCCCGCCAACTACACGAACACGGGCGCCGACGAGTGCGACGCCTCGGGCTGGTACGGCGAGGAGACCCTCGACGTCGAGGCCGTGCACGCGGTGGCGCCGGACGCCGACGTCACGTACGTGGGCGGCGCGTCCTGCTTCGACGACGATCTGCTCGACTCGCTGAGCAAGGTCGTCGACAACCACCTGGCCGACATCGTCTCCAACTCGTGGGGCGACATCGAGGCCAACCAGACGCCGGACCTCGCGGCCGCCTACGACCAGGTGTTCCAGCTGGGCGCGGTCGAGGGCATCGGCTTCTACTTCTCCTCCGGTGACAACGGCGACGAGGTCGCCCACACCGGCACGAAGCAGGTCGACACCCCGGCCAACTCGGCGTGGGTGACGGCGGTCGGCGGTACCTCGCTGGCCGTCGGCAAGGGCGACAAGTACCTGTGGGAGACCGGCTGGGGCACCGAGAAGGCCTCGCTGTCCGACGACGGCAAGAGCTGGACCGCGTTCCCGGGCGCCTACACCTCGGGCGCGGGCGGCGGCACCAGCAAGACGGTGTCCGAGCCCTACTACCAGAAGGGTGTCGTCCCGAACGCGCTCGCCACGGCCAACAACGCCGCCGGCAACCGCGTCGTGCCCGACATCTCGGCGATCGCCGACCCGAACACGGGCTTCAAGGTCGGCCAGACCCAGACCCAGGCCGACGGGTCGGAGTCGTACAGCGAGTACCGCATCGGCGGCACCTCGCTGGCCTCGCCGGTGATCGCGGCCGTCCAGGCCCTGGCCCAGGAGGCGCGCGGCGGCAAGGCGATCGGTTTCGCCAACCCGTCGATCTACGCCAAGTACGGCTCGAAGGTGTACCACGACGTGACCGACAACCCGACGGGCTCCGGCCTGGCGGTGGCGCGCGTGGACTTCGCCAACGGCTACGACGCCACCGACGGCCTGCTGACCTCGGTCCGCAGCCTCGGCAAGGACAGCTCGCTGTCCGCGGTGAAGGGCTACGACGACGTGACCGGCGTGGGCACGCCCGCGGGCGGCTACGTCCAGTCGTTCGTCAAGCCCAAGGGTCACCACTGATTCCTCAGTAGGGACAAGGGTCAGTAGGGACACGGGTCACCTGTAATGGGGTGGCGTGGGGCGCACCACTCCCCACGCCACCCCATTGCGTCGCTGTGACGATTACACTGGGCCCGTGCCTCCACTCAACTTCCGGTCGCTCTACCAGCACGGCTTCGCCCGCGTCGCCGCCTGCACGGGCCACACCGTCATCGCGGACCCGCACGCCAACGCCGAGGCGGTGCTGCGCCACGCGCGCAGGTGCGCCGAGGAGGGCGTGGCCGTCGCCGTCTTCCCGGAGATGGTGCTGTGCGGCTACTCGATCGAGGACCTGCTGCTCCAGGACGCCCTGCTCGACCAGGTCGAGGAGGCGCTGCGGGACGTGGTGACGGGGTCGGTGGACCTGCTGCCGGTCCTGGTCGTGGGCGCCCCGCTGCGCCATCGCGACCGGGTCTACAACTGCGCGGTGGTCGTGCACCGCGGCCGGGTCCTCGGGGTCGTCCCCAAGTCGTACCCGCCCAACTACCGCGAGTTCTACGAGCGTCGGCAGATCGCCTCGGGCGACGCCGAGCGCGGCGGCGCGATCCGGGTGGACGGGGAATCAGTGCCGTTCGGCGTGGACCTGCTGTTCGCGGCGGACGACGTGCCCGGTCTGGTGCTGCACACGGAGATCTGCGAGGACATGTGGGTGCCGGTGCCGCCGAGCGCCGAGGCCGCCCTGGCGGGCGCGACCGTCCTCGCCAACCTCTCCGGCAGCCCGATCACCGTCGGCCGCGCCGAGGACCGCAAGCTGCTGGCCCGCTCGGCGTCCGGCCGCTGCCTGGCCGCGTACGTCTACGCGGCGGCCGGCCTCGGCGAGTCCACCACCGACCTGTCCTGGGACGGCCAGACCCTGATCTACGAGAACGGCGTGTTGCTGGCCGAGTCCGACCGTTTCCCGCTCGACGACCAGTACGCGGTGGCCGACATCGACCTCGACCTGCTGCGGCAGGAGCGGCAGCGGATGGGCACCTTCGACGACAACCGCCGTACGCACGCGGCCCGTACGGCCGACTTCCGCACGGTGTCCTTCGAACTCACCCCGCCCACCGCCGACTTGGGCCTGCGCCGACGGGTGGAGCGGTTCCCGTTCGTACCGGCGGACGCCGACCGGCTGGCCCTGGACTGCTACGAGGCGTACAACATCCAGGTCGCGGGCTTGCAGCAGCGGCTCGCGTCGATCGGCGGCCCGAAGGTCGTCATCGGGGTGTCGGGGGGCCTCGATTCGACACACGCGCTGATCGTCGCCGCGCGCGCGATGGACCGCGCCGGGCGTCCGCGCAGCGACATCCTCGCCTGGACGCTGCCCGGGTTCGCGACCAGCGACCACACGAAGGACAACGCGCACAAGTTGATGGCGGCGCTCGGGGTCACGGCGGCGGAGCTGGACATCACGCCGACTGCGCGGCTGATGCTGAAGGAGATGGGCCACCCGTTCGCGGCGGGCGAGCCGGTGTACGACATCACGTTCGAGAACGTGCAGGCGGGTCTGCGTACGGACTATCTGTTCCGGCTGGCCAACCAGCGGGGCGGGATCGTGCTGGGCACAGGTGACCTCTCGGAGCTGGCGCTGGGCTGGTCCACGTACGGCGTGGGCGACCAGATGAGTCACTACAACGTCAACTCGGGTGTGCCGAAGACGCTGATCCAGCATCTGATCCGGTGGGTCATCGAGAGCGGGCAGTTCGGCGAGGAGGCGGGGAAGATCCTTGCCGCGATCCTCGACACGGAGATCAGTCCTGAGCTGGTGCCGGGTGAGGAGATGCAGTCGACGGAGTCGAAGATCGGGCCGTACGCGCTGCACGACTTCACGCTCTTCCACGTGCTGCGGTACGGGTTCCGGCCGTCGAAGATCGCGTTCCTGGCGTGGCATGCGTGGCATGACGCGGAGGGGGGTGCGTGGCCGCCGGGGTTCCCGGAGGGGAAGCGGGTGGCGTACGACCTGCCGGAGATCCGGCGCTGGCTGGAGGTCTTCTGCCGCCGCTTCTTCGCGTTCGCGCAGTTCAAGCGCTCGGCGATGCCGAACGGGCCGAAGGTGTCGGCGGGGGGTTCGCTGTCCCCGAGGGGGGATTGGCGGGCGCCGTCGGACAGTTCGGCGACGGTGTGGCTGCGGGATCTGGCCCGGTTCGACTAGGCGGTTGTTCGCCCCCGCCGCCCCTACCCGTCCCATCCTTCTGGGGGCTGCCGCCCCCAGACCCCCGCTTCGGCCTGAACGGCCTCGTCCTCAAACGCCGGA
>NZ_JBIVKB010000024.1:0-147778 GCF_044750545.1 Streptomyces sp. NPDC088794 | reverse complement strand
CTCCCCCCGCCCCGCGCTTTTTCTATTTTTTTTGTTGGCCTGGGACTTTTATTATCTGGGTTCATTTATACGGGCGGCCACCGGGCGGGGCCCCCCCCCGGGTGGGGGGGGGCGCCCCGGCCGCACGTGACAGCGGGTGGGGCTTACGCCTCGAACACCTCACGCACCAACTGCTCCTGCTCCGACTGGTGCCGCTTCGCGGAACCGACCGCCGGCGACGACCCGTGCGGACGCGAGATCCGCCGCAGTCGCTCGCCGTGAGGCACGTCCGCGCCGACCGCCAGGTCCAGGTGGTCGATCAGGTTGAGGGCGATGAACGGCCAGGCGCCCTGGTTGGCCGGCTCCTCCTGGGCCCACAGGTACTTCTCGACGTTCGGGTACTTGTTGACCTCCGCCTGGAGCTCCGCACCCGGCAGCGGGTACAGGCGCTCGACGCGGATGATCGCCACGTCCGTGATGCCGCGCTTGGTGCGCTCGGCCTCCAGGTCGTAGTACAGCTTGCCCGCGACGAAGACGACCTTGCGGACCGCGGCCGGGTCGACCGCCGAGTCGCCGATGACCGGGCGGAACTGACCCGACGTGAACTCCTCCGTCTTCGACGCGGCGGCCTTGAGGCGCAGCATCGACTTCGGGGTGAAGACCACCAGCGGCTTGTGGTGCGGGTTGTGCACCTGCCAGCGCAGGAGGTGGAAGTAGTTCGACGGGAGGGTCGGCATCGCGACCGTCATGTTGTTCTGTGCGCACAGCTGGAGGAAGCGTTCCACGCGCGCGGACGAGTGGTCCGGGCCCTGGCCCTCGTAGCCGTGGGGGAGCAGGAGCGTGACGCCGGACGTCTGGCCCCACTTCTGCTCCGCCGCCGAGATGTACTCGTCGACCACCGTCTGCGCGCCGTTGACGAAGTCGCCGAACTGCGCCTCCCACATCACGAGCGCGTCGGGGCGGGCCAGCGAGTAGCCGTACTCGAAGCCCATGACCGCGTACTCGGACAGCAGGGAGTTGTAGACGTTGTAGCGGGCCTGCTCCTCCGCGAGGTACTGGAGCGGGGTGTACTCCGCGCCCGTCTCACGGTCGATCAGGACCGCGTGCCGCTGGCCGAAGGTGCCGCGCTGCGAGTCCTGGCCGGAGAGGCGGACCGGGGTGCCCTCCAGGAGGAGGGAGCCGACGGCCAGCGTCTCGCCCATGCCCCAGTCGATCGTGCCGTCCTCGACCATCGACGCCCGGCGCTGCAGCTGCGGCAGCAGACGCGGGTGTACGTGGAAGTAGTCCGGGATGTTGACCTGGGACTCGGCGATCCGCTTGACGGTCTCCGCGGAGATCGCGGTGTTCACGGCGACCGGGAACTCCGCCTGCGGGTCCGAGATCGGGCCCGCGCTCGGCTGGGCCGTGACGGCCTCGCGGACCTCCGTGAAGACCTTCTCCAGCTGGCCCTGGTAGTCCTGGAGGGCCTGCTCGGCCTCTTCCAGGGTGATGTCGCCGCGACCGATGAGGGACTCGGTGTAGAGCTTGCGCACCGAGCGCTTCTTGTCGATCAGGTCGTACATCAGGGGCTGGGTGAAGGCCGGGTTGTCCGACTCGTTGTGACCGCGGCGGCGGTAGCAGATGAGGTCGATCACCACGTCCTTGTTGAACGCCTGACGGAACTCGAAGGCCAGGCGGGCCACACGGACCACGGCCTCCGGGTCGTCGCCGTTCACGTGGAAGATCGGGGCCTCGATCATGCGGGCCACGTCCGTCGCGTACATGGAGGAACGCGAGGACTCGGGGGCCGCCGTGAAGCCGACCTGGTTGTTGATGACGATGTGGACCGTGCCGCCGGTGCGGTAGCCGCGCAGCTGCGACATGTTCAGCGTCTCGGCCACCACGCCCTGGCCCGCGAAGGCCGCGTCACCGTGCAGGGCGACCGGCAGGACCGTGAAGTCCGTACCGCCCTTGTTGATGATGTCCTGCTGGGCGCGGGCGATGCCCTCGATGATCGGGTCGACCGTCTCCAGGTGGGAGGGGTTCGCGGCCAGCGAGACCTTGATCTGCTCGCCGTCCAGGCCCGTGAAGGTGCCGTTGGCGCCCAGGTGGTACTTGACGTCGCCGGAGCCGTGCATCGACTTCGGGTCGAGGTTGCCCTCGAACTCGCGGAAGATCTGCGCGTACGACTTGCCGACGATGTTCGCCAGGACGTTCAGCCGGCCGCGGTGGGCCATGCCGATGACGACCTCGTCCAGGCGGGACTCGGCGGCCGAGTCCAGCACCGCGTCGAGCAGCGGGATGACGGACTCGCCGCCCTCCAGGGAGAAGCGCTTCTGGCCGACGTACTTCGTCTGCAGGAAGGTCTCGAAGGCCTCCGCCGCGTTCAGGCGGCGCAGGATGCGCAGCTGCTCCTCGCGCTCCGGCTTGGTGTGCGAGCGCTCGATGCGGTCCTGGATCCACTTGCGCTGCTTGGGGTCCTGGATGTGCATGAACTCGATGCCGGTGGTGCGGCAGTACGAGTCGCGCAGCACGCCGAGGATGTCGCGCAGCTTCATCAGGGACTTGCCGGCGAAGCCGCCGACCGCGAACTCGCGCTCCAGGTCCCACAGGGTGAGCCCGTGCTCGGTGATGTCCAGGTCGGGGTGCTTGCGCTGGCGGTACTCCAGCGGGTCGGTGTCGGCCATGACGTGGCCGCGGACCCGGTAGGAGTGGATCAGCTCGAAGACGCGGGCGGCCTTGGTGACGTCGTCGTCGTGCGAGGCGTCGATGTCCTTGAGCCAGCGGACCGGCTCGTAGGGGATGCGCAGCGCCTCGAAGATGTCGTCGTAGAAGCCGTTCTCGCCGAGGAGGTAGTTGGCGACGACGCGCAGGAACTCGCCGGAGGCGGCGCCCTGGATGACCCGGTGGTCGTAGGTCGACGTGAGCGTCATGACCTTCGAGATGCCGAGCTTGTTCAGGGTGTCCTGGGAGGTGCCCTGGAACTCCGCCGGGTAGTCCATGGAGCCGACGCCCATGATGACCGACTGACCGGGCATCAGACGCGGCACCGAGTGGACCGTGCCGAGGCCGCCGGGGTTGGTCAGGGAGACCGTCACACCGGTGAAGTCGTCCATGCCCAGCTTGCCGTCACGCGCACGGCGGACGATGTCCTCGTAGGCCTGCCAGAACTCGAAGAAGTTCAGCGTCTCGGCCTTCTTGATGCCCGCGACGACCAGCTGGCGGTCGCCGTTGGGCTTCACCAGGTCGATGGCGAGGCCGAAGTTGATGTGCTCCGGCTTGACCAGGGTCGGCTTGCCGTCCTTCTCCGCGAAGGAGTGGTTCATCGACGGCATGGCCTTGATGGCCTGCACCATCGCGTACCCGATGAGGTGCGTGAAGGAGATCTTCCCGCCCCGGGCGCGCTTGAGGTGGTTGTTGATGACGATGCGGTTGTCGAAGAGCAGCTTCACCGGGACCGCGCGCACGGACGTGGCCGTGGGCACCTCCAGCGAGGCGTTCATGTTCTTCGCGACGGCGGCGGCGGGGCCGCGCAGCGTCACCAGCTCCGGGCCCTCGGCGGGCGCGGTCTGCGCGGCCGGCTTGGCCGCCGCGGGCTTCGCCTGCGTCGGCGCGGGAGCCGTGGCCGGCTTCGCGGCCGGAGCCGCGGCGGGCGCGGCGGCTGCTGCCGCGGGCTTCGGGGCCGCGGGGGCCGGCGCGGGAACCGCCGGGGCGGCCGCGGCCGGCGCGCTGGGCGCCGCCGGAGCGGGAGCCGGAGCCTGATTCGTCGGGGTGGTCGCTACGGCCCCCGCGGCCGCAGTGCCCGCCGGAGCCGGGGCGGCAGCGGCGCCCGGCTTGTAATCGGCGAAGAAGTCCCACCAGGCTCGGTCCACCGAGTTCGGATCCTGGAGGTACTGCTGATAGATCTCGTCGACGAGCCACTCGTTGGGGCCGAACGCGGCAGCGGGGTTCTTCCCCGTTGCTTGGTCGGACTCGGTCGAGATGGTCGAGTTACTGGGGGACTGTGACGACACGGCGGCAACCGCCCTCTTCCGCTTCACAAGGTGATGGACAGCGGGAATTAAGGCTACGCCCCCATGACCGCGAAGGTCAGGCCGGGCCGGTTCATCGTCGTGTAAGTCACACCGGAAATCGTGTTTCGGGCCGGGAAATGGCGGGAAACAAGCGTGGTTCCGCTCTGGAACGAGGTGGCCGGAACACGCGAACGCAGGCCCTGCGCACCGAACGGGCGGGCCTGTCGCAGATCACACGTGCCCGTCAGCGCGGACGCACCTGGATCTTGAAGTTCCGGATCGGACTTTACGTCAACTTGGTACGGAAGTCTCTCCCGGAAGGGTGACGAGGATCCGGCAACCCCGCTCGGATTCGGCCACTCCGATCCGGCCGCCGTGCAGATCCACGGCCCAACTGGCGATCGCCAGGCCCAGTCCCGTACCCCCGTCGCTGCCCGGGCCCTTGGAGGTGCCCGCGCCGCCCCGGTTGAAGCGTTCGAAGACCCGGTGCCACTCGGAGCGCGGGATGCCCGGACCCTCGTCGAGGACCTCCAGCTCCAGCGACTCCGGCAACGTCCCGCGCCGCGCCTTCACGACCACCCGGCCGTGCGCCGGGCTGTGCTTGACCGCGTTGTCGATGAGATTCGCCACGACCTGGTGGATCCGCTCCGGGTCCGCGTGCGCGGTCAGCTCCGGCGGCGAGACGTCGAGGTGCAGATGGACGTCGGTACGGGTGTGACTCCCGGAGCCCGACGCGATGCCCGCGCGCGCGGGCACGGCCATGTTGGCCTCCTTCAGCACGCCCGAGAGGTACGGCCACACCTCGAAACGCCGCTTGCGCAGCGGTACGACGCCGTTGTCCAGGCGGGACAGGTCGAGCAGGGTCTCCACCAGCCGCCCGAGGCGCTCCGTCTGCTTCAGGGCCGTGCGCATGGTCTCGGGGTCGGCGGGCGAGACACCGTCGACGATGTTCTCCAGGACCGCCCGCAGGCCGGCGATGGGCGTGCGCAGCTCGTGCGAGACGTTCGCCACCAGCTCCTTGCGCTGCCGGTCCTGGGCCTCCAGCTCGTCGGCCATGACGTTGATCGTCTGGGCCAGGTCACCGAGCTCGTCGCGCCGGTTCTCACGCACCCGGCGGGTGTAGTCGCCGCGCGAGATGGACCGGGCGACCGTGTTCATGTCGTCCAGCGGGGCGGTGAGCGAATGGGCCACGAACTGCGTTATCAGCAGTGTGGCGATCATCGAGAAGACCGTGATGAAGCGGAGCTCCGTCTTGGTGTGCACCGCGATCATCGACAGACCGGTGGTGATCAGCACCGAGATGACGACGAGACCGCCGAGCTTGGTCTTGATCGAGAACGGGCGTACGCCGCCCCAGGGTTCCTCCCCGGGGCTCCTCCGTGCGGTCGGCCGCCCGTCGCTCATGGCGTCGGTGTCTCCAGCGCGTAGCCCACACCGTGCACCGTGCGGATCCGCTCGGCGCCGATCTTCCGGCGCAGCGCCTTGATGTGGCTGTCGACGGTCCGGGTGCCGGAGGCGTCTGCCCAGTCCCACACCTCGGCCAGCAGCTGCTCACGGGAGAGCACCGCGCGCGGGGTGTTGGCCAGGCAGACCAGCAGGTCGAACTCGGTGGGAGTGAGGTGCACGTCCTCGCTGCGCACCCGCACCCGGCGCTGCGCGTGGTCGATCTCCAGCTCGCCCAGGCGCAGGATGCCCGAGCGCGGGGTGGACGCGGCCACCACGGCCCGCTCCACCCGGCGCAGCAGGACATGCACGCGCGCGGCCAGCTCGCGCATCGAGAACGGCTTGGTCATGTAGTCGTCGGCGCCGACCCCGAGCCCGACCAGCATGTCGGTCTCGTCGTCGCGCGCGGTCAGCATCAGCACCGGCACCGGGCGCTGGGCCTGCACGCGTCGGCAGACCTCCAGGCCGTCGAAGCCGGGCAGCATGATGTCGAGGATCAGCAGATCGGGCTGCCAGGCCTCGGCGGTGTCGACGGCCGACGGACCGTCGACCGCGGTCTGCACGACGAAACCTTCGGCGCGCAGACGGGCCGCGATGGCGTCGACGATGGTCGGGTCGTCCTCGACCACCAGCACCCGGCGCTGTGCGCCCGGGGTCGTCGCCGTGCTGCTGTGTGCGGTGTGTGTCTGCTCCATCGCCCGCCCCTGAGTTGCTTTCCGGAATCCGTGGGGTGATCCGTTGACTGCCCATGCCTGAGCATGCTTGCGATTGACGCTTGAATGATCCGCGCCAGGGCAGCAGGGTACGGGGAGTAACGGTGCCACGGCTATCCAGGTCGGACAGCGAGGTGCACGACGTCCGGAACTCCCCGGGCAACCGGGATCTCTTCGGTACGCACCCGTTGGAACCCGGCATTCCGCAGTGTTCCTTCAAATTCCGGAGAGGGCTGCGCCGACCACACCGCGAGCACCCCACCAGGCCTCAAAACCCTTGCACAGCCTGCGAGTCCGGCCGCCAAGTAGAGCCCGTCATTGCCCTCGGTGACGGTCCAGCCCGGGCCGTTGTCGATGTCCAGGCACAGCGCGTCATACGTGGCGCAAGTCTCATTGACGTGATCGAGCAGGTCGGTCTCGGTGATCCGGGTGCGCGGATCGGCGACCGCCTTGGTCGAAATACCGGACAACGGCCCGTCGAGATGCCAGTCCACGACGGCCCGCTCCCGCTCCACGACCGTGATGGCCCCCCAGCGCGGGTTCGCTGCCGCGTGTGCGAGCGAGAAGCCGACGCCCAGCCCGCCGATCAGCAGCTCCGGCCGCTCCCGATCGTCCAGCGCGCCGAGCGCCGCGTCGACCAGCAGCCGCTCCGAGCGGCCGTCCGAGGTGTCCATCAGGAAGCACCCGTTGGCGATGATCTGCAACAGCTCGCCGTGCCGACGCAGCACGACCTCGCCGTACGGCCCCTCGCGCCGGTCCAGGACCACTGGGCTGTCGTAGAAGGTGGTCATCGGCCCATCCTGCACGAACTCGGCTTTACGGCCACGGGAATTAACGGTTGACCACCCGTGACAGGCGGACGTCCAGGAAGCCTGAGAGGTTCCTGAGAATCGCCTCCCGCGTGGCGTCGGTCATAGACAGAGACCCTGGGGGCGTCGAAGGCTGGAGGTGAAACGGAAGGAGCGCCTCACCGTGGAACCCGCCACCCCGACCGACGCGAAGGCCTCCGGTCTGCTGGACGGAGTACCGAGGCAGCGGAGCCGCTGCGCCGCGTCCACCGGTGACATGGACGGGACGCCGGTACCGATATCCCCGGCGAAGGCTCTTCGAGTCCCGCGCGTCCGGCGTCTCCTCCCCACCCCCACCGGCACACCGTTCACCTTCGGCTTCGCGGTCGTCCTCGCCCTCACCTCACTCCTGGTCGCCGACGCGGCACCCTCTTTTGTGCACGCCCTCCACCAGGGCTCCAGTACGGACGTGGCCCACCTCGTACGCACCCCGATGCTGGTGCTGCTCACCAGCGCACTGTGGATCGCGGGCGGGATCGTCACGCCGTACGCCGTCCTCTTCCTGCTCGTCCTCACCGCGCTGGAGCGGCGGATAGGCGGGGCGCGTACGGCGGTCGTCTTCCTGACCGGGCACATCCTGGCGACCCTCGCGACGGAGGTCCCGGTGGGGCTCGCGGTGCTGGTCGGGCACCTGCCGGACAGCTCGCTGCACCGGATGGACTACGGCATCAGCTTCGGCGTCGCCACGTGTGTCGGGGCGCTGGCCGGACTGGTGTCCCCGTGGGTGCGGTGGCCGTTGGTGGTGCTGTTCGGCGGGATGCTGATCGAGGACCTGATCGCGTTCACGGATCCCCTGACGAACTGGGGGCACGTGTTCTCGCTCGCGATAGGGCTGGCGCTGTGGCCGGTGGTCCGCCGGTGGCGGGGGACCCTCAGCCGGTGAACTTGGCGCTCGTCAGGAGTGCGGCGGTGGTCCAGCCGAGGTGCTCGTACAGTGCCCGTCCGTCGGGGGTGCCCGCGAGGACGCCGGTCCGGGCGCCCTGTTCGGCCGCGGTCGCCTGAAGGGTGCGCACTACGAGACCCCCCAACCCCCTGCGGCGATGAGCCGGGGCCGTCTCCACCCGGTCCACCACGGCCGTCGGCCCGCTGACGCCGACCTGTCCGCGCGCCGCCAGGGCGCCGTCCGGGGCCGTCACCACTGCCTGGGTGACGGGGCCGCGGGTCCAGGTGCGCAGCCGGTAGCCGTCCGGCGCGGCCGGCGGTGCGTCCCGGGTCAGCGGTACGGACATCAGGAACCCCGGGTTCGGGTCGATCCACCACCCCGGGCCCACCCATCCCCGTACCAGCGTCGGATCCGTGAACACCTTCAGCCAGACGCCGTACCCCGTCACGGAGTCCGCCACCTTCCGTACGACGGTCTCCTCGACGTCGTCGCCGATGTCCCCCAGCACCCTCCGGGAGACCTGCTCGACCTGCCCCACGTCGACACTCCACCCCCACGGCTCCTCGACGGGCGGCGCGGCCCCGCGCGACAGAACCCACCCGCTGACCCAGGCGTGTACGAGGTCGTTCACAACATCCTCCCGTAAGGATTGCTCTGGAGGTCAGACTATTACATACCCATGGATCGGCGGCACCCCTCACATCGGGCGGGGCATAAATCAGCCCGTCCGGCGTTTGAGGACAAGGCCCCTTCAGGGCCGACGCGGGGGTCTGGGGGCGCAGCCCCCAGTAAACGTCCAGCTCAACGCCGGTTTGCTCAGAGCGAACGGTGAACCGGGAACATCCGCGAAGCGCCACGCATTGAGTCGGCATAGCTCAACTTGAATGCCGAAGGGGAGATCATGGCTTCGACGTCCACACCGCTCACCCTGCCCGTGCTGCCGCTCGACGGCGAGGTCGTGCTGCCCGGCATGGTGGTTCCGCTGGACCTGAACGACACCGATGTACGTGCCGCGGTGGAGGCCGCACAGGCCGCCGCCCGGAACGAGCCCGGAAAGCCGCGGGTGCTGTTGGTCCCACGGATCGACGGGACCTACCCGAGCACCGGCGTGCTCGGCACCGTGGAGCAGGTCGGCCGACTGGCCGACGGCGACCCGGGTGCCCTGATCCGCGCTCGCGGCCGGGTCCGGATCGGCGCCGGTACCACCGGACCGGGTGCCGCCCTGTGGGTCGAGGGCACCCGGATCGAGGAGACCGTGCCCGAGCCGTTGCCCGGTCACGTCACCGAACTTGTGAAGGAGTACAAGGCGCTCGCCACCGCCTGGCTGCGCAAGCGCGCCGCCTGGCAGGTCGTGGACCGCGTCCAGGCCATCGACGACGTGGGCCAGCTCGCCGACAACTCCGGTTACTCGCCGTTCCTCACCACCGACCAGAAGATCGAGCTGCTGGAGACCAGCGAGCCGATCGCCCGCCTCAAGCTCGCCACCCAGCAGCTGCGCGACCACCTCGCCGAGCAGGACGTGGCCGAGACGATCGCCAAGGACGTCCAGGAGGGCGTCGACAAGCAGCAGCGCGAGTTCCTGCTCCGCCGCCAGCTGGAGGCGGTCCGCAAGGAGCTGCGCGATCTGAACGGCGAGCAGGAGGGCGAGGAGTCCGACGACTACCGCGCCCGCGTGGAGGCCGCCGACCTGCCCGAGAAGGTCCGTGAGGCCGCGCTCAAGGAGGTCGAGAAGCTGGAGCGGTCCAGCGACCAGTCCCCCGAGGGCTCCTGGATCCGCACCTGGCTGGACACGGTCCTCGAACTGCCGTGGAACGAGCGGACCGAGGACGAGTACGACATCCGGGGCGCCAAGGCGATCCTCGACGCCGAGCACTCCGGCCTGGAGGACGTGAAGGCGCGCATCACCGAGTACCTGGCGGTGCGCAAACGCCGTACCGACCGTGGTCTGGGTGTCATCGGCGGCCGGCGCGGCGGTGCCGTCCTGGCCCTCGTCGGCCCGCCCGGCGTCGGCAAGACCTCGCTCGGCGAGTCCGTCGCGCACGCCATGGGCCGCAAGTTCGTCCGCGTCGCCCTCGGCGGCGTCCGCGACGAGGCCGAGGTGCGCGGTCACCGGCGTACGTACGTCGGCGCGCTGCCCGGCCGGATCGTGCGGGCCATCAAGGAGGCCGGTTCGATGAACCCGGTCGTCCTGCTGGACGAGATCGACAAGGTCGGCTCGGACTTCCGAGGCGACCCCGCGGCGGCCCTCCTGGAGGTCCTGGACCCGGCGCAGAACCACACCTTCCGCGACCACTACCTGGAGGTCGAGCTCGACCTGAGCGACGTGGTCTTCCTGGCGACGGCCAACGTGCTCGAAGCCATCCCGGAGGCCCTCCTGGACCGGATGGAACTGGTCCGGCTCGACGGCTACACCGAGGACGAGAAGGTCGTCATCGCCCGCGACCACCTGCTCCCGCGCCAGCTGGAGCGGGCGGGTCTGAACGAGGACGAGGTGGTCATCGACGAGAGCGCCCTGCGCAAGCTCTCCGGCGAGTACACGCGCGAGGCGGGCGTCCGCACCCTGGAGCGCTCCATCGCACGGCTGCTCCGCAAGGTCGCGGCGCAGCACGAACTCGGCGAGCGGAAGCTGCCGTTCACCGTCACGGACGAGGACCTGCGCGCCCTGATCGGCCGCCCGCACCACGTCCCGGAGTCGGCGCAGGACCCGGCCGAGCGCCGTACGGCGGTCCCGGGTGTCGCCACCGGCCTCGCGGTCACCGGAGCCGGCGGAGACGTCCTGTTCGTCGAGGCGTCCCTCGCGGACCCGGAGACGGGCGCGGCGGGCCTGACCCTCACCGGTCAGCTGGGCGACGTGATGAAGGAGTCGGCGCAGATCGCGCTGTCCTTCCTGCGCTCGCACGGAGCCGAACTGGAACTGCCGGTCGCGGACCTCAAGGACCGCGGTGTGCACATCCACTTCCCGGCGGGCGCGGTCCCCAAGGACGGCCCGAGCGCCGGCGTCACCATGACGACGGCCCTGGCCTCGCTCCTGTCGGGGCGCCTGGTCCGCACGGACGTGGCCATGACGGGTGAGGTCTCGCTGACCGGCCGGGTGCTCCCGATCGGTGGCGTCAAGCAGAAGCTGCTGGCCGCGCACCGGGCGGGCGTCACCACCGTCATCATCCCCAAGCGCAACGAACCCGATCTGGACGACGTCCCCGCGGAGGTCCTGGACAAGCTCGACGTCCACGCCGTGACCGACGTCCGCCAGGTCCTGGAACTGGCCCTGTCGCCGGCCACCAACGGCGCGGAGACGGAGTCGGAGGTTCCGGTGGCGGCGTGACGGACGCCAACGGATAGGGGAAGGCCCGGGTCCCGTGAGGGAGGCCCGGGCCTTTTTCCTACGCCCTGTCTCATGTCCTGTCCGCTGTGCTGTCCGCGTCAGCCGTTGGCAAGGGCCACGACCCGGTCCAGCGCCCCGTTGAACTTGTCGTGGTCGCCCACGGTCGGTCCGGACGAGGTGTACTGCCACATCGTGTAGTAGCTCCACCCGGCCGGCAGCGTCCCCGGGGCGGTGGCGTACCGGGCGATCCACAGCGGGTTGGCGGAGGCGAAGCCGGCGTAGTCGCCGGTGCACTGCGTCCACCAGCTGGTGGCGGTGTAGATGACGGCGTCACGGCCCGTGCGGGCCTTGTAGGTGTTCAGGAAGTCGGCGATCCAGCTGACCATCGCCGCGGTGGTCTTGCCGTAGCAGGCGGCGCCGTAGGGGTTCCACTCGATGTCGAGGACGCCGGGCAGGGTCCTGCCGTCCCGGGACCAGGCGCCGCCGTGGTCGGCGAAGTAGTTGGCCTGGGTGGCGCCGCTGGTGGTGTCGGGGGTGGCGAAGTGGTACGCGCCGCGGATCATGCCGACGTCGTAGGAGCCGTTGTACTGCTGGGCGAAGTACGGGTTCGTGTAGTACGTGCCTTCCGTCGCCTTGGTGTACGCCCACCGGACCCCGCTGCTCCACAGGGTCGCCCAGGCGACGTTGCCCTGGTAGCCGGAGACGTCGACGCCCTCGGTCTGGGTGGCGTCACCGGGAACCGGCGTGCCGGCGCTGCCGTCGTGGGAGAGGACACCGATGCCCATCCGGGCGGAGCCCCGGGCGGGGGTATCGGCGGCGGAGGCCGGGACGGCGAGGACGAGGGTGAGGGCGGCGAGCAGGAGTCCGGCGAGGAAGGCGAGGAGGGTGGGGGAGAGGTGTCCGGGGCGGGCCGATCCGGGTCTGTGCACGGGCATGGCGTGCCTCCGAGGGAGAGGTGGGGGGAACGGCCTCTGCTGGCGTGAGCATGCCAGTCAAGGTCTGGTGGAGACGCTACGCAGCTCGACGAGCAGGTGGGAAGAGGGGCCAGAGGCTGCCGTTGGTCTAGCCCTGCGAAATACTTGCCGAGCTGCGGCGACGACGGCGTTCGGCGGAAACTTTCAGGACCGGGAAACCCCGGGAACAGCGAGGCAGGGGCTGACGTGGACGACGGTACGAACGGTGACGAACACCGTGTGGAGGCACAGGTGACACCGAGCGGCGCGGACCAGGAGCACCTTTCCGCCCCGAGCGGCGCCGACCAGGAGTACCTCTCCCTGGAGCGCGAACTGACGGTCCTGCTCCGGCGCGCCCGGGCCAGCCAGGGCGAGATGGCCCGCGAGGTCCACCCCGACCTGGAGACCGCCGCCTACGGCCTCCTCGTACGCCTCGACGAGCACGGCCGGCAGCGGGCGACCGAGCTGGCGGCCTACATCGGCGTCGGCAAGGCCACCATGTCCCGGCAGTTGCGCGCCCTGGAGGAGCTCGGCCTGATCGCCCGCGAACCCGACCCCGCCGACGGCCGCGCCTGGCTGGTCGACCTCACCGAGGAGGGCCGCGGCCGGGTGGCCAAGGTCCGCGACGCCCGCCGCGCCCGGTACGTCAGCCAGCTCGCCCACTGGGACCGGCGGGAGGTCTCCGAACTGGCCCGGCTGCTGGCGCAGTTGAACCGGCAGGTGGAGAAGTAGCGCCTGGAATCGGGAGCCGGAAGCGGCACCCGGAATCAGCACCCGCGTACCGCGACCGCCCCCGCACGGCTCCCCCCACCGCTCCCCTTACACCTCCGCGAACACCACCGTCGCGTCGTCGTGCGTCTTGCTCCGCCGCAGGAACACCCGCTCGGTGTCGGCGACTTCGAGTGCGCGCACCCGGGCGACCAGTGCCGCCGCCCCCTCCTTGCGGACGAACCTGAAGCAGTCCTCCCAGTCGCCCTCGTGGAACTTCTCCACCCAGCGGGTGGCCCCGTCGGTCAGGGCGACCAGGGTGCGGACCTCCGTGCGGGGCAGGGTGCCGGTCACCGCGCGCCCGGCCACCGAGGGATCCGCGGCCGCCGTGAAGAAGCCGCCCTCCTTGTTGCGGACCGCGGAGTCCACCAGGGCGTCCGTGGCCAGGGCGGAGCGCGGGAGGCGGGCGATGCGGTCGTCGAGGAGCGGGACGACCGAGCCCGTCGGGGACTCGACCAGGAGCGCCGAGTCCGACAGGACCAGGTACTCGACCGTCTCGGCCGACCAGCGGGCGACGACCACTGTGGCCTGTGGGGTGCGTGGGTGAGAAAGGTCACAGGTGTCCGCGTGGGCCGCCGCCGTACGGGCGATCGCGCGGGACAGGGCCTCGGTGGGCGGAACATCCGGGCGGGAAACGGTCAGTTCGGTCAGCGCGCCGCCGAGGCGGGCCGTGAACCAGGGGACGGAATGCAGACACCCCGTGCCGTCCTTCGGCGGTGTCACCCCGTCCAGGACGACGAGCGAGCCGCCCTGGCCGGAGGCGGGCAGCGTGACGCTCGCGAAGTCCTCGTTGGGGCGGGCCGGATCGCCGGCTTCCGATACAAGTTCCGTACGCATCCGGCCAGTCTGCACGACGTCTTCACAGGCTTCACCAAAGGCTGGCACAGCTCGCCGAGTTGACACACACGCGCAGGTCAGAAGCCAGTTTTGGGGTGGAATCCGATGATCGCGGAAGGCGTGGCGGCACATAGTGCCACCGCCCGCCGCAGACGTCCAACCGGCCCGCCGGAAGCGGCCGTCCGGGATGCCGGAGGAACTTGCCCGCCAACTCCCCTCCGATGTTCACTCCTTCGGGTGGCGGGTCCGGTGATGCGCGACCACTGCCCACCGGCACTGGGAGGGTCGGGGACCGGTGGGGGCACCCCCTGCGCCCGCTCGGCCGGGAGCATGGGGGAGGGTGTACGCACAGTCGGCGGGATGTGACGCGACGTCACCCCGCCCTTGGGTATCACGAGTCAGGAATGCGAGCACCGGTGCAGAAGACGCGGCCTCGTCGCACAGGCAAGCAGGCGGCCTCCACAGGGAGCACGGAACACGCCCCCGAGACCGTCACCGGCAAGGGCCGCCCCACCCACGTACGCAACCGGCTGATCGTCGCCGTGGCGGTCGTGGCCGCCGCCGTCGCCGGGGCCGGGGCGCCCACCGTTCTCGCCGCGTCCGGTCGACTGAGCGACTCCCAGGACCTGGTGACGTTCGCCGAGCAGACCCAGGACGCCCTCGCGCTGGCCCACTCGCTGGCCGACGAGCGCGACGAGGTGACCTCGTACATCGCCGCCGGACGGCCCAAGTCCAAGGCCCCCTCCGAGGACAGCGGCGCCCGCGTCGACCGCCAGGTCGAGGACCTGCGCGCCGACACCGACCTGCCGGCCGCCCTGCGCGGCGACCTCGACGGCATCGCGACCCTGCGCCGCGCCGCGCTCACCGGGCAGAGCAGCGCCCTGGAGGCGCACAACGCCTACTCCGCCGCGATCACCGAACTGCACCGGCTCGCCGAGGAGTTGGCCGAGCGGATGCCGGCCCGCGCGGGCTCCGGCGGGTACGCGCTCGCCGAGCTGGACTCCGCCGTCCAGCAGGCCGCCGCCGCCCGCGGACTGCTCCTCGCCGCGCTGAACGTGCCGCGCAGCACGCAGAGCGCCGTCGACCCCGTCACCGGTCTGCCGACCACGACCACCACGTCCTCGGCCGCCGACACCAAGACGCGCGACGCCCTGACCGCCGCCGCCCAACAGGCCCGGCTGCGCTCCGACTCGGCGCTCGCCGACTTCCGCGACACCGCGCCCAAGGCCGCCCGCGAGTCCTACGACTCCACGGTCACCGGCGCCGAGGTCAACTCCGCCGAGAAGTACCTCACCGCCCTCACCGACCAGCCCACGCTCACCGACGGCGAACTCTCCACCAGCGTGAAGAAGGCCGACGCCGCGCTCTCCGCCCGCGTCGACCTGATGCGCGGCGCCGAGTCCGCCCTCTACGAGCGCCGCAGCAAGCAACTCGCCCAGCTGCGCGACGACGACGTCACCGCGCTGGAGATCCGGATCGCCGCCCTCGGCGCGCTGGTCCTGCTCACCATCGGCATCGCCACCGCGATGGCCCGCACCCTCACCCGCCCGCTCTCCGTGCTCCGCCGCGGCTCGGCCCGCCTCGCCCAGGCGGAGAACCCGGCGGCCGAGGAGCCCATCACCTTCACCGGCCGCAACGACGAGTTCGCCCAGGTCGTCCGCTCCGTCAACGCCCTGCACGCGCACGCGGTCGCCCACCACGAGCGCGTCACCACCCTGGAGTCCGACCGCAAGCACCTGGTCGGCCAGCGCCAGCGGATGGCCGACGCGCGCGAGGACCTGCGTACCGAAGTCGCCGACTCCGCGGCCCAGTTGGAGCGGCTGCGGGCCAGCATCGGCTCCACCTTCGTCAACCTCGCGCTGCGCACGCTCGGCCTGGTGGAACGTCAACTCACCGTGATCGAGGGCCTGGAGGAGCGCGAGCAGGACCCCGACCGCCTCTCCACCCTCTTCAAGCTCGACCACTTCGCCACGGTCATGCGCCGCCACAGCGAGAACCTCCTGGTCCTCGCCGGCACCGAACACGTCCAGCAGAGCGCGGGCCCGGTCCCGCTCGTGGACGTCGTACGCGCCGCGGTCAGCGAGATCGAGCGCTACGAGCGTGTCCGCATCGCCGCCCTCCCGCCGCACGCCCACGTGGCCGGCTTCGCCGCGGACGACCTCTCCCACCTGCTGGCCGAACTCATGGAGAACGCCACCTCGTTCTCCCCGCCCGACCGTCCCGTCGAGGTCTCCGGCTGGCTCCTGGAGAGTGGCGAGGTCATGCTCTCCGTCCAGGACGAGGGCATCGGCGTGGCCCCCGACCGCATGATCCGCCTCAACACCCGCCTGGCCGAGTTCGATCCGGCCTCCCCGTACGAGCAGGAGGGCGAGGACGGCCTGGGCCTCGGCCTCTACGTCGTGGCCCGCCTCGCCCACCGTCACGGCGCCCGGGTCCAGCTCCGCGAGCAGAAGCAGGGCGGAGTGGCGGCGGTGGTGGTGATCCCGAGCCCCCTCCTGGCGCAGAACCCCACGGCCGCGGTCCCCGCGACCTCCTCTTCCTCCCCGTCCCCGGTCCCGGGCGGCACCCACACCTTCTCCCTCCCGGGCGCCGACGCCGAGGCCAACTCCAACGTCCTCCACACCCGCCCCAAGCCGAGCGACCCGCTGGTCGAACTGGCCGAGAAGGCGATGGAACACGCGGAGACGAGCACGGAGGCGCCTGCGCAGGCGAGTACGGAGCCCCCGGAGCGCCCGTCGGAAATGACGATGGAACTGCTGGTCCCCGCACCGCCGGCAGCCGCCGACGGCGATTCCGCCCCACAGGGGCCACCCGCACCCGACAACGAAAGCCGCACGGGTGGTGCGGGTGGGAACACTCCCGCCGAAGGCGAAGCCGAGGCGGCACACACCCGCACACCTGACGGCCCGGACGAAGACCCCGTCACAGCCAAGGGCCTCCCCAAGCGCACCCCCAAAATCACCGCCCCCACCCAGACCCCACGCCAGCGAAGCACAGGCGTCGACCCGGAAGCCCTCCGCAGGAGACTCGGCGGGTTCCGCCAAGGCGCCCAGGCCGGTCACCGGGACGTACAGGCGGAGATCGCCGAACAGACAGGCCAGACCAAGCAACCGGCCGCAGGATCACCCACATCCGACGTCGCCACGGGGGGCACAGTCGAGGAGGCAAGCAGTTGACCGCGCCCAGTACCTTCGGACTGAGCAGTGAAGCCCGAAACCTGCACTGGCTACTGACCAACCTGGTCGAAGAGGTCCCCGGCATCCAGTCGGTCGCGGTCGTCTCCTCCGACGGCCTGCTGCTCCTCTCCTCCGACCCGGAACGGAACACGGAGGCCAGGGAAGCCCTGGAGACCAAGCGCACCGGACCGCGCGGCTCCGCCGCCGACCTCGCCACCATCGTCTCCGGCATCGGCAGCCTCACCGTCGGCGCCGCGAAACTGATGGACTCGGGCCCGGTGAAGCACACGATGGTCGCGATGGACGACGGCAGCCTCTTCGTGATGTCGATCAGCGACGGCTCGCTGCTCGGTGTGCACGGCTCCGCGGACTGCGACATGAGCGTCGTGGCGTACCACATGGCGCTCTTCGTGGGCCGGGCCGGCCACGCGCTGACGCCCGAACTCCGCAGCGAGCTGCGGAAGTCCATCGAGTCGGAGGAATCCGAGGCGTCCGAGTCGACGGGGAGCACCCGATGAGCCCTGACCCGAAGAAGCTCCCGGTACGCGGCGGTGAGCGCAAACCCGCCCGCGTCCGTCCCTACTCGCTCACCGGCGGCCGCACCCGCTTCGGTCACGTACTCCTCGTGGAGACGTTCGTCGCGGCGCTCGAAGCGCCCGAGGAGCGCAAGGAGTTGACGAATGGTTCCCTCAACACCCGGGTCATGCCGGAGATGCGGGCCATCGTCGAACTGTGCCGCCGTATGCGCACGGTGGCCGAGATCGCCGCGCTGCTGAAGATGCCGCTCGGCGTGGTCCGCGTGCTGCTCAGCGATCTCGCGGACCAGGGAAAGATCCGTGTGTACGGCACCGGTACCGGTCACGGTACGGGCCGTCCCGACCGCGCTCTGCTGGAAAGGGTGCTGAGTGGACTCCGTCGTCTCTGACGCCGCCGCCTCCTTCGGCGTCACCCCGCTCCCCGATGACGAGGAGCAACTGCGGTCCTGGCAGACGGACCGCACCCGTGCCCCCGTGGCCACGAAGATCGTGGTGGCGGGCGGCTTCGGCGTCGGCAAGACGACGCTGGTCACCGCCGTATCGGAGATCACGCCCCTGCAGACCGAGGCGCTGATGACCGAGGCGAGCGAGGAGACCGACGATCTCTCCGGCACGCCGGGCAAGTCGACCACCACCGTGGCCATGGACTTCGGCCGCCTCACGCTCGACGACGACCTGGTGCTCTACCTGTTCGGCACGCCGGGCCAGCAGCGGTTCTGGTTCATGTGGGACGACCTGGTGCGCGGCGCGATCGGCGCGGTCGTCCTCGCGGACACCCGACGTCTCAAGGACTGCTTCCCCGCCCTCGACTACTTCGAGAGCTGCGGGCTGCCGTACGTCGTCGCGGTCAACCACTTCGACGGCAGCGAGCGGTTCGAACCGGACGACGTACGGGAGGCGTTGACGATCCCCGCGCACATACCTGTAATGATCATGGATGCGCGTCGGCGGATCTCGGCGATCGAGACCCTTCTGTCCCTCGTCGGCCACGCACTGGACGTCACCCCCGAGTGACCGCCCTTTAGGAGACACCACCCGCATGCGGAAGATACTCGTCGTCGGAGCCGGCCAGGCCGGTCTCCAACTCGCCCTCGGACTCCAGTCGAACGGGTACGAGGTCACCCTGATGTCGAACCGGACGGCGGACGAGATCCGCTCCGGCCGGGTCATGTCGACGCAGTGCATGTTCCATACGGCACTGCAGCACGAGCGCGATCTCCAGCTGAACTTCTGGGAGTCCCAGGCCCCGAAGATCGAAGGACTCGGCGTCTCGGTCGCGGCCCCCGGCTCGCACGACCCCGGTCCGACCCAGCGGGCCATCGACTGGGTGGGCAGGCTCGACGGGTACGCGCAGTCGGTCGACCAGCGCGTGAAGATGGCCGGCTGGATGGAGACGTTCGCACAGCGCGGCGGCCAACTGGTCATCCACGGCGCGGCGGTCTCCGACCTCGACTACTTCGCCCGTACGTACGACCTGGTGCTGGTCTCGGCGGGCAAGGGCGAGCTGGTCTCCATGTTCGGCCGGGACGCGTCCCGTTCGCCGTACAGCGAGCCGCAGCGGGCCCTGGCCGTGTCCTACGTCCACGGGCTCGGCCCGCGTCCCGAGCACCCGGACTACGACGCGGTCCGCTGCAACCTGGTCCCGGGCGTCGGCGAGTTGTTCGTCATGCCGACCCTCACCACGTCGGGCCGCGCGGACATCCTGTTCTGGGAGGGCATACCCGGCGGCCCGCTCGACGTCTTCAACGGCGTCAAGGACCCGGCCGAGCACCTCTCCCTGACCCTGGAACTCATGGAGAAGTTCACGCCGTGGGAGTTCGCGCGGGCCACGAAGGTCGAACTGACCGACGCCGGCGGCACGTTGGCGGGCCGGTACGCGCCGACGGTCCGCAATCCGATCGGCCGGCTGCCCGGCGGGGGCCTGGTCCTCGGTGTCGCCGACGTCGTCGTCGCCAACGACCCGATCACCGGTCAGGGCTCCAACTCCGCGTCCAAGTGCGCGGCTTCGTACCTCGCCTCGATCCTCGACCAGGGCGAGAAGGAGTTCGACGAGGAATGGATGCGGGTGACGTTCGAGCGCTACTGGGAGACCGCGCAGCACGTCACCAAGTGGACGAACGCGATGTTGGCTCCGCCGCCGGAGCACATCCTGAACCTCATTGGCGCGGCGGGTCAGTTGCAGCCCGTCGCCGACCGGTTCGCCAACGCGTTCAACGACCCGGCCGACTTCGAGAACTTCTTCTACGAGCCGGAGAAGACCGGCGCCTACCTCGCCTCGGTCACCGGCGCGGCCTGAACCCCGTCCGGACGTACCGCTCCCAGGATCGGGAAGGACGCCACCGGGGACACCTTGACCTTCTCGCCTGTTCTGGGGGCCTGGATCATCAGGCCCTCGCCCAGGTACATCGCCACGTGGGTGGCCTCGGGGAAGTAGATCACGAGGTCACCCGGGCGGAGTTCCTTGAGGGAGATCCTCGGCAACTGCGCCCACTGCTCCTGACTCGTCCGCGGAATGGGCGCGCCCGCGTGGCCCCACGCCTGGGACGTCAGGCCCGAGCAGTCGTACGTATCGGGGCCCTCCGCGCCCCACTCGTACGGCTTGCCCAACTGCTGTACGGCGTACCGCACCGCCCGGTCGCCCTCGCGTGACGGCTCGTGTTCGTCGCTCAGGGCACCGGACGCGACGAGCTGCTGCTGCGCCTTGTCCACGCCCTTCTCCTCCAACTCGGCGATGTCGGCGAGCTGTTCGGGGGAGAGGGAGACGAGGAGTTCCTGGACGTCCTTGAGGCGCTTCTGTACGTCGTCCCGGTCCTTCTTCTGGCGGGCGGCGAGGGAGAGGCGGTCGTCGAGGGCCTTGCGGGCCTTCCGGGCCAGTCCGTCGGCCTTCTTCTCGGTGCCGGTGAGGCGGCCGAGGGTCTCGGCGCGTTCCCGGGAGACCTGCTCGATCACATGGCCCTGGTCGAGGGCCTGTTGGGGGTTGCGGGCCAGCAGCAGGCGGACGTACGGGGAGATGTCGGTGCTGTTCTGGTACTGCTGTCGGGCGAGCCGGCCGGCCGCGCCCCGGCTGTCGTGCAGCGAGAGGCGGGTGCGGGCGAGTTCGCGGTCGAGGCGGTCGACCTCGGTGTGCTGCTTGCGCAGCTTCTCCTCGGTGGCGTTGTACGTCTCGGTGGCCTGTTCGGCCTCCCGGTACAGCTTCTGAAGGTCCGTCAGCAGCTGCGAGACGGGCCGCTCACCGGGGCCGGGCTCGGGCACGGCCACCGCGGGCAGCGGCGCCAGGACGGTGCCGGCCGCCACCGCCGCCGTACACACCAGACGCAGAAGCCTTCCTGACACGTCATCACCTCCGGTGCGGGCAGCCCCTCTGCCCCGCACCGTGAGCTTCAGACGTGGACGCGGGCCGCGCGCGCCGGGTGTGGGCGGCTTGGCCCAACCTCGTCACCCGTCGGTGTCGTCCGGCTTGCCGCCCGGCGTGGCGTCGGGCTTCGACCACGGCCACTTGAGCCTGTCCGTGGGCTTGCCCTCGGGGTCGTACGCGTACTTCCAGCCCTTCTGGAGGCCGAGCCGCTTGCTGAAGCCGCGCGGCACGCGGCGGTAGACGTGGACCGTGGGCGGGCCGCCGGCCGCGTCCGGGACCGGGATGCGGTAGGTCTTGGGCGGGTGCCCGGTGGCGCCGACCAGGACCGGCAGCACCCGGCCGTCCATCGGGCCGCCCTCGAAGGGGGTGTCTTCGCTCTTCACGGGACCAGTGTCAGACATCCCCGGCCAGCGCCTCGACCAGGGCCGCGGTCTGCGGGTCCCGGTTCGCGGTCACCGACAGGACGGCCGCGAACTGTTCCACCAGCCAGTCCCGCAGCTCGTCCACCGGCGGCTGCTTGCCCTCGTCCAGCCAGATCAGGGAGGCCGCCTCGACCGCGGTGATCCACATCCGTACGGTCATCCGCAGCGGCAGGCCGGGGTCCGTGACGCCGAGGTGGCTGAGGATGTGCTCGGCGGCGGCCCGGCGGACGCCGTCCACGATGGCGGTCGTCCGGGACGTCGAGACCACGCTGCCGCCCTGGAGCAGCGCGCTGAAACCGGCGTCGTGCTGGTCGACGAAGGCGAGATAGCGGTTAAGGGCACGGGAGAGGCGGGGCAGCAGGGCGCCGTCGCGGGGTTCGTCGAAGCACTGCCGGAGTTCGTCGGCGGCGGACCTGAGGGCGGCCTCGTAGAGCTGCTGCTTGCCGCCCGGGAAGTACCGGTAGACCAGGGGGCGGGAGACTCCGGCGGCCTCCGCCACGTCGTCCAGCGAGACCTCTTCGGGGGTGCGGTGCGCGAAGAGGCCGAGGGCTGCGTCGAGGAGCTGACTGCGCCGCTCCTCGACACTGAGCCGACGGTAGGCGGGGGTGGCGGCGGGCGGGGTCATGCCTCGCAGGGTAGTCGGCCTGTGCGGGTCCCACCCAGGGGCGCGGGGCTGTACCGATGTGCGGCTCCGCCGCGTAGGCGCGACCAGCCACAACGGACCCGCACGCGCGAACTCAGGCCAGCAACCCCGAGGCCTTCCACAGTCGCCGGCCGGCGCCCCTCAGCACCCCGATGTCGTCCAGGAAGTCCGTCAGACGCTTCGCCCCCGTCTGCATGACCTCCCGGCGGTGGCCGCTGGCCTTCACCTGGGCCAGGGCCTCGCGCTTGTCGAGCCCGACGTTCGCGTAGACCTCGGGGTTCACGAAGGCGACCGAGAAGATGCGGGCGAACTCGCCGGAGGTGACCCGGGTGTACTCCTGGGACCACTTCGGGGCGGTCACCATCTGGCGCCGCAGCTCCTCACGGGCGTACCGGACGTGCCGTGCCTCCTCCACCACGTGGATGCGGGTGACGCCCCGGACCAGGGTCTGCACCCGCTCGTCCGGGAAGGTCAGCCGCTGCATCCAGTCGAGGACCTCCTCGCCGAGCAGCGTGGCGGTGAAGGAACTCGGCGTGGTGGAGATGGTCTTGAACAGCCGCCCCATGTTCTGGTGCACCCGGCTCACCGGGTACCAGGGCGTGTCGCCCCGCGAGATCAGCCGCGCGAACATCTTGGAGTGCCGGCACTCGTCCTCGATCTCCGTCAGCGCGTACCGCACGTGCGCACTCGTGGCCGCCTTGTCGTACACGTGCCGCACCAGCAGCTGCATCAGGATCAGCTCGAACCAGATGCCGAGCGAGGCGAGCGCGGCGGCCTCGTGCTGGGAGAGCAGGATGCGCTGCTCCTCGCCCATCCGCTTCCACAAGGGCGTGTCGTACAGCGACACCAGCTCCGGCGGCCAGAACCACTTGCCCTCCTCGAAGGGCGCGTCCCAGTCGAGCTCCTTGTCCGGGTCGAAGGAGTGCTTGGCGGAGGAGTCGAGCAACCGCTCTGCCACCTGCTCCCGGTCCTTGAGCAGCCCGAGCGCGTCACGCAGGCCGTCCAGGTCGGCGGCTTCCGTCTGGGTCGTCATGGTTCTCCCACCTTGTTACCCGGGGTCACATCCTCCTCGACTTATGAGACTGCTTGTCAGCAAGCGCGTCAATCCCCTGGGCGTGACTTGTCGCGGGAAACGGTGAGCGGAAGGTGAAGGCGTACGGCGTGGGACCGTCGGCGCGCAGGCGCAGCAGCCGCTCCTCCGCCTCCGCGACCGTCGGCCGGTGCCCGGCCGGCACCCACCACAGGACCACCATCGCCTCCCGCACCCGCTCGAACCTCCCCCACTGCCTCAAGGGCGTGGGGGGACCCCCACCCGACGGCGGGCCAGCATCTCCCGGTGGCGGCCCGCGTAGGGGTGAGTCCAAAGGGGCCTTGAGGCGGCCGATGTTGACCTGGGCGAGCTGGTGCGCGGCTTCAGCCGTCGATGACGTCATGTACCGAACGGTAGGTCGGGGCGAACCGCGCCCGAAACCCCGTATCTCACGGACTGAGAACCGCCTCCATCACCGCCCGGGCGATCGGCGCCGCCACCCCGCCGCCCGTGATGTCCCCCCGGACCGCCGACGCGTCCTCGACCACCACCGCCACCGCGACCTTCGGCTCGATGTCCCGCTCGCCCTGCGCCCAGGACACGAACCAGGCATACGGCGTACCGGAGTTGCCGACGCCGTGCTGGGCGGTGCCGGTCTTGCCGCCGACGATCGCGCCGGGGATGGCGGCGTTCGTGCCCGTGCCCTCCGTGACGACGTCCTCCATCAGCTCCTTCATCCGGACCGCGGTCGCCGGGTGCATGGCCTGGCGGACCGGGCGTGAGCCCGCCGACCCGACCGTGTCGCCGTCGTCCGTCGTCGTCCGCTCCACCAGGTACGGCGTCCGCACCTGCCCGCCGTTGGCCACCGCCCCCGCGACCATCGCCATCTGCAGGGGCGTGGCCCGCGTGTTGTACTGCCCGATCGACGACAGCGCGAGCTGCGCCTTGTCGACGGAGGTGTCGAAGGTGCTCGGCGCGACCGAGAACGGGACGCGCAGGCCCGTGTCGTTGAAGCCGAAGCCCGTCGCCGTCGCCGCCATGTCCGAAACCCCCACGTCCACGCCGAGCTTGGCGAACACCGTGTTGCACGACCACTCGAAGGCGGTCCGCAGCGAGGCGTCCTCGCATCCGTCGGACTCGTTGGTGAGGGAGGTGGTGGTGCCGGGGAGGGTGAAGGGCGCGGGGGAGTCGGTCGGCGCGTCCACGTCCGTGATGACCCCGGCGTCCAGCGCGGCCGCCGCGGTGACCACCTTGAAGGTCGAACCCGGCGGATACGTCTGCCGGATCGCCCGGTTGAGCATCGGCTTGTCCGGATCGCCGTTCAGCCGCGCCCAGGACCGCTCCGTGGCCGCGGAGTTGCCCGACAGCACACCCGGGTCGTACGAGGGTGTCGACACCAGCGCCAGGATCCTCCCGGTCGACGGCTCCACCGCCGCCACCGCCCCCTTGCGCCCGCCGAGCCCCGCGTACGCCGCCCGCTGCGCGGCCCGGTCGAGGGTCGTGACGACGTTGCCGCCGGGGCTCTGCGCCCGCGTGAGCTCGTTCCACAGCGGGAACGGCGTGAGCATCGGGTCGGTCCCGGCCAGCACCGCGTCCTCGGAGTGCTCCAGGAACGCGGTCCCGTACACCTGCGAGGCGAAGCCGGTGACGGGCGCGTACAACGGCCCGTCGGTGTACGTCCGTTCGTAGCGGAGCTGCTCGCCGGTGTCCCGGGAGCCGGTGATCTTCCCGCCGTCCACCAGGATGTTGCCGCGCCGCTGCTCCCAACGGGCGATACCCGCACGCCGGTTGGCGGGATTGTCGTCGTAGGACCGGGCCTGGAAGACCTGGATGCGGGTGGCGTTGACCAGGAGCGCCACGAGCAGCAGGGCGCAGAAGACGGCCGCGTGCCGGATGTACCGCGTCATGGGCCCACCTCGATGTACCGCGTCACGGGCCGGCCTCCCTGTCGTACTGACCGCGCGCCGAATCGCTGATGCGGATCAGCAGCGCCACGATCGCCCAGTTGGTGACCACCGAGGAGCCGCCCTGGGCGAGGAAGGGCATCGCCATGCCGGTCAGCGGGATCAGTCCGGTCACCCCGCCCGCGATGACGAAGACCTGGAGCGCGACGATCGACGCCAGGCCGACGGTGAGCAGCCGGCCGAAGGGGTCGCGCAGGGCGAGGCCGGCCCGGAAGCCGCGCTCCACCAGCAGGCCGTAGAGGATGAAGAGCGCGGACAGTCCGGCCAGGCCCAGTTCCTCGCCGGCCGTCGCCAGGATGAAGTCCGACTTGGCGGCGAAGCCGATCAGGATGGAGTGGCCGAGGCCCAGGCCCGTGCCGAGGACCCCGCCGGCCGCGAACGCGAAGAGGGACTGCGCGAGTTGGTTGGGCCCCTGCCCCGCGTCGATCGACGCGAACGGATGCAGCCAGTCCTGCACCCGGCTGTGCACGTGCGGCTCCAGCCAGCCGACGGCCACCGCCCCGAGCGAGGCCAGCACCAGGCCGACCGCGATCCAGCCGGTGCGGCCGGTGGCGACGTACAGGAGGACGACGAACAGGCCGAAGAACAGCAGCGAGGTACCCAGGTCGCGTTCCAGGACCAGGACGCCGACGCTCAGCAGCCAGACGGCGACGATCGGGCCGAGCACGCGCCCGGTGGGCAGTTGGAGCCACCCCACGCGGCGGCCGGCGTAGGCGAGGGCGTTGCGGTTGGCCGCCAGGTACGCGGCGAAGAAGATCGCGAGCAACACCTTCGCGAACTCGCCCGGCTGGATGGAGAATCCGGCGATCCGCAGCCAGATGCGGGCGCCGTTGACCGCCGGGAAGAAGATCGGCAGGAGCAGCAGGCCGAGCGCGCCGACCACGCACACGTACGCGTACCGCTGGAGCACCCGGTGGTCGCGCAGGGCCAGCACGACGACGGTGAACAGGGTCACGCCCAGCGTGGACCAGACGAGTTGGGTGGGGGCCGCGCGATCGCCCGGTGTCTCCAGGTCCAGCCGGTAGATCAGGACCAGGCCGACCCCGTTGAGCAGCACGCCGATCGGCAGCAGCAGCGGATCGGCGTACGGGGCGCGGACCCGTACCGCGACATGCGCCAGCAGCGCGAGCGCGCCGAGCCCGGCGCCGTAACCGGCGGCGCCGGGCGGGACGGTGCCGTGCTGCGCGAGGCCGACAGCGCAGTAGCCGTACACCGAGAGCAGTACGGCCAGGACGATGAGGGCGAGTTCGATGCCACGGCGTCGGGGCAGGCGTACCGCGGGAGCGGGAGCATCCGCCTCCACCACGGTGATTCCGGCCTTGGTCATGTCCGGAACCTACCCAAATAGTGCGTCTTGTGACCTCAGGGCGTCAGCACCAGCGTGGCGAGGGCCCGAGCGTCTTGATGTACCGGGCCGAACCCCAGGCCCATGTGCCGTCCGTGAGGAGGTACCAGTTCCGGTTGCCCTGGATGTTCTGGCCCCGGGTCTTGCAGAAGATCCTGACGTGGTCGCCCCGGTAGGCCACCCGGATCACCTGGCCGCCGCGGTTCGGCGCGCTGCGCAGCAGCAGCTCACTCGCCGTCACGACACCCCGGTACAGCCGGGGGTTGTTCTGGTGGTCGTTGTAGTCCCCGCGGTCGTCGAAGCCCTCGTCCTGCCTGCTGACCGCCGGGTCGTCACCGCCGTCCCAGTCGTCGTCGGCCAGCGCGGGAGTGGCGGCGACGGACGCGAGAAGCGCACCGGAGGCCGCGGCTATGGAGAGGCGGGTGAGGGTGTGACGCAGGGACATGGAGACCTCCGTGAGGGGGAGCGGGAGCCGCAAAGCGGACTAATCGCCACATTAGGAGGAGGGTGGCGGGATCGCCCGCCAAGCTGGGCCAATAGATGCCGCGAGCCGGGGCGCCCCGTCAGGGGCGCGGGGAACTGCGCGACCGGCCCCCACAGGCCCGCGGCGAACGAACAACCGTCGCCTCAGTCCCCACAACCGAGAGCCAAAGTAGCCACAGCCCCGCCATCCACGGCATTCGAGAAATCGAGCCGCGCCCCCAACACCTCCGCCTGCCCCGCGGCAATGGTCAACCCCAGCCCATGCCCCGTCGCACCCCCTTCCGTACGGAACCGCTGCGGCCCGTGCGCCAGCAGATACTCCGGGAACCCGTCCCCGTGATCCCGCACGACCACCACACCCCCGCGCACCGTCAGGGACACCGGCGCCCGCCCGTGCCGATGCGCGTTGGCGACGAGATTCCCCAGCACCCGTTCCAGCCGCCGCCGATCCGTCTCCACGCGCGCGTCCCGCTCGACGATCACCTCGGTGTCCGTCCCGGACGCCCGCACCACCCGCTCGGCCAACGCCCCCAACTCCTCGGTGTCCACCTCCAACCGCTCCCGCCCGGTGTCCAGCCGCGAGATCTCCAGCAGATCCTCGGTCAGCGTCCGCAGCGCGGCCACCCGGTCGAGCACCAGCTCGGTCGGCCGCCCCGGCGGCAGCAGTTCGGCCGCCGCGTGCAACCCGGTCAACGGCGTCCGCAACTCGTGCGCCACATCCGCGGTGAACCGCTGCTCGCTCAGCAACTTCCCCTGCAACGAGCCCGCCATGGAGTCGAGCGCCGCGGCCACCGCGGCGACCTCGTCCTGCGGTCGCGTCGGATCCTTCGTCCGGGAGTCGTCGACCCGCGCGTCCAGATCACCGGTACTGATCCGCCGCGCCACCTGCGCCGTCGCGTGCAGCCGCCGCGTCACCCGGGTCACCGCGAACGCGCCGACCAGCAGCGTCGCCCCGATCGCCAGCGCCGACGACCACACGATCGCCCGGTCCAGCCCGACGATGGTGCGTCGGCCCTGCGCGTAGTCGACCCGTACGGCCAACGCGCGCCCGCCGTCGACCGGCCCGGCCGCCCACATCGTGGGGCGTCCGCGGTGGTCGGCGACCATCGTGCCGCGCTCACCGCCCGCCGCCAGCGTCCGCAGCCGCGCGGGCATACCCGGCGGATCGATCCCGGCACCCGGCATCAGCGTGTCCCCGGCCTCGAACGACTCCGTGGCGTCGCCCAGCCGGGACAGCGCGAGATCACGGGCCTGGCCGACGATCTGGTCGCTCACCGAGACATGCACGAGGACGCCGAGCAGGGCGGCGAGCGCGCAGCACATCACGGTGATGAACACGGCGGCCTTGACCGCGAGGGTGCCGGCCCAGTGCGGAAGCGCGAGCCTCATCCGGCGCCCACCGAAGCCGAGGGGGAAACCGTGGGGGAGGGCGTGGGCGACGGGGAGGGCGGCACACGCCGGTCCCGCTTTCCGCCCTTCCCGCCCCCCGTGCGGAGCATCTCGTCGTGGGTCAGCAGCATCACGCGCTGGTCCGGGTCCCAGGTCCACTGGAAGCGGTACTCGTAGTCGGCGATGTCGGACGGCGAGTGGATGATCACGGACCGCCCGGCGAGTTCGACCCCGCTCACGGCGTCGTCGTTGGACATGACCTGGACCAGCCGGTCCGACTCGAAGGTGTAGACGCGCACGGCCGTCTGGTTGCCGGGCAGCAGCCGGAACCCCAGCGTCAGGTCGTCGCGTCCGTCGCCGGTCAGATCGCGGTAGTACGGCTTGAGGACGGGACAGTTCCCGTGCCCGGCCCCCTCGGCGCAGTCGGCCAGCCGACGGGTCGTCCCGGCGTACGGCGCCTTCGCGCTCGTGTAGTCGTCCGGATGGCGCCGGATCTCCTCGCGCACGACGGCGACCGGGTCCACCTTGTGGATGTCGTCGCCGGGTGCGGTGATGCCCCGGACCAGCTCGGACTCGCCGTCGTCGTAGTTCCAGGCGGGGCTGGTGGCCGGGGAGAGGTGGGGCCACAGCTTGGCCGGACTGGTCGCGGTCGGCGTCGCGCCGGCCCCGCGCAGCCCGCCCGTGTCACCGCAGGCCGCCGTGACCGCCGCGGTCGCCGTCAGCAGGGTGACGGCGAGGGCGGTGCGCGCGGGACGGGTGCGCGCGGGGCTGATGCGGGGCACGGTGCTCCTGGGTGCGAGGGTGATCGATGACCCAGTACACCCTATTCATCCGGAGAATTCGCCCGGAAAGTCGGCCCGGGAACACCGTGCGACACCCGGAGAACGCCTCGACGCGGACGCCTCCCCCACCGCCCGCTACTCCGTCAGCTCCTCCAGCAGCCGTGCCGTCGAAAGGCCCGTCCGCAGATAGTCCACGAACAGCTCGTTGTGCAGCGCCCACGGCGAACGCCGGGTCCTGATCAGCCGTATCGCCTCGTCGGCGGAGCCGCCGCGCCGGACGAGCGTCTGCGCGACGACGAGGCCCGAGCGGTTGTAGCCGCTGTAACAGCGGACGAGGACCTTTCGGCCCTCGTCCATCGCGTCGCTCGCGGCCCGTGCGAGGCGGATGACGCCCGCGAGCTGCGTCCCGTCCAGCGGCCCGTCCGGTATCGGCCACACATGGTGCTCGACGCCGGGATCGGGCCCGTGCCCCGGCAGCCTGAGCAGAGTCTGGACGAGGTCGAACTCGTCCCGCACCACAGCGAATTCGAGTTGTCCGGAGAGCCCCTTGAACTCGTGCCCGCCCATCCACAATCCGGGCACGATCTCGCTCCACGGGGTGTCCGGAGCCGGTACGTCGGGTTGCTTCCTGCGGGTACGCAACAACGCCTCCCCAACTCCACGCCCAACTGGTCTCAAAGGTAACCGGGTTCTTGCCCGGGGAGCACCCCGCCTGTTCCCATGGTCAAGGGGTGATGGTGCATGACCGGACTACGCGTCGTACCCGCCTGGCGGCATGGCCAGGAGCGGCTCTACGTCTGTCTCACGGACGGCAGGAACATCGCCTGGTACGACCGGGAGGCGGCCAGGGTCAATCTGCTCAGCGAGGACGAGAGAGAAGACGTCCTGGAAGCCCTGGGTCCCTTCCTCACCGGCCCGGTGACGGTGGGCCCGCCACCCGTCCCGACCCCGGCCGAGCTGGCCCGGCTCTCCCTCCATCCGGACGACGACCTGGCGCCCAACCGGCCCGGCGAGGCGCTGCTGGTCGACCTGGACCGGGAACCGGCGCCGTCCCACCGGCTCCGCGCGGACCCGCGCCGCCGGGCCCTGACCGCGGAACAGACCGTCGGCGAGGCACTGGACCGGCTGGACGGCGCGGGCTGGCACGCCCTGCACTCGGTCCCGCTGCCGGGCGGCGACCGCGTCCACCACCTGGTGATCGGGCCGGGCGGCCTGTTCGCCGTGCACACGCTGTACGCGCGCAAGCAGCGGGTGACGGTCGCCGATCCGATGGTCGCGCTGGGCCGCCGCGAGCCCCAGCCGCTGCTGCGCCGCGTCCGGGCCGACGCCGACCGCGCCTCGTACGCGCTGACGGCCGAGGTCCATCCGGTACTGGCCCTCGCCGGCCCCACCGACGTCTCGGTCACCGCACCGCTCCGCGAGGTCCGCGTCCTCCAGGACACCGAACTCTCGGGCCTCGCCCGCCTCGGCGGAGTCCTCAAACCGGCGGACGTGGAGGCCCTGCACGCGATGGCCCGGGACCGGGGGACGTGGGTACGGGTCTGAGGGGGGCGGGGGTGCGGGGTCCCTCCGGCGGTTGAACGGGGGTGGTGCGAGGTGCGTTAGGCAGCTGGACAGAGCTGGAGAGAGGGCGATGCGGGTTTCCTCCGGCGGCTGACCGTGGGGTGGTGTGCCGAGCCGGTGGCGTCCGCGCGCCCTCGGAAGCAGCGCTCACGGCAGTGAGCCCGCCCCGCCCGGCTCCGTGAGCGGGGCCAGCAGGTCGCCGTACTCCTCAAGGCGGGGGGCGATGTCCGCGGCCCGGAAGGTCAGCCGATCCGGGTCCCGGCATTCCTCGACCTCGGCCCACGTCACCGGAGTGGAGACGGTGGGCTCGGGGCGGGCGCGCAGGGTGTAGGGGGTGGCGGTCGTCTTGCGGGCCGCGTTCTGGCTCCAGTCGACGAACACCTTTCCCGGCCGCAGGCTCCGCGTCATCCGGTGCACGACGAGCCGGGGCAGGGCGCGCTCGGCCTCGACGGCGAGCTGTCTGGCGTACTCGCTGACCCGCTCAGACGGTGTCGGTCGCAGCGCGGCCAGCAGGTGCAGCCCCTTCGCGCCGGAGGTCTTGGCGTGGGCAGCGATCCCGTCCGCCGCGAGGCGCTCGCGCAGCCACAGCGCGACCTCGCAGCAGTCGACGATCGTGGCGGGCGCCCCCGGATCGAGATCGAGGACGATCCGGTCGGCCTCCCCGGGGGCGCCGATCACCCACTGGGGCGTGTGGAACTCGGTGACCAGATTGGCCGCCCACATCAGACTCGCCAGATCCTGTACGAGCACCATCCGCGCCGGCCCCTCCGACCGCGGCACCTCGGCGGTGGTGACCCAGTCGGGCGTACCCGGCGGAACGTTCTTGGTGAAGAACACCTGCCCGTCCGGCCCGTCGGGATAGCGGAGAAACGAGACGGGCCGGTCCCGCAGATGGGGCAGGAGCGCGGCGGCGGTGGTGGCGTAGTAGTGCAGCACCTCGCCCTTGGTGAAGCCGGTCGCCGGATACAGCACCTTCTCCAGGTTGCTGAGCGCGAGCCGTCTCCCCTCCACCTCTGTGATGGGCGTCATACGATGAGAATCTCACGCGATTGGTCAGAGACCTGAGCAAACCGACCGAAAGGGTGCTGCACGTGAGATCCATATGGAACGGCGCCATCTCGTTCGGCCTGGTCAGCATCCCGATCAAGCTGGTGAACGCCACCGAGAGCCACTCGATCTCCTTCCGCCAGATCCACACCGAGGACGGCGGCCGCATCCGGTACCGCAAGTACTGCGACCTGGAGGACCGCGAGGTGACCTCCGCCGAGATCGGCAAGGGGTACGAGGACGCGGACGGCACGATCATCCCGATCACCGACGACGACCTCTCCCACCTCCCGCTCCCCACGGCCAGGACGATCGAGATCGTGGCCTTCGTCCCGGCCGACCGGATCGACCCGCTCCAGATGGACGCGGCGTACTACCTCGCGGCGGGCGGCGCCCCCGCGGCGAAGCCGTACACCCTCCTGCGCGAGGCCCTGAAGCGCAGCAACAAGGTCGCGATCGCCAAGTACGCCCTGCGCGGCCGGGAACGCCTCGGCATGCTGCGGGTCGTGGACGAGGCGATCGCCATGCACGGCCTGCTCTGGCCGGACGAGGTCCGCGCCCCTTCCGGCGTCGCCCCGGACGTCGACGTCACCGTCAACGCCAAGGAACTCGACCTGGCCGACGCCCTCATGGACACCCTCGGCGAGGTCGAACTCTCCGACCTGCACGACGAGTACCGCGAGGCGCTGGAGGAGGTCATCGCGGCCAAGGCGGCAGGCGAGTCGATCCCCGACGCCCCGGCGCCCGCGTCCGGCGGCAAGGTCCTGGACCTGATGGCCGCCCTGGAGAAGAGCGTCCGGGCGGCACAGGAGTCCCGGGGCGAGGGATCGCCGGCACGGGAAGGGGACGTATCGGAAGGGGCCGTGCCGGAAGAGGACTCGGCGGAAGAGGCTCAGGTCCGGCGCCTTCCGCAGCGCAAGTCCGCGCGGACGGCACCGAAGCAGACGGCCGGCAAGAAGTCGACGTCCACGGCGACGAAGAAGACGGCCGCGAAGAAGACGACGGCGTCCGCGGGGAAGTCGACGACGAAGTCGGCGCAGGGGACGAAGAAGACGGCGGCGAAGAAGACCGTGGCGGTGAAGAAGACCACGGCGGCGAAGAGTGCTGCGAAGAGCGTCGCGAAGAAGGCCACGCCCCGCAAGCGATCGGCCTGACGCACCGCGGAGGGCCGAAGACCACGTATGCGTTGACCGCGTATGCATTGCGCGAACGGTTGTTCGCCTGGCGTTCCTCGCGGTCGCGGTCCTGCGGGCGTTCGTTCTGTGCCGCGAACGTAGATCCCGCCCGAGTGCCGACCAGCGACCGGGTGAACCCGCTGCACGACTCAACAGCCATGGCGCGCAGGGCTGTTGTCGGAGCCGGATCTTGGGGATCCCCGATGCGCGGTCGGCTTCCGCCCCTCGACGTGACCGTCGGGCGTCGGGACAGCGCGGGAAATACGCTGTGGCGCAGGGAGATCAGTCGGCGAGCCGGTTGACCGCGGCGGCCGTGATGCCCTTCATGTAGCCCGAGTCGTCGCTGGGCTGACCGGAGAGTCCGACGATGCCGACCCTGTGACCGCTGCGGATGACCGCGGCACCGCCGGCGACCTTGCCGTCGCCGTTGAAGGCCGGGTACCACGTGCCTTCGCCGGCCTTGAGGGTGATCGTGTGCGCCTTGCCGTAGTACCAGTGGCCCGCCGGCTCGTCCTGGCAGCTGCGTACCAGCTTGTTGAGCTTCTCCTCGTACGAGGCCGCCGCCGTGCCGGTGGAACCGTCGACGACGGACTCGGTCAGCGAGGTGTCCTTGGTGTCGAAGGCCCAGGTCACGTCGGCATAGGCGGCGGCCTTCCCCTTGGTCAGGGTGCGCATCGTCTCCTCGCCTGAGCACGCCGAGAGTGCCTGGTTCCCGCTCAGGTCGACTGTCGCGCCGACCGGGGCCAGGCCCTGCTGGAAGAAGTCCTCGCTCTGCATGAGGTTGCCGGACCCGAGGCCGGGCGCGGCGGAAGTGGCGCTGAGCGTAGCGGCGGCAGCGGGATGCGTGCCGGTGAAGATCGTGATCAGGGCGGCACCTGCGGAGACAACTGCTCCTGCGGAGACAACGGCTCCTGCGGTACGACCGCGACGCGAGAACCTCTTGCGGGCTGCTTGGTTGTCGAACATCTCGTCTCCTGTTTCCTGTTCCCTGTCTCATGGCGACGCGGTTCGCGTCGTCGTACACCAGGGAGATGCCGCAGGTCCGTGAGATGTTGGATGGGAATCCGCGGTGAATGATGTGATCCACGTCACACCCGCGGGCGGCCGGCCATGACCTCAGAGCCGTGTCACGGCCGCACGAACGATCCGCGTCATGGCAGCCGTCTTCAGACAGGCGTCCACCTCAAGTACCCCGTAGTGAGAGCCGCTTCGGAGCACGGCGATCCCGCCGCACGGCTCCTTGCCGCGCGGCGCGGATCCCGTGGTGTTCAGGTCACCGTCGTAGGAACCCATCCAGCGCGCGGTGATACCCGGCGCGACATCGATCGTGTGCGTCGGCCCGTAGACCCAGTGGCCGGCCGGTGCTGTCTGGCACGGCACCTCCTCCAGCAGCAGGCGCTCGGCGAAGTTCTCCGCCAGCGTCGGGCTCCCGGCGTCGGCGGCGACCTCACGCGCGACCTGATCCTCGATGTCCGACGCCAGGGTGGGGTCGCTGTCGTCCGTCTTCTCGGTCGTCACCAACCCGCGGAAGTGCGCGCCGGGCCCGCCCAGGGTCTCGCCGAGGGTCTTCTCCCCGGTACAGGCCACGTTGGCGTATCTGCCGTCCCCGAACCGATCCCGCACATGGATGTGCCGCGAGACCCCGACTGTCCCGAACTCGGCCGCCGTCACCAGGCTTCGGTCCGTCACAGGTCCGCCGACGGGTTTCGCCACGTGAGCGCGGCCACCCGGCGAGGACACCGCGGCGCCCGGCGCGAGCGACGAGGCAGCCGAAGCGGAACGACCGGGCAGGACGAACCTGCCGGTCAGCAGACCGAGTCCGACAGCCGCCGTCAGGATGACGGCGATCGTCCGCGTACGCACGTCAACACCTCCCGGCTCACGGCCAGTTGATCAGGATGGGGAGCGAAGGACCGGCACGCCTCAGCAGCCACCGCCGAGGCGGTCCCGCATGAAACGACGGGCCTGATGGATACGGTCCTTGACCGTGCCCAGGGGAGCGTCGGTGATCTCAGCGACCTGTACATAGGTCAGGTCTCCCAGATCGCGGAGCACGAAGGATTCCACCAGGGCCGGATGCCGCTCCTCAAGCGCGGCCAGCGAGTCCATCAGGTCCAGACGGGTCCCCGCGATGACGCTGGTCGTCCGAGGGTCGGCCCCCTCGGGGAGGAACGCATGGCTCTCCTCCGCGCGCCGGCGCATCGAGCGGTACGTGGACCTGGCGGCGTTCGACGCGATCACTGTCACCCACCCGAGGAACGAGCCCCGCCCGCTGTAGTCGTGCAAATGGGTGCTGATGGACAACAGCGCGTCCTGCGCGGCCTCTTCGGCGTCGGCGTGGTGCGGAAGGAACCTGGAGCAGCGGCGCATGACCGTGGGGCGAAGCCTGACGAGCAGACGCTCCAGGGACGCCCGGTCACCGGCCTGGGCGGACGCCACGAGCCGTCTGAGCTCATCCTCTTCGATCATCCTGCCGTCCCCCGTTCCCGTATGACCTCGGAACCCATGCCCCTACGACCTTGGATTCCATCCGGCTCGGGCAGAATGCTGCCGCATGCAGAAGCTAGGTCGTTACGTCCTTGAGGACAGACTGGGAGCCGGTTCGTTCGCGACCGTCTGGAGAGCATACGATCCCGAACTCGACACGGATGTCGCGGTCAAGGTGCTGGCCGACAACTGGGCGTCCAACGCCGACGTGCGCCAACGATTCCTGGCGGAGGCGAGGCTGCTCCGCAGGATCTCCGACCCACGTGTCGTACGCGTCCACGACGTCGGTGTCCAGGATGACCGACCGTACTTCGTCATGGACTACGTCCGAGGCGGCACGCTGGCCGAGAGGGTCGGGCAGTGCCGGCCCGCGGAGGCCCTCCACCTGGCGGCCGAGGCAGGATACGCCGTGCAGGTCCTCCATGACGCGGGCGTCGTCCACCGGGACATCAAGCCGTCGAACCTTCTCCTGGACGTCGGCCGCACACCCCCCGCCGTACTCGTCGCGGACCTCGGTAGCGCGAAACAACTCGCCGACGCGTCGGGCCTGACCGTGACCACGGGCACTCCCGCGTACATGGCGCCCGAACAGGCCTTCCAGACCGGCGGGTTCGACGGCCGAGCCGACGTGTACGCCCTCGGTGTCGTCGCCTACGAACTACTGACCGGACGCAAGCCGTTCGGCCCGGGCGGTCGCGCGACCCTGGTGATGACGCAGTCACAACCGACCCCGTCGCCGACGATCCCGCGGGAGCTGGACGTCCCGGACACCATCGAGACACTTCTTCACGCCGCACTGTCCGCGGACCCCGAGACCCGCCCGCCCACCGCACAGGCTTTCGCGGACGCCTTGCTGAGCCAGGCGGGCAAGGAGCGGGCGACGACGCCTCCCTCTCCCTCAAGCCTGACCCACCTCGCGGTCTGGCTCACGGCGGCGGCCCTGTTCCTCGTGACGACGATCCTGACGTGGTTGATCCGGTGAACTCGGCTTTGGAGCGGCGGCTCGGGAACTGGCGCTCGTGCCGCAGCAGGTGTCATCGGTCCTGGCCTTCCGACCGTACGACCTCCGTCACGCAGGCGTCTCCCAGTGGCCCAACTCCGGTGTACCCGCACCAGAGGTGGCGGCCCGTGCCGGTCACTCGGTCGACGTGCTGCTGAAGATCTACGCCAAGTGCATCGACGGCCAGGAGCAGGAGATGAACGAGCGGATCTTGAAGGGTCTGGGGGAGGGGGATGCTCTCGAAGAGTGAAGCGGCGGATGTGACCGTCCCACGAGAGCCCCGGAGAGATCCGGGGCCTTTCGTTGTCTTCGAACGCCGCACCAGGGCGTATGAGCCCCCTGGCAGGGTGGGCCGGCTCGCAATCAGCTAGGAACCGCAATGGCGATTCGTTCCGCTTGTCCTTCCCACGTGACCCAAAGATGCGTCGGCATCCGCGTTGTGCCTGTTCGGTAGATCAAGAACTCACGTGCTGCTCCAGGAGCAAGGTCCACGTTGTTGACTCGGTTACGGAAACTGAATTCTCGATCTTGGGTGGTGATGCCCGGTGTGTCATGTATTCGCAGCCCTCGTGCTTCGGCCCCGCCGACGTTGCGAAGACGCAAGCGACTGCCGCCCCCGGTGCGCTCAATCCGTAACTCGACCTGTGGTTCTGCTGCTCTGCGCCGTTCCTCTGCTTCCTGCTGCTGAAGGGTGAGTGACCCCTCCGCGGCGTTCGCCGACCGCTCTGCGGCATCCGAGGAACGTTGCGCCTCCAGCGCGGCTACCCGTGACACTTCGGCTGACTTCTCGGAAGCCCGAGCGGAACGGACGCCGAGTCGGTAGCTGATCGCCACTGACCCGATCGATACCACCAGGCCCGACCAACCTGGAACGTCGCCTATGTCCATGGCTGGACGATACTGAGGGAGTCCGCATGGGTGAGCCAAAATCTGTGCTCATCCGGAAGGTTGGGATCGGTCCGTGGCCTGCAGAAGTACCGCCAAGACCATTACGTCGTCATTACGTGATCACTGACAAACAGCTGCTTCCGGCGGCATCCGCCTGCACACACGCGAAGACCCCGCACTCAGCTAACGCGCTGATGGCGGGGTCTTTAGGCACTTCATGCGAAGTGCCCCCGGCAGGATTCGAACCTGCGCACACGGCTCCGGAGGCCGTTGCTCTATCCCCTGAGCTACGGGGGCGTGTCGGCGGCGTGGTGTGCGCTGCGACGGGTTGAACACTACCAGCTCCCCCGGGGTGTTCATGAACGGGTTTCTCGGGGTCGAGGCGCCGGCCCACGTCGGTCGAACAGGGTGGACCTGCGTCGATCGAACGGAGTGGACCCGTATCCGTCGCACCGGGTGGCCCGCGTCGCTCGCACGGGGTGGAAGTGGGGAAAACCCGGACGCGGTGGCCGGTCCGGACCTACTCTCGAGTTGTGCCAGGCGCGTCGGGCCGGGTTCTTGTTGTGGACGACAACAAGGTCATCCGGCAGTTGATCAGGGTCAATCTCGAGCTTGAGGGTTTCGAGGTCGTGACCGCGGCCGATGGTGCCGAGTGTCTGGATGTCATTCATCAAGTGCGGCCCGATGTGGTCACCCTGGATGTGGTCATGCCCCGGTTGGACGGACTGAGGACTGCCGCCCGGCTGCGTTCCGACCCCCGGACCCGTGAGTTGCCGCTCGCCATCGTCAGCGCCTGTACCCAATATGAGGTCGAGAGTGGCCTCGACGTCGGCGTCGACGCCTTTCTCGCCAAGCCCTTCGAACCCGCCGAACTCGTCCGCCTCGTACAAGAGTTGATCGAGCGGAAGCGGAGTGGGCGGAGTGGGTGGGACGGGTCGAGCGAGTCGGACGGGGGAGACCCGGTCGGTGGGGGTGGCGGGCTGGGGAGCACCTTCGGGGCCGTCGGCGAGGCCGAGCGCGCGAGTAGCTAGAGGCCGTGTGCTCCAGTCACGTAGTTAGTAGTTCAGCTTTCGCCAGTGGTTAGCGGTTGAGTGGCGTGATGTGCTGGGTGCGTTGGCGTTGCCGTTGTCGGTTCAGCGGTGAGTCCGTCGATGCCCGAGCCGCCGCAGGCCTCCCGCTCGCGCGACCCACCCCCGTCCACATCCCGGGACCCCACCCAATCCGGCTCGCCTACCCACCCCCCTCCTCCCATACGCTTGTCCCGTGACCCCCGTCGAGCTCTCCCGTACCGTGCTGCGCGCGGTGCGTCGTGCTGTTGATGAGGGGGAACTGGAGGTGGCGGTGCCGGAGCGGGCCGTGGTGACCGTTCCCGGTCCCGGGGGCTGTGGCGACTACGCCACGAACATCGCCCTGCAGCTCGCCCGCCCCGCAGGGCAGCCGCCCCGGCGCGTGGCCGAGATCCTGCGGCCGCACCTCGTCGAGGTGGCCGGCGTCGCCGACGTCGTCGTCACCGGGCCCGGCTTCATCAACATCAGCCTGCGGGACGCGGCGGACGGCGCGGCCGCCCTCGTCGAGGAGATTCTGCGGGCGGGCCCGCGGTACGGGCACGGTGACGCCCTCGCCGGCCAGGTCGTCGAGTTGCGCATTCCGTACGAGGTCCGTGCCGAGGTCGTCGCCGACGCGATCGTGCGGATCGTTGCCGCGCAGGGCGGCCGAGTCGAGGTCGACCATGGGGAACCCGTCAATCTCCGGCCCGTTCCCGCGCCCGAGGACCCCGCCCCGCTCGGCCCCGACGCCGCCCGTTGGGCCCTCCTCCACCCCGCCGCCCACGACCGGCCCCGCATCACCGCCGACCACCTGGTCCAGCGCGCGAGCAACCCCCTCTTCCGGGTCCGTTACGCCTACGCCCGCACCCGCGCCCTCACCCGCAACGCCGCGGCCCTCGGCTTCACGGCCGACCCCGCCGCCATCTCCACCGCCCTCGACGTCGACGCCGAGGCACCTGGCAGCGCCCCCTTTTACGGCGAGGCGCCTCCTTCTCTCACCGCCCACTCGATCGCCGCTGCCCCTGAGGCAGACGCCCCCACCTTCGCCGCCGCACCCGCCCCCGCCGATGGCGTGCCGCTTCCCTTCGCCCCCGCCGCTGCCCCTGAGCCAGAGGCCGCCACCTCCGCCGCCGCGCGGCCCCCCGCCGACGGTGCGCCGCTTCCCTTCGCCCCCGGCGCCATCGCCGCCGCCCCTGAGCCAGAGGCCCCCACCTCCGCCGCCGCGCCCACCCCCGCCGACGGCGCGCCGCTTCCCCTCACCCCCGGCGCCATCACCGCCGCCCCCGGCACCCTTCGCTCCACCCCCGTCACCCCCCACCCCTCCACCCCTCCCTCCCTCGCCCCCCTCCTCCCCCCAACCCCCCTCCTCCCCCCAACCCCCTCCCTCCTCGCCCCCCTCCTCACCGCCCTCGCCGCCCACCCCCCCACCCTCACCCGCGCCGCCACCCACCGCGCCCCCGATCGTCTCGCCCGGCATCTCGTCACCGTCGCCGATGCCACGCTCGCTTTTCTCCCCACCGTGCTGCCGTTCGGTGACGAGAAACCCTCGGCCGCCCATCGCGCCCGGCTCGCGCTCGCCGAAGCCGCCGGGGCGGTGCTTGCCGGTGGCCTGTCCCTGCTCGGCATCGACGCACCTGATCACCTCTGAGAGAGCCACGAGAGAGCCACACAGCCATGAGCCGTTCCGCACACCCCGCCGGGCCCCGCCACGCCGACGTCCTGCCCGAGGGCCACTACGCCGCCCCGCCCACCGACCTCAACGCCCTCGACTCCAAGGTCTGGGCGCAGACGGTCACCCGGGACGAGGACGGTGTCGTCACCGTCGGCGGCAGGGACGTCAAGTCGTTGGCCGAGGAGTTCGGTACTCCGGCCTACGTCGTCGACGAGGCCGACTTCCGGGCCCGGGCGCGGGCCTGGCGCAGCGCCTTCGGGCATGACGCCGACGTCTTCTACGCCGGCAAGGCGTTCCTGTCCCGTGCCGTCGTCCGGTGGCTCGACGAGGAGGGGCTCAACCTCGACGTCTGCTCCGGCGGCGAGCTCGCCACCGCCCTCTCCGCCGGCATGCCCGCCGACCGCATCGCCTTCCACGGCAACAACAAGTCCACCGAGGAGATCGAGCGGGCCATCCGCTCCGGTGTCGGGCGGATCGTCCTCGACTCCTTCCAGGAGATCGTCCGCGTCGCCCACATCGCGCAGTCCCTCGGCAAGCGGCAGCGCGTGCAGATCCGTATCACCGTGGGGGTGGAGGCGCACACGCACGAGTTCATCGCCACCGCCCACGAGGACCAGAAGTTCGGGATTCCGCTCGCGGGCGGGCAGGCCGCCGAAGCCGTGCGGCGCGCTCTTCAGTTGGACGGGCTTGAGCTGATCGGGATCCACTCCCACATCGGGTCGCAGATCTTCGACATGTCCGGATTCGAAGTCGCCGCCCATCGCGTTGTCGGGCTGCTCAAGGACATTCGCGACGAGCACGGGGTCGAGCTTCCCGAGATCGACCTCGGGGGTGGGCTCGGCATCGCCTACACCAGCGACGACGACCCCCGCGAGCCGCACGAGATCGCCAAGGCGCTCACCGAGATCGTCACCCGCGAGTGCGACTCCGCCAAGTTGCGGACTCCTCGGATTTCCGTCGAGCCCGGGCGCGCCATCGTCGGGCCCACCGCCTTCACGCTCTACGAGGTCGGCACCATCAAGCCCCTCGACGGGCTGCGGACGTACGTGTCGGTCGACGGTGGCATGTCCGACAACATCCGGACCGCGCTCTACGACGCCGAGTACAGCGTCGCTCTCGTCTCCCGCACCTCCGACGCCGGGCCCATGCTCGCCCGGGTCGTCGGCAAGCACTGCGAGAGCGGGGACATCGTGGTCAAGGACGCGTTCCTGCCGGTCGACCTGGCGCCGGGTGACCTCATCGCCGTACCCGCCACCGGTGCGTACTGCCGGTCCATGGCCAGCAACTACAACCATGTGCTGCGCCCGCCGGTCGTCGCCGTCAACGAAGGCGAGGCGCGGGTCATCGTGCGGCGCGAGACGGAGGAGGACCTGCTGCGGCTCGACGTCGGATGAGCAGGGAGGGCCCAGAGGCCCAGAGGCCCAGAGGCCCAGTGGTCCAGGGGAGATCCGGGGGCGGAAGATCTTCGGTTTTCCGGGGTCGCGGAAATGAAATCAATGTCTCACGATCCGGACAAAGGACAGAAACTCCCGTCCGGTGCGTGAGACTGTTCCCACCGTAGACGGTATGAGGAAACGAGGTCGGATGATGCGTACGCGTCCGCTGAAGGTGGCGCTGCTGGGCTGTGGAGTGGTCGGCTCAGAGGTGGCGCGCATCATGACGACGCACGCCGACGACCTGGCTCAGAGGATCGGTGCTCCGCTGGAGCTGGCGGGGGTCGCTGTACGGCGGCCCTCGAAGGTTCGGGACGGGATCGACCCGAGCCTTGTCACCACGGACGCCACCGCCCTCGTCAAGCGTGGGGACATTGATGTCGTGGTGGAGGTGATCGGGGGGATCGAGCCCGCCCGGTCCCTCATCACCACCGCCTTCGCGCACGGTGCCTCCGTCGTCTCCGCCAACAAGGCGCTGCTCGCCCAGGACGGTGCCGCTCTGCACGCGGCGGCCCAGGAGGCCGACAAGGACCTCTATTACGAGGCCGCCGTCGCCGGTGCCATTCCGCTGATCCGGCCGCTGCGCGAGTCCCTCGCCGGTGACAAGGTCAACCGGGTGCTCGGGATCGTCAACGGGACGACCAACTTCATCCTCGACAAGATGGACTCCACGGGGGCGGGCTACCAGGAAGCCCTTGATGAGGCGACCGCGCTCGGGTACGCCGAGGCCGATCCCACCGCCGATGTCGAGGGCTTCGACGCCGCCGCCAAGGCCGCCATCCTCGCCGGCATCGCCTTCCACACGCGCGTGCGTCTCGACGACGTCTACCGCGAGGGCATGACCGAGGTGACCTCGGCCGACTTCGCCTCCGCCAAGAACATGGGCTGCACCATCAAACTGCTCGCCATCTGCGAGCGTGCGCAGGACGGCGGGTCCGTCACCGCGCGCGTGCACCCCGCGATGATTCCGCTGAGCCACCCCCTCGCCTCCGTGCGCGGCGCCTACAACGCCGTGTTCGTCGAGTCCGACGCGGCCGGGCAGCTCATGTTCTACGGTCCCGGCGCGGGCGGTTCCCCGACCGCCTCGGCCGTGCTCGGCGACCTCGTCGCCGTGTGCCGCAACCGGCTCAACGGCACTACGGGGCCAGGGGAGTCGGCGTACGCGGCCCTGACCGTGTCGCCCATGGGCGATGTCGTCACGCGCTACCACATCAGCCTCGACGTCGCCGACAAACCGGGCGTCCTGGCGCAGGTGGCGACCGTGTTCGCCGAGCACGGTGTCTCGATCGACACCGTGCGCCAGCACGGTCGACAAGACGGAGACGGCGAGGCCTCTCTCGTCGTCGTCACCCATCGCGCGTCCGACGCCTCCCTCACCGGGACCGTCGAGGCGTTGCGCAAGCTCGACACCGTGCGGGGTGTCGCCAGCATCATGCGGGTTGAAGGAGAGTAACCAGCAATGACCCACCAGTGGCGCGGAATCATCGAGGAGTACCGGGACCGGCTTCCGGTGTCCGACAGCACGGAGGTCGTCTCCCTCCGCGAGGGCGGTACGCCCCTCGTGCCCGCGCAGGTGCTCTCCGAGCGCACCGGCTGCGAGGTCCACCTCAAGGTGGAGGGTGCCAACCCCACCGGGTCCTTCAAGGACCGCGGTATGACCATGGCCATCACGCGGGCCAAGGAGGAGGGCGCGCAGGCCGTCATCTGCGCCTCCACCGGCAACACGTCCGCGTCCGCCGCCGCCTACGCGGTGCGCGCCGGGATGGTCTGTGCCGTCCTGGTCCCGCAGGGAAAGATCGCGCTCGGCAAGATGGGCCAGGCCCTCGTGCACGGCGCGAAGATCCTCCAGGTCGACGGCAACTTCGACGACTGCCTCACCCTCGCGCGCGAGTTGAGCGACAACTACCCGGTGGCGCTGGTCAATTCGGTCAACCCGGTGCGCATCGAGGGGCAGAAGACGGCCGCCTTCGAGATCGTCGACATGCTCGGCGACGCGCCCGACATCCACGTCCTGCCGGTCGGCAACGCGGGCAACATCACCGCGTACTGGAAGGGGTACAAGGAGTACGCCGCCGACGGCATCGCCGCCAAGTCGCCCCGCATGTGGGGCTTCCAGGCGTCCGGGTCGGCGCCCATCGTGCGCGGCGAGATCGTCAAGGACCCGTCGACCATCGCCACCGCGATCCGTATCGGCAACCCGGCCTCCTGGCAGTACGCGTTGGCCGCGCGGGACGAGTCCGGCGGCGCCATCGACGAGGTGACGGACCGTGAGATCCTGCGCGCCTACCGGCTGTTGGCCGCGCAGGAGGGCGTTTTCGTCGAGCCCGCGTCGGCCGCTTCGGTCGCCGGTCTGCTGAAGGCGGCCGAGCAGGGCAAGGTCGACCCGGGCCAGACCATCGTGTGCACCGTCACCGGCAATGGCCTCAAGGACCCCGACTGGGCCGTCGCCGGCGCCCCGCAGCCGGTCACCGTCCCGGTCGACGCGGCGACGGCGGCCGAGCGCCTCGGACTCGCGTAACTCCGTACGACCGCCCGTCACTCCGTACAACCGGCGGGCGCCAGGGGGTTTCCCGCGTGGGGGTGCACAGGGGGCTTACGACACGCATCGTGCGCCTCCTGTGCGCCCTATGTCGCCACAGAACCTTCCTTCGATAGGCTGTACCGAACCCGCCCGATGCATATGCCTCCACGCATGGAGCATGTGGGCGGTGCCGCGCCGTCTCCGCGGCCCGGAGACGGCCCCAGGGGATTCCCCGTGGGTTCCCCGTACGCATCGAACTCCATCGAATGTCTTCGACAGTCACGCAGCTCAAGGAGAGTCATCGAGCGATGGCCGGTCCAGCCTTCCGCGCCGCCGCCGTCAGGGTGCGCGTCCCCGCCACCAGCGCCAACCTCGGCCCGGGCTTCGACGCCCTGGGCCTCGCGCTGGGGCTCTACGACGACGTGGTCGTCCGGGTGGCCGACTCCGGGCTGCACATCGACATCGCGGGCGAGGGCAGCGAGACGCTGCCCCGCGACGAGAACCACCTTCTGGTACGCGCGCTGCGCACTGCCTTCGACCTGCTCGGCGGACAGCCGCGCGGCCTGGAGATCGTGTGCGCCAACCGCATTCCGCACGGCCGCGGCCTCGGTTCCTCCTCCGCCGCCATCTGCGCCGGCATTGTCGCCGCGCGCGCCGTGACCATAGGCGGCGAAGCGCGGCTCGACGACATCGCGCTGTTGGAGCTCGCGACCGAGATCGAGGGCCATCCCGACAATGTGGCGGCGTGTCTGCTCGGCGGATTCACGCTCTCCTGGATGGAGTCCGGCGCCGCCCGCGCCATTTCCATGGAGCCCGCCCATTCCATCGTTCCGGTGGTTTTCGTGCCCGGAAAGCCGGTGCTCACGGAGACCGCGCGCGGTCTGCTTCCGCGCACCGTGCCGCACGTCGACGCCGCCGCCAACGCGGGCCGTGCCGCGCTGCTCGTCGAGGCCCTCACCAGGCGCCCCGAGCTGCTGCTGGCCGCCACCGAAGACCGGCTCCACCAGGAATATCGCGCTCCGGCCATGCCGGAGAGCGCCGCTCTGGTGGAGCGGCTGCGGGCCGACGGAGTCCCGGCAGTCATCTCCGGAGCAGGACCCACCGTGCTCGCGCTCGTCGACGGGGACAGCGCGGACAAGGTGGCCCATCTGGCGGGCGAGGGGTGGGCCGCCAACCGGCTCGACCTCGACGCCCAGGGCGCGTGCGTACTGCCGCTCGCGGCCTCCGGAGACATCTAGGAGTGCACGGTTGCCGGATTTCGAGAGGGGGAATGTTTGTTGGATCCGGTAGTGTTAATCTCAAGTCTGCACCCGACCCCACCATGGCGAGGTGCTTGTTGTCCCCGTCAGGGACAGACATTCTTCCGGGAGCCTCCCAAGCCGCACTGTGTTCCGTACGACGTACGTGGGCAGTACCTCGTACGCGGGCGCTGAGCGACTTGCCGGGCACGCTCCGGAATCGGTGCTACCGAGCCACGTGACACTGAAACACCCGGTGCCACGCCCAGGCTCAGGCAAGTGCCATCCCAGAAATTCCCTCCGCCTGCATTGGCGGACCACCGCCCCGGCACGGTCCACACAGCAAGGACCACTGCCGGACAGCACAACCGGTCGCCGAGCCAGAAGGCCGACGTCCGCTCCAGGGAAGGACCCTTCGTGAGCGACACCACCGATCTGATGGGCGCACGTGTCGAGGAGACCGCTGCCGCGCCCGCCACGGACGCCTCCGCGCCTGCCACCGGTGCCGGCTCCCGGCGGCGCCGCGGTACCGGCCTCGACGGCATGGTGCTGGCCGAGCTGCAGCAGGTCGCCTCGGGCCTCGGCATCAGGGGCACCGCGCGTATGCGCAAGAGCCAGCTGATCGAGGTCATCAAGGAGGCGCAGGCCGGGGGCGCCCCGGCGAAGGCTGCCTCTTCCCCCGCCGGGGAGACCGCCGAGACCAAGCCCAAGCGCCGCGCCACCTCCAAGGCCCGTACGGGCGACGAGGCCGCGCCCGCCGCCGAGAAGGCGGTCGCCGAGGCTCCCGCCGAGAAGGCCGTGGCCCAGCAGCAGATCGAGATTCCCGGTCAGCCCGCCTCCGACGACGCCCCCGCTGAGCGCCGTCGTCGCCGTGCCACGGCCGAAGCCGGCAGCCCGGAGACCGTCGTCGCCGAGGCGAAGAGCGAGTCGAAGGCCGAGACGCCCGTCCAGGCGCAGTCGCAGGGCGAGGCCAAGGGCGACGCCGACGCGGACGGCCGTCAGGGCCGCCGTGACCGTCGCGACCGCGGTGAGCGCGGTGAGCGCGGTGACCGCACCGACCGTGACCGCGGCGGACGCGACCGCGACCGTCGTGGCAACAAGGGCGACGAGCAGCAGGGCGGCCAGGGCGCCGGCCAGGGCCAGCCGCGCCAGGACCGCGGGGACCGTCAGCAGCAGGGCGGCGGCGCACGCCAGGACCGCCAGCAGCGGGACAACGGCCCCCAGGACGACGACGACTTCGAGGGCGGCCGGCGCGGGCGGCGCGGTCGCTACCGGGACCGGCGCGGTCGCCGCGGCCGTGACGAGATCGGTGGCACGAGCGAGCCGCAGGTCTCCGACGACGACGTCCTGATCCCCGTCGCGGGCATCCTCGACATCCTCGACAACTACGCGTTCATCCGGACCTCCGGCTACCTGCCGGGCCCGAACGACGTGTACGTCTCGCTCGCCCAGGTCCGCAAGAACGGCCTGCGCAAGGGCGACCACGTCACCGGCGCGGTCCGTCAGCCCAAGGAAGGCGAGCGCCGCGAGAAGTTCAACGCGCTGGTCCGCCTCGACTCCGTCAACGGCATGGCGCCCGAACACGGCCGCGGCCGCCCGGAGTTCAACAAGCTCACGCCGCTCTACCCGCAGGACCGCCTCCGCCTGGAGACGGACCCGGGTGTCCTCACCACGCGCATCATCGACCTGGTGTCGCCGATCGGTAAGGGTCAGCGCGGTCTGATCGTGGCCCCGCCGAAGACCGGCAAGACCATGATCATGCAGGCGATCGCCAACGCGATCACGCACAACAACCCCGAGTGCCACCTGATGGTCGTCCTGGTCGACGAGCGTCCGGAAGAGGTCACCGACATGCAGCGGTCGGTGAAGGGCGAGGTCATCTCCTCGACCTTCGACCGTCCCGCCGAGGACCACACCACGGTTGCCGAGCTCGCCATCGAGCGCGCGAAGCGGCTGGTGGAGCTGGGCCACGACGTCGTCGTCCTGCTCGACTCGATCACGCGTCTGGGCCGTGCGTACAACCTCGCCGCGCCCGCCTCCGGCCGCATTCTGTCCGGTGGTGTCGACTCGACCGCGCTGTACCCGCCGAAGCGCTTCTTCGGTGCGGCGCGGAACATCGAGGACGGCGGTTCGCTGACGATCCTGGCCACGGCGCTCGTCGACACCGGGTCGCGCATGGACGAGGTCATCTTCGAGGAGTTCAAGGGCACGGGTAACGCCGAGCTGAAGCTCGACCGGAAGCTCGCCGACAAGAGGATCTTCCCGGCCGTCGATGTCGACGCGTCCGGTACTCGTAAGGAAGAGATCCTGCTCGGCAGCGACGAGTTGGCGATCACCTGGAAGCTTCGTCGGGTGCTGCACGCGCTCGATCAGCAGCAGGCGATCGAGCTGCTGCTGGACAAGATGAGGCAGACGAAGTCGAACGCCGAGTTCTTGCTGCAGATTCAGAAGACGACGCCTACTCCTGGTAACGGTGACTAGGTAGTTCGTCGGCTGCCGGCCGTATGTGGCTGGTCGCGCAGTTCCCCGCGCCCCTAGGGGCGTCTCGGTCGGCCCTCGTCCATCTGTGACGGGGGTCGACCTTTTGTATGCGAGACCTTTGCCACAGAAGGCTCGGGTGGTGCGAGTCTTCGGCTGTACGGCGTTCTTCGTTGAAAGCGCAGGTCAGGGGCGTACGCGCACCTGTGATCGTTACGCAGTGTGTCTAAGTTTGTTCATATTGGGCACAGGGCGTTGTGCAACTCTTTGTCGAGTTTCGCCGTCTGACCGGACGGGAGCGACGATGGAGCTGTAGCCGAGATTCGAGGAGCACATGTCCGCCGACGACACGACCGAGACCGACGCCACAGGACCGCGTCACCGCAAGACCCGCGACAAGCGTCGTAAGGGTCTGGTCGTGACGGCCTGGGTCGCCGCGGGCATCGTCGTGCTCGGCGGTACCGGGGCCGGCTACCTGTACTTCAAGCTCAACGGCAACATCAAGAGCGTCAACATCGACCAGGCCCTGGGCAGCGCCCGGCCGACGAAGGTCGACAACGGCTCCGAGAACATCCTCGTGCTGGGCTCCGACTCCCGCTCCGGCACCAACAAGAAGCTCGGCGGCGGCACGGACGACGGCAGTGCCCGTTCGGACACCGCGATGATCGTGCACGTCTACAAGGGCCACAAGAAGGCCAGCGTGGTCTCCATACCCCGCGACACCCTCATCGACCGGCCCGAGTGCACCGACACCAAGGGCGGTACGCACGACGCGGCGTCCGGCGTCATGTTCAACTCCGCGTACACCACGGGTGGCGCGGCCTGCGCGGTGAAGACCGTCGAGTCCCTCACCGGTATCCGCATGGACCACTACCTGGAAGTCGACTTCAGCGGCTTCGAGAAGCTCATCGACGAGCTCGGCGGGGTCCCGGTCACCACGACCAAGAACATCAGCGACCCCGACAGCCACCTGAACCTGAAGGCCGGCACGCACACGCTCAACGGCGAGCAGGCCCTGGGCCTGGTCCGCACCCGGCACGGCGTCGGCGACGGCTCCGACCTCGGCCGCATCCAGCTCCAGCAGGCCTTCATCAAGGCGCTGGTCAACCAGGTCAAGCACATCGGCGTCTTCACCAGCCCGAAGAAGCTCTACGACCTCGCCGACACCGCCACCAGCGCCGTGACGACCGACTCCGACCTCGGCTCGGTCAACTCCCTGATGTCCTTCGCCAACGGCCTCAAGACCATCAGCTCCAAGAACATGACCATGGTCACGATGCCGGTCCAGTACGACCCGGCCAACCCCAACCGCGTCATCGTCGAGAAGTCCAAGGCCCAACAGGTCTGGACGGCCCTGAAGAACGACCAGGCGATCCCGAAGTCGGCCACGGCAGGTACGGCAACAGGCGAGGCCAAGGGCGTGGTCAGCGCCCCGTAAGGGGCGCGGGGAACTGCGCGCTCAGCCCCCACCGGGTCCGCAGGGAATAGACCACCGCAACCCCCGGTTTTGGGGGATGGCCCCAGTCCTGGCAGACTGGACAGTCGGCCCCGGTTCACGCCCCGCAAACCCGCGGAGCGACCCGGTGCCCTCCCGAAACTAGGAGACACCTTGAAGCGCGAGATCCACCCCGAGTACGTCGAGACCCAGGTCAGCTGCACCTGTGGCGCGTCGTTCACCACCCGCAGCACGATCACGAGCGGCAACATCCGCGCCGAGGTCTGCTCCGAGTGCCACCCGTTCTACACGGGCAAGCAGAAGATCCTCGACACCGGTGGCCGCGTGGCCCGCTTCGAGGCCCGCTTCGGCAAGGCTGCGGCCGGCTCCAAGAAGTAGCGAGCTCCATTCCGCCGGTCCACGGCCGCGCCCTCCACAGGCGCGCCGGGACCGGCGTTTTTGGTCGCCCGCCTTCCCTCTTCTTACGTAGTTCAGGAGCCCAAGATGTTCGAGGCCGTCGAGGAACTCGTCGCCGAGCACGCCAACCTGGAGACGAAGCTCGCCGATCCGTCGGTCCACGCCGACCAGGCCAACGCGCGCAAGCTGAACAAGCGCTACGCCGAGCTCACCCCGATCGTCGCCACGTACCGCTCCTGGAAGCAGACCGGCGACGACATGGAGACCGCGCGCGAACTGGCCGCCGACGACCCGGACTTCGCGGCCGAGGTCAAGGAGCTGGACAAGCAGCGCGACGAACTCACCGAGAAGCTGCGCCTGCTGCTCGTGCCGCGTGACCCCAACGACGACAAGGACGTGATCCTTGAGGTCAAGGCGGGGGCCGGCGGTGACGAGTCCGCGCTGTTCGCCGGTGATCTGCTGCGCATGTACCTGCGCTACGCCGAGCGCGTGGGGTGGAAGACCGAGATCATCGACGCCACCGAGTCCGAGCTGGGCGGCTACAAGGACGTCCAGGTCGCCGTGAAGACCAAGGGCGGCAACGGCGCCACCGAGCCCGGCCAGGGCGTGTGGGCCCGGCTGAAGTACGAGGGTGGCGTGCACCGCGTGCAGCGGGTGCCGGCGACCGAGTCGCAGGGGCGCATCCACACCAGCGCGGCCGGTGTCCTCGTCACCCCCGAAGCGGAGGAGGTCGACGTCGAGATCAATCCGAACGACCTCCGCATCGACGTCTACCGCTCCTCGGGACCCGGCGGGCAGTCCGTCAACACGACCGACTCCGCGGTGCGCATCACGCACATTCCCACCGGAGTCGTCGCCTCCTGCCAGAACGAGAAGAGCCAGCTGCAGAACAAGGAGCAGGCGATGCGTATCCTGCGCTCCAGGCTGCTCGCCGCGGCGCAGGAGGAGGCGGAGAAGGAAGCCGCCGACGCCCGCCGCAGTCAGGTCCGCACCGTCGACCGCTCCGAGAAGATCCGCACGTACAACTTCCCGGAGAACCGCATCTCCGACCACCGCGTCGGCTTCAAGTCGTACAACCTGGACCAGGTCCTGGACGGCGACCTCGACGCGGTGATCCAGGCCTGCGTCGACGCGGACTCCGCGGCGAAGCTGGCAGCCGCGTAAGACACGTCGGCGCGTACGAGTACGACACGGAGGAATGCGTGAACCTGCTGCTCGCAGAGGTGGCACAGGCCACCCAGCGGCTGGCCGACGCCGGCGTGCCCTCGCCGCGCAACGACGCGGAGGAGCTGGCCGCGTTCGTGCACGGTGTGAAGCGGGGCGAGCTGCATTCCGTCAAGGACTCGGACTTCGACGCCCGCTACTGGGAGGTCATCGCCCGGCGTGAGCAGCGCGAGCCGCTGCAGCACATCACCGGCCGGGCCTACTTCCGCTATCTGGAACTCCAGGTCGGGCCGGGCGTGTTCGTGCCCCGGCCCGAGACCGAGTCGGTGGTCGGCTGGGCCATAGACGCCGTGCGCGCCATGGACGTCGTGGAGCCCCGCATCGTCGACCTGTGCACCGGCTCCGGCGCCATCGCGCTCGCCCTGGCCCAGGAGGTCCCGCGCTCGCGCGTGCACGCCGTGGAGCTGTCCGAGGACGCCCTGGCATGGACCCGCAAGAACGTCGAGGGCTCCCGGGTCGACCTGCGCCAGGGCAACGCCCTGGACGCCTTCCCCGACCTCGACGGCCATGTCGACCTGGTCATCTCCAACCCGCCCTACATCCCGCTCACCGAGTGGGAGTACGTAGCCATCGAGGCACGGGACTACGATCCCGAACTCGCCCTGTTCTCCGGCGAGGACGGCCTCGACCTGATCCGCGGCATCGAGCGCACCGCGCACCGGCTGCTGCGCCCGGGAGGTGTCGTCGTCATCGAGCACGCCGACACCCAGGGCGGCCAGGTGCCGTGGATCTTCACCGAGGAGCGGGGCTGGGCCGACGCGGCCGACCACCCCGACCTCAACAACCGCCCGCGCTTCGCCACCGCCCGCAAGGCGATGCCGTGAGCTCCGCCCCGACTTTCGACCCGCAGCAGTACGTGTACGAGGAGGCCCGCTAGATATGGCACGGCGATACGACACCAACGACGCGACCGACCGCACGACCGGTCTGCGCGAGGCCGCGTCCGCCGTCCGCCGTGGCGAGCTCGTGGTCCTCCCGACCGACACGGTGTACGGCATCGGCGCGGACGCCTTCACCTCGGAGGCCGTCGCCGACCTGCTGGAGGCCAAGGGCCGGGGCCGCAACATGCCCACGCCCGTCCTCATCGGCTCCCCGAACACCCTGCACGGCCTCGTCACGGACTTCTCCGAGCTGGCCTGGGAGCTGGTCGACGCCTTCTGGCCGGGCGCCCTCACGCTGGTCGCCAAGCACCAGCCGTCCCTCCAGTGGGACCTGGGGGACACCCGGGGCACGGTCGCCATCCGTATGCCGCTGCACCCCGTCGCCATCGAACTGCTCACCGAGGTCGGCCCGATGGCCGTCTCCTCCGCCAACCTGACCGGCCACCCGGCGCCGGAGGACTGCGACGCCGCGCAGGAGATGCTCGGCGACTCCGTCTCCGTCTACCTCGACGGCGGCCCGACCCCGGGCAACGTGCCGTCCTCCATCGTCGACGTGACCGGCCCGGTGCCGGTGCTGCTGCGCGCGGGCGCGCTGTCGGCCGAGGAGCTGAGGAAGGTCGTACCCGACCTCGAGGTGGCGAATTGACGGCCCCTGAAGCGGGGCGTGGCATAGGCAACGGGGAACGCGCCACGGAGATCACGACGACGTTCGTCGGGCTCCCGCGCGACAGCTTCCGCATCCTCCACGTCAGCACCGGAAACGTATGCCGCTCACCCATCACCGAGCGGCTGACCCGGCATTACGTGAAGCAGCGGCTCGGCATCCTGGGCGGCGGGCTGATCGTGGAGAGCGCGGGCACCTGGGGTCACGAGGGCGCGCCCATGGAGGCCAACGCGGAGGCGGTGCTGGCCGACTTCGGCGCGGACGCCTCCGGCTTCGTCGGCCGCGAGCTGCTGGACGAGCACGTCATCAGGGCCGACCTGGTGCTGACCGCGACCCGCGACCACCGCCAGCAGGTCATCTCCATGGGCCACTCCGCGGGCCTGCGCACCTTCACGCTGAAGGAGTTCACCCGCCTGGTGCGGGCGATAGACACCGCGACCCTGCCGCCCCTGGAGGACGGCGTGGTCGTCCGCGCGCGTGCCCTGGTCCGCGCCGCCGCCGCCCTGCGCGGCTGGCTCCTGGCCCCGACCGCCGAGGCGGACGAGGTCTACGACCCCTACGGCGCCCCGCTGACGTTCTTCCGCTCCATCGGGGACGAGATACACCAGGCCGTGGATCCGGTCGTCACGGCACTCACCGGCGTCTCCGCACGCACGTAACGGCCGCGCACCCCGTCGGCCCCGGGCCTACATTGGACGTACGTCATCCTCGACGCCCCCGGAGCCCATCATGGCGGTCATCCACACCCTTGAGGCCACGGACGTCCTGCGTCGCCAGGACCCGGAACTCGCCGAGATCCTGCTCGGGGAACAGGAGCGGCAGTCGACGACGCTCCAGCTGATCGCCGCCGAGAACTTCACCTCGCCCGCCGTGCTCGCCGCACTCGGCTCCCCGCTGGCCAACAAGTACGCCGAGGGCTACCCCGGCGCCCGCCACCACGGCGGCTGCGAGATCGTCGACGTCGCCGAACGCGTCGCCGTCGACCGCGCCAAGGCCCTGTTCGGTGCCGAGCACGCCAACGTCCAGTCCCACTCGGGCTCCTCGGCCGTCCTGGCCGCGTACGCCGCCCTGCTGCGCCCCGGCGACACCGTCCTCGCCCTCGGCCTGCCCTACGGCGGCCACCTCACGCACGGCTCACCGGCCAACTTCTCCGGCCGCTGGTTCGACTTCGTCGGCTACGGGGTGGACGCGGAGACCGGCCTCATCGACTACGACCAGGTCCGCGCCCTGGCCCGTACCCACCGCCCCAAGGCGATCGTGTGCGGCTCGATCGCCTACCCGCGGCACGTCGACTACGCCCTGTTCCGCGAGGTCGCCGACGAGGTGGGCGCCTATCTCATCGCCGACGCGGCCCACCCCATCGGGCTCGTCGCCGGGGGAGCGGCGCCCAATCCGGTGCCGTACGCCGATGTCGTCTGTGCCACCACCCACAAGGTGCTGCGCGGGCCGCGCGGCGGGATGCTGCTGTGCGGCGCGGAGCTCGCGGGGCGGGTGGACCGGGCCGTGTTCCCCTTCACGCAGGGCGGGGCGCAGATGCACACCATCGCCGCGAAGGCGGTCGCGTTCGGGGAGGCGGCAACACCGGCGTTCACCGCGTACGCCCATCAGGTGGTCGCCAATGCGAGGGTTCTCGCGGCCGGGCTCGCGGCGGAGGGTCTTGTCGTCACGACCGGCGGGACGGACACCCACCTGATCACCGCCGACCCCGCGCCCCTGGGCATCGAGGGGCGTGCCGCCCGCGGCCGGCTCGCCGCGGCCGGTCTGGTCCTGGACTGTTGCGCGCTGCCGCACGGGGACGGGCGGGGACTGCGCCTGGGCACGGCGGCCCTGACCACGCAGGGAATGGGGGAGGAGGAGATGGCGTACGTGGCGGCGCTGGCGGCGCGGGTGCTGCGCGGGGAGACCGAGAGCCAGAAGGCGCGTGACGAGGTACGTGAGCTGGCGGGTAGATTTCCTCCGTACAGCGGCTGAGCGGGGGTACACGCACCTGCGTACACCTGGGTGCAATCCGCGTGCACAGGCACGCGTGCAACCATCGTCGCTACCCGGAAGTCCCCACTCATATGCGTCCCTCGCTAGGGTGTGGGGCTGAGATGGCCAGCGAGACCTGTGGGGAAGCCTGTGCGTGAATACCTGCTGACGCTCTGCATCACGGCCGCGGTGACGTATCTGCTGACAGGGCCGGTGCGGAAGTTCGCGATCGTGGCCGGAGCGATGCCGCAGATCAGGGCCCGTGACGTGCACCGGGAACCCACTCCGCGGCTCGGCGGTATCGCGATGTTCTTCGGGCTGTGCGCCGGTCTGCTGGTCGCGGACCATCTGACCAATCTCAGCGAGGTCTTCGACAAGTCGAACGAGCCACGGGCGCTGCTCTCCGGCGCGGCCGTGATCTGGCTGATCGGTGTCCTGGACGACAAGTTCGAGATCGACGCCCTGATCAAGCTGGGCGGCCAGATGATCGCCGCGGGCGTGATGGTCATGCAGGGTCTGACGATCCTGTGGCTGCCCATCCCGAAGGTCGGCACGGTCGCGCTGACCCAGTGGCAGGGCACGCTGCTGACGGTCGCGCTCGTCGTGATCACCATCAACGCGGTCAATTTCGTGGACGGCCTCGACGGCCTCGCCTCGGGCATGGTCTGCATCGCCGCCGCCGCGTTCTTCATGTACTCGTACCGCATCTGGTACTCGTACGGCATCGAGGCCGCCGCTCCCGCCACCCTGTTCGCGGCCGTCCTGATGGGCATGTGCCTGGGCTTCCTGCCGCACAACATGCATCCGGCGCGCATCTTCATGGGCGACTCCGGTTCGATGCTGATCGGGCTGGTGCTGGCCGCCGGCGCGATCTCCATCACGGGCCAGGTCGACCCCGACAGCCTGTTCGGCGGCTCCGAGCGCCAGGCGGTGCACCAGATGGTGCCGGTCTACATCCCGCTGCTGCTGCCGCTGACGATCATCGCGATCCCCGCCGCCGACCTGGTCCTCGCCATCGTGCGCCGCACCTGGAAGGGTCAGTCGCCGTTCGCCGCCGACCGCGGGCATCTGCACCACCGGCTGCTGGAGATCGGCCACTCGCACAGCCGGGCGGTGCTGATCATGTACTTCTGGTCGGCGCTGATCGCGTTCGGCGCGCTCGCCTACTCGGTCAACTCGGCTTCCATGTGGATCGTGTTGGGGATCGTGTTCCTCAGCGCGATCGGTCTCGCGCTGCTTCTGCTGCCGCGCTTCACCCCGCGTGCCCCGCGCTGGGCCGAGGCGTTCGTGCCGCCGCGCTACCGGCGCCGCCGGCGGGCCGCCGCGGCGGAGCACACCGAGGAACTGGAGCCGGTGGCCGCCGCGTTGGCGGAGGAATGTGCGGAATCTCGCACTCCGGTTGCCGTCGGGGTATCGGGAGTCAACGGGGCGACCGCCCTCGGTGCCCGACGCCGTAGGTAAGAATCTGACTAGAGCATTGCCAACTCGTGGGGGAGCAAAGCTTCCCAATACCAGACAAGTTGCCCGTGAATCCGCACAGACGCGCACTGTCACTCTCATGTGTGACAGCGAGCACACCTACTTGGTAAAGACCGCATCAAATAGTTTGTGATACGGTTCACGAGAACCCCGGACAGAGCCGAAGGACCGTAGTGCGACGGTCCATTGGCGTGAGACTCCTCATCGCCCCGGGGCTACGCTCGTCCATGACGACACCCCCAGCCCCCCTGCGAAAGCGGAGTTGCCGCCATGCCGTCCAATGACGTCCGGATCCTGGCCCAGGCCGCCGTGCCCACGGCTGCCGTCGGCGCGATCGCCGCCGTCGTCAGCGGCGTGGTCGCGGGTGGCAAGGGTGCGATCGGGGCGGCTGTCGCGACGCTGATCGTCATCCTCTTCATGGGAATCGGGCTCTACGTTCTGCAGCGCACTGCCAAATCGCTTCCGCACCTGTTCCAGATGATGGGTCTGATGCTCTACGCGGCACAGATTCTTCTGCTGTTCATGTTCCTCGCGATCTTCAAGAACACGACGTTGTTCAACCCCCGGGCCTTCGCGCTCACGCTCGTCGCCGGCACTCTCGCCTGGATCGCCGCGCAGACGCGAGCCCACATGAAAGCCAAGATCCTCTACGTCGAGCCCGAAAAGACGGGGCACTCGTCGTGAGAGGTAGGGCCGGGATAAAAGCGCACGCGGGACCCTGCTATCGTCCGGTGCCAACTGCGGCATCGCGGGCGCGGGCATCTGAGCTGACGCCTGCTCAATCGCGAGGCGAGATGCCCCCCAGCCGCCCCCACATCCGTCACACCAGTCCCGTGCCGAACCGCGGCCTCGCGCCGCGCCGACACAACGAGGTTGTCGTACCCATGCGCCACGATGAAGGAGCCCGCGGTGAGTGCTGATCCGACGCAGACGCTCGCTTTCGACGCAAGCTGCCACCTGTTCGACGGGTGCGGCTTCCCGGCTCCGGGCCTGCACTCGTTCCTGTTCGAGCCGATCGCCGGCGACACCGACGGCCTGTACTTCAACAAGCCGATGCTGCTCGCCCTGCTCGGTTCGATCCTCGTGGTGGGATTCTTCTGGGCCGCGTTCCGCAAGCCCCAGATCGTGCCGGGCAAGCTCCAGATGGTCGCCGAGGCCGGCTACGACTTCGTCCGGACCGGCATCGTCTACCAGACGATCGGCAAGCGCGAGGGCGAGAAGTACGTACCGCTCGCCGTCTCGCTGTTCTTCTTCATCTGGATGATGAACCTCTGGTCGATCGTCCCGCTCGCGTCCTTCCCGGTGACGTCGATCATCGCCTACCCGATGGTGCTGGCGGCGATCGTCTACATCACCTGGGTCTCGCTCACCTTCAAGCGGCACGGCTTCGTCGGCTTCTTCAAGAACGTCACCGGCTACGACAAGTCGCTCGGCGCCGTCCTGCCGCTCTCCATGACCATCGAGTTCTTCTCGAACCTGCTGGTCCGCCCGTTCACGCACGCGGTGCGACTCTTCGCGAACATGTTCGCCGGTCACACCCTGCTGCTGCTCTTCACGATCGCCAGCTGGTACATGCTGAACGGCATCGGCATCGCCTACTCCGCTGTCTCGTTCGTGATGGTCATCGTGATGACCGCCTTCGAGCTCTTCATCCAAGCGGTTCAGGCGTACGTCTTCGTGCTCCTGACCTGCACCTTCATCCAGGGCGCGCTCGCCGAGAACCACTGAGCGACCCCCTGACCCAACCGACAGACCCACCGGTGGCCAACCCCCACCGGTCACTGAAAGAGAAGGAAGAACCGGCATGTCCGCTCTCCAGACCCTCGCTGCGGTCGACGGCAACCTCGGCTCCATCGGTTACGGCCTCGCCGCGATCGGCCCGGGCGTCGGCGTCGGCATCATCTTCGGCAACGGCACCCAGGCCCTCGCCCGTCAGCCCGAGGCGGCCGGCCTCATCCGCGCCAACCAGATCCTCGGCTTCGCGTTCTGTGAGGCGCTGGCCCTCATCGGCCTCGTCATGCCGTTCGTCTACTAAGACGAACGACGACGACAGCCCCATTCGACGAAAGGCACTGATGTGAACCACGCACTGGTTCAGCTGGCGGCCGAGGCGGAGAAGGAGAATCCCCTCGTTCCGCCGTGGCCGGAGCTCGTCATCGGCCTGATCGCCTTCGTCATCGTCTTCGGCTTCCTCGCCAAGAAGCTCCTTCCGACCATCAACAAGGTCCTGGAAGAGCGTCGCGAGGCCATCGAGGGCGGTATCGAGAAGGCCGAGGCCGCGCAGACCGAGGCCCAGAGCGTCCTTGAGCAGTACAAGGCCCAGCTCGCCGAGGCCCGGCACGAGGCCGCGCGACTGCGCCAGGAGGCGCAGGAGCAGGGCGCCACGCTCATCGCCGAGATGCGGGCCGAGGGCCAGCGTCAGCGCGAGGAGATCGTCGCCGCCGGTCACGCCCAGATCGAGGCCGACCGCAAGGCCGCCGCGTCCGCGCTGCGCCAGGACGTCGGCAAGCTCGCCACCGACCTGGCAGGCAAGCTGGTCGGCGAGTCCCTCGAGGACCACGCCCGGCAGAGCCGCGTGATCGACCGTTTCCTCGATGACCTTGAGGAGAAGGCCGAGGCGGCTCGATGAACGGAGCGAGCCGCGAGGCCCTGGCAGCCGCACGCGAGCGTCTCGACGCCCTGACGGACAGCACGTCCGTGGACGCCGGCTCGCTCGCCGACGAGCTGGCCGCCGTCACCGCGCTGCTCGACCGCGAGGTGTCCCTGCGTCGGGTCCTCACCGACCCGGCGCAGGACGGTGCGGGCAAGGCCCAGCTGGCCGAGCGCCTGTTCGGCGGTCAGGTCGGCGGGACCACCGTGGACCTGGTGTCCGGCATGGTCCGCTCGCGCTGGTCGCAGTCGCGTGACCTGGCGGACGCGCTGGAGGAGCTGGCCAACGTCGCCGACCTCACCGCGGCCCAGCAGGCCGGCGCGCTCGACGACGTGGAGGACGAGCTGTTCCGGTTCGGCCGGATCGTCTCCTCGAGCACCGAGCTGCGCGCCGCGCTGACCGGCCGCAAGGACGTCGGCACCGCCAAGACCGAGCTGCTGCACCGGCTGCTCGGCGGGCGGGCCAACCCGACCACCGAGCGTCTGGTGACGCGACTGGTCACCGCGCCCCGGGGACGTAGCCTGGAGACGGGACTGGAATCCCTGTCCAAGCTCGCCGCCGAGCGCCGGGACCGCATGGTGGCCGTGGTCACCTCGGCCGAGCCGCTGAGCGACTCGCAGAAGCAGCGCCTGGGCGCCGCCCTCGCGAAGCTCTACGGCCGCCCGATGCACCTGAACCTCGACGTCGACCCCGAGGTCGTCGGCGGGCTGCGGGTGCAGGTCGGTGACGAGGTCATCAACGGTTCGGTCGCGGACCGCATCGAGGACGCCGCCCGCCGCCTGGCGAGCTAGCAGCACCTTCAAAGCAGCAGAGCAGTACCGCAGTACCGCAGTAGCAGTGACAGAGCAGTACGTACCTACGGCCCGGTTGGGCCGTGCAGAGGATTCACCTCTTTCAGGGGGGAGTCCCCATCCCCCCAAAGTGAAACTTCGGGCCCAACAAGGAGAGCAGGGAACCCAGATGGCGGAGCTCACGATCCGGCCGGAGGAGATCCGGGACGCGCTGGAGAACTTCGTCCAGTCGTACAAGCCGGACGCGGCCTCGCGCGAGGAGGTCGGTACGGTCACCCTTGCCGGCGACGGCATCGCGAAGGTCGAGGGCCTCCCCTCGGCCATGGCCAACGAACTGCTGAAGTTCGAGGACGGCACCCTCGGTCTCGCGCTCAACCTCGAAGAGCGTGAGATCGGTACCGTCATCCTCGGCGAGTTCAGCGGTGTCGAGGAGGGCCAGCCGGTCACCCGCACCGGAGAGGTCCTGTCCGTCGCCGTCGGCGAGGGCTACCTCGGCCGTGTCGTCGACCCGCTCGGCAACCCGATCGACGGCCTCGGCGAGATCGAGACCACCGGCCGCCGCGCCCTGGAGCTGCAGGCGCCGGGCGTCATGGTCCGCAAGTCGGTGCACGAGCCGATGGAGACCGGCTACAAGGCCGTCGACGCGATGACCCCGATCGGCCGTGGCCAGCGTCAGCTGATCATCGGCGACCGCCAGACGGGCAAGACCGCCCTGGCCGTCGACACGATCATCAACCAGCGCGACAACTGGCGCTCGGGCGACGTGAACAAGCAGGTCCGCTGCATCTACGTCGCCATCGGTCAGAAGGGCTCCACCATCGCCTCCGTGCGTGGTGCGCTCGAAGAGGCCGGCGCCCTGGAGTACACGACCATCGTCGCCGCCCCGGCGTCCGACCCGGCCGGCTTCAAGTACCTGGCGCCGTACACCGGTTCGGCCATCGGCCAGCACTGGATGTACGACGGCAAGCACGTCCTCATCATCTTCGACGACCTCTCGAAGCAGGCCGACGCCTACCGCGCCGTGTCCCTGCTGCTGCGCCGTCCGCCGGGCCGTGAGGCCTACCCGGGTGACGTCTTCTACCTGCACTCCCGTCTGCTGGAGCGCTGCGCGAAGCTCTCCGACGACATGGGTAAGGGCTCGATGACCGGTCTGCCGATCGTCGAGACCAAGGCCAACGACGTCTCGGCGTTCATCCCGACCAACGTCATCTCCATCACCGACGGCCAGTGCTTCCTGGAGTCGGACCTCTTCAACGCCGGTCAGCGCCCCGCGCTGAACGTCGGTATCTCCGTCTCCCGAGTCGGTGGTTCCGCGCAGCACAAGGCGATGAAGCAGGTCTCCGGCCGACTGCGCCTCGACCTCGCCCAGTACCGCGAGCTGGAGGCGTTCGCCGCCTTCGGTTCCGACCTGGACGCCGCGTCGAAGTCGCAGCTGGAGCGCGGTCAGCGGCTGGTCGAGCTGCTCAAGCAGCCGCAGTACCAGCCGATGCCGACCGAGGACCAGGTCATCTCGGTGTGGTCCGCGACCACCGGCAAGATGGACGACGTACCGGTCGACGACATCCGGCGCTTCGAGAAGGAGCTCCTGGAGTACCTGCACCGCAAGCAGCAGGGCCTCATGACCTCCATCAAGGAGGGCGGCAAGATGTCGGACGACACTCTCACCGCCGCCGCGGACGCGATCACCGAGTTCAAGAAGCAGTTCGAGACCTCGGACGGCAAGCTCCTCGGCGAGGACGCCCCGGCCGCGGCCAAGTGACGTAGGAAGGGACCTGACTCATGGGAGCCCAGCTCCGGGTCTACAAGCGTCGCATCCGATCCGTCACCGCGACCAAGAAGATCACCAAGGCGATGGAGATGATCGCCGCCTCGCGCGTCGTCAAGGCGCAGCGCAAGGTGAGGGCCTCCACGCCGTACGCGACCGAGCTCACCCGCGCGGTCACGGCGGTCGGCACCGGCTCGAACACCAAGCACCCGCTGACCACCGAGGCCGAGTCGCCGACCCGTTCCGCGGTCCTGCTCCTCACGAGCGACCGCGGTCTGGCCGGCGCCTTCAACGCCAACGCCATCAAGGCCGCGGAGCAGCTGACCGCGCGTCTTGAGGCCGAGGGCAAGGAGGTCGACACGTACATCGTCGGCCGCCGCGGTCTGGCCCACTACAACTTCCGCGAGCGCAAGGTCGTGGAGTCGTGGTCGGGCTTCACCGACGAGCCCACGTACGCGGACGCGAAGAAGGTCGCGGGTCCGCTCATCGAGGCCATCGAGCTGGACACGGCCGAGGGCGGCGTGGACGAACTCCACATCGTCTACACCGAGTTCGTCTCGATGATGACGCAGACGGCGATCGACAGCCGGCTGCTTCCGCTCAGCCTCGAAGAGGTGGCGGAAGAGGCGCCCAAGGGCGAGATCCTTCCGCTGTACGACTTCGAACCGTCGGCGGAGGACGTCCTGGACGCCCTGCTGCCGCGGTACGTCGAGAGCCGTATCTACAACGCGCTGCTCCAGTCGGCTGCTTCCAAGCACGCTGCCACGCGCCGCGCGATGAAGTCGGCCACCGACAACGCGGGAGACCTGATCACCACGCTCTCCCGCCTTGCCAACGCGGCCCGCCAGGCCGAAATCACCCAGGAAATCAGCGAGATCGTCGGTGGCTCCGCAGCCCTGGCCGACGCGACCGCGGGGAGTGACAGGTAATGACGACGACAGTTGAGACGGCCGTTGCCACGGGCCGCGTCGCCCGGGTCATCGGCCCGGTCGTCGACGTGGAATTCCCCGTCGACGCCATGCCGGAGATCTACAACGCCCTTCACGTCGAGGTGGCCGACCCGGCCCTCGCCGGCGAGAAGAAGACGCTGACCCTGGAGGTCGCCCAGCACCTGGGTGACGGCCTGGTCCGCACCATCTCGATGCAGCCCACCGACGGTCTGGTCCGCCAGGCCGCCGTCACCGACACGGGCACGGGCATCACCGTCCCGGTCGGCGACTTCACCAAGGGCAAGGTGTTCAACACCCTCGGCGAGGTCCTGAACAGCGACGAGAAGTACGAGGGCGAGCGCTGGTCCATCCACCGCAAGGCCCCCAACTTCGACGAGCTCGAGTCGAAGACCGAGATGTTCGAGACCGGCGTCAAGGTCATCGACCTGCTCACCCCGTACGTCAAGGGTGGCAAGATCGGCCTGTTCGGCGGTGCCGGCGTCGGCAAGACGGTGCTCATCCAGGAGATGATCTACCGCGTCGCCAACAACCACGACGGTGTCTCCGTGTTCGCCGGTGTCGGCGAGCGCACCCGTGAGGGCAACGACCTCATCGAGGAGATGGCCGACTCGGGCGTCATCGACAAGACCGCCCTGGTCTTCGGTCAGATGGACGAGCCCCCGGGCACCCGTCTGCGCGTGGCCCTGGCCGGTCTGACCATGGCGGAGTACTTCCGCGATGTGCAGAAGCAGGACGTGCTGTTCTTCATCGACAACATCTTCCGCTTCACACAGGCCGGTTCCGAGGTCTCGACCCTGCTCGGCCGTATGCCCTCCGCGGTGGGCTACCAGCCGAACCTGGCCGACGAGATGGGTCTCCTCCAGGAGCGCATCACCTCGACCCGCGGTCACTCGATCACCTCGATGCAGGCGATCTACGTCCCCGCGGACGACCTGACCGACCCGGCCCCGGCCACCACCTTCGCCCACCTCGACGCGACGACGGTTCTCTCCCGTCCGATCTCCGAGAAGGGCATCTACCCGGCCGTGGACCCGCTGGACTCCACGTCCCGCATCCTGGACCCGCGGTACATCGCGGCGGACCACTACAACACCGCCATGCGCGTCAAGACGGTGCTGCAGAAGTACAAGGACCTCCAGGACATCATCGCCATCCTCGGTATCGACGAGCTCGGCGAGGAGGACAAGCTCACCGTCCACCGCGCCCGTCGCGTGGAGCGCTTCCTGTCCCAGAACACCCACGTCGCCAAGCAGTTCACCGGCGTCGACGGGTCGGACGTCCCGCTGGAGGAGTCGATCACCGCGTTCAACGCGATCATCGACGGTGAGTACGACCACTTCCCGGAGCAGGCGTTCTTCCTCTGCGGTGGCATCGAGGACCTGAAGGCCAACGCCAAGGAACTGGGCGTCTCCTGAGCCCTGAGCTCGACGTGAGTCCTATGACTCACAGGTGAGGGGGCGGGGCACGTCCCGCCCCCTCATTCACGCCCACTAGACTTGTAACCAACACCCGGCACAACCGCCGGGTGGTGACCCGAGGAGCCAACCTTGGCTGCTGAGCTGCACGTCGCGTTGGTCGCGGCCGACCGAGAGGTCTGGTCCGGCGAGGCCACCCTGGTCGTCGCGCGCACCACGTCCGGCGACATCGGCGTCATGCCCGGTCACCAGCCGCTGCTCGGTGTGCTGGAGTCGGGCCCGGTGACCATCCGTACGAGCGACGGGGGAACGGTCGTGGCGGCTGTCCACGGCGGTTTCATCTCGTTCGCGGACAACAAGCTGTCCCTGCTGGCCGAGATCGCCGAGCTGTCGGACGAGATCGACGTCCAGCGCGCGGAGCGGGAGCTGGAGCGCGCCAAGGCGGAAGGGGACGCGTCCGCCGAGCGTCGCGCGGACGTACGACTGCGTACGGCGGCTGGGAGCTGAGCTTGATCCCAGCGCAGCTGCGATGACGTCACTCAGCCGCGATCGGCACCGGAGCAATCCGGAGCCGGTCGCGGCTGAGGCAGATCTGGATGTTTTTTCCGTTCCGTTATCTGTTTTCGGTACCTAGGAGACGAGGAGGTCGGTGTCGATGGTCCTCGCTCTGACTGTGTGCGGAATCTTGGTGGCCCTGGTGGTACTGGGGCTGTTCGTCTTCGGTCTGCGCCGCAGACTCATCCAGCGCTCCGGCGGCACCTTCGACTGTTCCCTGCGCTGGGACGTCCCGGAGAAATCCGACACCAGTGGCAAAGGCTGGAGTTACGGCGTCGCCCGCTACAACGGCGACCGCATCGAGTGGTACCGCGTCTTCTCCTACGCCTACCGTCCGCGCCGGGTGCTTGAGCGCGCCGCGATCGAGGTGGCCGGCCGCCGACTGCCCGAGGGCGAGGAGGAGTTGGCGCTGCTGTCCGACGCCGTGGTCCTCACCTGTCTGCACCGGGGCACGCGTCTCGAACTCGCCATGAGCGATGACGCGCTGACCGGATTCCTCGCGTGGCTCGAAGCAGCCCCGCCCGGTCAGCGCGTCAATGTCGCTTAGTTCCTACGGATGACCCTTAGGGTCAACTCGCTTACGCGAGCCCGTTGTTGATGGCGGTCACCAGCTCACCGTTGCTGGTGTCGCCGCTGAAGTCCCAGAAGAACGCGCCGCCCAGACCCTGGGTCTTGGCCCAGCTCATCTTTCCGGCGATCGTGCTCGGGGTGTCGTACGACCACCAGTTGTTGCCGCAGTAGGCGTACGCCGTGCCGGCGATCGTGCCGGTGGCGGGGCACTTGGTCTTGAGCACCTTGTAGTCCTCGATGCCCTGTTCGTAGGTGCCCGCCGCCGGTCCGGTGGCCGAGCCGCCGGGTGCGGCCTGGGTCACGCCGGTCCAGCCGCGGCCGTAGAAGCCGATGCCGATGAGCAGCTTGTCCGCGGGGACGCCCTTCGACTTGAACTTGGCGATCGCGTCGGCCGTGGTGAACCCGGCCTGCGGGATGCCGCTGTAGGTGGTGAGCGGGGAGTGCGGGGCGGTCGGGCCGTCCGCGTCGAAGGCGCCGAAGAAGTCGTACGTCATCACGTTGTACCAGTTGACGTACTGGGCCGCGCCCGCGTAGTCGGCGGCGTCGATCTTGCCGCCGGAGGTGCCGTCCGCCGTGGTGGCGGCGGTGACCAGGTAGTTGGCGCCGAACTTGGCGCGCAGGGCCTGCATCAGGTTCTTGTAGGCCGCCGAGCCGCTGCTGTCACAGGACAGACCGCAGGCGTTGGGGTACTCCCAGTCGATGTCGATGCCGTCGAAGACATCGGCCCAGCGCGGGTCCTCGACCAGGTTGTAGCAGGAGTTGGCGAACGCGGTCGGGTTGGCCGCGGCCTGTCCGAAGCCGCCGGACCAGGTCCAGCCGCCGAAGGACCACAGGATCTTGATGTTGGGGTACTTGGCCTTCAGCTGGCGAAGCTGGTTGAAGTTGCCCGCGATCGGCTGGTCCCAGGTGTCGGCGACGCCGCTGACCGACTGGTCGGCGGTGAACGTCTTCTGGTAGTCGGCGTAGGCGTCGCCGATCGCGCACTGCCCGTTGGTCACGTTGCCGAAGGCGTAGTTGATGTGCGTGATCTTCGAGGCCGAGCCCGACGTCACCAGGTTCTTGACCTGGAAGTTGCGGTCGTAGGTGCCCCACTCGGTGAGGTAGCCCAGCTTGACCTTGTTGCCCGTGGGCGGGGTCGTGGTGCCGCCCGTGGTATGCACGGCGACCGCGCCGCTGACCGGGCCGGTCTGGTCCGCGGTGTCACGGGCCTGCACGGTGTAGGAGTAGTCGGTGCCGGCGGTGAGGCCGGTGTTGGTGTACGACGTCGTCGTCACCGTGGCGACCTTGGTGCCGTCGCGCAGGACGTCGTAGTTCTTGATGCCCTTGTCGTCCGTCGCGGCCGACCAGGACAGGTTCACCGAGGTGTCGGTGATGCCCGAGGCGGTCGGGGTGCCGGGCGCGGAGGGTGCCGTGTCACCCGGGACGGTGGGGCCGCCGTCACAACTGCCGCCGTTCAGCTTGCAGTTGGAGGGCGAGCCGGAGCCGGCGCCGTTGAAGCCGAAGGAGACGGAGGCGCCCGCGGCGATGGTGCCGTTGTAGGACTTGTTCTTCGCGGTCCAGTGGGTGCCGGAGGACGTGACGTCGGCGTCCCAGGCGGAGGTGACGGACGTGCCGGAGGGGAAGTCCCACTCGACGGTCCAGGTGCTGATGGCCGTGGTGCCGGTGTTCTTGACGGTCCACTGACCGCCGAAACCGGTGCCCCAGTCGCTGGTCTTGGTGAAGGTGGCGGTCGCGGTGGTCGCGGCCTGGGCGGGGCTCGCGAGGCCGACGAGACCGGCCAACGGGAGCAACAGGGATGCGAACCCTGCGGCGGCTCTGTGTCTGAAGCGCATCGTGCGCCTCCTCTTTTCAAAGAGCTCAAAGAGCGGGGGTGGGGGTGCGACTGAGCCTTCGCACCCACGGTGCCGCGAGAATAGAAAGGTCTGGACCACAGGTCAAGAGGTCTGGACCACTACTCGTATACGGGATCAGATCCCCAACTCCTGCGCCAGTACGGCCGCTTGCACCCGGCTGCGCAGCTCCAGCTTCCCCAGCAGTCGGCTGACGTGCGTCTTCACCGTCGCCTCCGCCATGTCCAGCCGGGTCGCGATCTCCGCGTTGGACATTCCCTCGCCGAGGCAGGACAACACCTCCCGCTCGCGCCGGGTCAGGGCGTCGAGGACGGTCAGGTCGGCTTCCGGCCGTCGCGCCGGTCCCGCGGCGAACTCGGCGATGAGCCGCCGGGTGACGGCCGGGGCGATCAGACCCTCGCCGCGCGCGACCGTACGCACCGCCTCCAACAGGTCCTTGGCATCGGTGTTCTTCAGCAGGAAACCCGCGGCGCCCGCGCGCAGCGCCCCGAAGACGTACTCGTCCAGGTCGAACGTGGTCAGCACGAGGACGTCCGCGAGGTGTTCCTCGACCACCTGCCGGGTCGCCGACACCCCGTCCAGGCGCGGCATCTGAACGTCCATCAGCACCAGGTCAGGGCGCAACTCCCGGGCCAGGGACACCGCCTGCTCCCCGTCCGCCGCCTGGCCGACCACCTCGATGTCGGGTGCGCTGCGCAGGATGAGGACCAGCCCGGCACGCACGGCGGACTGGTCCTCGGCGACCAGGACACGGATCATGCGGCGGTCCCTTCGGGGATCATGCGGAGGTTCCTTCGGACAGGGGGAGGGTGGCGTGCACGGCCCACCGCGCGCCGGTGGGGCCCGCCTCGAAGGTGCCGCCGAGGAGCGCGGCCCGCTCCCGCATCCCCACCAGACCGGCGCCGGAACCCGGGGCGCGCGGACCCTCCCGGTCGCCGTACGGACTGGTGACACGGACGTCGAGGACGCCGTCCCGCTGGGCCAGCCCCACGGTGACCCGGCCGGGCGGGGCGTGCTTGAGCGCGTTGGTCAGGGACTCCTGGACGATCCGGTAGGCGGCGAGTTCGACGGGGGCCGGGACCTGGTCGTGGTCGGTGTCGAGGACGACGTCGAGGCCGTTGGCGCGGGCGGTGTCGACGAGGGCGCCGACGCCGTCCAGGGTGGGGGTCGCGGTGGGCGTGCCGTCCCCGGTCCGCAGGATGCCGATCAGCCGGCGCATCTCGGCCAGGCCCTCGACGCTGTTCTCCCGGATGACGGCCAGCGCGTCCCTGGACGTCTTCGGGTCGTCGAGCGAGAGCGCCGCCGTGGAGTGGATGGCGATCGCCGACAGGTGGTTGGCGACCATGTCGTGCAACTCCCGTGCCATCCGGGCGCGTTCGGCGGTCACCGCCTGGACGCGGTCCATCTCGGCCAGCAGCGCGGTCTGTTCGGCGCGCAGCCGGGCGCTGTCGGCGGCGTCACGGTGGTTGCGGACGATCCAGCCGGTGGCCGCGGGCGTGAACGCCACAAGACCGACGGCGACCCCGATCAGCAGCGCCTCGGGCTTGCGCAGGGTGGCGACGGGCAGCACGGTGGCGACCACCGTCGTCAGCCCGCTGATCCACAGCACCCGGCGGGCGGTGGCGGGCGGGGTGTACAGGACCCCGGCGTAGACGAGGTCCGTGAACATCACGAGGGTGGCCAGGTTGCCCTGGGTGATCGTGTCGACGGTCAGCGCGGCCACGCCGATCAGCAGGCCCGTACGGGGGCGGGTCCGGCGCAGCAGCTCGCAGCCGGCCATCACCACCAGCGGCACCAGGATCGGCCAGTGGCCGTGCCAGCGGACGATGGAGTCGTCGTGCGTCCGGATGCCGACGCTCACCGACCAGACGAGCAGTCCGCCGAGCAGGCCCCCGACGGCGATGCGTACGTCGTCGCGGTGCGGGCGGGGGAGCGTCACGGCCATGACTCCATCCAACACGGCGCACGCGCCGCCCGCCTGCTCCCCGGGAAGGGTCTCGAACTGCATCGTTCGATGTACCGCGACTTCGTCACTGGCGACGACGAACCGTCCACCGGCTGCCGGGAGCCTGGAAGGGAAGGAAGGGAGCACATCGTGATCGTCGCGCTGATCATCGCCTGCGAGGTCGGGTTCTGGGTGCTGCTGGCCGCCGGGCTGGCCGTCCGCTACCTGCTCAGGATGCGCCGCACGAGCGTGGCGCTGCTGCTGTGCGAGCCGGTCCTCGAACTGGTCCTGTTCGTCGTGACGGCCGTGGACCTCAGGAACGGCGCCGAACCGAGCTGGGAGCACGGCCTCGCCGCCCTCTACATCGGCTTCACCGTCGCCTACGGCCACTACACGATCCACTGGCTGGACGGCCACGCCGCGCACCGCCTGGCCGGTGCCCCGCGCCCGCCCAGGCCGCCCCGCTACGGGGCGGCCCGGGCCCTGCACGAGGGCCGGCTGTGGCTGCGCACGGTCCTGATGGCCGCCGTCGCCTGCGCCCTGCTCCAGGCCGCCATCTGGTACGTCGGCGACGGCGACACGTCCTCCCTGCGCAGCTTCCAGTGGGTGGCGCTCAGGGCCGCCGGCATCCACGGCCTGATCGCGCTGACGTATGTGATCTGGCCCAAGCAGCGCCCGGACAAGGAATCCGAGACCGGGTCAGCGCTCCCCGCCGGGGACCCACAGGACATCCCCGACACTCGCGTTCGCCGTGCGCGCAAGGATGAAGAGCAGGTCCGATAGCCGGTTGAGGTAGGTCGCGGTGAGGGGGTTCATGACCTCGCCGTGGACCTCCAGCGCGGCCCATGTCGACCGCTCGGCCCGCCGTACGACCGTGCAGGCCTGGTGGAGCAGGGCCGCGCCGGGCGTGCCGCCGGGGAGGATGAAGGAGCGCAGCTTCTCCAGTTCCTCGTTGAAGCGGTCGCAGTCGGCCTCCAGCTTGTCGACGTAGAACTGCTCGACGCGCAGCGGCGGGAACTCCGGGTTCTCCACCACCGGCGTCGACAGGTCCGCGCCCACGTCGAAGAGGTCGTTCTGGACGCGGACGAGGACCTTGACGATCTTCTCGTCCAGGCCGCCCAGCGCGATCGCCGTGCCGATCACCGCGTTGGCCTCGTTGGCGTCGGCGTACGCGGAGATCCGCAGATCGGTCTTGGCGACCCGGCTCATGTCGCCGAGGGCGGTGGTGCCCTGGTCGCCGGTCCTGGTGTAGATGCGCGTCAGATTGACCATGGGGCCAGCGTAGTTACGCCCCGGCGGTCCGGAACACGCGTGTGCCCACCGTCACGGTCAGTGTCGCGAAGGTGACGGCCACCAGGACCCCGTAGAGCATGGGGGCGCTCGTGTACCAGCCGACGTACGCGTCCCGCACCGCGTCCACCAGATAGCGCAGCGGCATGACGCGCGAGAGCAGGTCCAGCCAGCCCGGGGCCAGGGTCATCGGGAGCATCAGACCGGACAGCAGCATCGACGGCAGGGTCACGGCGTTGACGAGCGGGCCGAACTCCTGCGGGGTCGGGACCCGCATCGCCAGGGCGCACGACAGCGAGCCCAGCGAGACCGTGAGCAGACCCACGAACGCGAACCCGATCAGTACGCCGGCCAGCGGTGCGCGCAGTCCCATCACCACCGCCGCCAGCACGAGCAGGACCGCCTGGACGATCAGGACGGTGGCGTCCCGCAGGACCCGGCCGAGCAGCAGCGCGAGCCGGCTGACCGGCGTCACCCGCATCCGCTCGACCACCCCCTGCCCCTTCTCGACAATGACCGAGAACCCCGCGAACGCGGCCCCGAACAGCCCGAGTTGAAGCAGCAGCCCCGGCACGAGCACCTGCCAGGAACTCCCTCGCCCGCCGAGCGGCAGCCCGGTGAGCAGCGGACCGAAGAACAGCAGATACAGCAACGGCATCAACAACCCGAAGAGCAGCGCGAACCGTGAGCGCAGGGACTGGCGCAGATAGCGGCCGTAGATCAGCGCGGTGTCGTGGACGAACATCGGTCTCCTGTAAGGCGGTTCGGGTCGGTTATACGGCTACGGGGGCGGCGTCGGCCGGGGCGGGGCCGCGGCCGGTGATCGCGAGGAAGGTGTCCTGGAGGGTGGCGTCGATCGAGCCGCCGTACCGCAGCTTCAGGGCGCTCGGCGTGCCTTCGGCCACGACGACGCCCTTGTCGACGATCACCAGCCGGTGCGCGAGGGCGTCGGCCTCGTCGAGGTAGTGGGTCGTCAGGAAGACCGTCGTTCCGTGCTCGTCGCGCAGTGCGCGGATCAGGTCCCACAGGTCGGCGCGGCTGCCGGGGTCGAGGCCGGTCGTGGGCTCGTCGAGGAACAGGACCTTCGGGCGGTGGGCGAGCGCCAGCGCGATGTCCAGGCGCCGCCGCTGACCGCCGGAGAGCGTGCCGCACCTGCGGTCGAGGAGATCGGCGAGGCCGAGGGAGTCGGCCAACTCCCTGGCCCGCGCCGCCGCTTGATCCTTCGACAGCCGGTACAGGCGCCCCTGCGTGACGAGTTCCTCCCGTACGGAGATCTGCGGGTCGACGCCGCCGGACTGGGCCACGTACCCGCAGACCCGGCGCACTCCGGTCGGGGCGCCGGCGAGGTCGAGGCCGGCGATGGTGGCGGCGCCGCCGGTGGGCTCGAGGAGGGTCGTGAGCATGCGGAGGGTGGTCGTCTTCCCGGCGCCGTTCGGGCCCAGGAGGCCGAGGATCTCGCCCTCCCGGACGGCGAGGTCGATACCGCGCACGGCCGCCACCGGGCCGAGCCTGGTCTGGAAGGTACGGGCCAGTGAGGCCGTACTGATGATGGGCATGGCCCTAGAAAAACAGAGCCTCTGAAAGTTTGCGATGACCCCAAAGTTTCAGAGGGTCCATCGAAGTTAGGATGTGGACCATGGCGGAAGGGCTCAGGGAGCGGAAGAAGCGCGAGACGCGGCAGCGCATCTCGGACATGGCTACCGGGCTGTTCCTGGAGCGCGGGTTCATGGAGGTGACCATCGCGGAGATCGCGGAGGCGGCCGACGTCTCGGTCAACACCGTCTACAACTACTTCCCCGCCAAGGAGGACCTCTTCCTCGACCGTTCCGTCGAGGTGGTGGAGCGGACCTCCCGGTGGGTGCGCGGCCGGGACGCGGGGGAGTCGGCCGCCCGGGCCGTCCTGCGCGAACTCCGTGCCGAGGTCGAGGTGGTCTCGCCGCGGGTCGGTCTCATGGCGGGCTACGGCCGCTTCATGCGCGTCATCCACGAGGCGCCGCCCCTGCGTTCGCGCCTGTGGACGCTCCAGCAGGAGATCCTCGACCACCTCGAAGCCACCCTGCGCGAAGAGGTGGGCGCCGCCGCGGACGACCCCCTGCCCGGCCTGATCGCCGGTCAGATCTGCTGGGTCCAGCAGATGGTCATGGTGAGCGTCGGCCGCGCGATGCTCGCCGGGCGCAATCCGGACGTAGTGTCACGAGAAGTGCTCGTCCTCCTCGACGAGATCGAGGAGCTGTTGGGCGAGAAGGTGCTCAACTACGCCGTCCGTGGCGCCCCGTGACCCGTGCCGGTGTGATGTCCGTCAGATGAGACGTGACGCGCGTTACTTACCGGTCACACAGCGCTTCACGAGCGCTAAGGTCCGCCGAAGAGGCAACTAAACAGCGTGTAAGGCGTTCAAAAGGGGAGTCGCACAGTGGCACGGAAGCTGGCCGTCATCGGCGCCGGTCTGATGGGTTCCGGTATCGCCCAGGTCGCCGCGCAGGCGGGCTGGGAGGTGGTCCTCCGGGACGTCACCGACGAGGCGCTGAAGCGTGGCACCGACGGCATCAAGGCGTCGTACGACAAGTTCGTCAGCAAGGGCAGGCTGGAGGCGCACGACGCCGACGCCGCCCTCGGCCGGATCACCGCGACCACCGATCTGGACGCCGCCGCGGACGCCGACCTCGTCGTCGAGGCCGTCTTCGAGAAGCTGGAGGTCAAGCACGAGATCTTCCGCGCGCTCGACAAGATCGTGCGCCCGGATGCCGTGCTGGCGTCCAACACCTCCGCCATCCCGATCACCAAGATCGCGGCGGCCACCGAGCACCCCGAGCGGGTGGTCGGCGTGCACTTCTTCTCGCCGGTGCCGATGATGCAGCTCGTCGAACTGGTCCGCGGGTACAAGACGAGCGACGAAACCCTCGCCACCGCGCGGGAGTTCGCCGAGTCCGTCGGCAAGACCTGCGTCGTCGTCAACCGCGATGTCGCCGGCTTCGTGACGACCCGTCTCATCTCGGCGCTCGTCGTCGAGGCGACCAAGCTCTACGAGTCGGGCGTGGCGAGCGCCGAGGACATCGACCTCGCCTGCAAGCTGGGCTTCGGCCACGCCATGGGTCCGCTGGCCACGGCCGACCTGACCGGCGTCGACATCCTGCTGCACGCCACCGGCAACATCTACACCGAGACGCAGGACGAGAAGTTCGCGCCGCCGGAGCTGATGCGCCGGATGGTTGACGCCGGTGACATCGGGCGCAAGAGCGGGCAGGGCTTCTACACGTACTGAGACACCCGTACGTACCGCCACTGAAACCGCACAGTCCCCAGAGGCATCACCCTCTGGGGTGAATTCGGTATCGGTTCGCTTACAGACGGCAACCTGTCCGCCGCTGAAGCAGTCAGACGTTGCACAGCCACCGTCACGGAGTACGAGGACACACCACCGCACTCACGGGGAGCGCATATGCACATCAGGGGCGACCACGCCGAGCTGGTCGTCGGGGGCCGCCTCGACGTCCGCAGCGCGGCGGACGCCCGTACGGTCCTGCACTCGGCCGTCGACGACGGAGTCGGCGATCTGGTGCTGGACCTGTCCGAGCTGGACTCCTGGGACGCCACCGGACTCGGCGTGATCATGGGCGTCCACCGGCGGGCCGGCCGCTGCGGCCGGCGTCTGGTGCTGCGCGACGTACCGCCGCAGATGCAGCGCCTGCTGGTGGCCACCCGGCTGCACCGGATCCTGGCGATCGAGGGCGGCATCGGCGTGGAGTCACTGCCCCGCGTGTGACGTCCGGCGCGGGCGGACGGGCGGGGCGCGAAACACCGGGCGCGCGCAATCCTCACGAGACTGTGACGTCTCGGGCGGCGCGGTACCCCGGGCTGTCGGACATACTGTGCGAAGGTTTAGGGTTCGCCTGCCCGCCACCTTGATCCCTCGTGTGGGCACCGGACCAGAAGCGACAGCGTGGTGTGCGGCAAGGCCGGGAGGGGCTTGAAGAGCACACGAGCGCTTTTGGGGGGCTTGAAACCTATGGACCCGAACGACCGGGGACCCGAGGAGTACGGCCATGACGCCGACGGCAGCCCGCCGCGTCAGCGCCCGCCCAGGGAACCCCTCACCACCGACTTCGGACAGCCCGCACCCGCGCTCGCGCGCACGGTGCAGCTCGTCACCGGCGACTACCTGCTCACCGTCAATCCCGTGGACGGCAGCGAGATAGAAGCGTGCCCGCCCAGCGAGCGCCCGGGGCGACCGGCGAAGCTCACGGCCGACGAGCGCGTCGAGACGGACCGCGCCGCCCGGCCGCCCGTCCCACCGGGACAGACCCGACCGGCCCTGCCCCTGCTGGAGCGCCAGGACGACCGTGAGCGCCTGGTGCGGCTGCTCGCGCGCGGCCGCTCGGTGCTGCTGACCGGCCCCGCCGGCTCGGGCCGCACCAGCCTGCTCGACCTGGTCGCCGAGGACTGCGAGGACCTCGCCCCCGACGGCGTCGTCCGCCTCGACGGCTTCCACCGCACCGCCGACGACCTGCTCCACGACCTCTTCTACGCCGTCTACAACGCGCCCCTGTACCGGCCGGCCCCCGACGAGATGCGCGCCCTGGTCCGGGAGATCGGCGCGGTCGTCGTCCTCGACGACCTCGAGTTCGGCGGCGCCGCGCTCGACGAACTGCTGGACGCGACACCCGAGTGCGCCTTCCTGATCGCCGCGACACCCGACGTACCGGCGCCCTCCGTCGACTCCGCCGTCGAGGAGGTCTTCCTGGCCGGCCTCGACCGCGCGGGCAGCGTGGAGATCCTGGAGCGCGCCGTCGGCCGGGTCCTCACCGAGGAGGAGGCCAACTGGGCCGGCGACGTCTGGTTCGAGTCCGAGGGCCTGCCGCTGCGCTTCGTCCAGGCCGGCGCGCTGCTGCGCCAGCGCGACCGGATCCGCAACGGCACCGGCGCGGTCGACGAGTTCGGCGTCTTCGCGGACGCCCTCCCGGTGGACGCGCCCTTCGAGACCGAGCCCGGCGACGAGGTGCCCCTGCCGTCCCTCGGCGAGGCCGCCGCGCCCGCCCCGCTGCTCGCGGCCCGGCTCAGCGCCTCGGCCCGCGCCACCCTGCGGTTCGCCGTCGCGCTCGGCGGCGAGGTGCCGCACCAGGCCCATCTGCCGGCGCTGGTCGGCGACACCCACGCGGACGCCGCCCTCGGTGAACTCGCGGGCTGCGGCCTGGTCACCCCGGTCGGCACCCGCTACCGGCTCGCCGCCGGAGTGGCGGCCCAGCTGGTGGCCGCGGGATACGGCGACGACGCCGAGACGCAGGCCCTGGCCGCCGCCCGGCACTACGCCTGGTGGGCCGGGCACCCCTCGGTCACCCCGGAGCGGGTGTGCGCCGAGGCCGACGCCCTGCTCACCGCCCTGGACCTCCTGGTGCCGGGCACCACGGCGCCCGCCGAGGACGAGGAGAGCGTCACCGTCCAGCTGGCCCGCACGGCGGCGCCCGCGTTCGCCGCGGGGCTGCACTGGAGCGCCTGGGAGCGGGCCCTGCGGTCCGGTGTCCAGGCCGCCGGGCTGTCCGGCGAGGTGTCGGAACAGGCCTATTTCCACCACGAGTTGGGAATTCTCGCGCTCTGCGGCGGAGAGTTCGACCAGGCGCGCGCCGAGTTGGAGGCCGCCGTGGGCCTGCGCGGCGCGGTGGCCGACAAGCGCGGCACCGTCGCAGGCCGCCGGGCCCTGGCCTTGGTCGCCGACCGGACCGGCACCACGCCGGGCTTCGGTTCGACCGCGGCCGAGGAGGTGCCGGACGCGCGCTCCGAGGAGTCGCAGTCGCCGCCCGGCGGTGTCCCCGCGGTCGTCCTGGCGCTGCCGCCGGGCGGCGACACGACGCTGGTCACCCACCGCTCCGGGGCCCCCGGCCCCTCCAGGGCCCGCCGCGGCGGCCTGCGGGGCCTGGCCCGGCGCAACCTCGTGGCGGCCGGCGCGGGCGCCCTGCTCGCGGCGGTGCTCGGCACGGTGGTGACGCTCGGCGCCACGTCCAACAACGACGCCGACAATCCGTCGAACCAGGTCGGCCCCAACCCGTCCGCGAGCCAGGGCCTCGAGGACGGCAGCCTGGGCGCCGACCTGCCGACGAACGGCGACGGCAAGGGCGACACCGGTACGGCCACCAGCCGGCCGACCGACCCGGGCCCCGACGGCACCTTCGGCACGTCCGACGACCCGACTCCGCCCTCGGACACGTCCAAGCCGTCCGACGACCCGAGCGGGACGCAGGGCGGGGGTGCGTCGCACTCGCCGTCGCACTCGTCCTCGTCGAAGCCGCCGTCGAACACTCCCTCGACGACGCCGTCCACCTCGCCGTCGACTTCGCCGAGCGACACCTCGACGCCGAGTCCGACGGAGACCACGCCGCCCACGGAAACGACTCCACCGACCGAGCCGGGCACTACCGACACGGCCAGTGGCCCGGCCTCAAGTGCCCCCGCGGAGACCACCAGTTCGGCGAGCGCGCCGGAGACCGGCACCGCGAGCGGCTCGGCCGACGTGATCTGAGGTACCCGCGACGCGTGAGGGCCGGGTCCGTGTCGACGGACCCGGCCCTCACTGTCGTAGAAGAACTCGCTGCGCCGGGGTCGGAGAGGCGTCGGAACAGGCCTCAGAACAGCCGGAGTTTGTCGTCCTCGATGCCGCGCAGGGCGTTGTAGTCCAGGACCGTGCAGCCGATGCCGCGGTCGGTGGCGAGGACGCGGGCCTGGGGCTTGATCTCCTGGGCCGCGAAGATGCCGCGGACCGGGGCGAGATGGGGATCGCGGTTCAACAGCTCCAGATAGCGCGTGAGTTGCTCCACGCCGTCGATCTCGCCGCGCCGCTTGATCTCGATCGCGACGGTCTGCCCCTCGGCGTCCCGGCACAGGATGTCGACCGGGCCGATGGCCGTCATGTACTCACGGCGGATGAGCGTGTAGCCCTCGCCGAGGGTGTCGATGCGGTCGGCGAGCAGTTCCTGAAGGTGTGCTTCCACGCCGTCCTTGATCAGGCCCGGGTCCACGCCGAGTTCGTGCGAGGAATCGTGGAGGATCTCCTCCATCGTGATGATCAGCTTCTCGCCGGCCTTGTTGACGACCGTCCAGACGCCTTCCTCGTCGCCCGTGCCCTCCTTGAGGGTGCAGGGCGGCGACATCCAGTTCAGGGGCTTGTAGGCGCGGTCGTCCGCGTGGATGGAGACGCTGCCGTCCGCCTTCACCAGGATCAGGCGGGGTGCCGCGGGGAGGTGGGCGGTGAGCCGGCCCGCGTAGTCGACGGAGCAACGGGCAATGACGAGACGCATGGTCGGCAACGCTACTCGACGGGCAGTGGTCCACGCGATTCGCCCCGGAAGACCCGAGACAACCCCTGTTCATATATGGCCGATTGTGGGTCTAACGAGGTCTCCGCATGTACGCATTCGCCTGGTGCCGTCACGGTCGGTTGCTTACCGTAGTAAACGGGAGGTCGCGAAACGTGTACGCAGCGTGTTCGGTATCGCGAACTCCCTTACCTGTCCGGGAACCCCTGTGGACCACAGGGGTCTGAGAGGAGAACCCATGTCGCTCGACGTCTCACCGGCCCTACTCGAACAGGCCGAGCGAGGCGAGGTCGACGAAGCGGAATTCGTCGACTGCGTCCGGACCTCCCTGCCCTACGCGTGGGAGATGATCAGCTCCCTGGTGGCCCAGCTGAAGGTGGACGGCGGTAACTTCGCCGACAACCAGACGCCGCCGCCGGACGAGCAGGCACGCGGTCAGCTGCTGCGTGCGCTCGCGAGTGACGCGATACGCAGCGCGCTGCAACGCCACTTCGGTGTACGGCTGGCCTTCCAGAACTGCCACCGGGTGGCGGTGTTCCCGCTGGACGCCTCGGTCGACGAGACGCTGGCCCGCTTCACCTCGGTGCGCAGTCAGTTGCTCAACCAGTCCCCGGAGTTCAGGGACTGCTGAGCCGCACCACCGACTTGCCGCTCCGTACGCGGGAGGTGCATTTCAGTACGGAGCGGCAAGTTCCACGCCGGGCGGGGCAGTTGGGATCCGTCCACGGTCAGTCGAGCTGCGGGAGCACTTCGGTGCCCAGTCGCCGTACGTTCTCCTCGGTGGCCGCCAGATCGCCCGAGCCCTCGACGAGCAGGGCGAAGCGGGTGATGCCGGTCCGCTCGCTGGTCGCCGCGAGCCGGTCCGCGCACAGCCGGGGCGTGCCCACCGGATGCAGTCCGCAGAGCAACTCCGTGTAGGCCAGCGGGTCGCGCATCTGCCGGGCCCGGCCGTCCACCGTGACATGCGCGTCGAGCCCCTGCTTCAGCCAGCCCGGCATCGCCTTGGTGAGCGCCTCCACCGCGTCCGTGCGCCGGTCCGCGATCTGGCAGACGCCGGCCGAGACATGGGCCGCGCCGAGGATCTCGTCGGCGGGACGGTCGGCCGCGCGCGCGTACTGCCGCCACAGGGCGATCATCTCGGCCTTCTCCTCGTCCCCGACATGCATCCCGAGCAGCATCGGCAGCCCGCGCTCGGCGGCCAGCCGCACACTCGCCGGGGACGTGCACGCCACGACGACCTCGGGTCCCGCCGCCTCCGACAGGGACTCCGAGGGCCGCGGCACGACCGGCACCTCACGGAAGGCGAACCGCCCGCCGGGGCCCGCCACCGAGGGCTCGCGCAGCCAGCGCAGCAGCAGATCGAGTGACTCCGGGAACCCCTGCTCGTACGCGGCCAGGCCCGTGCCGAACACCTCCAGGTCGACCCACGGCCCGCCGCGCCCCACGCCCAGCGAGAAGCGTCCGCCGGACGTGACGTGCAGCAGCGCGGCCTGCTCGCCGAGGGCCACGGGGTGGACGGTGGGCAGCACGCTGACCGCCGTACCGACGCGGATGCGGCTGGTGCGGCCGAGCAGCAGCGCGGCCAGGGTGATCGCCGACGGGCAGGTGCCGTACGGCACGAAGTGGTGCTCGGCCAGCCAGACCGAGTCGAGCCCGACCTCTTCCGCGATCTCCGCCGAGCGGACCGCGCGGTGCAGGGCCTCCCCCTGGCCCTGCCCCGGGAACTGGGCCGCCAACACGAAACTTCCTACGTGCATCGCTCTTTCCTGCTTCCTTGGCTCCGACATGGAGCTCCCCCACCGGGCATAACCGGACGACACGTGCCGAGGACACGGCCTGGCGAAGAGATTTGCGGATTGTCTGCAGAATGCGTCACGGCGAGGGGGACTTGAGATGATTGGTGCCCTACGCGTACCCCTGCTCGCGCCCCGTAGGCTGGAGCGGACACATGCTTCCTGTATAGCCCCGTGAGGTGTTCCGTGTCCCCGCGTCGCAACCGACCCAAGGGAGCCGATCCGTCGAATTCGTCCGGCGGCGGCGCCGACGACGAGCGGTCCGGCCGGTACGGCGGCTGGCAGTCGACGGAGACCTGGCAGGGCGAGGAGTGGAGCGTGCGCCATGTCGCGGGCGCGAGTGCCCAGGGGAAGACGTACCGCTGTCCCGGCTGCGACCAGCTGATCCCCTCCGGCGTCCCGCACGTGGTGGCCTGGCCGGAGTACTCGGGCGTGGACGACCGCCGCCACTGGCACAAGGCGTGCTGGAACGCGAAGGACCGCCGCACCACAAGGGTGCAGCGGTCCAGGAACAGCCCGAGGTTCTAGGCCCGTCGCGCGGCCGCCGGGCCTCTTCTACGGCTCAGACGTCCCGCTTCTGGAGCAGCACGACCGCGCCCGCGAAGGCCACGGCCGTCACGCCCACCGCGATCCACAGCGGCTCCCAGCCCGAAGGCCCGGAATCGCTCAGGGCGTCGGTGTAGAAGACGCTGAGCTGGTTCGGGATCGAGTAGTCGAACAGCGCCTGGCGCAGGCCCTCCAGGGCCGAGGAGAACATGAACAGCGCGATCACCAGCGGGGCCAGCACCAGGCCGATCATGATGGTGATCGCGCCCGCGGAGTGCCGGATGATCGAGCCGATGATCAGCGAGAGCAGGCCGAGCAGCGCGATGTAGAGCGAGATGCCGAGGGTGCCCTTCAGCCACTCCGTGCTGCTCGGTGTCCGGGCGCCGTCCAGCAGGGCCACGTCCGCCAGCGCGACCAGCAGCACCGACACGAACGTGACGCTGAACGCCACGACGAAGAAGACGATCGCCTTCGCCGCGAGCACCCGGCCCCGGGTCGGGCACGCGGTCATCGTGGTCCGGATCATGCCCGTGCCGTACTCCGAGGCCGTGGTCAGCACGCCGAGCGTGATGATGCACATGGTGCCGAGGAGCAGCCCGAAGACCCCGAACGACAGCGGGTTCTCGCCGGACAGGTCCGCGTCGCCCGAGTTGGCGGCCACCAGCGTCGCCACCAGCATCCCGATGCCGACGACGAGCAGCACGAACACACCGAGCGTCCACATCGTGGAGCGCACCGACCGGATCTTGGTCCACTCCGAGGCGATCGCGTTCCCGAGGTGCGTCGGGGTCACGGGGATCGGCGAGGTGTAGCTGGGATACGGCGAACCGGGCACCGCCTGCCACTCGGCTCCGGCGACCTGCGGCATCGGGGTCTGGGGCGTGCTCATCGGGCGTCCTCGGGCTTGGTCAGGTCGGCGGGCTGCTGCGCGGGCTGAGCGGACGCGGCGACGGGAGCCGGCGGGGCGGGCGTGGCGGTGGGTGCCGTCGGGAGCGCCGGAGCGGCGGCCGGTGCCGTGCCCGGCGTGGCCGACCGCGGGTCGGCGGACGTTGTCGGGACGGCCGCGGGCTGCGCGGGCGTGGCGGACGGGGCCGAGGCGGGCGCCTGGGGTGCCTGCGGCGTCTGCTGGGCGTACGGGTTGGGTGCGTCCGCGGCGGGGGCGCCCGGGGCGCCGTACGCGCCCGCCGGGGGCTGTCCCGCGCCGTACGGGCCCGGCTGTCCCTGCTGCATCGCGAACGGCTGGCCGCCCTGCTGCGGCGACGGCGGGGCGTACCAGTCCGGCTGGCCCTGTCCCGGCACCGGCATCGGCGGCTGCGCGCCGGGCGGCAGCGGCTGCATCAGGCCCGCCTTCTGGTCGACCGTCGAGCGGTAGTCGACCGCGCCCTGCGTCATCCGCATGTACGCCTCCTCCAGCGAGGCCTGGTGCGGCGACAGCTCCCACAGGCGTACGTCGGTGTCGTGCGCGATGTCGCTGATGCTCGGCAGCGGCAGCCCGGTCACCCGCAGCGCGCCGTCCTGCTCGGACATCACGTGCCCGCCCGCCTCGGTCAGCGCGGAGGTCAGCTTCTCGCGCAGCTGCGGCTCGGTGTCAGGGGTGCGCACGCGCGCGAAGCCGGCGGAGTTCGCCGCGATGAAGTCCCGGACGCCCATGTCGGCCAGCAGCTGACCGCGTCCGATCACGATGAGGTGGTCGGCGGTCAGCGCCATCTCGCTCATCAGGTGCGAGGAGACGAAGACCGTACGGCCCTCCGCCGCGAGCGCCTTCATCAGGTTGCGCACCCAGAGGATGCCCTCGGGGTCGAGGCCGTTGACCGGCTCGTCGAAGAGCAGCACCTGGGGGTCGCCGAGGAGCGCGGCGGCGATGCCGAGCCGTTGTCCCATACCGAGCGAGAAGCCCTTCGAGCGCCGCCTGGCCACCTCGTGCAGACCGACCACGCCGAGCACCTCGTCGACCCGGCGGGCCGGGATGCCCGACAGCTGGGCCAGGCAGAGCAGGTGGTTGCGGGCGGACCGGCCGCCGTGCACGGCCTTGGCGTCGAGCAGGGCGCCCACCTGGCGGGGCGCGTTGGGCAGGTTGCGGTAGGGGTGGCCGCCGATCGTCACCTGGCCCGCGGTGGGGTTGTCGAGGCCCAGGATCATGCGCATGGTCGTCGACTTGCCCGAGCCGTTGGGCCCCAGGAACCCGGTGACGGCGCCGGGCCGCACCTGGAAGGAGAGGTTGTACACAGCGGTCTTGTCGCCGTAGCGCTTGGTCAGGCCGACTGCCTCGATCATGCTCCGCACCCATCGAAAGGTTCAGGACAGCGGGGCACACGCCCCCCGTAAGGGTTAGGAGGATACCGAGGCGCTGACGGTTCCGCTCAAGGGCAAGTAAAAGGTTGCCGTCCGCCTTCGATACTAGGCGTCACGCCTCTTCAGCAGCACGTAGGCGCCGATGATCGACGCGAGTACCCACAGGGCCATGATTCCGAGGCCGCCCCAGGGGCCGTACGGGGTGTCGTCGTCGATCGGGGTGACCACCTGCATGATCTTGCTGCCGGCCTGGTCGGGCAGGAACTGGCCGATCTTCTTCGTCGCCGAGACGTTCCCCAGGATGTTGGAGATCAGGAAGAAGAACGGCATCAGGATGCCCAGCGAGAGCATCGGCGAGCGCAGCATCGTGGCCACGCCCATCGAGAACAGCGCGATCAGGGTCATGTACAGCCCGCCGCCGATCACCGCCCGCAGCACGCCCGAGTCGCCGATGGACGCCTTGTGCGAGCCGAGCATCGCCTGTCCGAGGAAGAAGGTGACGAAGCTGGTGACCAGGCCCACGACCAGGACGAGACCGGACGCGACGGCGATCTTGCTGAACAGGAAGGTGGCGCGCTGCGGTACGGCGGCCAGCGAGGTGCGGATCATGCCGGTGCTGTACTCGTTCGAGACGACCAGCACCCCGAACACGATCATCGCGAGCTGGCCGAGGCTCATCCCGGCGAAGCTGATGAACGTCGGGTCGAAGGAGAGCTTGTCGTTCCGGCTCAGGTTGTCGAAGTCGTTCGCCGACAGCGCGGAGATCAGCATGCCGAGACCGATGGTGACGACCACGGCGAGGGAGAGCGTCCACACCGTCGAGGCCACCGACCTGATCTTGGTCCACTCGGACCGTACGACCTGGGTCGCCGCCATGGTCAGCTCCTCTTCCAGTCGTCGCCCCACGGCTGCCGCGGGGTCGCCGGGGTTCCCGGCGTCGCGGCGGAGGGGTCGTCGGAGTGCGCGTGGTACTCCACCGACTCCGCGGTCAGCTGCATGAACGCCTCCTCCAGGGAGGCCTGTTGGGGGCTCAGCTCGTGCAGCACGATCTGGTGCTGCGCGGCCAGCTCGCCGATCCGCTCGGCCTTGCCGCCGTCCACCTCCAGCGCGCCGCTGCCGGACTCGACGACGGTGACGCCGGCCTCGTGCAGCACGTCGAGCAGGCGCTCGCGCTGCGGGGAGCGGATCCGGACGAAGGAACGGGAGTTCTGCTGGATGAAGTCGGCCATGGAGGTGTCGGCGAGCAGCCGGCCCTGTCCGATGACGACGAGGTGATCGGCCGTCAGCGCCATCTCGCTCATGAGGTGGCTGGACACGAACACCGTCCGCCCTTGCCCCGCAAGGGACTTCATCAGGTTGCGGATCCAGTGGATGCCCTCGGGGTCGAGCCCGTTGACCGGCTCGTCGAACATCAGGATCCGCGGATCCCCGAGCAGCGCGCCCGCGATCCCGAGCCGCTGCCCCATGCCCAGCGAGAACCCTTTGGCCTTCTTCTTGGCCACCGAGGTGAGCCCCACGGTGTCCAGTACCTCGGAGACCCGGCTCTTGGGGATGCCGTTGCTCTGCGCGAGGCAGAGCAGGTGGTTGAACGCGCTGCGCCCGCCGTGCATGGCCTTCGCGTCGAGCAGCGCGCCGATGTACTTGAGCGGGTCCTTGAGGTGGTCGTAGTGCTCGCCGTCGATACGGACGTCACCCGCCGTCGGCCGGTCGAGCCCGAGCATCATGCGCATCGTCGTCGACTTGCCGGCGCCGTTCGGCCCGAGGAAACCGGTCACGATCCCTGGTCTCACCGCGAAGGTGAGGTTGTCGACCGCCATTTTCTCGCCGTACCGCTTGGTCAGCCCCTCGAGCTCGATCATGCGGCCACGCTAAAGGGACGGTTCGGCCGATGCCACCCGGACGGGCAAACAAAGTCCGACGGCACAGGCAACAACCGTGAACACGGTCGTCCACGCGAAGGTGTGCGGGAACGCGGTCGCTCCCGTGCCGCGGGTCAGGAGCGCCGCGAGGACGGCCGTGCCGAAGGAGCCGCCGAGTTGCTGGAGGACGCGGATCGCCGTGCCGGCGTCGGGGATCCGGCGGCGGTCCAGGCCCTCGTACGCGCCGACCATCACGGCCATGTTGGCGGCGCTCATGCCCAGGCCCCGGACGACCAGGGCGGCGGGGAGCAGGGCGGGGACGGGGTGCCGGAAGGCGAAGGGGAGGGTGCCGAGGGCGGTCAGGAGCAGGCCGGCCACGACGACCGGGCGCGGGCCGACCCGGTCGGTGAGCGGGCCGGTGACGCGGGCCAGCAGACTGCCCAGGCCCTGCGGGGCCAGCAGCAGGCCGGCCGCGATCACGCTCTCGCCGCGGGACTGCTGGTAGTAGAGGGGGAGCAGGAACATCCCGCCGAAGAGTGTCAGGCCGTTCAGGAACATCAGCGCCGAGGAGACGGCGAAGGCGCGGTCGCGGAACAGCCGGACGTCGACGAGCGGTGCCTTGGAGCGCAGGGCGTGGACCACGAAGCCGGCGACGAGGACCGCGCCCACCGGGAGCGCGACCGCGCGGGCGAGGCCGTTCTCGGAGAGGCCGTAGATCAGGGTCGCGAGCCCGGGGGAGAGGAGCAGCAGGCCCAGGACGTCGATACGCGGTGCCGGGCCCGGTTCGTCCTTGGGGACCCCGCGCCGGGCGAGGGCCAGGGCGACGAGGCAGATCGGCAGATTGACGTAGAAGATCCAGCGCCAGCTGAGGTGGCCGACGATCAGGCCGCCGAGGACCGGGCCGAGGATCGGTACGACCACGACGGGCAGGGTGATCAGGGCCATCAGGCGGCCGAGGTTGCGGCCGCCCGAGGCCCGGACGACCAGGGTCTGCAGGACCGGGAGCAGCAGTCCGCCGCCGATGCCCTGGACCACCCGGAAGACGATGAGCGCGCCGATGTTCCAGGCCAGTCCGCACAGCGCCGACCCGGCCAGGAACAGCAGCAGGGCGCCGAGCCAGACGCGCCGGGCGCCGAACCGCTCCACCGCCCAGCCGGAGACCGGCACGACCGTGGCCAGGGCCAGCAGATAGCCGGTGCTCACCCACTGCACGGTCGCCGTCGTGGTGTGCAGCTCGCGGCCGAGGGTGTCGATGGCGATGGACACGATCGTGCTGTCCAGCAGGGCCGCGAGGGCGCCGAGCACCAGGATCCCGGCGAGCCGGAGGACGGCGGGATCGAGGCGTTCGGGGGCGGGGCGGGGCGCGGTGGTGGCGGGCACGGCGGGCTCCTCGGGCACGGGTCGCTCTTTTAGAGACGGTGCGTCTCTAATCGACTGTAGGTTAGTCTCGTAGGAGACGCAAGGTCTCTTAAAGGGCAGGGTCCCTCGGGACGCGCGATCGCTCGGGACACGAGGTCCCTCGAAGGGATGGCCGATGACCGCCGACAGCGGGAGCACCACGCGGCGCCGGGGTGCGGCCCTGGAGGCCGACATCCTGGACGCCGTCTGGGCGGAGCTGGCGGCCGTCGGCTACGCCGGGCTCACCATGGAGGGCGTCGCCGCCCGGGCCCGGACCGGCAAGCAGGTCCTCTACCGGCGCTGGCCCAACCGCGCCCAGCTGGTCAAGGCGGCCCTGCCGCACCGCTTCGGGACGATCACGGACCACGTCCCGGACACCGGCGAGCTGCGCGCGGACGTCCTGACCGTCCTGCGGCTGATGGCGGAACGGCAACGGGACATGGGGTCGGACGTCGTGGTCGGACTCCTGGGCGAGGCGCCCGATCTGGACCCCACGACCTTCGGGATCATGCCGGACATCATGCGCACCCTGCTGGAGCGGGCCGCCGAGCGCGGCGAGATCGCCACCGCCGACCTGCCCGCCCGGGTCGTCTCGGTGCCGGCCGCCCTGCTGCGCTACGAGATGCTGCTCAGCCGGACCCCGATCGAGGACCACGTCCTCGTCGGGATCGTCGACGACGTCTTCCTGCCCCTGGCCGGACGGCCGGACACGCCAGAGGCCCGTACCTCCGGGGGAGACGGTACGGGCCTCTGATCGCGCTGTTCGTCAGCGAAGCCGGTGCTTACCGGGACTGCTGCGCCGGAACCCCACGGGAGATGGGCTCGTCCTCGACCGGCGAACCGGCGGCGGCCACCGCGGCACCCGTGAGCGTCGCGAGCATCTCGCGGACGTTCGTCAGCTGGGCGTTGATGCTGTCGCGGCGGTTGGTGAGGGCGGCCAGCTCGCGCTCGGACTCCGAACGGATCCGGTCGGCCTTCGCGTTCGCGTCGGCGACGATGTCCTCGGCCTGACGCTGAGCCGTCTCCACCGTCTGGCGGGCGCGACGCTCGGCGTCCGTGCGCAGCTTCTCCGCCTCGAGCCGGAGCTGCTCCGCGCGGTGCTCGATCTCCGCGAGACGCTTCTCGGCCTTCTGCTGACGGGACGCCAGGTCGCGCTCCGACTGCTCGCGGCGCTTGGCGAGGTTCGTCTCGAAGTCCGCGGCGGCCTGGGCGGCCTTGGCGCGGGTCTCCTCGAAGAGAGCGTCGGCCTCCTCACGCTTCTGCTGTGCGTCCTTCTGGGCCTCGCCGCGCAGCTGGGCGGAGTCGCTCTTCGCCTTCTCGACGATCCGGACGCCCTCGTCCTCGGCCTTCGCCTTGCGCTCCGCAGCGAACGATTCTGCGTCGTTGCGGACCTGCTGAGCAGCGGACTCCGCGAGTTCGCGGTGCTGCTCGGCCGCGCGCCGGGCCTCCTCGCGCAGATCCTTTGCCTCTTCCTCGGCGAGGCGGAGGATCTTCTCGACCCGCGCGCCGAGACCGGCGTACGACGGCTCCGCGTCGCTTACCTGGGCCGCGGCGTTCTGCGTTTCGAGATGGAGCTCCTCGATGCGCTTTTCCAGGGCGGTGATACGGGCGAGAGCGCTGTCACGGTCGGAGACGAGCTTGGAGATCCGTTCGTCCACCTGAGCGCGGTCGTACCCACGCCGCACTAGCTCGAAGCCGTAGGGGGAAGTGTCGCTCATGGGGTTCCTGTCAAATGAGACCGGTGAGGTGATAGGGGGAATCCTAGGGGCCGAAGCGGTGTGTCATCGAGCGGATACGTGTTTGATCTGGAGAATGACACCCCTTTTGAGTGGCTAACCTGTGGACGACTTGCCAAAGATCCGGCCAAAGGCCCCAGAAGGTACCTGAACCGAACTCGCTTGCCGGGCTAGCCGTCTGACGACTTGCCACTCGATCGAGGGGCCCCCACCGTAGCGCCCGTCTTGACTCCGCCGTCCTTGCCGGCCGACGGAGTCTCAAAAGACTCCAACGCTTCCAGGACGTCCTGGACACGGGAGATCTCGGCATTGATGTTCTCGCGCCGGCGCACAAGGATCTCCAGCTCGCGCTTTCCTTCCTCGACCGTGTGCTTGGCCTCGCGGATCGCCTCCGCCTTGAGCTCCTCGGCTTCCTTCACGAGGGCCGATTTCTTCTGCTCGGCCTCCTTCAGGAGCCCCTCGGCCTTCTTCACCGCGGCGATCCGGACCTTGCCCGCCTCCGAGTTGGCCTCCGAGACCAGCTCCTTGGCCTTCGCCTGCGCCTTGGCCAGCTGCTCCTCGGACGCCTTGATGAGTGCGTCGCAGCGGTCGCCCGTCGACCGCATCGTCTCCGCCGACTCGCGCCGGGCCCGCTCGTGCAACGACTCGATCTCGCCGGTGATCCGGTCGCGCAGCTCCTCCGCGCGCTCCCGGATCGAGGTGGCGTCCCGGCGGGCACCGACGAGCAGCTCGTCCGCGTCCGTACGGGCCTTCTCCACCAGCGAGTTGCCCTCGACCGTCGCCGTCGACACCAGCCGCTCGGCCTCCGTACGGGCCGCGCCCACCATCGAGTCGGCCTGCCCCTCCGCGTCGGCGGTGGTCTGGTGCGCCTGCTGCTGGGCCTCGGTGAGCAGCTTGTCCGCTTCGGCCGTGGTCTCCGTGATGAGGGTGTCGACCTGCTCGGCGACGTCCGAGCGCCGTTTGTTGGCGTCCCTGCGGGCCTCGTCGAGGGTGCGCTCGGCCTCCTCGCGCGCCGCCGCGGTGACCCGCTCGGCCTCCTCGCGGGCGTTGGACTTGACGCGCTCGGACTCGGCGCGGGTCCGCTCGGCGTGCAGCTGGGCCGCCCCGACCGTGTCCGCGGCCTCGGCGCGCAGCCGCTCCGCGTCCCCGGTGGCGTCCGCGATGAGCCGCTCCGCCTTGGAGATGGCCTCGGACCGCACCCGGTCCGCCTCGGTGATCGTCTCCGCGGTGAGCCGCTCCGCCTCGTTGCGCGACTCGGTGATGAGGGTGTCCGCCTGGTTCGCCGCGTCCGAACGGATCCGGTTGGCGTCCTCGCGGGCCTCCGCCCGGGTGCGCGCGGCGGCCTGGTCGGCCTCCGCGATCGAGTCCGACGCCTCCGTACGCACCCGCTGGGCGTACTCCGAGGCCTCCGAGCGCAGCTGCTCCGCCTCCGCGATCGCCTCGCCGACCGTGCGCTCGGCCAGTGCCTTGGCCGCGTCCGTCTCGCTGCGTGCCTCGCGCCGGACCCGGTTGGCGTCCTCGGTGGCCCGCTCCCGCTCGGCGTAGGCGTCGGCGCGGACCCGGTCCGACTCCTCCTCCGCCTCGCGCCGGGTGCGGTCCGCCGCGTGCTCGGCGGCCGAACGCAGCCCGACGATCTCGTCCTGCGCCTGCTCGTGCAGCCCGGCCACGGAGTCCCGTACCTGCTGCGCGTGCTGCTCGGCCGCCGACACCATCTCGTTCGCGCGCCGGTCGGCCTCCTCGACCAGCCGGACCGCCTCGGCCTGCGCCTCCTCGACGCGGTTGCGCGCCGAGGCCAGCAGTTCCTCGCTCTGCTCGCGGGCCCGCTCGCGCTCCTGGTCGGCCTCGGTGCGCGCGGCACCGAGCAGCTCCTCGGCCTCGCGGCGGCGCCGGTTGGCCTCCTCCTGCGCGGCGGCCAGCGTCTCGGACGCCTCCGTGCCCAGCCGCTCGGCGGCGGCCAGCGCCTCCGCCCGCACCCGGTCGGCGGTGTCCTGCGCCTCGGTCTTGAGCCGCTCGGCCTCGGCCGCCGCGTCCGACCGCAGGCGTACGGCGACGGCCTCGCCCTCGGCCCGGGACGCGGACGCGTCGCCGGCGGCCTCGTCACGCAGCCGCTCGGCCTCCGCCTCCGCCTGCTGCTGCAGGGTGCGGATCCGTTCGGCGGCCTCGGTCCGCAGGCGCTCGGCCTCGTCGGCCGCCTCACGGCGGATCCGGTTGGCCTCCTCGCGGGCGTCCGTCAGCGCCTGCTCGGCGGCGGCGATCCGCTCCTCCGCCTCGGTGTGCAGCCGCGTCAGCTCGCCGGCAGCCTCCTGGCGCCTGGCCTCGACACCCCGCTCGGTCTCCTCGCGCAGCTCGCGCGAGGCCCGCTCGGCGTCGGCCATGATGCCCTCGGCCTGCTCGACGACCTCCTCGCGGTGCCGCTCCGCCTCCTGCCGGGTGCGCTGCAGGGTCTCCTCGGCCTGCCGGCGCAGCGTCGTGGCGCGCTCGATGGCCTCGGTGCGGACCTTCTCGCTGTCCGTGGTGGCCTTCGCGCGCAGCTCGTCCGCGTCCTGCTTCGCCTTGGACAGCAGCTCCTCGGCGGTCTTGGCCGCCTCCTCGATCTGCTGGACGGCCTCCTTGCGGGCCGCCGCGCGGATCTTCTCGCCCTCGGCGACCGCGTCGGCGCGCAGCTGCTCGGCCTCGCCGCGCAGCCGGCGGGCCTCCTCCTGCAGCTCGACCGTCTTGGCGCGGTACTCCTTGGTGTCGTCCTTCGCCGTGCCCTTGAGCTGCTCGGCGATGTCGTGCGCCTCGGCGCGCAGCCGGTCCGCCTCCGCCTCGGCCTCGGCGCGGATGCGCTCGGCCTCCTCGGTGGCCGCCTTGGTGGTGTTCTTGGCCTCCTCGGAGGCGCGGTTGAGGACGTCCTCGGCGGTCTTGGCCGCCTTGCCGAGCTGGGAGGCGGTCTCCTCGGCGGTGAGGGTGCGAGCGCGCTCGTCGGCCTCGGCGATGATCTTCTCGGCCTCGGCGCGGGCGTCGGCGACGACCTGCTCGGCGTCCGCCTTGGTGGTCTCGGCCTCTTTCGTGGCCTCCGTGACCAGCCGGGCGACCTGCTCCTTCGCCGTACGCGTGCGCTGCTCGTTGGTCGACTCGGCACTGGCGAGCGCCTTGGCGGCGGCCTCCTTGGCCTCCGTCAGGACCTTCTCGGCCTCCAGGCGCGCCTCGCGCAACGAGGTCTCGGCCTCGGCGATCCGGGACTCGGCGGCCCGGCTCAGCTCGGTCGCCTGACGGCGGGCGGAGTCCGACTCGTTCGCCGTCGAGCTGCGCAGCTGCTCGGCGTGGTCGGTGGCCTCCTGGGCCTGGGTGGAGGCCGCGTTCAGCAGGCGCTCGGCGTCCGTGCGGGCGCGGCGCAGCAGCTGCTCGGCCTCCGCGCGGGCCGCCTCGGCGTCCATCTCAAGACGCTGCCGGGCCTCGGTGGCGACCCGCTCGGCCTCGGCGCGGGCGGCGGCCAGGGCCTGGTCGGCCTCGGCGCGCGACTCGTCGAGCAGCCGGCGGGCCTGGGACTCGGAGCGGGTGCGCAGGTTCTCGGCCCACGCCACGTTCTCGTTGACGTGCGACTCGACGGTCTGGCGGCGCTCCGACAGTTCCTGGTCCAGCTGCTGGCGACGGGTGACCGCCTCCTGATGCAGCTCCGCCTGGAGCCGGGCCGCGTTCTCCGCGTGCTCCTGGAGGATGCGCTGGGTCTGCGCCCGGGCCTGGCTCAGCTCCCGCTCCGCGTCCTGGCGCAGCTGGTCGGCCTGCATCTGGGCATTACGGAGCATCTGCTCGGCCTGATAGCCGATGTCCCCGCCGTCGTATGCCGGCCGGGACATGAGGGTGCGGCGCGCCTCGTGCAGCTTGGCGCGCAGCACCTCGACCTGGTAGCCGAGGTCCTCGGCGTGCTGAATCGCCTTTTCCCGCTCGGTCTTCAGCCGCTCCATCTCGGCCTCGAACCGAGAGAGGTGGTCGACGTCAGCCGCCGGCTCTCGCTCCTGGCGTTCGTAGCCCCGCACTGCGCGGTCCCATCCGTCCCCTGGTCGCGTCTGTCTCCAAGAACTCCGTTCATCCGCCGAACGGGGCCCCCGGGGAATGGTGTCAGATCAACGGCGGAGCACGGGCTGCTGCCCGACGCTCGCCCCCCGAAACCCGGACCCCGGCTCCGTCCCGCCGACGACGGCAGGACCCGGCCGCCCACGTTCCGGCGACGACCGCCCCCAACCCTACCGGCCCTTATGTACGAGGGTCAGTGCTCAGGTGACTCAACAGGCGCCGAAGTGACCAGTTCTGTCAGTACACCGTGGCAATCCTTTGGATGCAGGAACGTGATTCGTGACCCCATGGAGCCGCGTCGCGGCTCTTCGTACAGAACCCGTACGCCCTTGTCGCGGATGTCCGTCGAGTCCGTGTCGACGTCCGCCGTACCGAAAGCGATGTGGTGGACACCCTCGCCGTTCTTGTCGAGCCACTTGGCGACGGTCGAGTCCGGGCGGGTCGGCTCCAGGAGCTGCAGGTAGGAGGCGCCGCCGTCGGAGGTGTCGTTGATCTTGAGCATGGCCTCGCGGACGCCCTGCTCCTCGTTGACCTCGGAGTGGAACACTTCGAAGCCGTACGTGGCCCGGTAGAACTCGACGGTCCGGTCGAGGTCGAAGCAGGCGATCCCGATGTGGTCGATTCGCGTCAGCATGGAGTCAGTGCAGCGCGACCGCCGTGGTTACGCAACGTGCGCGCGATCACACCGACGGCCCGATGACGGGGTGCACTACCGCTCAGTACATTCGAAGTAAACCCTCGTTCACTTCTTCAGCTGTGCAGCTGGAAGGGGATCGCACCTCATGTCTGGAACGAACAGCACTACCTCCGTGATCGTCGCGGGGGCCCGCACCCCGATGGGACGATTGCTCGGCTCGCTCAAGTCCTTCTCCGGAGCCGACCTCGGCGGCTTCGCGATCAAGGCCGCCCTCGACCGTGCGGGTATCGGCGGCGACCAGGTGCAGTACGTGATCATGGGCCAGGTGCTCCAGGCCGGGGCAGGGCAGATCCCGGCACGCCAGGCCGCGGTCAAGGCGGGCATCCCGATGAGCGTCCCGGCGCTCACCGTCAACAAGGTGTGTCTGTCGGGCCTCGACGCGATCGCCCTCGCCGATCAGCTCATCCGTGCAGGTGAGTTCGAGATCGTCGTCGCGGGCGGCCAGGAGTCCATGACCAACGCGCCCCACCTGCTCCCCAAGTCCCGTGAGGGCTACAAGTACGGGGCGATCGAGATGCTCGACGCCATGGCGTACGACGGTCTCACCGACGCCTTCGAGAACATCGCCATGGGCGAGTCGACGGAGAAGCACAACACGCGGCTCGGCATCGCGCGCCCCGAGCAGGACGAGATCGCCGCCCAGTCCCACCAGCGGGCCGCCGCCGCGCAGAAGAACGGCGTCTTCGAGGCCGAGATCACCCCGGTGGAGATCCCGCAGCGCAAGGGCGACCCGGTCCTCTTCAGCAAGGACGAGGGCATCCGCGGCGACACGACCGCCGAGTCGCTCGGCAAGCTGCGTCCGGCGTTCACCAAGGACGGCACGATCACCGCGGGCTCCGCCTCGCAGATCTCGGACGGTGCGGCGGCCGTGGTCGTCATGAGCAAGACCAAGGCGCAGGAGCTGGGCCTGGAGTGGATCGCGGAGATCGGCGCCCACGGGAACGTGGCGGGGCCGGACAACTCCCTCCAGTCCCAGCCCTCCAACGCCATCCTGCACGCCCTGAAGAAGGAGGGCCTGGACGTCTCCGACCTCGACCTGATCGAGATCAACGAGGCGTTCGCGGCCGTCGCGGTCCAGTCGATGAAGGACCTCGGGGTGTCCCCGGAAAGGGTGAACGTCAACGGTGGTGCCATTGCCCTGGGCCACCCGATCGGCATGTCGGGCGCCCGGCTCGTCCTGCACCTGGCGCTCGAGCTGAAGCGGCGGGGCGGCGGGGTCGGCGCGGCGGCGCTGTGCGGTGGCGGCGGGCAGGGTGACGCGCTGATCGTGCGGGTAGCCAAGGCCTGAGCGGTACCTGTAGCGGTATCGCCAAGATGCCTCTTATGCGAACGGAGCTGTGATGCAGGACGTCTCCTCTCTGGTGGCCCAGGCCAGGGAAGGCCGGCCGCGGGCCGTGGCCCGGCTGATCTCCCTCGTGGAGGGGGCGTCCCCGCAGCTCAGGGAGGTCATGGCGGCCCTGGCACCGCTGACGGGCAACGCGTACGTGGTCGGTCTGACGGGATCGCCGGGCGTCGGCAAGTCCACGTCCACCGCGGCCCTGGTGACCGCGTACCGCAAGCAGGGCAAGCGGGTCGGCGTCCTGGCCGTCGACCCGTCCTCGCCCTTCTCCGGCGGCGCCCTCCTCGGCGACCGCGTCCGCATGTCGGACCACGCCTCCGACCCCGGCGTCTACATCCGCTCCATGGCCACGCGCGGCCACCTCGGCGGGCTCGCGTGGGCGGCCCCGCAGGCGATCCGCGTCCTGGACGCGGCGGGCTGCGACGTGGTCCTGGTGGAGACGGTCGGCGTAGGGCAGTCGGAGGTGGAGATCGCCTCCCAGGCGGACACGAGCGTGGTCCTGCTCGCCCCCGGCATGGGCGACGGCATCCAGGCCGCGAAGGCCGGAATCCTGGAGATCGGCGACGTCTACGTCGTCAACAAGGCCGACCGCGACGGCGCGGACGCGACCGCCCGCGAGCTGAACCACATGCTGGGCCTCGGGGAGTCCCGCGGTCCCGGCGACTGGCGTCCGCCGATCGTCAAGACGGTCGCCGCGCGGTCCGAGGGCATCGACGAGGTGGTCGAGGCGCTGGAGAAGCACCGGGCGTGGATGGAGGAGCGGGGGGTTCTCACGGAGCGGCGGCGCGGGCGCGCGGCTCGTGAGGTGGAGACCATCGCGGTGACGGCCTTGCGGGAACGCATCGAGGATCTGCGCGGAGACCGGCGCCTCGGCGCTCTCGCGGAGCGGATCGTCGCCGGGGAGCTGGATCCGTACCGGGCCGCGGACGAGTTGGTTGCCGGGCTCACGCGGGGGTGACGTGGGGGCGCCCTTTCGTGTGCCGGGTGCGCTTCTACGGCGAGTACGGGCTGTTCGTGGCTGGTCGCGCCCACGCGGCGGAGCCGCACATCGATACAGTCCCGCGCCCCTTGGGTGGGTGATCTGGTCCGGCGTTGATGACGTCCGGTGAGAAAAGACGTGGTCAACCCCCGCCCTCCGCTGCTAACTTGCCCCCGTGTTCCTCCTCTTGGCATAGGGCTCGCCCCGGCCCGCGATCGGCGCGTACGGATGTCGCCGTCGCGGTCCCTCGGCGTCCCCTTCACCGCCTTCAGTTGAGGAACCCTTCGCATGTCCGCGTCGTCTTCTCCGCGGCCTTCGTATGCCGCCGTTCTGCGCGTCCCGCACGCCCGCCGTACCTTTCTCGCCGCCCTCGTGGGGCGGTTGTGCTACGGGGTCGTCTCCGTCGCCGTGATGCTCTCCGTGACCCGGGCGACCGGGTCGTACGCCGTGGCCGGCACGGTCATGGCCCTGTTCGGCGCCACCGGCGTCTTCCTGATGCCGTATCGGGCGGCCCTGGTCGACCGGTACGGGCCGCGCCGTGCGCTGACACCCATGGCGCTGCTGTACGCGGGGCTGCTCTGTGTGCTGGCGGCGGCCACCTGGCGCCCCGGCACGCCCGCGCCGGCGCTCGGCGTGATCGCGGCCGTCACCGGCGCGTGTGCGCCTCCGCTGGGACCCACGATGCGTGCCGTGTGGGCCGAACTCGTCGTCGAGCGCGGGATGTTGCAGCGCGCGTACGGCCTGGACGGGGTCGCGGAGGAACTCCTGTTCGTCACCGGTCCCTTGGTGGTCGGCGTGGTGGTGGGGTTCGCCTCGCCGGCCGCCGGTGTGCTGCTGAGCGCGGTGCTGATGGCGGTCGGCACGCTGGCCTTCGTGACGTCACCGGCGGTGGGCGGGGCGCGGCCCGCGGATGCCGGGTCCCGGCCGAAGTCGCCGTCGGCCAAGGAGAGTTCGCCGCTGTCCGGGCGGGCGCTCCTGCAACCCGTCGTCGTCGCGACCGGCGTCGGCCTCTCGCTCAGCGTCGTCGAACTCCTCGTCGTCGCCTTCGCCGAACAGCGTCACCTGGGCGCCGACTCCGCCGCGTGGGTGCTCGCCGCGCTCTCGGCGGGCAGCGCGGTGGGCGGCCTGCTCAACGGCGCGGTCGACTGGCGTACGCCCGCTCGCGTACGACTGCCCAGGCTGGCGGCGGGGTTGGGCCTGACCCTCGCCGCGGCCGGCCTCGCCCCCGGGCTGTGGACGCTCGCGGCGGCTGTGGCCTGTGCCGGCGTCTTCGTCGCGCCCGCGCTGACGACCGCGTACCTGCTGGCCGACGAGACGGCGGCACCCGGGGCGCGGACACGGGCCGGAGCCTGGATCAACACGGGCGTGAACGCCGGGAGTTCGGGCGGGGCGATGGCGGCGGGGCTGCTGGTGGGCCGCCTACCGCTCGGGGCGTGCTTCGTGGTGGCAGGGGTGGCGGTACTGGCCCCGACCGTCCTCACCCTCCTCCAACCGACGTCGAGCCCGCCCGCACCCGGGCGGACCCGCCGCCAATCAGCCGTGAATCGGCGTTGAGAAGCCCCGGCCGCGTCAGTCGTCCGACCGGTCCGCCGTGACGTTGCCCGTGCGGGCGTCGACCAGCCAGTCCTGGTCGGCCTTGGCGGTGGAGGTGCGGGTCTCGACCTCCCAGCCCTGGGAGCGGGCGTCGTCGTCCAGGTCCACCGACGTCACCGTGCCCTTGGCGGACGCGGCTCGCGCGGCCTCGGCCGCCGTCACGGACGTGCCCTTCAGCGCGGCCCGCACCTGGGCGGCGTCGTCCTCGTCCTCGGTGTGCGAGCCGAGGACCGCGCCGCTGCCGGCGTCGATCCGCACGCTGTGCCAGGTCCCGTTCCCGGCGAGGACGTCCACGTCCCACACGGTCGCCCCGCCACGACGGTCGTCGTCGTCGAGTTCGGCGGAGACGGCCGTGCCCCGGGTGTCCCGCAGCGCCGCGGCGATCGCGTCGGCGGCCGTCACGTCGCCGGACCGCACGACCAGGGTCGCGGCATCGCCACCGTCGTCGTCCCGGTCGCCGTCGTCGTCCCTGTCGTCCGTGCCGACCCCGTCGTCCCCGCTCCCTCGCGCCGCCGTCTCCCGGCCTCCGTCGTCCCCCGTCACCGCGAGGGCCGTGGCCGTGCCGCCTCCGAGCAGCGCGGCGGCCGTCACGGCGGCGATCACGATGTTGCGCTTCATGGTGTTTCCTCCTGAGTCGCGTCGCTTTCGACACCCTCACCTTCGCGAATCGATGCTGAGGAGATGCTGAAGCCGCCTGAAGGGATCTTCAGGTTCGTTTTGCGACCCTGTACGACATGCGCCTGTTGATCGTCGAGGACGAGAAGCGGCTGGCCCTGTCGCTCGCCAAGGGACTGACCGCCGAGGGATACGCCGTGGACGTCGTGCACGACGGCCGCGAGGGACTGCACCGGGCCGGTGAGGGCGCGTACGACCTCGTGATCCTCGACATCATGCTGCCCGGCCTCAACGGCTACCGCGTCTGCGCCGCCCTGCGCGCCGCGGGCCACGACGTGCCGATCCTGATGCTGACCGCCAAGGACGGCGAGTACGACGAGGCGGAGGGGCTGGACACCGGCGCCGACGACTACCTCACCAAGCCGTTCTCGTACGTCGTCCTCGTCGCCCGCGTGAAGGCCCTGCTGCGGCGCCGGAGTCAGGGGCCCGGGGCCTCGCCCGTCCACGTTCTCGGTGAGTTGAAGGTCGACACCTCCGCCCGGCGCGTCCACCTCGCCGACGACGAAGTGACGCTGACGACAAAGGAGTTCGCCGTCCTGGAGCAGCTCGTCGTGCGGGCCGGCGCGGTGGTGTCCAAGGCCGAGATCCTGGAGCACGTCTGGGACTTCGCGTACGAGGGCGATCCCAACATCGTCGAGGTGTACGTCAGCGCCCTGCGCCGCAAGCTGCGCCCCGGGCTCATCTCCACGGTGCGCGGCGCCGGTTACCGCCTGGAGAACCCGCGATGAGACGCCTCTTCGGCTCCGTGCGGGCCCGGGCCACCCTGGGCGCCACCCTCGTCGTCGCCGTGGCCCTGGTCGCGGCCGGTGTCGCCGTACTGCTGTCCCTGCGCTCCAACCTCACCGACCAGGCCGACACCCAGGCCGAGCGCACCGCGCGGAACGTGGCGGCCGACCTCGCCGCCGGGACGCCGTACGCCCAACTGTCCCTGGACGACGACGAGGAGCCGGTCCAGGTCGTCGACGCCACCGGGCGGCTCGTGGCGGCCACGGAGGGGCTGGAGCGGATCGGCGGCACCGGCACGGTCGCGGTGCGGCCGCAGCCCACGGCCACCGCCACCCCGGGTGACGACGACGAGGGCGACGACCACGGCGGCGACGGACGCGACGACGACTCCGCGCTAGAACCCGGCGAGATCGACGACGAGGTCTCCTACACGGTCGGCTCCGCCACCGTCGACGGCGACAGCGCCGACTACCGCTTCGCCGCCGTCCGCGTCGAGGTCCCCGGCAAGGGGCTGCTCACCGTGCACGCCGGCGCCCAACTCGCCGCCGAGCAGAGCGCCGTGAGCACCGCGCTCACCGCGCTGCTGATCGGGTTCCCGCTGCTGCTCGCCGTCGTCGCGGGCGTGACCTGGCTGGTCACCCGGCGTGCCCTGCGGCCCGTCGAGGGCATCCGGCGCGAGATGGCCGCGATCACCGCCTCCGCGGACCTGGCCCGCCGGGTGCCGGTGCCCGACACGCACGACGAGGTCGCCCGCCTCGCCCGGACGACGAACGAGACGCTGGCCGCGCTGGAGACCTCCGTGGAGCGGCAGCGCCGGTTCGTCGCCGACGCCTCCCACGAACTGCGCAGCCCGATCGCGTCCCTGCGCACCCAGCTCGAAGTGGGCGCCGCCCACCCGGAGTTGCTGGACGTGCCGGGCGCGGTCGAGGACACCGTACGACTGCAGTCCCTGGCCGCCGATCTGCTGTTGCTCGCTCGGCTGGACGCGGGGGAGCGGCCGGGCAAGGGGCGGTTCGACCTGGGGGCGCTCGCGGGGGAGGAGGCGGCCCGGCGGGCGGGGGTGCGGGTGGCGGCGGAGTCGGTCGAGGTGGGTGGATCGCGTGGGCAGGTGGAGCGGGTGCTGGGCAACCTGCTCGACAACGCGCGGCGGCATGCCCGGTCGGCGGTCACCATGTCCGTGCGGCGGGAGGGGAGTTGGGCGGTGCTGTCCGTCGCCGACGACGGGGACGGGGTGCCGGCGGGGGACCGGGAGCGGGTCTTCGAGCGGTTCGTACGGCTCGACGACGCCCGCAGCCGGGACGAGGGCGGGGCCGGGCTCGGGCTCGCCATCGCCCGGGACGTGGCCCTGCGCCACGGCGGCACCCTCACGGTCCGCGACGCGCCGACAGGCGGAGCCCTGTTCGAACTCCGCCTGCCGGTCGCCGATTCTTCGGAGAAGTGAGCCCGTCAGGGCCGCCCTCGCTGCCCCCGCAGATGATCCGCGATGGGCTTCAGGCCCTTGTCGAGTTCCGCCAGGGCCTCGGGGGAGAGCAGGTCGATGAAGTGCCTGCGCACGGACGCCACATGATGGGGCGCGACCTTCCGCATCGTCTCCAGGCCCTGCTCGGTGAGGACCGCGTAGAGGCCGCGGCGGTCCGACTCGCAGTTCTCGCGGCGGACCAGGTCCGCGTTCTCCATGCGGGTGATCTGGTGGGAGAGGCGGCTCTTGGACTGGAGGGTGGCGGAGGCTAGGTCGCTCATCCGCAGCCGCCGGTCCGGCGCCTCGGAGAGGTTCACCAGGATCTCGTAGTCGTTCATCGTCAGGCCGAACGGCTGAAGGTCCTTCTCGAGCTGATACGTCAACAGCCTGTTGACCTCCAGGTGGGTGCGCCAGGCGCACTGCTCCGCATCGGTCAGCCAGCGCGTGGCCGTCTCGGTCTCCATGAATGAAGTCTACCTAAAATGTTGAAATGCGAACTAGTGAGGGCGGTGTGACGGTGCGCACGCGTTCGACGTCACACTCCGCAGACTACCGCTCACAGCCCGAAGCGACGTTGGAGGTCTCCCAGCTGTCCGGGAAGGCGCGGTGCGCCGGCTTGCTGTCCGGGGCCTGTGGGTCCGCCGTGTCCCGGCACCCCGGCCTGCTGCGGAACCGCCCCCGTGGCCTGCTCGGCCATGAGGATCTCGGTGGACTGGAGCAGGACCGTGCCGGCCCCCACGAACTCGAACTGGTGCTCCTCCCCGGAGGCCCCTCCGATGCCCGTCAGTGCACGTAGACCGCCCATTACACCTGTCATGTAGGAGTGGTCGTAGTGATGGCAGGGCGAGGGGCAGTCGGCCCAGCCGACCAGCGCCTGCGGGTCCACCCGGATCGGGGGTTCCATGAACACCACCGGACCGTTCGAGGCGGCCACGAACTTTCCGGTTCCGATGAGGGTCAGAAAACCGGGCACGATCGATTGCTTCAGCGCGAGAGTTGGCTGAAAAGCGAGAAGGTTGCCCGAGCGAATGGTCAGGTTGCCGTCTTCGAGGTCGTACGAGTTCACGTCGAAGGCCCGGTCGGCGAGGAGCATCTTGCCCGAACCCTCCGCCACGACCCAGTCGCTGGCGTGCAGAGGCGAATGAAAGGACGTACGGACAAGGCGGTCCAGACGGCCGTGTCCGACGCCGTTGAACTCGATCGAGCCGTAGTAGGCGATCATCTTCCCCTTCTGCAGGAACCACTGGCTGCCTTTGAGTTCCACGCAGAAGGTGTACTTGTTGACGCTGTCGTCGACCGGCAGCGTCATCGGGTCGTAGATCGTGGGCCCCGCCCCCGGGTAGGTGGTCACAGCTTCTCCTCCGACGCCTGGACGTACACCGCACCGCTGCCGCTGAGCTCCAGCTGGAAGGCCTCGCCCGAGCCGCGCCCCACCATGTCGCGCCAACCGAGCGCGGTGGACAGCTTGTTGCGGACGTCGCCGTGGTGGGCGACGTAGGCCTGGGGGTCGACGTGCACCGGCCGCTGCGGGGTGATCGGGATCTCGAAGACACCGCCGTGCGCCATCACGGCGACGGCACCCTGCCCCTGAAGGGTCGTGGTGAACAGCCCCTGGCCGGTGACCTGCCCGCGCACCATGCCCATCACGCCGCCCTGCGAGCCCATGAACATCGTCCCCTGGCGCAGCGTGCCCTCGAAGGCGAGCAGCCGGTCCGCCTCGACGTAGAGCGTGTCGCCCGTGAGGCCGATGACCTGGACGTGGTGCCCGCCGTGCCCGAACAGCACGGTCCCGCTGCCCTCGACTGTCATCAACGGGGTCGCCTCGTTGGCCACCCGGCGCCCGATCATCGACATGATCCCGCCCTGGCCGCCCTGCACGTTGGGCGTGAAGGACACCTCGCCCTTGTAGGCGAGCATCGCGCCGCGCTGACTGAACAGCCGCTGCCCGGGCAGCACGGTCGCCTCGACCATCTTGGAGTTGATCTCGCGGAAGGTCATGTCACACGTCCCCCGCGATCGTGTTCCGCTCGCTCGGCTGTACGTACACCAGCCCGTCCCCCTCGAACCGGATCTGGAAGGCCTCGCCGCCGCCCTCCCCGAACAGCGTGCGGAAGGTCACGCCGGACTGGAAGGACTGCCGGACGTTGCCCTGATGGGCGATGTACGCCCCCGGGTCCACGATCAGCGGGTACTGCTGACTGACCCGCAGCACGACCGCAGGACCGTCGGACGTGATCGCCGCCTGGCCGGAGCCCTCCACGGTCGTCGTGAACAGCCCGTTGCCCTGCGAGGCGCCGCGCATCCCCGTGAACGTCGTGCCCGTCCTGAGCCCCGCGTCCGTCGCGAGCAGGTTGCTCGACTCCACGTACAGCTTGTCCCCCCGGAGCTCCACGAGATTGATCTCCGAGGCCCGGTCCGCGAACCAGCACGTCCCCTGCCCCCGCACCTCCATCACGGTCATCTGCTCACCGGTGATCCTGCGGGTCACCATCCCCCGCAGGCCCTCACCGCCGCCGCTCAGTTTCTTGAAGGCCATCTGCCCGTCGTACGCGACCATCGAGCCGTTCTTCGCCTTGACGGCATCCCCGGTCATGTCGACGGCGAGCACCTTGCTGCCTTGAAGTCGGAACATCGCCACGCAGCGACGGTAGCCGCCGGATCGGCCCGCCGAACAGGGCCCGGAGGTGGAGAGGCACCCTGACCGCACCCCTAGGGGGAGTGTTTGTCAGAATGGGCGAACGCTTGTGCTCACGTTCACAAAGAGCGACCTGCCTCCCACCGAAGGTGACCCGTGGACCTCAAGACCGCCTCCGCCCTGCGCCGCCTGCGCCTCGTCTCGGCCCCCGAGGCCGTCTCCTTCCTGCTCCTGCTGGTCTGCTCGGTCCTGAAGCGGACCACGGACTTCAACGCGGTGCCGGTGATGGGCATGGTCCACGGCGTCCTCTTCATCCTGTACGTGCTCTTCTGGGCCGACGCCTGGAACCGCACCAAGTGGGGGCCCCGCACCGCCGCCTTCTACTTCATCCTCTCGGTCCTGCCCACCGGCGGCTTCTTCGCCGAGCGCAAGCTCAAGCACGCGGCCGAGGCCGAGGTCATCGCCTCCCGCGCGCGCCAGGAAGGAATCGTGAACGCATGATCGTCGCCTTCTCCGTCTCCCCGCTCGGCGTCGGCGAGGACGTGGGCGAGTACGTCGCCGACGCCGTCCGCGTCGTCCGCGAGTCGGGCCTGCCCAACCGCACCGACGCGATGTTCACGTCCATCGAGGGCGAGTGGGACGAGGTCATGGACGTCGTCAAGCGCGCGGTCGCCGCCGTCGAGGCGCGGGCGCCCCGCGTCTCCCTGGTCCTCAAGGCGGACATCCGCCCCGGCGTGACCGACGGACTCACGTCCAAGGTGGCGACGGTGGAGCGACACCTGGCCGAGTAGCCACGCGAGTCGACGCGACGAGCCCCTGCCCACCCGGGCAGGGGCTTTCTTGCGACGGCGTGATTGAGCGATCGCTCAAAGAGGTGTAATTTCCTGTCCAGTGAGTTTGAGCGATCGCTCAAATGCCGGACGACACGCGGGGGATGCGCATGCGGAAAACGGGGCTCTACATAGAGGCGCGGATCCACGCCTCCCTCGACGACCTCTGGGCCCGCACGCAGGACCCCTCCCTCCATCAGCGCTGGGACCTGCGCTTCACCGAGATCACCTACCTCCCGCGCGCGGAGGGCGAGCCCCAGCGTTTCCGCTACGCCACGCGCGTGCTGCCCTTCCTCGCCGTCGCCGGCACCGGAGTCTCGGCCGGCGAGAGGGAACGCCCGGACGGCACGCGTACGTCGGCACTCCGCTTCTCCTCGCCCAGCCGGCTCTCGCTGCTGGCGGAGGGGAGCGGGTACTGGCGTTACGTCCCGGACGGCGACGGGGTCCGGGACGGGGCCCGAGGTGAGGTCCGGTTCCTCACCGGCTACGACTACCGCCCGCGTTGGGGCGTCTTCGGCGCGGTCGCCGACCGGGTTCTCTTCCGCCCGCTGATGGGGTGGGCGACGGCATGGTCCTTCGACCGGCTCCGGCTGTGGCTGGAACGGGGGATCGCACCGGAGCGCGCACGCCGGAACTGGCTGGTGGAACTGGCGGTGCGGGCCCTGGCGATCGTCGTCGCGTGCACGGGCTTCGGGTACGGGGGGCTGCTGCGGCTGACCGGTCCCTTCGCGCCGCTCTTCTTCTACGCGACGCCGCTGCTGACGCTGGTGCTGCTGTCCCTGGCGCTCCTCGCGCCGCCGCTGCCGACCACCCCGGCGGCCCGCCGCTGCCTGCGCACGCCACCGGCACGCACGCGTGCGCCTCGACTGCTCGGCACGTTGGGCGGCTTGGGCGCCCTGGACGGCCTGGACAACCTGGAGGGCACCCGATGACGGACCCGTCGATCTTCCGTACGGTCATGGGCGCGGACTTCGACCGCCTGCACCCTCGGCTCCGGCGCCGTTTCTCGGTCGGTCTGGCGAGCGGTGAGGCGTGTGTCGGGCGGGGTGTCATGGACCGGATCTGGCACGGCGGGGCGTTCGTGAAGCCGTTCCTCGCGCTCGGGGCCACGCGCAACATCCTGGTTCCGCGGGAGGGGCGTGACGTGCCCTTCGTGATCGAGAACGTCCCCTACGTCGACACCTACGGCCGTGAGACGGTGACCTTCGTGCGCACCTTCGACCTTCCCGCGGGACCCCGCCGATTCGACGCCCAGATGGTGCTGAGCCCGAAGGGCGACCGCGTCCTCGACTACCTCGGCACCCATCAGCACCTCGCCAGCGACCTGTACTTCCGTGCCGAGCCGGACGGGTCGCTGCTGATCCGGTCCGGGGAACACCGGTTCCGGGAGGGGGCGGTGGATGTGCGGGTGCCCGAGTTGATCGGGGCGACGGCGGAGGTCCGCGAGTCGTACGACGACGCGGCCGACCGGTTCCGGATCCAAGTGCGGGTGGTCAACCGGTACTTCGGCCCGCTCTTCGGTTACGAGGGGTCCTTCCGGGCGACGTACTCGGACATCCGGAGCTGTGGCGTGCGGCCCGGTCTGCGTCCTGTCCGGGAGGAGTCGCGCGCGTGAGTCCCGAGACGGTGAAGTCCCTTGAGACCAAGGCGAAGTTGCTGGAAGGGGCGTTGCGGACGCTCACCGAGCAGGGGATCGCGAAGACGTCGGCGCGGACCGTCGCGGCGGCGGCGGGGGTGAACCAGGCGCTGGTCTTCTACCACTTCGGGTCCGTCGACGAGTTGTTGGCGGCGGCCTGTCGGTACGGGGCGGAACAGGCGGTGGGGCGGTATCGGGAGCGGTTCGACGCGGTGGCGTCGCTGTCCGAACTCCTTGCCGTGGGGCGGGAGATGCATGAGGCGGAGCGAGCCGGGGGGCATGTCGCGCTCCTCGGTCAGTTGCTTGCCGGGGCGCAGACGCATGAGGCGCTCGGGCCGGCGACGGCGGCGGGGCTCGATCTGTGGATCGTCGAGATCGAGCGGGTCCTGGTGAGGGTGTTGGGCGGGTCGCCGGTGGGGGAGTTCGTGGATCCGGCGGGGTTGGCTCGGGCGGTTGCTGCGTCGTTCGTGGGGATGGAGTTGTACGAGGGGGTGGATGCGGTGGGGGCGAGCTCGGCGTTGGATGCGCTGGACCAACTGGGGCTGCTGGTCTCGGCGTTGGAGGAGCTCGGGCCGGTGGCTCAGCGGGCGGTTCGGCATCGGTTGCGGCGGACGGCTCGTCGCTGACGGGGCGTTTTTCGTCCCGCCGCCCCTACCCGTCCCATCCCCAAGGGGCGCTGCCCCCTTCGACCCCCGTCTCCGGGGGCCAGCCCCCGGACCCCCGCTCCTCAAACGCCGGAGGGGCTGGATTGTGCGGACCGGCGTTCAAGAGGCGCAGCCTCCGGTGGGTGGGATACCGCCACCCGATACCCCATACGCCCACCTGGCCGTCCTCAGTTCGACACGCCCACAAATGTCCTCTTTTGTATGGATATCGGACAAGATCGCCGATCATTCCTCACTCACTGGAGGGCGCTGTGCGGCCGGAGGGCTACGACTACGACACCCACAGCCGACTGGCCGGACCGCTCACGGAGCCGTCCGCCGGGGCCTATCGGGTGCAGTACACCTCGCTCCTCTCGCGCGAGCCCCACCGAATACGTGCCTTCCTGCTGATGAGCCTCGCGCCGCTGCTCACCGCGGCCCTGCTCGTGTACCTCGTGTGGCCCACCCACTGGGTGGAGCGCGAGGGCGGAGAGGAGTGGATGGTCGGGCTCGACATCGCGATGCTCGTCGCCATCGGGCTCATCGAGCTGTTCATGGTCGTCAATGTCGCCTCCGTCGCCCACGCCACCCTCGTCGCCCGCGACCCGGTCCCGGTGGTTCCGGAAGCCGGCACCCGGGTCGCCTTCCTGACGACCTACGTGCCGGGCAAGGAACCTCTTTCGATGGTCCGCGCCACGCTCGAAGGGGCGGTGAGGATCACGCACACCGGGCCGCTGGACGTCTGGCTGCTCGATGAAGGGGACGACGCGCAGGCCAAGGCGCTGTGCGCCGAGCTCGGCGTGCGGCACTTCACCCGGCACGGCGTGCCCGAGTGGAACCGGCCCAAGGGCGTGCACAAGGCCCGTACCAAGCACGGGAACTACAACGCGTGGATCGCGATGCACGGCGACGAGTACGAGTTCTTCGCCTCCGTGGACACCGACCACGTCCCGCACCCCGACTTCCTGCTGCGGATGATGGGGTACTTCCGCGACCCGGACGTCGCCTTCGTCGTCGGGCCCCAGGTGTACGGGAACTACCACAACCCCGTCACCAAGGCCGCCGAGTCCCAGCAGTTCCTCTTCCACGCGCTGATCCAGCGGGCAGGCAATCGATACCGCGCGCCCATGTTCGTCGGTACGAACAACGTCGTACGGATCGCGGCCGTCAAGCAGATCGGCGGGCTGTTCGACTCCATCACCGAGGACATGGCCACCGGGTTCGAGATCCACCGGCACCGGAATCCGATCTCGCGCAAGCACTGGCGGTCCGTCTACACGCCCGACGTCCTGGCCACCGGCGAGGGCCCGGCCTCCTGGACCGACTTCTTCACGCAGCAGATGCGGTGGTCGCGGGGGACGTACGAGACGCTCTTCAAGCAGTACTGGAAGGCGCCGTTCACGATGCCTCCCGGCCGGCTGTTCTCCTACACGCTCATGCTCGTGTACTACCCGATGACGGCCGTCAACTGGCTGCTGGGCATCATGAGTTGCTTCCTGTTCCTGTGGTTCGGGGCCTCCGGCACCCAGGTCTCCGCCTCCGTGTGGCTGATGCTCTACAGCGACGCGGCCGCGCTCCAGATCGGGCTCTACCTCTGGAACCGCCGCCACAACGTCTCCCCGCACGAACCGGAGGGCTCGGGCGGACTGGCCGGCATGGCGATGTCCGCCCTGTCCGCGCCGATCTACCTCAAGTCCTTCGGCGAGGCCATCATCCGGCGGCCCTCCCGCTTCGTCGTCACCCCCAAGGGCGGCGACGCCAGCGCGGACCGGCTGGCTACCTTCCGTATCCATCTCTTCTGGGCGATCTTCCTCGGCACCTCGCTGGCCGCCTCGGTCGTCCTCAACCACACCCACGCGGCCATGCGCACCTGGGCCGTCCTGGCCATGGCGATAGCGCTGGCGCCGGTCGTGGTGTGGTGCTCCACGCTGCTCAAGGAGCGGCGCGCGCGGCAGTCGCCGCACCGGTCCGCGCTCAGTGTCGAGGGCGCCGAACCGGCGCTCGCGACCAGCGCCGCCGGTCCCTCCGTCTCCGGCTCCGCGACAGGAGGCAACTAGGCCATGGCCTACCAGCCGTCCCAGAAGACCAAGAAGACCGTGCTGGGGATCGGGGGCATCGCCCTCCTGGCGGGCCTGAACGCCCCGGCCGCACTGGACTTCGCGAGCGAGAAGTACCACGAGTACGAGATCTCGCGGCCCGAGTACAAGGCGAAGTACGGCTCCTGGAGTCAGATCGACATCCCGGAGCAGTACCGCACCAACGCCATCCACGCGGCGCTCCTGCACACCGGCAAGGTGCTCATCGTGGCCGGATCGGGCAACGAGCAGAAGAAGTTCGACAAGGGGTCCTTCGACACGGTCCTGTGGGATCCGAAGGCCAACACCTTCAAGAAGATCCCCACCCCCGACGACTTCTTCTGCTCCGGTCACGCCCAACTCCCCGACGGCAGACTCCTGGTGGCCGGCGGCACCGCCCGCTACGAGCGGCTGGACGGCGAGGTGCAGCGGGCCGGCGGCGGGATGCGGGTCAAGAACGAGAACCCCGACAAGGCCATGTTCCTCAAGAAGGGCACCCGGTTCAGATCGCCCGCCGGCGTCGAGTACGTCAGCCGCTTCGACGTCACCGTGCCCAAGGCCAAGCGGGCCTTCAAGGTGACGTACAACGCCCGCGGTGTGATGCAGCCCTGGCGCACCAGCGTGACCGCGAGCGAGGTCCGTGTCTTCGTCGAGGCCGTCGAGACGGGTCCGCTGTCCGCCACGGACAAGCAGGCCCAGTACGACATCGAGGGCCTGACCGGCAAGGACGCGAACAACACGTACGGGCTCAGCGAGCAGATCACGCTCGACAAGCAGGACTTCCAAGGCATCCGCGCCGCCTACGAGTTCGACCCGAAGGCCGAGCGGTACATCCCCGTCGACCCAATGCAGAAGGCCCGTTGGTACCCGACCCTCGTCGGCCTCGACGACGGACGGGTCCTCGCGGTCTCCGGTCTCGACGACGTCGGCGTCATCGACCCCGGCGACAACGAGTACTACGACCCCAAGACGAAGAAGTGGTCGCCGGGGCCGAAGCGGTACTTCCCGACGTATCCGGCGCTCTTCCTCACCAAGGGCGGCAAGCTCTTCTACCCGGCCTCCAACGCCGGTTACGGGCCCGCGGAGAAGGGGCGCGAACCGGGGCTGTGGGACCTGAAGACCAACACCTTCACCAAGGTGCCCGGGCTGCGCGACCCCGACGAGACCGAGACCTCGTCCTCCCTGCTGCTGCCGCCCGCGCAGGACCAGAAGGTGATGATCATGGGCGGCGGAGGGGTCGGCGAGTCCAAGCGCTCGACGCCCCGCACGGCGGTCGTCGACCTGAAGAAGGACAACCCCGTCTTCGAGGACGGCCCCAACCTCCCCCAGGGCACGCGGTACTTGAACAGCGTGATCATGCCGGACGACTCGGTGTTCACCACCAACGGCTCCGAGGACTACCGCGGACGCGGCGCCAGCAACATCCTCAAGGCGCAGTTCTACGACCCCAAGGCCAACGCCTTCCACAAGGCGGCCGACCCCGCGGTGGGCCGCAACTACCACTCCGAGGCGCTCCTGTTGCCCGACGGCCGGGTCGTCACCTTCGGCTCGGACCCGCTCTTCGACGACCAACAGAACACGAAACTGGGCCACTTCGAGCAGCGCATGGAGATCTTCACCCCGCCCGTCGTGCACCGGCGCGCCGCAGTCCGGCCGGTACTGGAGGACGGTCCGCAGGAACTCGACCGGCACCACCGGGCCACCTACCGGACCGATCACCCGGAGCGGGTCGTCAAGGCCCGGCTGATGCGGCCCAGCGCGGTCACCCACACGACCGACGTCGAGCAGCGCTCCATCGAGCTCGGCCTGACCAAGGACGCGCACGCGGTCACGGTCGACGTGCCGAACGACCCGGCCCTGGTGCCGCCCGGCTGGTACATGCTCTTCGTGACGGACGCGCAGGGCACGCCGTCCGAGGCCAAGTGGATCCAGGTGAAGTGACGCTTGAGTGAGGTACGGCGGTGAACGCCGGTGCTACGCCTTGGAGTTGCGTGCCAGCTCCAGGGCGTACTCCGGCCACCACTGCCCCGCGTCCGGACCGCCCTCGCACGTCCCGTCCGACTCACCGGGCCGCTTGACCCAGAGGTAGGCGTCCACCGCCTCCTGGCCGGTGTCGGTCGTCGGGCGGGTGCCGAGCGCGCGGCCCGGCGGGTTGCACCAGGCGCCCGGCATCGGACCGTTGCCGTTGCGGCTGGTGTCGACGACGAAGTGCTTGCCGCCCAGGTCGCGCGAGAGCTGGAGGCCGTACTTGGTGGTGCGGTTGTCGGTCTGGAAGTTGGAGACGTTCAGCGAGAAGCCGTCGGCCCGGTCGATGCCGGCGCGCTTGAGCGGGTCGACCAGCTTCCACGGCTCGCGGATCCAGGACGGGTTGCCCGCGTCCAGGTACACCTTGGTGTTCGGCTGCTGCTTCAGCCGGTCGATGGCCTCGCTCAGCAACTGCTCGCGCTCCTCGTGGTATTCACCCGGCGTGCAGCCGTCCACGATGTGCGCGACCGCGTCCGGTTCGAGCACCACGAGCGCCTTGCTGTCCCCGAGCGCCTCCGCGAACTGCCCGATCCAGGCCCGGTAGGCGTCCGCGTCCGCCGCCCCGCCCGCCGAGTGCTGACCGCAGTCGCGGTGCGGGATGTCGTACGCCACGAAGAGCGCCGTCCGGTCCTCCGAGCTCGCGGACGCGGTCGCCGTGCGCACGGCCGGGCCCGGGTCGAGTTCGCCGGCCGGCCACAGCGCGACGGGCTCGTCGGCGATCCGGCCGAGCAGTTCGGCGTCCTGCTTGCGGCCCTGGCGCTGCCACATCGCGATCTGCTGCGCGGCCGGGCTCTCGGGGTCGACCCAGAAGGCGGTGGACGTCTTGGCGCGCGCCTTGCCGGAGGCGGCGCCGGCGACGGAGGCCTCGTCGACGCCGGACGACGAACAGCCCGCCGCGAGCCCGAGGACCGCGAGAGCCGCGAGGGTGTGGATCAGCCGGGACATGCCGCTCCCTGGGGCGAGGTGACGGAACGTCAGCAATCGTCGCATAAAGGTATCTAAGGGTACGGAACCGACATGGCCGCCATGCGCCGTCGCCGTCAGCCATCCCCCGACACCAGCGCGATCCCCAGCGGCGTCCGCTCGTACAGCACCTGATGGCCGTACCGCCGCGCGGTCAGCAGCCCGGCGTCCCGCAGCAGGGTCAGATGCGCAGAGACCGACGACGGGGCGAGGCCGAGACGGTGGGCGAGGGCGGCGGTCGAGGCGGGTTCGTCGAGGGCGGCCAGGACCGTGGCGCGACCGCGGCCGAGCAGGCGGAGCAGGGTGTCGGGGGTGCGGCCGGCCGGCTCGGCCCACAGGCCGCCGATGCCGCGGGCCGGGTAGGCGAGGGTCGGCTGCCAGGGCGGGTCGAAGGTGGAGACGATGTTCGGCCAGATGAAGACGCTCGGCATCAGCATCAGGCCCTGCCCGCCCAGCCGCCGCTCGTGCTCCAGGTTCATGTCGACGGTCAGCGTGCCGGCCTGCCAGCCGAACCGCCGGTTGATCTCGGGCAGCAGCCCGCCGAGCCCGACCTCGGCCAACCGGCGTGAGTGGAAGGCGACATCGGCCTCCAGCAGGGTGCGCAGGCGGGGCCAGTCCGGGGCGATCAGCGCGCGCCAGGCCTCCTCCATCGCGTCCGCCAGTTCCCGCACCATGCCCACCGGATCCCGCAGCCACCTCCTGGCCTGCGGCGAGTCGAGCGCGCCCGGAGTGTCGGCCAGCGACTTGGCGGTGTCGGCGCGGGCGATGGCCGGGTCGGTGGCCCGTACCGCCGCGATCTCCTCCTCGAAGGTGGCCGCGGGGCCGATCGGCGGCGGACACAACCAGTCCGGACAGTGCCCGCGGCGCGGCATCAGCAGCCACAGATCCGTGAGGTCGAGCCCGGCCGCCACCTTCTCCATCCGCCGCAGCCAGTGCGCGTGATACCCCTGCCGCTCGGGCCGCTTGAGCATGCGCACCACCTCCTGCGTCTCCCACAGCGGGGACACCGCGAAGCGGCAGCGCAGGAAGTCGTCCTCCCCGAAGTGCAGACGCGACGGCATGCTCGCTCCCTCCACAACATTCGCCGGGTACCGAATCTCTATCCTGCCCCGCCCTGGCCGAGCACGCTGCTGCCCATGCCAGACCAGTCCGCAGGCACCACCACCCGGCCCGCACCCCAGGCCCCCACGGGATACGCCCGTGTCTTCGCCGTCCCCGAGTTCCGTGCCGTCTTCGCCGCGCACGCCCTCTCCCTGCTCGGGGTCGTCGTCAGCGAGATCTCGCTCTCCGTCCTCGTCTACGACCTCACCGGCTCCCCCCTGCTCAGCGCCCTCACCTTCGCCCTCGGCTTCCTGCCGTACGTCGTCGGCGGGACCCTGCTCGCGGGCGTCGCCGACCGCTTCCCGGCCCGGCGGGTACTGGTGGTGTGCGACCTGGTGTGCGCGGTGTGCGTCGCGCCGATGGTGCTGCCCGGCGCACACATCGGCGTCCTGCTCGCGCTGCGCTGCTGCGTGGCCGTCGTCTCGCCGGTGTTCCAGGGGACCCGTATGGCGACGCTCGCCGACATCCTCGGCGACGGCGACCTGTTCGTGCTCGGCCGCTCGCTGCTGCGGATCGTCTCGCAGAGCGCGCTGCTCCTCGGCTACGGCCTCGGCGGCCTGCTCCTGATCGTCGTGTCGCCGCGGCACGCGCTGCTGATCACCGTCGGCACCTTCTGCGCCTCCGCGCTGCTGCTCCGCTTCGGCACCCGCCGCCGGCCGGCGCGGGCGGGCGTCGGCAACGCCCTGGTGCGGGACGGTCTCAAGGGCGCCCGGCAGGTGCTCGCCCATCGCCGCATACGCGCCCTGCTCCTTCTCTTCTGGATCCCGCCGATGTTCTCGGTCGCCCCGGAGGCGCTGGCCGCTCCCTACGCCGCCGAACTGACGGCCGGTTCCGTCGGTCTCGGCCTGCTGATGTGCGCGCTGCCGGTCGGCACCATCGCCGGTGAGCTGTACGCCGGCGCCCGGTTGCGCCCGACCGCCCGGGAGCGGATCACCCTCCCGCTGGTGTGCTGCGCGCTGCTGCCGTACGCCGGCTACCTGTTCCACCCGGGCCTCGCGGTCTCGCTCCTGCTCCTAGTGGTCTCCGGCGCGGGATCGGCGTACACGCTGGGACTCGACCAGTGGTTCGTGCGGGCCGTGCCCGACGAACTGCGGGGGCGCGCGATGACTCTGCTCACCGCCGGGCTGATGACGATCCAGGGGGTGGGGATGGCCCTCGCCGGAGTGGTCGCGGAGTTCGCCGGAGTACGGGCGACCGTGGCCGGTGCCGGGCTGGTCGGAGCGGTGTGCTGCGCCCTGTTGGCGAGGGAGGTGGTACGCACCCGACCGAAAGGCGAGACGGGGCTGACCACCATATGACCGGCCGGTAAGGTCGTTGCCGTGCCGAAGCCGCTCAGCCTTCCCTTCGACCCCATCGCCCGCGCCGACGAACTCTGGAAGCAGCGCTGGGGAAACGTGCCGTCCATGGTCGCCATCACGTCGATCATGCGCGCCCAGCAGATCCTGCTCGCCGAGGTCGACGCGGTGGTGAAGCCCTACGGACTGACGTTCGCGCGGTACGAGGCACTGGTGCTGCTCACCTTCTCCAAGGCCGGCGAGCTGCCGATGTCGAAGATCGGTGAGCGCCTGATGGTGCACCCCACCTCCGTCACCAACACCGTCGACCGCCTGGTGCGCTCCGGACTGGTCGACAAGCGGCCCAACCCCAACGACGGGCGCGGCACGCTCGCCACCATCACCGACAAGGGGCGCGAGGTGGTCGAGTCGGCCACCCGCGACCTGATGGCGATGGACTTCGGACTCGGTGCCTACGACTCCGAGGAGTGCGCGGAGATCTTCGCGATGCTGCGCCCGCTGCGGATCGCGGCGAGCGACTTCGACGAGGCGTAGGGCTTTTGTGACGGCCCCCAGGGGCGCCGGAAGATCGCTCGAAACGGGTGGTTACGCTCGTAGCCATGAAAAAGAGCGTGCTGACCCGCTACCGCGTCATGGCCTACGTCACCGGTGTGCTGCTGGTCCTGCTGTGCCTGAGCATGATCGCCAAGTACGGCCTGGACGTCGACGGGGCCGCGGACTTCACCCGCGTCGTCGCCATCGCGCACGGCTGGCTCTACGTGGTCTACCTGGTCTTCGCCTTCGACCTGGGCTCCAAGGCCAAGTGGCCGGTCGGCAAGCAGCTGTGGGTCCTGCTCGCGGGGACCATCCCGACGGCCGCCTTCTTCGTGGAGCGCAGGATCAGCCACGAGCTGGAGGGCAAGGTCGCCGAGCCCGCTCCGGCGCCCGTCAAGGCGTAACCCACACCGCCGTGCGACATGCGTACGGCGGTCAGCCATCGACATTTACTAGGACGTCCTAGTAAATTCGAAGGCATGGACGCTGACGCCATCGAAGAGGGCCGCCGACGCTGGCAGGCCCGGTACGACGCCGCACGTACGCGTGAGGCCGATTTCACGACGCTCTCCGGAGACTCCGTGGAGCCTGTGTACGGGCCGCGGGCGGGTGACGCGTACGAGGGGTTCGAGCGGATCGGCTGGCCGGGGGAGTACCCCTTCACACGCGGGCTGCATCCGACCGGCTACCGGGGGCGGACGTGGACCATTCGGCAGTTCGCCGGGTTCGGGAACGCCGAGCAGACCAACGAGCGGTACAAGATGATTCTCGCCAACGGCGGCGGGGGTCTGTCCGTGGCGTTCGACATGCCCACGCTGATGGGGCGCGACTCCGACGATCCGCGCTCGCTGGGTGAGGTCGGGCACTGCGGGGTCGCCATCGACTCGGCCGCCGACATGGAGGTCCTGTTCAAGGACATCCCGCTGGGCGATGTGACGACGTCCATGACCATCAGCGGGCCGGCCGTCCCGGTCTTCTGCATGTACCTCGTCGCCGCCGAGCGGCAGGGCGTCGACCCGGCCGTCCTCAACGGCACGCTCCAGACGGACATCTTCAAGGAGTACATCGCGCAGAAGGAGTGGCTCTTCCAGCCGGAGCCCCATCTGCGGCTGATCGGCGACCTGATGGAGTACTGCGCGACCGGGATCCCCGCCTACAAGCCGCTGTCCGTCTCCGGGTACCACATCCGCGAGGCCGGGGCGACGGCCGCGCAGGAGCTGGCGTACACGCTGGCGGACGGGTTCGGGTACGTGGAGCTGGGGCTCAGCCGCGGGATGGACGTGGACGTGTTCGCGCCCGGCCTGTCCTTCTTCTTCGACGCGCACCTCGACTTCTTCGAGGAGATCGCCAAGTTCCGTGCGGCGCGGCGGATTTGGGCGCGGTGGATGCGGGACGTGTACGGGGCGAAGACCGACAAGGCGCAGTGGCTGCGGTTCCACACGCAGACCGCGGGGGTCTCGCTGACGGCTCAGCAGCCGTACAACAACGTGGTGCGTACGGCGGTCGAGGCGCTGGCGGCGGTGCTCGGTGGGACCAACTCGCTGCACACCAACGCGCTGGACGAGACGCTCGCGCTTCCGAGTGAGCAGGCCGCGGAGATCGCGTTGCGGACCCAGCAGGTGCTCATGGAGGAGACCGGGGTCGCCAACGTGGCGGATCCGCTGGGTGGTTCGTGGTTCGTCGAGCAACTGACGGACCGGATCGAGGCGGACGCGGAGAAGATCTTCGAGCAGATCAAGGAGCGGGGGCTGCGGGCGCATCCGGACGGGCGGCACCCGATCGGGCCGGTCACGTCCGGGATCCTTCGCGGGATCGAGGACGGGTGGTTCACGGGCGAGATCGCCGAGTCGGCCTTCCAGTACCAGAAGTCCCTCGAGAAGGGGGACAAGCGGGTCGTGGGTGTGAACGTCCACACGGGGTCCGTCACGGGTGACTTGGAGATCCTGCGGGTCAGCCATGAGGTGGAGCGGGATCAGGTGCGTGCGCTTGGTGGGCGGCGGGCTGGTCGGGACGAGGGGGCTGTGCGGGCTGCGTTGGACGCGATGCTGGCGGCTGCTCGGGATGGGTCGAACATGATCGGTCCGATGCTGGACGCTGCGCGGGCGGAGGCGACGCTGGGGGAGATTTGTGGGGTGCTGCGGGATGAGTGGGGGGTGTACACGGAGCCCGCTGGGTTCTGAGCGTCGGTTGCGGTGGGCGAAGAGCGGGGCGTTGCGCAGCCCGGCGCGACGGGGTGCCGCCTCTCTTTGGGACGGGCGCCGCCCTGCGGCACGACTGCCCGCAGACGGCGCTGGCTATGGAGAGCCGGCCAAGCCCGTCAGTAGGACCTGGGTGAAGTTGTGGACCCATTCCTCGTCTGCTGGTTCTGCGCTTACCAGGGTGCGGTGGACTACCGCGCCGGCGACCATGTCGAAGATGAGGTCCACCGTGCGGGAGGACTCTGACGGGTCCGTTTCCGGGGGGAGTTCGCCTCGGGCCTGGGCTCGGGCCCGGCCCTCCAGGACCAGGCATTTCTGGCGGTCGACGATGGACGCCCGGATGCGCTCGCGCAGCGCCTCGTCGTGGATCGACTCCGCGACGACCGCCATCAGGCCGCTCTTGGTCTCCGGGCGGGCCAGGATCGCCGCGAACTGGAGGACCACGCCCTCGATGTCGGCGGCCAGGTTGCCGCGGTCGGGGAGGTGGAGTTCGTCGAAGAGTTCCGCCACGGCGTCGACGACCAGTTCGTTCTTGCCGGCCCAGCGGCGATAAAGGGTCGTCTTCGCAACCCCCGCGCGCGTGGCCACGTCTCCGAGGGAGAGCTTCGACCAGCCCAGCTCGACCAGCGCCTCCCGGGTGGCCGCGAGGATCGCGGCGTCCGCCGCGGCGCTGCGGGGGCGACCGGTGGCGCGTGGGGCGGGAGTGCGGCTCTGCATCCCCAGACCATAACCGGCGTTTCATGTGCGGCCGTGAGGGAGATCACCGGGGTGTGGTGTACCGATGGCCCCCCATGCCATTACGCTACGACTCGTAGCGAAACCACGGGCGCGGGGTGGGGACCCCGCGCCGAACGGCACGTAGCGGGACCGGCTTTCACAAGGCTTTTCACGTACACGCGGGAACGGGGGAGGATAGACGCATGCAGCCACGGAACATGTCCATGAGCGGAGTCGTCGACCTCGCCGCGGTGAAGGCGGCCCAGGAGGCCAAGGCGAAGGCGGAGCAGGCCCGCGCCGAAGCCGCCCGGCAGGGCACCGGCACCGGTGCCGTCTCGCCCGCCGACCTGGTGATCGACGTCGACGAGGCCTCCTTCGAGCGCGACATCCTGCAGCGGTCCACCGAGGTGCCCGTCGTCATCGACTTCTGGGCCGAGTGGTGCGAGCCCTGCAAGCAGCTCAGCCCCGTCCTGGAGCGGCTCGCCGTCGAGTACGCCGGGCGCTTCGTGCTCGCCAAGATCGACGTCGACGCCAACCAGATGCTGATGCAGCAGTTCGGGATCCAGGGCATCCCGGCCGTATTCGCGGTGGTCGCCGGACAGGCGCTGCCGCTCTTCCAGGGGGCCGCGGGCGAGGCCCAGATCCGGCAGACCCTGGACCAGTTGGTACAGGTCGCCGAGGAGCGCTTCGGCCTGACCGGTCTCGCCGTCGACCCGGACGCCGAGCCGGGCACGGCCCCGTCGGCTCCCGAGATCCCGGTCGGCCCCTACGACGCGCTGCTCGAAGCGGCCGTACAGGCCCTGGACGCGGGGGACTTCGGCGGTGCGATCCAGGCGTACAAGAACGTGCTGAGCGACGACCCGGGCAACCCCGAGGCCAAACTGGGGCTGGTCCAGGCCGAGTTGCTCCAGCGGGTGCAGGGTCTCGATCCGCAGCAGGTGCGCAAGGACGCGGCGGAGAAGCCGGCCGATGCCGGGGCGCAGATCGCCGCCGCCGATCTGGATCTGGTGGGCGGGCACGTCGAGGACGCCTTCGGGCGGCTGATCGAGACCGTGCAGCGCACGGCCGGCGACGACCGGGACACCGTACGACTGCGGCTGTTGGAGCTCTTCGAGGTCGTGGGGGCCGAGGACCCGCGGGTGGGCGCGGCGCGGCGGGCGTTGGCACGCGCGCTGTTCTGAGCGGGGCGGCGGGCCGGTTCTGACCAGTCGCTAAACGCGACGCCTTGTGTTGCCCGAGTGAAAGATTTGCCGACAGCACGTCAGAGTGGCCGCGCTTTACCAAAACTTGGTAATCGCGGCCGCTGTTACTGCGAGTAAGTAATGGGCGTCGGTCTGTCGGATTCTGTCCGTCTGTCAACTGGTTTGTCCCGGCGCCTTGGAGCACCCAGCGTCGTCGGTCGAGACCTGTGGGTCGTTGTTCGGTTATCCGGCCGTTACTAGCCAGTAACGAACCCCCTTGTGCGGGCGGCGAGAATGCACCACGATCGGCGACGCTCGGTCCATTCCCGTACTCCGACAGCCGGTCGGATCGCGGGAGTTCCTGGGTCCCCACCGAGCAGAGCAGGCGCCCCGGGTGCCGGCTCTTGGACAGGGGGGTCTTCGCCCGACGGGTGGAGCCTGTCCAGCAGGGTTGTGCGTGATGCGTGTCAGGCGCGACCAGTGGTTGTCGCTCGGGGGTGATCGCCGGTGATCGGTGCGCTGTTCAGCGCCTCCGAGCGCGGGCGCTCCCCTTCCCGAGGACGTAGCACTTCTCCCATCCCTGCCCGGCTGAGCCGACCTATGGGGCAGTCAGGGCCAGGAGATGTACGTCCGAGAAGGAGGAAATATGGAGTCCCAGGTGCGTGGCGGGACGAGATGGAAGCGGTTCGCTGTGGTCATGGTGCCCAGCGTCGCCGCTACGGCCGCGATAGGTGTCGCCCTTGCCCAGGGTGCTCTCGCCGCGTCATTCAGCGTGTCCGGCCAGCAGTTCAAGGTGTCGGCCGACTCGCTGACCGGCACCGGCTTCTCGCAGTACGGAGCCATTGACTCGGGGTACACCCTCGACGGCAAGAAGACGGCCCACCCGGTCGCGGTCTCGGCGTTCAAGTCCGCGAGCATCAAGGGCCTGTGCCAGTCCGTGGTCACCCCGGACATCCCGCTGCTGGGCAGCGTCAGCCTGATCCTGAAGGCGGGCGGCGGTGACAAGCCGGTCGAGGCCGAGAACCTCTACATCGACCTCGACGACCTGAGTGCCGACGCGACCTTCACCAACATCGACATCGGTGTTGCGGCCAAGGACGCCAGCAAGGGTCCTGGCATTCAGAAGGGCGACACCGCGAACCCGTACGGATTCGCGCAGCAGGCCGACAAGGCCTCGCTGACCGGTGTGAAGCAGACGGCGTGGGCCACCACCGCCGGAACCTTCAAGCTCAGCGGTCTGCACATGTCGGTGTCACAGGGTGTCAAGGAGTGCTTCTAAGCACTCACTGACGGGCGGGGGAGCCGATGGCGCCCCCGCCCGTCCACTCTTCGCGGGTCTTCTTCACCGCCTGCACAACTCTCCACCACCACGCCAACACCACCAGCACCACACCACAGAAAAGCCGCACCAGGGAGCTGTTTTCCATGAGCGCCGAGACTCCTGCCGTGTCCGACGGCCAGTTCAGCCGCCGGAGGTCGCAGTTCCGCGCCTGGCGAGGCAACCGGCCGTTCTGGGCCGGCCTGTTCGTCATGATCGCCGGAGTCCCCATCGCGTACTTCCCGTACGCGAATCTGCAGATCGGTCACCTCACGTTGGCGATGGCCACCACTGCTGGTGCCGGGTCCCTGATCATCGGTGTGCTGCTTGTCGTCCTGGGTTTCAGCCTCTGGTTCCAGAAGCACGTCCGCACCTTCGCGGGCGTCGCCTCGATCCTGCTGGGGCTGGTGTCCATCCCCGTGTCCAACCTCGGCGGCTTCCTGATCGGCTTCCTGTTCGCCCTCGTCGGCGGCGCGATGGCCGTGTCGTGGGCGCCGGGCGCACCGCCCGCCGATGAGCGGGCGTACGAAGCCCCCCGGGGAACCGGAGACGCTCCCGAAGGGAACGACGACGCTCCCCAGGGGAACGACCCGGACACCACGCTCCTCAAGCCCGTGGTGGGCGAGCCGAACGATCTGTCAGGAACGAGCCCGGCCAACGGGGCGAACGGGAGGCACAGTGCCGGCTGACGAGGTGACCCACGGGACTGACGTGGAGGAGTCCCGTGTGAGAACCGGGCCGCGGCATGCGGCACCCAAGAAGCCGCTGTTCACCAGGTTCCACATGCCGGCCGGCAAGGCGATAGCCATGGCGGCGATGCCCACGGCGGTCATCGTGGGGATGGGGTTCACGTCGAGCCTCGCGCTCGCCGACAGCAACGGCTCCTCGCCGTCGCCGACCGCCAAGAGCCTGACCGCCGACGAGTACAAGGACTGCCTCGCGGCCCTTGAGGACGAGGACGCTTCGGGATCGCCGTCGCCGTCCGCGAGCGAGTCGACCGACACGGCGACGCCGAGCCCCTCGGAGACGTCTTCCTCGGACTCCGGTTCGGGCTCGGACTCCGACCCGGGCAAGACCCCTTCGTCGGATTCGGGTTCCGACGACAAGGCCACGCCCGCGCCGTCCCCGTCCAAGAGCACGAGTGACGGTTCCGGCGACTCCGGCGGCGACACCGCCACTCCGTCGCCCTCGGCGTCCGAGAGCAGCGGTGGTGGCCTGCTGGACACCATCGGCGACACGATCGGTGACATCCTCACCGGCGGCGGCTCCGACGACAGCGCCACGCCGAGCGCCACCCCGTCGGCGTCCGCGTCCCCGTCCGAGAGCGCGAGCAAGGACACCTCGTCCGACGCCGCGGGCACGGTCAAGGACACGACGGACAAGCTCACCGACACGGTGGACGACACCGTGAAGGACACGACCGACAAGGCGTCCGAGGCGGCGAAGGACACCACCGACGCCGCCAAGGAGGCGGCCGACGAGGCCACTTCGTCCGCGAGCCCGAGCCCGTCGCCGAGTTCCTCCACGGACGCGGACGACTGCCCGACCGCCACGGACGACGAGAGCGGCGTCGACAACAAGGTGCCGGTGGCGGACGACCCCTGGTACCTGAACGCCAGCTCGCTGCTCCTCAAGGGCGCCGACTACCAGGGCGTGGTCGAGGTGAAGACGGCCAACGGCACCAAGAAGAAGGTGCTGAAGTACGTCATCTCCAGCGGCACCGACATCGGCGACCTGCACCAGACGGTCAACGACGAACAGTCCGGCAAGACCTACCACGTGCAGGCGGCCAAGGGCTCGACGTCCACGATCACCGGCGGCGACACCACGATGTACACGGAGAGCATCTCCGGGAACCTGTTCGGTCTGATCCCGATCACGTTCAGCCCCGACAACCCGCCGCCGCTGAACATCCCGCTGATCTACTTCACCAACGTGAAGGTCGTCCAGGCCGCGCAGTTCGGCGGCACGCTGCACGTCCCCGGGATGCACGTCTACACCAGCTGAACATCGCCACGAGCCCGTCCGGGAGCCGCACAACACTGAGGGCGCCCCCTTCTCCAGGGGGCGCCCTCAGCGTCGTACAGGAGGCTTCAAGAGCCTTTTCGGGGGTGTCAGTTGGTGGCGCCGCCGATGTGGTGGACGCGGAGCATGTTGGTGGTGCCGGGGACGCCGGGGGGCGAGCCGGCGGTGATGATGACGATCTCGCCGGGGCTGAAGCGGTTGATCTTGGCGATCTCCTGGTCGACCATGTCGACCATCTCGTCGGTGCTGTTCACGAACGGCACGACGTGCGACTCGACGCCCCAGCTGAGCGTCAGCTGGTTGCGGGTGTTCTCGTCGGTGGTGAAGGCGATGATCGGCTGCGCGGCGCGGTAGCGGGAGAGGCGGCGCGCGGTGTCGCCGGACTGCGTGAAGGCCACCAGGCCCCGGCCGCCCAGGAAGTCCGCGATCTCGCACGCGGCACGCGCGACCGAACCGCTCTGCGTGCGGGGCTTCTTGCCGGGGACCAGGGGCTGCAGGCCCTTGCTCATCAGCTCCTGCTCGGCCGCCACGACGATCTTCGACATCGTCTTGACCGTCTCGATCGGGTACGCGCCCACGCTCGACTCGGCGGACAGCATGACCGCGTCCGCGCCGTCCAGGATCGCGTTGGCCACGTCGGAGGCCTCGGCGCGGGTGGGGCGGGAGTTGGTGATCATCGACTCCATCATCTGGGTCGCCACGATCACCGGCTTGGCGTTGCGGCGGCACAGCTCGATGAGCCGCTTCTGCACCATCGGGACCTTCTCGAGCGGGTACTCGACGGCCAGGTCGCCACGGGCGACCATCACGCCGTCGAACGCCATCACGACGTCCTCCATGTTGTCGACCGCCTGCGGCTTCTCCACCTTGGCGATGACGGGGACGCGACGGCCCTCCTCGTCCATGACCTTGTGGACGTCGGCGACGTCCTTGGCGTCCCGGACGAAGGACAGCGCGACCATGTCGCAGCCCATGCGCAGTGCGAAGCGCAGGTCATCGACGTCCTTCTCGGACAGCGCCGGCACGTTCACGGCCGTGCCCGGGAGGTTGATGCCCTTGTGGTCGGAGACGACGCCGCCCTCGATGACGATCGTCTTGACCCGCGAGCCCTCGACGTCGAGGACCTTCAGCTCGACGTTGCCGTCGTTGATGAGGATCTGGTCGCCGCGCGAGACGTCGCCCGGCAGGCCCTTGTAGGTCGTGCCGCAGATGTGCTTGTCGCCCGGCACGTCCTCGGTCGTGATGACGAACTCGTCGCCGCGCTCCAGCTCCACCGGGCCCTCGGCGAAGGTCTCCAGGCGGATCTTGGGGCCCTGGAGGTCGGCGAGGACACCGATGGCCCGGCCGGTCTCCTTGGCGGCGGCACGGACCCGGTCGTACCGGCCCTGGTGCTCGGCGTGGGTGCCGTGGCTGAAGTTGAACCGGGCCACGTTCATTCCGGCCTCGATCATCGAGACCAGCATTTCGTGGGAGTCGACCGCGGGGCCGAGAGTACAGACGATTTTCGAACGGCGCATGGGACGATCCTATCGGTTTGTTTCGCTACGGAATATTCCGTCTGGCGGAAGAAACAAATGGGCGGGGCCTTGCTCAATTGCGAGGTCGGGCTCAATTGCCGGTTACCGCTCAGTCGCCCTGTCTCACCAGTGCGTAGGTCTGCGTCGCGATTTCCAGTTCTTCGTCGGTCGGCACCACGGCGACCTTCACCCGTGCGTCCTCGGGCGAGATCAGCCGCGGCTGGTCACTGCGTACGGCGTTCAGCGCGCTGTCCACCGCCGGGCCCAGGGTCTCCAGGCCCGCGACGGCCGCCTCGCGCACCGGCGCCGCGTTCTCGCCGACTCCGGCCGTGAACGCGATCGCGTCCACCGTACCGAGCACGGCGCAATAGGCGCCTATGTACTTCTTGAGGCGGTGAATGTAGATGTCGAAGGCGAGCTGTGCCCGCTCGTCGCCCTCGTCGATCCGGCGGCGTATCTCCCGCATGTCGTTGTCGCCGCACAGGCCGACGAGCCCGCTCTTCTTGTTGAGAAGAGTGTCGATTTCATCGATGGACATTCCGCCAACACGCGCCAAATGGAAGATGACGGCCGGATCGATGTCCCCCGAGCGCGTCCCCATCACGAGTCCCTCCAAAGGCGTCAGCCCCATGGAGGTGTCCACGCACTTCCCGCCCCGCACGGCGGACGCGGACGCGCCGTTGCCGAGGTGCAGCACGATCACGTTGACGTCCTCGGGCGCCTTGCCGAGCAGTTTCGCCGTCGCCCGGGAGACGTACGCGTGCGAGGTGCCGTGGAAGCCGTAGCGCCGGACGCGGTACGCGTCGGCGGTCGCCGCGTCGATCGCGTAGCGCGCGGCCGACTCCGGCATCGTGGTGTGGAACGCGGTGTCGAAGACGGCGACCTGGGGCAGGTCGGGGCGCAGTGCCGTCGCCGTGCGGATGCCGATGAGGTTGGCGGGGTTGTGCAGCGGCGCGAGGGGGATCAGCCGCTCGATCTCGGCGAGCACGGTCGCGTCGATGACCGTCGGCTCGGTGAAGGTCCGGCCGCCGTGCACCACCCGGTGCCCGATGGCGACCAACTCCGGTGAGTCCAGCCCGAATCCGTCCCTCGCCAGTTCCTCCGACACGGCCTTCAGGGCGGCCTCGTGATCGGCGATCGGCCCGGTCCACTCCCGTTCGGCGCCGCCGGCGAGGTGCGTGTGCTTCAGCCGCGCGTTCTCCTCGCCGATCCGCTCGACCAGCCCCGCGGCCAGCCGGTCGCCGTCGCCCATGTCGAGCAGCTGGTACTTCACCGACGAGGAGCCGGAGTTGAGGACGAGGACGCGGGACGGGCTCACTGGGCGGTTGCCTTCTCGTTCGGGTTCTGGGCCTGGATCGCCGTGATGGCGACGGTGTTGACGATGTCCTGGACGAGCGCGCCCCGGGACAGGTCGTTGACCGGCTTGCGCAGCCCCTGGAGCACCGGTCCGACGGCGATCGCGCCGGCCGAACGCTGCACGGCCTTGTAGGTGTTGTTGCCGGTGTTGAGGTCAGGGAAGATCAACACGCTTGCCTGACCGGCGACTTCGGATTCCGGCAGCTTGGTCGCGGCGACGGTCGGCTCGACGGCGGCGTCGTACTGGATCGGTCCCTCGATCCGCAGATCCGGGCGCCGCTCGCGCACCAGCTCGGTGGCCTCCCGCACCTTGTCGACGTCGGCGCCCGAGCCGGACGTACCGGTCGAGTACGACAGCATCGCGATCCTCGGCTCCACCCCGAACTGCTCGGCGGTGGCCGCCGACTGGATGGCGATGTCGGCCAACTGCTCGGCGTTCGGGTCCGGGTTCACGGCGCAGTCGCCGTACACCAGCACCTTGTCGGCGAGGCACATGAAGAAGACCGACGAGACGATGTCCGCGTCCGGCTTGGTCTTGATGATCTCGAAGGCGGGGCGGATGGTCGCGGCCGTGGAGTGCACGGATCCCGAGACCATGCCGTCCGCGTAGCCCTCCTGGACCATCAGGGTGCCGAAGTAGTTCACGTCCGAGACGACGTCGTAGGCGAGCTCGACGGTGACGCCCCGGTGGGCGCGGAAGCGGGCGTACTTCTCGGCGAAGGAGTCGCGCAGCTCGCTGGTGGCCGGGTCGATCAACTGGGTGTCGCCCAGGTCGATGCCGAGGTCGGCGGCGCGCTTGCGGATCTGGTCGAGCGGGCCGAGCAGCGTGAGGTCGCAGACCCCGCGGCGCAGCAGCACCTCGGCCGCGTGCAGGACGCGCGGCTCGGTGCCCTCGGGCAGCACGACCCGGCGCAGGTCGGAGCGGGCCTGGTCGAGCAGCTTGTGCTCGAACATCATCGGCGTGACCCGGTCGCTGCTCGGGGCGGAGACGCGGCGGGTGAGGTCGGTGTTGTCGACGTACCGCTCGAAGAGGCCGAGCGCGGTCTCCGCCTTCCTGGGCGTGGCCGCGTTCAACTTCCCCTCCAGGGAGAAGAGTTCGGTGGCCGTGGTGAAGCTGTTGCCGGCCACCGAGAGCACCGGGGTGCCCGGGGCGAGGCGGGCGGCGAGGGTGAGGACCTCGTCGGTCGGCACCTCGTTCAGGGTGAGCAGGACGCCGGCTATCGGCGGGGTGCCGGCGCTGTGCGCGGCGAGCGAGCCGACGACCAGGTCGGCGCGGTCGCCCGGGGTGACGACCAGACAGCCCGGGGTCAGGGCGCCCAGGAAGTTCGGCAGCATCGCGCCGCCGAAGACGAAGTCCAGTACGTCCCGGGCGAGCCCCGACTCGTCGCCGAGCAGCACCTTCGCGCCGAGGGCCTGGCCGATCTGGGAGACCGTCGGGGCGGCGAGCGCGGGTTCGTCGGGCAGGACGTAACACGGCACCGGCAGCCGGGAGTCCAGGCTCGCGGCGATCTCGTCCCGGTCCTGTCTGGCCACCCGGTTGGTCACCATGGCCAGGACGTCGCAGCCCAGGCTCGCGTAGGCCCGGTAGGCGTTGCGCGTCTCGGCGAGCACGGACTCGGCGTTCTGCTTGCGGCCGCCCACCACGGGGATCACGGACGCCCCGAACTCGTTGGCGAGGCGGGCGTTGAGGGAGAGCTCGTCCGGGAGCTGCGTGTCGGCGAAGTCGGTGCCGAGGACGAGGACGACGTCGTAGTCGCGGGCGACGGCGTGGAACCGGTCGACGAGGGTCGACACCAGTTCGTCGGTGCCCTGCTCGGCCTGGCGGGCGGACGCCTCGTGGTAGTCCATGCCGTAGACCGTGGTCGGGTCCTGGGAGAGCCGGTAGCGGGCGCGCAGTAGCTCGAACAGGCGGTCCGGGATGTGGTGGACGAGCGGCCGGAACACCCCGACCCGGTCGACCTGCCGGGTCAGGAGCTCCATCACTCCCAGCTCGACGACCTGGCGGCCGTCGCCGCGGTCGATCCCGGTCACGTACACGCTGCGGGTCACGCGTGCTCTCCGTTCGGTCTTTCGTGGGGCACAAAAATCGCCCACCGAGGTGAGCAGAACCTTCTTGACGGTACCCGTAACGGGGGATAAGGCGCCCGTCGGACCTCCGGGCCCGTCCGGACAACCCGATAGGGCCAATCGGGTCATACATACCAGAAGCGACATCGTCCTGCCGGGCATGAAAGAATCGGACCGGCTCACCGGTATCGACGACACCGAGCAGGAGACACAGCACGATGCGCATCGGAGTTCTCACCGCAGGCGGCGACTGCCCCGGCCTGAACGCCGTGATCCGGTCGGTCGTGCACCGAGCGGTCGACAACTACGGCGACGAGGTCATCGGCTTCGAGGACGGTTTCGGCGGTCTCCTCGACGGGCGCTACCGCCCGCTCGATCTCGACGCGGTCAGCGGCATCCTGGCCCGCGGCGGCACGATCCTCGGCTCCTCCCGACTGGAGCGCGACCGGCTCCGCGAGGCCTGCGAGAACGTGCCCGACATCGCGCGCCAGTTCGGTATCGACGCACTGATCCCGATCGGCGGCGAGGGCACGCTGACCGCGGCCCGCATGCTGAGCGACGCGGGCCTGCCGGTGGTCGGTGTCCCCAAGACGATCGACAACGACATCTCGGCGACGGACCGCACCTTCGGCTTCGACACCGCGGTCGGCGTCGCCACGGAGGCGATGGACCGCCTCAAGACGACCGCCGAGTCCCATCAGCGCGTGATGGTCGTCGAGGTCATGGGCCGGCACGCCGGCTGGATCGCCCTGGAGTCCGGCATGGCGGCCGGCGCCCACGGCATCTGCCTGCCCGAGCGCCCCTTCGACCCGGCCGACCTGGTCAAGATGGTCGAGGAGCGCTTCGCCCGCGGCAAGAAGTTCGCGGTGGTCTGCGTGGCCGAGGGCGCGCACCCTGCCGAGGGCTCCATGGACTACGGCAAGGGCGACATCGACCAGTTCGGCCACGAGCGCTTCCAGGGCATCGGTACGGCGCTCGCGTACGAGCTGGAGCGCCGCCTCGGCAAGGAGGCCAAGCCGGTCATCCTGGGCCATGTGCAGCGCGGCGGCGTCCCCACGGCCTACGACCGCGTCCTCGCCACCCGCTTCGGCTGGCACGCCGTGGAGGCGGCGCACCGGGGCGACTTCGGCAAGATGACGGCACTGCGCGGGACGGACATCGAGATGGTGCCGCTCGCGGAGGCGGTGACCGAGCTGAAGACGGTGCCGAAGGATCGGATGGACGAGGCGGAGTCGGTGTTCTAGGAACTGTTGTCCTGGACCGCGGCCCAGAAGTGGTCGACGATCCGGTCCAGGTAGGCGCGGCCGGAGTCGAGTGCCGTGCCGGCCGAAGCGCCCTCTCCCCAGTTCAGCGAGGCGACCATCTGCCCCTGGTAGTCCTGGTGGAGCTCCTGGAGGACGTCCTCCAGGAGGCGCCGGTCCAGCGGCACCAGCTTGGTCACCTGCCGGACGTACGCCTGCCAGCGGGTGGTCGCGGCACTGCGGAGCAGCTCGGCGAGCCTGGTCTCACGGCCGGTGACCGCGACGAAGTCCGGGATCGAGAGGTCGAGCACCTCGGCGAGCGCGGCGGACTGACGGTCGCCGCCGCGCCAGGTGTTCTCCTCCTCCATCTGGAGATACGCCCGCAGTTCGAGCCCGACGGCCCGCGCCACGTCCTCCGGGGCGAGCGCCCGGGCGATCCGGTGCTCGCCCAACGTCCGTGGTCTCCCGATGAGTTCACCGAGGGAACACCACAACACGCCCGAGAGAGCGGTGAGTTCGGGACTGCTGGGCGCGGTCAGCCCCCGCTCCCAGGCGACGACGAGATCCGGGGTGACGTAGGGCAGCCCGTACGAGGTACGCAGCCCGTAGGCGACATGCTCGGGCCCCATGTTCAGCGCGGACCGCAGCCGGCGGGCGGCGGGGGCGTTGAAGGGTGGGGCCGAGGAGCTTGGCTGATTCGGCGGGTTCGGGTGGGCCGGGGGTTGGTGCACGGGGCACAAAATAGGGGTCCCTGGGTGCGGTGACTACGGTCCGTTCGGCCAGGAATACGGATTGTAGGAACGTACGGATCCGGCCAGAGAGGGGTCGGGCCGGGCAGTGGCGGCTCAGGGCGGGCGGCGATGAATATGCCGATCTACCTTGCCTTTTGCGTTTGACGGCCGTGCGGGGCGGGGTCGGATTCGAAGGCGTGTGCGTCAAGACAGAGCTGACGTGTGGGGGTTTGGGGGTGCTGCGGGGGCGGCGCAATCCAGACGGGTGGTTGACGAATCAACCGCTGAGACGCAGCCTATTCGACCACGTTCCGTCGGAGGACGGGGCCCGGAACCGCGTGCGAGGGAGTTCGTATGGCCGTGATCCACCAGACCACCATGGTGCCGACCAAACTGGAGCTGCTGACCGACTGGCTGCCCAGGCAGAGTTGGTATGTGGGTGGCGCGGAGGCACCCGAGTTGGTCAAGGCCGGTGGGTTTCGGTTGGACGATCCGGAGGGGGCCGTCGGGATCGAGTTCATGGTCGTCGTCGACTCGGCCGGGCAGGAGCCGGTGGCCTACCTCGTGCCGATGGGCTATCGCGGCACGGCACTTGAGGGTGCCCCGGGTGAGGCGTTCATCGGGACCTCCGAGCACGGGGTGCTCGGCACGCGGTGGATCTACGACGGTGTGCACGATCCGGTCGTGATGGCGCAGTTGGGGGCCCTGCTGCGCGGTGAGGCGGTGCCGCAGCAGCAGAGCCGGAGTCATGCTCCTGATCCGACCGTTGTCGTCGACGGGATCGGTGCCGGGCCCGGTGACCCGCTCGATGTTCGGGTCAACCGCGTACTGCGCTCGGCCGAGGCCCCGCAGGGCTCGTCCGGGCGGCTCGTCGCCGGGTGGAACTGGCCGGACGGGACGCCGGCGCGGGGCGTACTCGCTGCCTTGGCACCGCAGTAGGGCCCCTGCCCCCCCGGTCAATCGGCCGGCTGCCACAGCTCCAGTCGGTTGCCCTCGGGATCCGTGACCCAGCCGAAGCGGCCCACGCCCTCCATGTCCTGTGTCTCGTCGGAGACGTCCGCGCCCTTGGCACGCAGCTGCGTGAGCATCGCGTCCAGGTCGCGGACCCGGAAGTTGAGCATGGTCTGCTGGGTGGGGGAGCCGAAGTAGTCGGTCTTGGGCTCGAAGGCCGCGAAGACCGTCGGGCCGGGGTCCTGGTGCCAGAGGCCGTGTTCGTCGGTGTCCAGGCCGAGGCAGTCGCGATACCAGGCGGTCAGAGCCTCCGGGTCCGTGGCCCGCAGGAAGTAGCCGCCGATTCCGAGTACACGTTCCATGGCGCCATCCTGCCCCAGGCCGGGCGGGTTCGCTCAGCCCTTGACGGCACCCCCCAGCGCGAAGCCGCCGCCCAGCCGTCGGGCGATCAGCACGTACAGCAGGATCACCGGCGTCGAGTAGACGACCGAGAACGCGGCCAGCTGCCCGTACGCCACCATTCCGCGGTTGCCGAAGAACTCGTTGATGCTCACGCTCGCCGGCATCTGGTCCGGGGTGAGCAGGAGCATGAAGGGGACGAAGAAGTTTCCCCACATCATGACGAAGGAGAAGATCGTCACGACCGCCACGCCGGGGCCCATGAGGGGCAGGACGATGCGGATCAGGGACTGGAAGGCGGAGGCGCCGTCCGTCCAGGCCGCCTCCTCCAACTCCTTCGGGACGCCGTCCATGAAGTTCTTCATCAGCCAGATGGCGAACGGGAGTTGGGAGGCGGCGAAGAAGAGGATCGTGCCCTGCATGGTGTCGATCAGGTTCACCTGCACGAAGAGCGCGTAGACCGGGACCATGATCGCCGTGATCGGCAGGCTCGTGGTGAACAGGATCGTCAGCAGGAACGGGCGGTTCAGGCGGGACTTGAAGCGGGACAGGGGGTAGGCGGCCAGGGCCGCGCAGACCACCGTCAGCAGGGTCGCGCCGCCGCACAGGATGAGGCTGTTGAGCAGCGGCGTGAAGGTGATGTCCTGCGTGAGGATCGCGTCGAAGTTGCCGAAGGTGAGGCCGTCGGGGGCCTTCACCCTGAGGTTCGCGTGCGGGTCGACCGAGGACAGGACGACCCAGATCAGCGGCAGCGCGAACGCGGCGGCGGCCACCAGGAGCCCCACGTCCGCGGCCAGCCGCCGGGTTGTCCTGCGGTCGGCCAGGCGGGAGGAGCGGGGGAGTGTCCTTGAGAGTGCCATGGATGTCAGACCTCCGTCCGCAGCAGTCGTACGTAGACGAGCGAGAACAGCGCGCCGACCACCAGCAGCAGCAACGCCACCGCCGTGCCGTAGCCGATCATGCTGTTCTGGAAGGCCTGTTCGTACATGAACAGGGGGAGCGTCTGGCTCTTGTCGCCCGGGCCGCCCCTCGTCATCACCCAGATCAGTCCGAAGACCGACAGGGTCTGGAGGGTGTTGAGCATCAGGTTCGTGCCGATGGAGCGGCGGATCATCGGGAGCGTGATGTGCCACATGCGGCGCCAGCCGCCCGCGCCGTCGACCTCGGCCGCCTCGGTGATCTCCTTCGGGATCTCGTTGAGCGCGGCCGTGTAGACCAGCATCGAGAAGGCCGTGCCGCGCCAGACGTTGGCGAAGGACACCGCGAGGATCGGGAGGGTGAACAGCCAGTTCTGGGACGGGAGATGGAGCCAGTCCAGGATGGCGTTCAGAGTGCCCTCGCGCCGGAAGAAGGCGTAAAGGAGGAAGCCCGCCACGACTTCGGGCAGGACCCACGCCGTGATCACGATCCCGCCGACGAGCGTGCGGATCGGCTTCGACGCGCGCTGCATGAGGGTGGCGAGCGCCAGGCCGAGCGTGTTCTGCCCGATCAGCGAGGACAGGACCGTGAACACCAGCGTCAGCCATACGGCGTTGAGGAACTCCTCGTCCTGGAAGGCCGCGCGGAAGTTCGCGAGGCCGACGAAGGAGGAGTGGGCCTGGCCGGTCAACTGGAGGTCGGTGAAGGCGATGTAGGCGCAGTAGCCGATCGGTCCCGCGAGGAAGAGCAGCAGGAGGATCACGGCGGGGGAGAGGGGGAGGAAGCGGGCCAGGGTGCGCGTGCGCGGGCGGCGCTGCGGGTCGGGTGTGCGGGGCGCCGGGCCCGGGGGGACTTTCGTCACGCCCGGGCCCGCCTGCTGCGGTGCGGTGGTCATCGGCGGTCGCCGCTCACTTCTCGATCACCTGGTTGTCGGTGGCCGACTTGAGATCGTCGTCGTACGAACTCGCCGCCTTCTCCACCGACGAGTCACCCGTCGTCACGGCCTCCATCGCCTCCTGGACCGCCGTGGAGACCTTCGGGTACGCGGGGTACGCCGGGCGGTAGTGCGTGCTCGCCACCAGGTCCGTGAAGAACTTGATGCCGGGCTGCGCGGTGGCGTACGAGGGGTCGCTCGCGACGTCCTTGCGGACCGCGATACCGGAGTTGGCGATGTACCACTTCTGCGCGTTCGCCTTGGTCTGCATGGTCTTGACGAAGTCGAAGGCGAGGTCGGGGTTCCCGGCCTTGGCCGGGACCGACCAGGTCCAGCCGCCGGACATGCTCACCTTGCCGGGCGCCTGGCCGTGCTGGGTGGGCATCGCGGCGAGGCCCAGCTTCTCGGACCACTCGGGCCATTCGTGCCCGCTGCCCGGCAGCCAGTCCTGCGGCAGCCACGAGCCGTCGAGGTCGATGCCGAGCTTGCCCTTGGGCAGCAGTTCACCGCGGACCTGGGTGCCGAAGTTGGGGTCGAGGGCGTCGGAGACGTCCGGGCCCAGCTTCTCCTTGAAGACCGTCTCGACGAACTGAAGGGAGTCCTTGAACCCCTGGCTGCCGGCCACCCACTTCTTCGTCGCCTTGTCGTACAGCGGGTCCGTCTTGCCGTCGTTCGTGCCGTACAGCAGCATCTCGAAGGTCTGCATGGTGGACGCCTCGCCGGCCGGCTTGCCGGTGTAGACGTTGAGCGGGGTGACCCCGGGGACCTTCTCCTTGATCGTGCGGGCCGCGGCGAGCACGTCGTCCCACGTCTTGGGCTGCCAGGTCGCGGGCAGGCCCGCCTTCTTGAAGATGGCCTTGTCGTACCAGAGGCCCCGGGTGTCGGTGCCGTCCGGGACGCCGTACGTCTTGCCGTCCTCGCCCTGCGCGGCGGCCTTCGCGGTGTCGATGAACTGGTTCCAGTCCGGCCACTTGGCGAGGTAGCTGTCGAGCGGCTTCAGGTATCCGCTGGTGATGTCCGAGTTGATGAGGAAGGTGTCCTCGTAGACCAGGTCGGGGGCGGTCTTGGGGGAGCGGAGCATCTGCTGGAGCTTGGTGTAGTACTCCGAGTCCGGGGCCTTGATCGGGACGAGTTCGACCTTCTTGCCGGGGTTCTCCTTCTCGAACTGCTTCTTGATGTCCCCGAGGAAGTCGTCCATCACATGGATCGAGTTGTCGGTGGACTGTTTGAAGGAGATCTTCACGGTGTCCGGGTCGCTCCCGGACCCGCTGCCACAGGCGGTGAGGCCGGTGGCGGCGACGGCGAGCGTGAGAAGAACGGTGAGCTGGGGGCGGACGGCGGTGGGGCGCACGGGACGACCTCCTACGGGCATGACTACGTTGTCGGCCGAGTTGGTTGCCCGCGAACGTAAGAGGAATGGTCTAGTCAGGTCAATGACCGTGCGGGTCACGTCTTGGTCGACGAGGGTTCTAACGCGTACGAACCCACCGATAAACCAGCTCGGGCCTTCCCACCTGGCCATACAACGGACTGCGGCCTGCCCGCCCGGCCTCCACCAGGTGCTCCAGGTACCGTCTGGCGGTGATCCGCGAGATCCCCACCGCCACGGCGACGCCCGCCGCGGTGAGCCCCTCCTCGGCCTCCCGCAGCGCCCCGGTCACCCGCTCCAGGGTCGGCCCGCTCAGCCCCTTCGGCAGCGCGGCCGGTGAGGGCGCCCGCAGGGTCGCCAGCGCCCGGTCCACCTCGTCCTGTCCGCTCGCCTCGCCCGCGGCCCCCCGGAACTCCGCGTACCGCACGAGCCGGTCCCGCAGGGTCGCGAAGGTGAACGGTTTCAGCACGTACTGCACGACCCCCAGCGAGACCCCCTCCCGCACCACGGTCAGGTCCCGTGCCGAGGTCACCGCTATCACGTCCGCGTGATGGCCGGCGGCCCGCAGCGACCGCGCGAACTGGAGCCCGTGCACATCGGGCAGGTGCAGGTCGAGCAGGAGCAGATCCACCGGCGTACGGTCCAGCAGGCGCCGCGCCTCCGCGCCGGTGTGCGCCTTGCCGACCGCCGCGAAGCCCGGCACCCGCCCGACGTACATGACATGCGCGTCCGCGGCCACCGGGTCGTCCTCGACGACCAGCACGCGGATCGGGTCGGCGGCGGCGCCCGTCATGCCACGCCTCCCGGCCCACGCGAGGCCCGCACCGACGGGGATGCCGAGGGCGTACCTTCTCGGGGCGCGGTCGCCGGGGTCACGATCGCCCGGTCGGCGGCTCCTCGGACGGGGGCTCCTCGGACGGGGGCTTCCTGAGGTGCGGTCTCCTCGGGCCCGGTCTGCGGGGCAGCGGGGTGAGGGTCTGTGGTCTTCGTGGCTGCGGGTTTCCACGCTGTGGCCTCGGAGGCCGCAGTTTCCGGGTCTGTGTGTTTCCGAGGCGTGGTCGGTCCCGTGATCTCCTGGGCTGGGGCTTTCCGGCCCACGGTCTCCGGCGCCTCGGCCTTCGGGGCCACGGTCTCCGGGGTCGAGGTCTCCCGTGCCACGGTCTCCGACGCCGTGGTCTCCGGGCTCGCGGTGTCCCGCGCCGTGGTCTCCGTGCTTGCGGTCTCCTGCGCCCTGGCCTGCGTGCGTGCGGTCTTCTGCGTCGCGGTCTCCGGGCGTGCGGTCTTCTGCGCCGCGGTCTCCGGGCGTGCGGTCTCCCGCGTCACGGTCTCCCGGCTCGCGGTCTCCCGCGCCCCGGTCTCCGGGGCAGCGGCTTTCCGGAGCGTGGTCTCCCCAGGCGCAGGCTCGCGGGATGCTCGCTCGCGAGGCGCCGGCTCCTGAGGTGCCGCGTCCGAGCCCCCCGCCCGCATCGCCGTCCGCAACGGCATCCGTACGTCGAACTCCGCTCCGCCGCCGTCTGCCTCGGTCACCGTCAGTACTCCGCCGTGTCGCTGCACCGCCTGCCGGGCCAGGGCCAGTCCGAGGCCTCGGCCGCCCGGGCCCGACGGTTTCGTGGAGAAGCCGCGCTGGAAGACCATCTCGGCGTGGGCCGGGTCCACCCCGGTGCCCGTGTCGGAGACCTTGAGCACCAGCTCGGCCGGTCCGGCGGAGCCGTCCGCGGGCGCGGTGTACGCCGTCACCGTCACCCGGGCCCGGACGCTGCCCTGGGCCGCGTCCACCGCGTTGTCGATTAGGTTGCCGAGGATCGTGACCAGGTCCCGGGGCGGGAGCGAGGGCGGCAGCAGGCCGTCGTCGAGACGGCTGTCCTCCGACACCACCAGCTCCACACCCCGCTCGTTCGCCTGCGCCGTCTTGCCGAGCAGCAGAGCGGCCAGTACCGGTTCGCCCACCGCGGCCACCACCTGGTCGGTCAGCGCCTGGGCCAGCTCCAGTTCGGCGGTGGCGAAGTCGACGGCCTCCTCGGCGCGGCCCAGTTCGATGAGCGAGACGACCGTGTGCAGCCGGTTCGCCGCCTCGTGGGCCTGCGAGCGCAGCGCCTGCGTGAAGCCGCGCTCCGAGTCCAACTCGCCCATCACGGACTGGAGTTCGGTCACGTCCCGGAGTGTGACGACCGTGCCGCGGCGCTCACCGCCCGACACCGGCGAGGTGTTGACCACCAGCACCCGGTCCGCCGCCAGATGCACCTCGTCCACCCGCGGCTCCGACGCCAGCAGCGCGCCGGTCAGCTGTGCGGGCAGGCCCAGCTCGGCCACCGATCGGCCCACCACGTCACCGGCCACACCCAGCAACTCCCGTCCACCGTCGTTGATCAGCGCCACACGGTACTGCCCGTCGAGCATCAACAGCCCCTCGCGTACGGCATGCAGTGCCGCCTCGTGATAGTCGTGCATGTGGCTGAGCTCGGCCGCGTTCATGCCGTGGGTGTGGCGGCGCAGCCGGGCGTTGATGACGTAGGTGCCGAGGCCGCCGAGCGCGAGGGCGCCGGCCGCGACGCCGAGCATGGTGGCCAGCTGGGCCCGGACCCGTTCGCTGATCGCCTCGACCTTGATGCCGGCGCTGACCAGGCCGATGATCACGTGGTCGTCGTTCTCGATGGGTGTGACCGCGCGGACCGAGGCGCCGAGGGTGCCGGTGTAGGTCTCGGTGATGGTCTCGCCCTTGAGCGCGCGGTCGATGTGACCGAGGAAGGGCCGGCCGATCTGGTCGGGGCTCGGGTGGGTCCAGCGGATCCCCCGCGGATCCATGATCGTGACGAAGTCGACCTCGGTGTCCGCCATCACCTTCATCGCGTAGGGCTGGAGCTCGACGCTGGGGCGGGCGGTGCCGATCGCCTCGTGCACCGAGGGCGAGTCCGCGACCGAGCGGGCCACCGCCGTCGCCTGCCGCCCGGCGGCGTCCTCGGCCTGCCGCTCGTCGTTGACGTACGTGAACACCGCGTAACCGGCCACGAGCACCGCTATCAGCACGGCCTGCATGGCGAACAGCTGGCCGGCCAGGCTGCGGGGGCTCGGGACGGGGATGCGCATGACGTCAGTGTGCCTCGCACGCTAAGTGTGAACTAAATGAACGGAAGGGTGACCGGGCTCACAGGGCGGGAGATAGTCACCGCAATACGGAAGCAATATGGCCGGTTCCGGCGTCCGTTTCCAGCCGTTCGTCCCCCCATTCTCCCCCGCTCCACCCCACCCCCCACTTCGCCCGACCCGGACGTGAGCCGCACGCCGGTCCTACCGACGAAGACGTCAAGGAGGCAGCCGTGACGACGACGCCTACGGCACCTGCCGCGCCCGCCGCGAAGCGGGACCGCACCCACTACCTGTACATCGCCGTCATCATCGCGGTGGCGCTCGGCATCGCCGTGGGTCTGATCTGGCCCGACGCCGGGATCGAGCTCAAGCCGCTCGGTACGGGCTTCGTCAACCTGATCAAGATGATGATCTCGCCGATCATCTTCTGCACGATCGTGCTCGGCATCGGATCCGTACGGAAGGCCGCCAAGGTCGGCGCCGTCGGCGGTATCGCGCTCGGCTACTTCCTGGTGATGTCGCTGGTCGCCCTGGGCATCGGCCTGGTCGTCGGCAACATCCTGCACCCGGGCGACGGACTGCACATCACCGACGCGATCAAGGCGTCCGGACACGACCAGGTGTCGGCCGACGCGCTGCCGCCCGTCGACTTCGTCCTGTCGATCATCCCGCTGACCTTCGTCTCCGCCTTCACCGAGGGCCAGGTCCTGCAGACCCTGCTGATCGCCCTCCTCGCCGGCTTCGCGCTCCAGGCGATGGGTTCGACCGGCCAGCCGATCCTGCGCGGTGTCGAGCACATCCAGCGGCTCGTCTTCCGCATCCTCGCCATGGTCATGTGGGCCGCCCCGATCGGCGCCTTCGGCGCGATCGCCGCGGTCGTCGGCTCCGCCGGTGTCGACGCGCTCAAGAGCCTCGCGGTCCTGATGCTCGGCTTCTACGTGACCTGTGTGCTGTTCGTCTTCATCGTGCTCGGCCTGATGCTGCGGCTCATCGCGGGGCTGAACATCCTCGTGCTGTTCAAGTACCTGGCCCGGGAGTTCCTGCTCATCCTGTCGACCTCCTCCTCCGAGTCCGCGCTGCCGCGGCTCATCGCGAAGATGGAGCACCTGGGCGTCAGCAAGCCCGTCGTCGGTATCACCGTCCCGACCGGCTACTCCTTCAACCTCGACGGCACCATGATCTACATGACCATGGCGTCCCTCTACATCGCCGACGCCCTGGGCACCCCGATGTCCATCGGCGAGCAGATCCCGCTGCTGCTCTTCCTGCTGCTCGCCTCCAAGGGCGCGGCGGGCGTCAGCGGCGCCGGTCTGGCCACGCTGGCCGGTGGTCTGCAGTCGCACAAGCCCGCCCTGGTGGACGGCGTCGGTCTGATCGTCGGCATCGACCGCTTCATGAGCGAGGCCCGCGCCCTGACCAACTTCGCGGGCAACGCGGTCGCCACCGTCCTGATCGGCACCTGGACCAAGGAGATCGACAACGAGCGCGTCCGTCAGGTGCTCGCCGGCGAGCTGCCCTTCGACGAGACGACCCTGCTGGACGAGGGGGACGACGCCCCGGTCGAACTCCCGGAGCAGGGTGGCGAGAAGGAACTCGCCAAGGCCTGAGGAACGGCCCGCAGGACGCCGGGTGGCTGGGTGTTCCCCCCGTCGCTCAGCCGCCCGGCCCACTTCCTGCGACGCTCAGCTTCGCCACGAGTTCGGTGGCGTCGGAGGCGGGTACGCCCGCCGCGGTCAGCACGGTGACCGCGGCGGCGCGACCCGCCTCCCGCGCTGTCAGCAGCCCGTCGTTGACCGCGTCCACCACGGCGAACAGCATCTGCTCGTGCACGCACGCCAGTGCGGCGGCCGGCAGGGGCGAGGTGAACTCGCCCGAGTCCAGGCCCGCTTGGATCACCTCGGTGAAGCCCTCGCGCACGGGTGCCAGCCGGGCCCGGATGCCCTGCACGGTGACACTGCGCTGGGCCAGCGCGACCAGGATGCGGTAGCGGTCGGCGACCTCCCACACCGCGAGCGTGCCGCCGGCCAGCGCCTCCACCGGTCCCTCGGTCGCCTTCAGTCCCGCGACGCGTGCCTCGGCCACCGCCACCACGGCGCCGTCGACGAGGGTCGCGATCAGTGCCTCACGGTTCGGGAAATGCCCGTACACCGTCCGTCGTACGACGCCCGCGGCGCGCGCGATCTGGTCCATGGACGCGTCGGGATCGCGCAGCAGCTCGGCGAGCGCGACGTCCAGGATGCGACGCCGGTTGGCTTCGGCGCGGCTGCTGCTACCCGTGGTCATGGACGCCAGTGTGCCCTCGCCCACGTTATTTGCACAAGGGTGTGTAACTACTTCGGCCGGGCGGATCCTCACCGACCTCTTACCCTCGTCCACTAGCCTGCCGCGCCGGTCCACTACCGGCGCGGCAGGCCACTTCTCTTTGGAGGCACGGGGGATGAAGATCGACTGGGACCGGCGGACGTGTGCGCGCAAGGGGCACGTCACCTACGCGCCGGACGACCCCGGGCTGCGGGTGCGCCTGCACGCGCAGACCGCCCTCGGGGACGTCTGGCGCTGTCTGCGCTGCGGCGACTTCGCGCTCGGCGAGCCGCACGGTTCGGGACCGGCCGACGAGGCGCCGCTGGTGCCGCGCGGCAAGGTGCTGCGCGACCTGTTCATCCTGCGCTTCCTGGCGATCGAGCGGGCCGTGCGCGGGGTGTTCATCGTGCTGGTCGCGGCGGCGGTGTGGAAGTTCAGCAACAGCCAGGACGCGGTGCGCAGGCTCTTCGACGAGTACCTCGACGTCCTGCGCCCCGTCTTCAAGCACTTCCACTACGACCTCGACCACTCACCCGTCGTCGGCACCATCCAGAAGACGTTCGGCTACAAGCACTCCACGCTCGTCCTGGTCGCCGCCCTGCTGGTGGTGTACGCGCTGATCGAGCTCGTCGAGGCCGTCGGGCTCTGGTACGCCAAGCGCTGGGCGGAGTATCTGACGGTGGTCGCCACCGCCGCCTTCCTCCCGCTGGAGATCTACGAACTCACCGAGCACATCAGCTGGTTGAAGATCGCCACCCTGGTCCTCAACATCCTCGCCGTGCTCTACATCGCCCTCGCCAAGCGGCTGTTCGGGCTGCGCGGCGGACGCAAGGCCTTCGACGAGGAGCGGGAGAGCGCGTCCCTGCTGGAGGTGGAGACGTCCGCCGGAGTGCTGGTCTGAACACAGCCGGGATGCCGGCCCGAGAACGGCGGGGGCCGATCGGGGACAATCGCCGCAAATGCTTTGACCCGCCCCCGCGTACGGCCGCACGCTGGGAGGCCTGACACGACCGGTCGGACCAAGGCGGAGGCCAGCATGGGGGAAACGGGCGGAGTAGAGCTCGTCAGCTCGGAGGAGTACGAGCGCAGGTACGGCGCGGGACGGGACCCCTCGCCGCTGTCACTGGAGCGGATCAACGAACTCTTCTACGAGTTCCTCGCCGCGGTCGCGCGGCCCAAGGACAAGGAACAGGACGCGGCCCGCAACCTGACCAGGCGGCTGCGCGAACACCTCGGCGGCGCGCCCGCCGACCGGCCCGTGGTCAAGGCCGCGTACCCGCCGTACGACCTGCCCAACGTGCATCTCGCGCTGGAGAACTGGTTCACCCCGGACGGCCGTTCCTACGAGCTGGTCGGGATGCGCGGCGCGCAGCACCACGGCGACCTCACCCTCGGCGACATCCTCGAAGCCGCCGACCGCTACGACCGGTTCACCATCGGCGCCGTGGACTACGCGCACCTGCCGATCGCGCCCGACGAGGAACTCGCCTGCGTCTCCTGCGGGTTCTACCTCGGCGTGGAGGGCGACAACCGCTTCGCGGTGCTGCTGCGCGGCCCGGCCGACGAGTACGGGCGCAACAAGGTCGAGATCGAAGTCCTCGCCCAGGACAAGGAGTTCGCGGACCGGCTGCTCGCCGAGATCGACGCCCTCGTGCACGAACTCAACATCTTCCGGGGCCAGGTGCTCTCCTTCGAGGGCTCCCAGTTCCGGCACGGCCTCGGCCCGTTCAGCTTCCACCGGCGCCCCGGACTGACCCGCGAGGACATCGTGCTCCCCGAGGGACTCCTGGAGCGCGTGGAGCGCCAGGTCGTCGGCGTGGCCCGGCGCCGCGAGCAGCTGCGCGCCGCCGGCCAGCACCTGCGCCGCGGACTGCTCTTGTACGGCCCGCCCGGCACCGGCAAGACCCACACGATCCGCTATCTCCTCTCCCACCTCCCCGAGTTCACCGTGGTGATCCTGTCCGGCGAGAGCATCGACGCCATCGGCCCCGCGTGCGCCCTGGCCCGCATGCTCCAGCCCGCGCTGGTCGTCCTGGAGGACTGCGACCTGATCGCGGAGGCCCGCGACCACGGCGCCGGCGAACAGCCCCTGCTCTTCCAGGTGCTGAACGAGATGGACGGTCTCGGCGACGACGCCGACGTGGCGTTCCTGCTCACCACCAACCGCGCCGACCTGTTGGAGCCGGCCCTCGTCCAGCGCCCCGGCCGCGTCGACCTCGCGGTCGAGGTCCCACTGCCGGACGAGTCGGGCCGCGCCGCCCTGCTCGCCCTCTACGGCAGCGGCCTGGGCCTCGGCACGGACATCACCGAGGAGGTCGTGACCCGCACGGAGGGCACGACGGCCTCCTTCACCAAGGAACTGGTCCGGCGCTCCGTACTGATCGCCGCCGAGCGCGAGTCGGACACCACCGAAGCGGCCGACGTCCGCGCGGCCCTCGACGAACTCCTCTCCGACCGCGACCGGTTGACCCGCCGCCTGCTCGGGGCGCGGGACGGGAGCGAGGACGAGTGGCCCCCGGACACCAAGGACGACGAGGGTCCGGGGATCGAGCCCTTGCCCTGACGCCGACGTCAAGGATTACGTTCATGGACATGCGAATCGGCGAGCTGGCCGCACGGGCCGGGACCACGACGCGGACGCTCAGGTACTACGAGTCGCGCGGGCTGCTGCCCGCGCGGCGCTCCGGGAACGGCTACCGGACGTACGACGAGAGCGACCTGAAGCTGCTTGGGCAGATCAGGACGCTCCAGGACTTCGGGTTCGACCTGGAGGAGACGCGGCCGTTCGTGGAGTGCCTGCGGGCCGGGCATCCGGAGGGCGACACCTGTCCCGCCTCGCTCGCGGTCTACCGGCGCAAGCTGGCCGAACTGGACTCCCTGATCGGGGAGTTGCAGGCCGTGCGGGCGACGATCGGGGTGCGGCTGGCCTCCGCCGAGGGCGACTCACCGTTGTGCGAACTCGGAGGGCAGGACCTGTGATCAAGGCGGCAGGCGTGACGGAAGTGACGGACGCGGATTTCGCGGCGGAGGTGATCGGGGCCGAGCTGCCGGTGCTGGTGGAGTTCACGGCCGACTGGTGTCCGCCGTGCCGGCAGATGGGGCCGGTGCTCAGCGCGCTGGCCGCGGAGGAGGGCGAGCACCTGAAGGTGGTCCAACTGGACGTGGACACCAACCCGGAGACCACCAACGCCTACCGGGTGCTGTCGATGCCGACCTTCATGGTCTTCCGGGGCGGTGAGCCGGTGAAGGCGATGGTCGGGGCCCGGCCCAAGCGGCGGCTGCTTGAGGAACTGGCCGACGTGATCTGAGCCCCGGTACGAAAGAAATCCCCCGAGCAATTGCGCTCGGGGGATTTCTTTGCGTATATTCAATGGTTCGCGACTTCAGGGCGTGAAGACGCGAAGAGGCTTAGTGAGCATACTATATCTGCTCGGGAGTGGAATTGTCAAACAGCGATGAAATTCGCGGTGAGCAGGAATTCATCGACGGACTGTACGCGCGGGTCGACGCCCTGCGCGGGGACACCGAGAGCGGTGTCACGGACGCGCTCGGGCAGGGCAACACGCCGATGCAGGCCCGGCTGGAGCGGGACATCCTGGTCGCCGAGCGGTCCGGGCTGCTCGCCGCGCTGAACGCGGTGGACGGCTCGCTCTGCTTCGGCCGCATCGACCTCACCGCGGGCGGCAACCACCACATCGGCCGGATCGGGCTGCGCACCGACGACGCCGAGCGCACGCCGATCCTGATCGACTGGCGGGCCGCCGTCGCCCGCCCCTTCTACCTGGCCACCGGCCACACCCCGATGGGCCTGCGCAGGCGCCGGCACATCACCACCAGCGAGCGCGCGGTGACCGCGCTGCACGACGAGATCCTCGACCTGGGCGACCAGGAGCGCACCGGCCACGAGGACCCGACCGGCGACGCCGTGCTGCTCGCCGCGCTGAACTCCGCGCGCACCGGCCGCATGAACGACATCGTGCAGACCATCCAGGCCGAGCAGGACGAGATCATCCGCGCGCCCCATCGCGGGGTCCTGGTCGTCGAGGGCGGCCCCGGCACCGGCAAGACCGCGGTCGCCCTGCACCGGGCCGCGTATCTGCTCTACGAGCACCGCGAACTGCTCGCCAAGCGCGCCGTCCTGATCGTCGGACCCAACCCCGCCTTCCTCGGCTACATCGCCGAGGTGCTGCCCTCGCTCGGCGAGACGGGCGTGCTGCTCGCGACCGTCGGCGAACTCTTCCCCGGCGTCAGGGCGAAGGCCGCCGACACGCGTGAGGCGGCCGCGGTCAAGGGCCGCGCCGACATGGCGGACGTGCTCGCCGATGCCGTACGCGACTGGCAGTCGCTGCCCGATCCGGTGATCGCGATCGAGCACGACCGCGAGATCCTGATGCTCGACGACGGCCTGGTGAGCGTCGCCCGCGAGCGCACCCGGGCCGCCCGGCTGCCGCACAACGTGGCCCGTGAGCACTTCGAGGGGCACATCCTCAACACGCTCACCGACATGGTCGCCGAACGCATCGGCACGGACCCGTTCGACGGCGGCAACCTGCTCGACCCGAGCGACATCACCCAGATCCGCGACGATCTCGCCGAGAACCCCGAAGTGTGGGCCGCCATCGACCAGTTGTGGCCGCGGCTGACCCCGCAGCGGCTGGTCGCGGACTTCCTCGCCGACCCCGTGGGCTACCTCCCCGACGAGGACGCCGCCGCCATCCGCCGCCCGGCGACCCGGGAGTGGACGGTCGCGGACGTGCCGCTGCTCGACGAGGCGGCCGAACTCCTCGGCGTGGACGAGCGGTTGGCGCGGGCGCGGGCCGACCGCGAGCGGGAGACGCAGGTCGCCTACGCGCAGGGCGTGCTGGACGTCTCCTACGCCTCGCGCACCTACGAGTTCGACGACAAGGACGAGGAGGACTCCGAGGTCCTGTCGGCGCACGACATCATCGACGCGGAGCGGTTCGCCGAGCGGCAGGAGGAGGACGACCACCGCAGCGCCGCCGAGCGCGCGGCGGCCGACCGCACCTGGGCGTTCGGGCACATCATCGTCGACGAGGCCCAGGAACTCTCCCCGATGGCCTGGCGGTTGCTCATGCGGCGCAGCCCGACCCGCTCGATGACCCTGGTCGGCGACCCCGCGCAGACCGCGGAGGCGGCTGGCGTCGGCTCCTGGGAGAAGATCCTCGACCCGTACGTCGCCGACCGCTGGACGCACACCCGCCTCGGCGTCAACTACCGCACCCCCGCCGAGATCATGGACCTCGCGGCGGCCGTGGTCCGCGCCGAGCACCCCGGCTTCGAACCGCCGAGTTCGGTGCGGTCCACGGGCGTACGGCCCTGGGTGCGCGCCACCGACGACCTGCCGGGCGCCGTCGCAAAGGCGGTCGGGGAGCTGACGCCCACCGAGGGCCGGCTCGCCGTCATCGCCCCGCGCAACCTGCACCGCAGGCTGGCCGCGCGGCTCGACGGAGTGACGGCGGGCGCCGAACCCGACCTGACGCAGACCGTCGTACTCCTCGATCCGCGGCAGGCCAAGGGCCTGGAGTTCGACTCGGTGCTGGTGGTGGAGCCGGGGCGGTACGGGACGAGCGACCTGTACGTGGCGCTGACCCGGGCCACCCAGCGGCTCGGGGTGCTGCACACCGGGCGGCTGCCGAAGGCGCTGGCCGACGCCGTCAGCGGGTCGTAGCGGTGGCCGTGGGGGAGGCGGAGGCCGGCGGATAGCTGGGGTGCAGGGCGGGGTCGAGCGGGGCGAGCGACGCGCACAGGGCGGTCGGGAAGGCGGGCTCGACCTTCAGCACGTCCGTGCAGCCGCCCGCCGAGCTCCGGGCGATCGTCTTCCAGCCGGCCTCGGTCGCCCGGAAGAAGAAGCGGTCACCGAGCCGGGACGTACAGGCGGAGTTCTTCGTGTCGTCGCCGCACGCTGGTCCGGTGGGCCAGGAGAAGTCCAGCACCAGCCACTTGCCGTCGCAGTGCTCGGAATCGCGGTAGGTGTGCGCGGGCGCGCCGACGGCCAGCAGAGCCTGGTCGTAGGAGCCGGGGGAGCACCCGGTGGCCGGCGGGTCGCAGCCCAACTCGCCGCACAGGCGCAGGGCGGGCAACTTGGCGCCCTCGATGGTGAACACCGTGTCGTTGTCGACGGACAGATGCCGGTCGCCGAGTGCCTGCGGCAGCCGGACCTGTGCGGTGGCCCTGGTCTCCTCGGTGCATCCGGAGCGCCGGTCGCCCGACGGTGAGTCGAAGGTGAGCTGCACCCACACGGTCCGGGCGTCGGAGCCGGTGACCTTCGCCTTGAAGTCCCGTACGCACGGGTTCCTACCGTGCGGTACGTCCGCGTCGACGCTCAGCGTGCGGTGGTCACCGGCGAGCCGGGCCGCGGTGACCCGGGCGGGTTGGGCGAGCGTCCACGGGATCGGTCCCGTCGCGGTTGCGGTCGCCGTCGCCGAGCCCCGGCCGGCCACCTCGGTCCCGCACCCGGCGAGCAGCAGTACGGCGAGCGCGCACAGCGCGGCCACCACTGACCTGTTGGATCGCACGCGCGACAACCCCCCGTGGGCGCACCGACGTTGACCCGGGCAACTATAGAACGCCCCACCCGTCTCAGGCGGGCCGCAGCCAGACCGTCGCCAACGGCGGCAGCGTCAGCCGGATGCTGGCCGGACGGCCGTGCCAGGCCTGCGGTTCCGGCTTGATGTCGTCCGGGTTGGTGACGTCGCTGCCGCCGTACTTGCCGAGGTCGGTGTTGAGGGTCTCGGCCCAGGCGGGGATGGAGTCGGGGACGCCGAGGCGGTAGTCGTGGCGGACCACGGGGGCGAGGTTGGAGACCGCGAGGAGCGGGCCCCCTTCGGCGTCGTAGCGCAGGAACGCGAAGACGTTGTCCTCGGCCGCGTCACCGACGATCCACTGGAAGCCGGCCGGTTTGATGTCCTGCTGCCACAGGGCCGGAGTGTGGCGGTAGACGATGTTGATGTCCCGGACGAGGTCGCGGACGCCCCGGTGGTCGGGCTCGGCGCCATAACCCGGGTCCAGGAGCCACCAGTCGGGGCCGTGGGCCTCGGACCATTCGGCGCCCTGGGCGAACTCCTGGCCCATGAAGAGGAGTTGTTTGCCGGGGTGGGCCCACATGAAGGCGAGGTAGGCGCGGAGGTTGGCGCGCTGCTGCCACCAGTCGCCGGGCATCTTGGAGACCAACGAGCCCTTGCCGTGCACGACTTCGTCGTGCGAGATGGGCAGGACGTAGTTCTCGCTGTAGGCGTACACCATCGAGAACGTCATCTCGTTGTGGTGGAACTTGCGGTGCACGGGATCGTGGCTCATGTAGTCCAGCGAGTCGTGCATCCAGCCCATGTTCCACTTCAGCCCGAAGCCCAGACCGCCGAAGCCGCCCGGACCGACGTGATGGGTGGCCCGCGTGACGCCGTCCCACGCCGTGGACTCCTCGGCGATGGTCACCACGCCCGGCACCCGCCGGTACACGGTCGCGTTCATCTCCTGGAGGAAGGCCACCGCGTCCAGGTTCTCCCGGCCGCCGAACTCGTTCGGCAGCCACTGGCCGGGCTCGCGCGAGTAGTCGAGGTAGAGCATGGAGGCGACCGCGTCGACCCGCAGTCCGTCGATGTGGAACTCCTGGCACCAGTACACGGCGTTCGCCACCAGGAAGTTGCGCACCTCGCGCCGGCCGTAGTCGAACTCCAGCGTGCCCCAGTCGGGATGCGCCGACCGCAGCGGGTTCTCGTGCTCGTACAGGGGCCGCCCGTCGAACTCCGCCAACGCCCAGTCGTCGCGCGGGAAGTGGGCCGGCACCCAGTCCATCAGTACGCCGATCCCTGCCTGGTGCAGCGCGTCCACCAGGAACCGGAAGTCGTCGGGCGTGCCCAGGCGGGCCGTCGGCGCGTAGAAGCCGGTGACCTGGTAGCCCCAGGAGCCGCCGAAGGGGTGCTCGGCGATCGGCATCAGTTCGACGTGCGTGAAACCGAGGTCCTTGACGTACGCGGGGAGCTGCTCGGCTAGCTGACGGTATGTCAACCCCGGTCGCCAGGACGGGAGATGGATCTCGTAGACCGAGAACGGCGCCTCGTGCACGGGGGTGTCGGCCCGGCGGGCCAGCCACTCCTCGTCGTGCCACTCGTAGTGCGAGGCGGTCACCACGGACGAGGTGTTCGGCGGGACCTCTGTGCGACGGGCCAGCGGGTCGGCGCGCTGGGTCTTCGAACCGTCCTGCCGGGTCAGCTCGAACTTGTACAGCTCGCCCTCGCCGATGCCCGGCACGAACAGCTCCCACACCCCGGAGGAGCCGAGGGAGCGCATCGGATACCCGCTGCCGTCCCAGAAGTTGAAGGTGCCGGCCACGCACGCGCCGCGCGCGTTCGGTGCCCACACCGAGAAGCGGGTGCCGGTCACGCCCTGGTGCGTCATCGGGTGCGCGCCGAGCACGTGCCACAGCTCCTCGTGCCGGCCCTCCCCGATCAGATGCAGGTCCAGCTCGCCCAGCGTGGGCAGCAGACGGTACGCGTCCTCGACCTCCTGCACCGACCCCTCGTACGCCACGAGCAGGCGGTATTCCGGTACCTCGGACAGTGGTGCCAGACCCGAGAAGAACCCTCCCCCGTCGTCCTCCAGCTCGACGCGCAGATCCCCGGCGACGACGGTGACGGCCTGCGCGTACGGCCTGAACGCCCGGAACGCGACGCCGCCCGGCACCGGGTGCGCGCCGAGCACGCCGTGCGGGTCGTGATGGGTGCCGGCGACGAGACGGTCGCGGTCGGCGGAGGGCATGACCGGGGAGACGGGCGTGACGGGTGCCGGTGCCTCCGGCGGTGGGGCGGGGATCGACTCGGTGAGCTTCTGTGCGGGCGTCTCCTCCGCCGAGATCGCCTTCACCGAGATCGTCTTCGACTTGGCCTTCTTCGACGGGGCCTTCTTGCTCACCTCTTTCTTGGCCGCGGCTTTCTTGGAGGCAGCCTTCTTTGTCGTGCCCTTCTTGGCCGCCGCCTTCTCCGCCGGGACAGTCTTCTCGGCGGACTTCTCAGCGGCTTGTTCCGTGGCCTTCTTCGCAGGCTTCTTCGGGGCCTGCGCGTCGGCCGTCTTCTTCGCGTGCGAACCGCTGGACGAGGGGCGGGGGGTCACGGGCGGCGCCTCCTAGGCGAAAGCTGGGAACTCAGATCAGGTCGGACGTGGCGTAACGCTCGATCGCCGCCATGGGTACGGGGAGCCAGTCGGGGCGGTGCCGGGCCTCGTACACGACCTCGTATATGGCCTTGTCGGTCTCGTACGCGCGCAGCAGTACGGGATCGGTGCGCGGGTCGCGGCCCGCGGCCTCCGCGTACCCGGAGCAGTACGCGGCCCGGCAGGCGGCGGCCCAGTCGGGGGCGGGCGGGCCCGCCGAGTGGGCCGCGTAGTCGAAGGAGCGGAGCATGCCCGCGACGTCCCGCGCCACCGGCTGCGGCAGCCGGCGCTCGGCGAGCGGCTTCGAAGGCTCGCCCTCGAAGTCGATCAGCGACCACTCCCCGTCGGCCGAGCGCAGACACTGTCCCAGGTGGAGGTCGCCGTGGATGCGCTGCGCGGTCCAGGTGTGGCCGTCGGCCGCCAGGTCCGCCAGCGCCTCGAACGCGGAGTGCAGTCCGAGCACGTACGGCCGCAGCGCGGGCACCGCCTGTGCCGCCGCGTCCAGCCGCTCGACCATGCCGTCGACCAGCGGCCGCAGCTGGGCGTGGCCCAGCGTGACGGTCGGCAGCGCGCGGGCGAGCGCGGTGTGCACCTCGGCGGTGGCCCGCCCCAGCGCCCGCGCCTCGCCGGTGAAGTCCTCGCCCTTGGCCAGCTCCCGCAGGGCCAGCTCCCAGCCGTCCGTCGCACCCCGCACGAAGGGCTGGAGCACGCCCAGCACGTACGACTTCCCGTCCAGCTCGGAGCGCAGCCACGCCGTCGGCGCGGGCACCCGGGGGGAGCCCTCGCGGGCGAGCGCGAGCGGGAGCTCCAGGTCGGGGTTGACGCCGGGCACGATCCGGCGCAGCAGCTTCAGGATGAACGTATCGCCGTATACGACCGACGAATTCGACTGCTCGGCGGTCATCAGGCGGGGCACCAGGTCCTCGTCGATCTCCTGGCCCGGGTCCCGCTCGAAGCGAAGCCCGCCGATGCGTGCCTGGGTGCGCAGCGCCTCCAGGAGCACCTCGGCGGGCCGGGTGTCGTACAGGGCGTCGTACACCGTCCGTCCGGCGAGCGCGCCCTCCTCCGCGTGTCCGATCAGCGCGGGCGCCAGCCGTGGTGGCAGCGCCTCGCGCACGCCTATGAGGAGCTGGTAGCAGTCCCCTGAGGACTGCGGCTGCTCGGCGACGACCAGCAGGTGGTAGAGGCCGAGCCGGGAGCCGGCCGGCAGCAGCTCGGTGGCCGCGACCAGCGTGAACCCGGTGACGGGACGCCCCTTGCCCGCGAACCAGCGCTGCCTGGGCAGCCATTCCCGCAGCAGTGGGTCCAGTGACGCGAGGAGGCCGGTACTTGTCGCGTCGAAGCGGGTGACCGTGTCCGACATGAGCCTCATGTCCTTTCCCCGGGGGGTCGGGGTGTTACTGATGCGTGCCCCGGGTGGGACAGTGGAAACCGCCCCACCCTGGGGTTCTATGCGGCGTCCTTGCGGAGCCGGAACCAGTAGAAGCCGTGCCCGCCGAGGGTCAGCAAGTACGGCAGCTCGCCGATGGCCGGGAATCGCACCCCGCCGAACAGCTCCACCGGATGCCGTCCGCTGAAGGCCCGCAGGTCGAGTTCCGTCGGCTGCGCGAACCGCGAGAAGTTGTTCACGCACAGCACCAGATCGTCCTCGTGCTCCCGCAGGAAGGCGATCACCGCCGGGTTCGACGACGGCAGTTCCGTGTAGGTGCCGAGGCCGAAGGCGTGGTTCTGCTTGCGGATCTCGATCATCCGGCGGGTCCAGTGCAGCAGCGATGAGGGCGACGACATCGACGCCTCGACGTTGGTGACCTGGTAACCGTGGACGGGGTCCATGATGGTCGGCAGGAAGAGTCTGCCGGGGTCGCAGGAGGAAAACCCTGCGTTGCGGTCGGGTGTCCACTGCATCGGCGTGCGGACCGCGTCGCGGTCGCCGAGCCAGATGTTGTCGCCCATGCCGATCTCGTCGCCGTAGTAGAGGATCGGCGAGCCCGGGAGGGACAGCAGGAGAGCCGTGAACAGCTCGATCTGGTTGCGGTCGTTGTCCAGGAGGGGCGCGAGCCGGCGGCGGATGCCGATGTTGGCGCGCATGCGGGGGTCCTTCGCGTACTCCGCCCACATGTAGTCGCGCTCTTCGTCGGTGACCATCTCCAGGGTCAGCTCGTCGTGGTTGCGCAGGAAGATGCCCCACTGGCAGTTCTTGGGGATGGCCGGGGTCTTCGCGAGGATCTCGGAGACCGGGTAGCGCGATTCCCTGCGCACCGCCATGAAGATGCGGGGCATGACCGGGAAGTGGAAGGCCATGTGGCATTCGTCGCCGCCGTCGTCGTAGTCGCCGAAGTAGTCGACGACGTCCTCGGGCCACTGGTTCGCCTCGGCCAGGACCACCGTGTCCGGGTAGTGGGCGTCGATCTCCTTGCGGACCCGCTTGAGGAACTCGTGGGTTGCCGGAAGGTTTTCGCAGTTGGTGCCCTCCTGTTGGTACAGGTAGGGCACGGCGTCGAGGCGGAAGCCGTCGATGCCCAGATCCAGCCAGAACCGCAGCGCGGAGATCATCTCCTCCTGCACGGCCGGGTTCTCGTAGTTGAGGTCCGGCTGGTGGGAGAAGAAGCGGTGCCAGAAGTACTGCTTGCGGACCGGGTCGAAGGTCCAGTTGGAGGCCTCGGTGTCGACGAAGATGATCCGGGCTTCCGGGTACTGCTTGTCGTCGTCGGCCCAGACGTAGTAGTCGCCGTAGGGCCCCTCGGGGTCCTTTCTGGACTCCTGGAACCACGGGTGCTGGTCGCTGGTGTGGTTCATGACGAAGTCGATGATGACGCGCATCCCGCGCTGGTGGGAGGCGTCCACGAACTCGAC
>NZ_JBIVKB010000023.1:0-164277 GCF_044750545.1 Streptomyces sp. NPDC088794 | reverse complement strand
AGCGCGTTCGTGCCGGTGGACGCCATGCCGGGCTGGTTCCGCTGGTTCGCCGAGTACCAGCCCTTCTCGCCCGCCATCGAGACCCTGCGCGGACTCCTCCTCGGCACCGAGATCGGCACCAAGAACGCACTCCTGGCCGTCGGCTGGTGCCTGGCCATGACCGTCCTCGGCTACCTGTGGTCCAAGGCCAAATTCAACCGCGACCCGAAGTAGCCGAGACGCGAACGCGTTCGAGGGTGATTGCCAGTCGACATCCGCAAACTGAGGGAAGGCACGTCATGGACCCGGGCGTCTCCCATCGACACGCGATCCTCGTCCGGCAGCCCGACCCCGCTCGTGCCGGTGCCGTTGAAGGACGGCGACCGCGTACACGTCAGGCTCTGTACGACGATCACCATCGATCGGAACTGAAAGGCGACTCCGACCGATGGATCTTCACCGAGACGAGCCGAACGGGTGGCGGCCGCGTGCCCCTTCCGGGTGGCCTCCCCCGAAGCCACTGGAGCACTCCCCCAGGCGGCCGAAGGCGTGGACCAGTCCGGCCTCAAAGTTGCCCCGAGGGACAGGCCGAGCTGTCGGCGGCTTCCCCGCGGGAGAGGAAAGGCGAGCCCGGCGCTTGTGGGTGCGCCACAGGCTCGCTCTGCTGCGGAATGATCCCCCGCGGCATGTCCACAGGACACCGGCGGTCTGGCCACACTGCCCAACCCACCCGGACACGCATCCGCTGACGGCAACGGTCCTGGCGGACACAGCGGTGTGGGTGTGTCCGAAGAGCGGAACGCCGGTGGCCCGGATCGGGGAACTGGTACGCCGTTGAAGCCCTTCCGCGGTCCACAGCCCGACGCCGGAAGCACTGCGAGCTACAGGCCCACATCGGGGCAGCGGATGCCGTCCAGGGACGCGCGACGTACGAGGAGACGGGCGTGACCGTCGCGTACGGCAGCCACCGGTGAGCGGCTGACCAAGCCGTAGCCGGACGCCATGGAGAGGTGATACCCACCGGCCACCGGCACGGCGAGCCGGTCTCCTGGGCGTACGTCGCCGGGGAGTTCGACGTCGGCGGCAAGGATGTCTCCCACCTCGAAGTGCCGAGCCACCGCAGTTACCCGGGCTGGGTCGACGATGCTGTACCGGCGGTCGAGGCCGGCCACACCGACAGCTCGACGGAGGTGGAAGGGACGGCGGGTTCACGAAGGGTGGTCATCGACTGCTGCTCCCCTCTCAGCCGGGTTCTCAACCGGCCCGCAGGATCGGGACGGTCGGGGCCGAGTCGGGGACTGCCGGTCCGACCGGTGTGCGCGCCGGGGCGGTGAACTGGGGATCGACCGTGACGGTGGTGACGCCGAGCGGTGCGACCAGGGCGCGCAGTGCGGGATCGGCGAGGCGGATCCACGTCTGGTCGGAACCGAGCGTCGCGGTCAGCCTGCGCAGGGAGGTGAAGCCGACGGCCGTGGGATCGCCGAGGGGCGTGCGGAAGAGGCGGGTTGCACACCGTGAGGGGCCCGGCCGGACCGGGACGAACAGCAGTCCGGCCGGGAACCGATCCCAGGGCTCGGGTTCTTCGCCGTAGAGGAGTTCTCTCATGGGATACCTCCGGGAGGAGCTGAAGTGCCCCGGACGCGGGGAGGCGCACCGGGGCTCGCCAACGACGGTATGCCCGCTCACCAGGGTCGGCGGACCCTCCTGACGTGACGCTGACGGTGATTGGGAAGACGTTGACGAGATGCTGACGTCCCCGGTGAGCGGCCCGGGCGGCGCCCGTCAGAGGGGCGCCAAGAAGTGGTTCGCGGGCTTTTCGACTGCCTCGCCGGGGAGTGAGATGGAAGGCGTTCCGATGAGGATCGTCGGCGGGAACCGACCGCCGACGCGTGGAGAAGGGTGAAGTGATGTCCGAGTCCGACGCACCCTCAGCCGCTCGTGTCGTGGTCGGAGTGAGCGGCTCCACGGGCAGTCTCGCCGCCCTGTGCCGGGCCGTCGGAGAAGCACGGCACAGGGGTGCCGAGCTGTGGCCGGTGCTGGCCTGGGAGCCGCCCGGCGGGGATCTCGCCGCACGTCGTTCACCGGCGGCGTCCTACCTGGTCGAGGAGTGGAAGCAGCTGGCCCGGGAGCGACTGGTCACGGCGCTCCGCGACGTGTTCGGCAGTACGGACACGGGACTTCCGACGCGGGCCCTCGTCGTCCGTGGTTCCCCGGGCCGGGCGCTGACCGAGATCGCCGACCGTGAGGACGACCTCCTCGTCGTCGGCGCCGGGCCCCGCGGCCGTCTGCACCGCGCCCTGTGGCCGTCGGTCGGCCGCTACTGCCTCGCGCACGCCGCATGTCCCGTCCTCGCCGTGCCGCCGTCGCCGTTGGAGGCCCAACTGGCCGCCGCGCACCGCCGGAACGCCTGGCGGCTGCGCTTGGACACAGGGCATGTGAAGAAGGAGTTCGAGACCGTACCGCCCGATGCCTGAGGCCGATGGGCCTCACCCTTCAGGACGTGGCCGCGGCCGGCAGATCCGGCTGCTCCGTCCGGCGCTCCGGTGCTGTCGGCACGCTGAGCACCATCGTGAGTCCGCCACCGGGGGTGTCCTCCGCGCTCAGGGTGCCGCCCAAGGCTTCCGTGAAACCGCGGGCCACGGCCAGGCCGAGGCCGACCCCGGCGCCGCGCGGAGCATCGCCGTAGCGCTGGAAGGGCTCGAAGATGCGGTCCTTGGCCTCGTCGGGGACACCCGGCCCGCGGTCCACCACACGCACCTCGACCCGATCCGCGAGGGCGCTCGCCGACACCAGGACTCTCTCCTCCGGAGGGCTGTACTTGACCGCGTTCTCCACGATGTTGGCGACGGCCCGCTCCAGCAGCCCCCGGTCCACATGGACCATGGGGAGCGTCTCCGGGATGTCCAGCTCCACGCTGTCTTCCGGCACCCCGACCAGCGCCATCGGGACGACCTCATCGAGGTCGGTCTCGCGGATGATGGGCGTGACCGTGCCGGTCTGCAGGCGGGACATGTCGAGCAGGTTGCCGACCAGCTGGTCGAGACGGTCGGCGCCCTCCTCTATGGCCTCCAGGAGCTCCGCCCGGTCCTCCTCCGACCAGTCGACGTCGTCGGAGCGCAGGGAGGTGACGGCCGCCTTTATCCCGGCCAGCGGGGTACGGAGGTCATGGCTTACGGCGGCCAGCAGCGCAGTGCGGATGCGGTTGCCCTCGGCCAACTCCTTGGCCTGGTCCGCCTCTTGCTGCAGGCGTCGGCGGTCCAGGACGACGGCTGCCTGGGCGGCGAACGCGGCGAGCACCCGGCGGTCGGCGGCCGGCAGTACGCGCCCCGACAGGGCCAGGGACATGTGGTCGCCGACCGGTACGTCGACGTCCGCGTGCTCGGGGTTCTGGCAGGGGCGCGGGCCGACACTGCCCGCGCAGGTCCACGGATCCAGCTCGCCGGCCCGCTCCAGCAGGGCCACCGACTCCATGCCGAAGGTCTCCCGCACCCGCTCCAGCAGAGCCTCCAGGCTGGTCTCGCCGCGCAGCACATTGCCCGCGAGGTAGGACAGGATCTCGGACTCGGCGCGCAGCCGGGCGGCCTGGTCGGTGCGTCTGGCAGCGAGGTCCACCACCGACGCCACCGACACGGCCACACCGACGAAGATCGCGATGGCGACGATGTTCTTGGGGTCGGCGATGGTGAATGTGTGCACAGGTGAGGTGAAGTACCAGTTCAGCAGCAGCGATCCGACCACCGCCGAGGCCAGCGCGGGGAGGAGTCCCCCGAGCAGGGCCGCCGCCACCGTCAGCGTGAGGAAGAGCAGCATGTCGTTGGCGAGACCGACGTGCGGAATGGCGCTGGTCAGCAGAAGGGTGAGCAGGACGGGGCCGAGCACGCCCACGAGCCAGCCCCAGACGATCCGGGCCTGGCCGAGCCGCGCGCCCCGGTTCACGGGCAGTCCGCGTCCCTTGCCCGCCTCGTCGTGCGTGATGAGGTGGACGTCGAGATCGGGCCCCGACTCGCGGGCCACCGTGGCGCCGACGCCGGGACCGAACACGTACTGCCAGCTCCTGCGCCGGGAGACACCCATCACGATCTGGGTGGCGTTCACCCCGCGGGAGAAGTCCAGCAGCGCGGCCGAGACGTCGTCGCCGACGACCTGGTGGAACGTGCCGCCCAGATCCTCCACCAGCGTTCGCTGGACAGCCAGTTCCTTGGGTGAGGCGGAGGTCAGGCCGTCACTGCGGGAGATGTAGACGGCCAACACCTCGCCGCCGGCGCCCTTTTCGGCGAGACGCGCAGCCCGGCGGATCAGTGTCCGGCCCTCCGGTCCGCCGGTCAGGCCCACCACGATCCGCTCCCGCGAGCCCCAGATCGTCGACACCTGGTGCTCACTGCGGTACTCGGTCAGATAGGCGTCGACCCGGTCGGCCACCCACAGCAGCGCCAACTCCCGCAGGGCTGTCAGGTTTCCGGGCCGGAAGTAGTTCGAGAGGGCCGCGTCGACCTTGTCGGGCTTGTAGATGTTGCCGTGTGCCATGCGGCGGCGCAGCGCCTGCGGTGACATGTCGACCAGCTCGATCTGGTCGGCCCGGCGCACCACTTCGTCCGGCACGGTCTCCTGCTGTCGTACACCCGTGATCGACTCGACGACGTCGCCCAGCGACTCAAGATGCTGGATGTTGACGGTCGAGACGACGTCGATTCCGGCCGTGAGCAGTTCCTCGACGTCCTGCCAGCGCTTGGTGTTGCGGGAGCCGGGGACGTTGGTGTGAGGCAGCTCGTCGACCATCGCCACGTCGGGGTTCCGGGCCAGGACGGCGTCGATGTCCATCTCGGTGAACGTCGTGCCCCGGTACTCCAGTTCCCTGCGCGGGATCTCCTCCAGGCCGTGCAGCATCACCTCGGTGCGCGGCCGACCGTGGTGTTCCACGAAAGCGATCACGCAGTCGGTGCCGCGTTCCACGCGCCGGTGTGCCTCGGAGAGCATCGCGTACGTCTTGCCGACGCCCGGTGCCGCGCCGAGATAGATCCGGAGCTTGCCGCGTGCCATGTTCATCCTTCGAAGCGGTAACCCATGCCGGGCTCGGTGATCAGGTAACGGGGGTGGGCGGGGTCCGTCTCCAGTTTGCGGCGAAGCTGGGCCATATAGACCCGCAGGTAGTTGGTCTTGTTGCTCTGGGTGACGCCCCACACTTCCTGGAGCAGGTGCTTCTGGGTGATCAGCCGCCCGGGGTTGGTGATCAGGATCTCCAGCAGGTGCCATTCGGTCGGGGTCAGCCGGATGTCGTGTCCACCGCGGGTGGCCTTCTTGGCGCGCAGATCGACGGTGAACTCGGCGGTCTCCACCAGCGTTGCCTCGGAGACGAACGGCGCGTCCTCTCTGCGCCTGACAGCGGCCCGCAGGCGGGCCAGGAGTTCGTCCATGCTGAACGGCTTCGTGATGTAGTCGTCCGCGCCCGCATCGAGCGCCGCGACCTTCTCGTCCGACGCCTGCCGGGCCGACAGCACCAGGATCGGGACGCGGGTCCAGCCGCGCAGTGCCTTGATGATGTCGACGCCGTCCATGTCGGGCAGTCCGAGGTCGAGCATCACGACGTCCGGCTGTCGCGCCGCCGCGAGCCGGAGCGCGGTGGCGCCGTCGGGCGCCGCGTCCACTCCGTACTTGCGGGCTTGCAGGTTGATCACGAGGGCCCGTACGAGCTGCGGGTCGTCCTCCACCACCAACACCCTGGTCATGGGTGTGCGCCTTTCGTGTCGTACGGGCAGTCGTGAAGTCCGGAAACAGCACAACCGGCCTCAATGCGACGGGAGTCGGCGGACCCGGGACGTGTCCCCGGCCGCCGACTCCCGCGCGGATCGTCGCGTAACGCCATCAGCTCTTCGTCACAAGGGACTTGAGCGCGATGTTGAGTTCCAGCACGTTCACCGTGGGCTCACCGATGAAGCCGAGGGTACGGCCGTCGGTGTGCTCGTCGACCAGCTTCTGCACCTGGGCGACGGACAGCCCGTTCTTCTCGGCGATGCGGTGGACCTGGAGGTCCGCGTAGGCCGGGGAGATGTTCGGGTCGAGGCCGGAGCCGGAGGAGGTGACGGCGTCGGCGGGCACCTGGGACGCCTTGACCGTGTAGCCGGGCACCGAGTTGTCCTTGATGACGGCGGCCTTGGCGTCCTTCACCTGCTGGAGGAGGACCTTGCTGTCGGCGGAGAGGTTGGTGGCACCGGACAGGATCAACGAGTACTGCGTGTTGACGCTGTTGGTGCCGAGACCGTTCTGCGGGCGGCCCTGGAACCACTTCAGATCCGGGTCCGGGGTCTCCTGCCCCTTCTTCAACGGCAGGTTGTACGACTGCCCGATGAGGGACGAGCCGACGACCTTGCCGTCCGACTTGATCTCCGAGCCGTTCGCCTTGCCGGGGAAGATCCCCTGGGCGATGCCGGTGACGACCAGCGGATAGATGACGCCCGTCACCAGGGTCAGCACGAGCAGGGCACGCAGGCCTGCCCCCAGCAACCGGGCTGTGTTCGTAACGGAGTTGTTCATGGCCTTCAGCCGATTCCGGGGATGAGTGAGATGAGCAGGTCGATGATCTTGATGCCGATGAAGGGCGCGATCAGCCCGCCGAGGCCATAGATCGTCAGGTTGCGACGCAGCATCTTGTCCGCGCTCACCGGCTTGTACTGCACGCCCCGCAGGGACAGCGGCACCAGCGCGATGATGACCAGCGCGTTGAAGATGACGGCCGACAGGATCGCGGAGTCCGGCGAGGACAGGTCCATGATGTTGAGCTTGTCCAGGCCCGGGTAGACCGCCGCGAACAGCGCCGGGATGATCGCGAAGTACTTCGCGACGTCGTTGGCGATGGAGAACGTCGTCAACGCGCCCCGGGTGATGAGGAGTTGCTTGCCGATCTCGACGATCTCGATGAGCTTGGTCGGGTTCGAGTCGAGGTCGACCATGTTGCCGGCCTCCTTCGCGGCCGACGTACCCGTGTTCATCGCCACGCCGACGTCCGCCTGAGCCAGCGCCGGCGCGTCGTTCGTGCCGTCACCGGTCATCGCGACCAGCTTGCCGCCCGCCTGCTCCCGCTTGATGAGGGCCATCTTGTCCTCGGGAGTGGCCTCCGCGAGGAAGTCGTCGACACCCGCCTCCTCGGCGATCGCCTTGGCGGTCAGCGGGTTGTCACCCGTGATCATGACCGTCTTGATGCCCATGCGGCGCAGCTCGTCGAACCGCTCGCGCATGCCCTCCTTGACGACGTCCTTGAGGTGGATGACGCCCAGGATCCGGGCACCCTGCTCGTCCTCGACGGCGACGAGCAGCGGGGTACCGCCGGCCTCCGAGATCCGGTTGGCGAGAGTGTCGGCGTCCTCAGAAACGGTGCCACCCTGCTCCTTGACCCAGGTGATGACCGAACCGGCCGCACCCTTGCGGATCTTGCGCCCGTCCACGTCGACACCGGACATGCGGGTCTGCGCGGTGAAGGCGATCCACTCGGCATGGGCCAACTCGCCCTGGTGGCGCTCCCGCAGCCCGTACTTCTCCTTCGCCAGTACGACGACGGAGCGGCCCTCGGGCGTCTCGTCGGCCAGCGACGACAGCTGGGCGGCGTCGGCGAGTTCGGCCTCCGTGGTGCCGCGCACCGGCACGAACTCCGAAGCCTGCCGGTTGCCGAGGGTGATGGTGCCGGTCTTGTCCAGGAGCAGGGTCGATACGTCACCCGCCGCCTCAACTGCCCTGCCGGACATGGCGAGTACGTTCCGCTGCACCAGCCGGTCCATACCCGCGATGCCGATCGCGGAGAGCAGCGCGCCGATGGTGGTCGGGATGAGGCAGACCAGCAGGGCCACCAGCACGATCATCGTCAGGTGGGTGCCCGCATAGTCCGCGAACGGCGGCAGCGTGGCGACGGCCAGCAGGAAGACGATGGTGAGGGACGCCAGCAGGATGTTCAGCGCGATCTCGTTCGGCGTCTTCTGCCGGGCCGCGCCCTCGACCAGGGCGATCATGCGGTCGATAAAGGTCTCGCCGGGCTTCGTCGTGATCTTGATGACGATCCGGTCGGAGAGGACCTTCGTACCGCCGGTGACGGCCGAACGGTCGCCGCCGGACTCCCGGATGACGGGCGCCGACTCGCCGGTGATCGCCGACTCGTCCACGGACGCGACGCCCTCGACGACGTCACCGTCGCCGGGGATGATGTCGCCGGCCTCGCACACGACCAGGTCGCCGATCGTGAGCTCGGTGCCGGGCACCTGCTCCTCGGTCTTGCCGTCCTTGCCCAGACGGCGTGCGACGGTGTCGGTCTTGGCCTTGCGCAGGGTGTCGGCCTGCGCCTTGCCGCGGCCCTCGGCGACCGCCTCCGCCAGGTTGGCGAAGATGACGGTCAGCCACAGCCAGGCGCTGATCGTCCAGCCGAACCAGTCGCCCGGATCCTTGAAGGAGAAGATCGTCGTCAGCACCGAGCCGACGAGGACCACGAACATGACGGGCGACTTGATCATCACCCGCGGGTCGAGCTTGCGGAGGGCGTCCGGCAACGACTTCAGCAGTTGCCTCGGGTCGAACAGACCCGCGCCGACCTTGCCTTCGCCCTTGTGACCGGTCGGCACATCGCTGTGCGGCGCCCTGGTCGGAGTGGCTGTGGACATCGAGTCCTCTGGGTTCTCTATACGGGTGCTCATGACGCCAGCCCCTCGGCCAGCGGGCCCAGCGCCAGCGCCGGGAAGTAGGTCAGACCGGTGATGATGAGGATCGCGCCCACCAACAGGCCGGTGAACAAAGGCTTTTCGGTGCGCAGGGTGCCTGCCGTGACCGGGACCGGCTTCTGCTCGGCGAGCGAACCGGCCAGCGCCAGCACGAACACCATCGGCAGGAAGCGGCCCAGCAGCATCGCGAGTCCGGTCATAGTGTTGAACCAGTCGGTGTTCGCGTTCAGTCCTGCGAAGGCGGAGCCGTTGTTGTTCGCGGCGGACGTGAAGGCGTACAGCACCTCGGAGAAACCGTGCGCGCCGGAGTTCAGCATCGAGTGCGGCGGGGTCGGCAGCGCCATGGAGACCGCGGTGAAGACCAGCACCAGGGCCGGGGTGATGAGGATGTAGCAGGCCGCGAGCTTCATCTCGCGGGTACCGATCTTCTTGCCCAGATACTCGGGCGTACGGCCGACCATCAGACCGGCGATGAACACCGCGATGACCGCCATGATCAGCATGCCGTACAGGCCGGAACCGGTACCACCCGGCGCGATCTCGCCCAACTGCATGCCCAGAATGGTGATGCCGCCGCCCAGACCCGTGAACGAGGAGTGGAAGGAGTCCACCGCGCCCGTCGAGGTCAGGGTGGTCGACACCGCGAAGATGGACGAGGCCCCGACACCGAAGCGTGTTTCCTTGCCCTCCATCGCACCGCCCGCAGCCTGCAGCGCCGGCCCGTGGTGGGCGAACTCGGTCCACATCATCAGGGCGACGAAGCTGAGCCAGATGGTGGCCATGGTCGCGAGGATCGCGTAGCCCTGCTTCACGCTCCCGACCATCACGCCGAAGGTGCGGGTGAGCGAGAACGGGATGACCAGCAGCAGGAAGATCTCGAAGAGGTTCGTGAACGGCGTCGGGTTCTCGAAGGGGTGGGCACTGTTGGCGTTGAAGTAACCGCCGCCGTTGGTGCCGAGCTCCTTGATGGCCTCCTGCGAGGCGACCGCACCGCCGTTCCACTGCTGCTGTCCGCCCATGAACTGGCCGACCTCGTGGATCCCGGAGAAGTTCTGGATCGCACCGCAGGCGACCAGCACGATCGCCGCGATGATCGAGCCGGGGATCAGGATGCGCATGATGCCGCGCACCAGGTCGGACCAGAAGTTGCCCAGCTCACCGGTACGCGCCCGTGCGAAGCCCCGTACCAGCGCCACCGCGACCGCGATGCCGACGGCCGCGGAGACGAAGTTCTGCACGGCCAGACCGGCGGTCTGCACGACGTGGCCCATGGCCTGCTCGCCGTAGTACGACTGCCAGTTGGTGTTCGTCACGAACGACGCGGCGGTATCGAACGCCTGCGCCGGCTCGATCGAGGAGAAGCCCAGCGAGCCGGGGAGCACGCCCTGGATGCGCTGGAGCAGGTAGAGGAAGAGGACGCCGACGGCCGAGAAGGCGAGCACGCCGCGCAGATAGGCGAGCCAGCGCATCTCGGTGTCGGGGTTGGCACCGATGCCCTTGTAGATCCACTTCTCGACACGCCAGTGCTTGTCGGAGGAGTAGACCTTGGCCATGTAGTTGCCCAGCGGGACGTAGGCGAGCGCCAGTGCTCCTATGAGGGCGAGCAGCTGGAGGAAGCCGGCGAGTACGGGACCCATGTCGTGTCTCAGAACCTCTCCGGGAAGATCAGGGCGAGGACGAGATAGCCCAGCAGGGCGACGGCCACGACGAGGCCGACGATGTTCTCGGCGGTCACAGCTTCGTCACCCCCTTGGCGACAAGGGCCACCAGCGCGAACACCGCGACCGTGGTGACGACGAAGGCCAGATCGGCCATCGCGAGCTCCTAGAGGAGATTCTGGAATCCGCAGGCGAGTCGTCCGCGAGCGGATCGGACGAATAGAGGAAACCCCGTCTCTGGCCGGAATCGAGCGCCGTTGACGGGTCCCTTACGGCGCGTCCTACACCTTTGACGGAACTCTTACGGCACCTGCGCCGACCTGTGGCAAGGAGCCGCTGCCGGGCGCGTCAGGGTGCGTCAGGACAGCCGGAAGCGCAGCCGACAGATCACGGCGTCGGTTTCCCGCCGCACCGCGTGCGCGACGACGGCGCCGCGCTGGTTCTGCAGCAGCCGCTGCCACAGCCTCTCCGGCTCCAGTTCCGGGATCAGGACGGTGACCCGGGTGGCCGGCTCCGACGCGGTCACCTCGCGGACGTACGCGGCGATGGGGCGGCCCAGCGTGCGGCGCTCGCACGTCAGCCGGACCAGCGGGACGCCCGGGTCCCACTCGGCCCACGCGCGCTCCAGGGCGTGCAGCTGGGCCCGGTCCTCGGGGTCGGGGTAGCAGACGGTCACCGCACGGACCTCGTCGCCGAGGGAGGCGGCGGCGGTCAGGGCCTCCGAGGTGAGCCGGGACAGCGAGGAGACCGGCACGATCACCACGGAGCGGTCGCGGTGGGGGTGCTCGGGGATGCTGCCGAGGCCGAGTCGTTCGCCGATCCGGCGGTAGGCGCGGTGGACGGTCTCGAAGGCGAGCACCAGCAGGGGCAGCGCGATCACGATCAGCCAGGCGCCCTCCTCGAACTTCGACGCCGTGACGACGACGGTAGCGATGCCGGTGAGGAGCGCGCCGAACCCGTTGAGCAGCGCCTTGCCCTTCCAGCCGGGCCCACGCTCCAACCGCCAGTGCCGGACCATGCCCACCTGCGCGACGGTGAAGCCGACGAAGACACCGATCGCGAACAGCGGCACGAGGGTGTTGGTGTCACCACCGGAGAACACCAACAACGCGGCCGAGACCACGGCCAGGGCGAGCACGCCGTGCCGGTGCACCTGGCGGTCGGCCTTCAGCGCGAACACATGCGGCGCGTAGTTGTCCCGGGCCAGCAGCTTGAGCAGCACCGGCAGCCCGCCGAAGGACGTGTTCGCGGACAGGGCCAGCAGGATCATCGTGGCGAACTGGATGACGTAGAAAGCCCAGTTGTGGCCGAGGGAGGCGTCCGCGAGCTGGGCGAGGACGGTGACTCCGTGGACCGGCTGGAGGTGGAAGCGGGAGATCAGCACCGACAGGCCGATCAGCATCACGCCGAGCACCGCGCCGAGGGCGACCTCCGCCCGCTGCGCCCGCTTCACGCGCGGGCGGCGGAAGGACGGCACGGCGTTGGCGATGGCCTCCACTCCGGTCAGTGCGGCGCAACCTGAGGCGAAAGCTTTCAGCAACAGCAGTGCGCCCACCGTGGAGGCGTTGTCCGCGAGCGCCGAGGCGTGTCCCGCCGCGGTGGCGGTGCTCACCGGCGCGGACCGGAACAGGCCGACCGCGATGAGGACGAAGATGGAGCCGACGAAGACCACCGTCGGCACGATGAACGCCCTCGCCGACTCCACGATGCCCCGCAGGTTCACACCCGTGATCAGGGCGAGCACCGCCAGGCAGAGCCACAGCCGGTCGTCGTAGAGCGACGGGAAAGCAGAGGTGAGCGCCGCGACTCCGGCGGTCACGGCGACGGCCACGTTGAGGACGTAGTCCAGAACCAGAGAGGCCGCCGCGACCAGGCTCGTACGGGCGCCCAGGTGCGTCTTCGCGACGGCGTACGACCCGCCGCCGTCCGGGAAGGCCGCGATCACCTGCCGGTACGAGGCGACCAGCACCGCCAGCAGGCCCGCGATGGCCAGCGTCACCGGGAGCGTGAAGCCGAGTCCGTGCCCACCCGCGGCGGCCAGGACGAGGACGATCGCCTCGGGGCCGTACGCCACCGACGCCATCGCGTCCAGCGACAGCGCGGCCAGGCCCGTGACGGCGGTCAACCGGTGCCGCTCACCGGTATCCGGCGGTTCCTCACCCGCGGGGACGGCGTCCGGCTCGGTCGTCAGGACAGACATGGGTGGGTGCTCCTTCTTCCAGGTCCGCGCACGGGGGCTGAAGATTGCGCGGTGCACTCCAGGTTCTGTCCGGATCCCGTCACTTCCGACTGATCCTTGCGGCATCTTCGCGCTGAAGAGCCAGACCCTGACGGGACCTTGACGGCCGTGTGATCCCGGCGACTGTCGTTCCTCGTTCGGACTGCCGTGCACCGCAGTCAGGGCGTCAAGAAGCGGCGGATACCCGTCAGAGGTGCATCAAAGTTCGCCGATCGGGTTCTCCGGATCTCTACCGTCACCGGTATGGGACGCCGCGACGACGCGCGACACGAACCGGTCGACGCACACCGAGAGAGACCCTGTGAGGCAACCAACGGCCTCCAGTGGGCGCAGGAGTTGTGGAGTTCCGTCCGCTGCGCGGGCGTCCTGCTCGTCATGCTCCTCCTGATCGACTGGGGTTCCGGGCGGCTCGCCCCCTGGCGTGCCGCGCTGTGGCTGGGGCTGGCAGGGCTGCTGTTCGTCGCGTTGTATCCCGCCCGGGTGTCAGCCGGCGAGGGCTGGCTGTCCTCGCGTCGGATGCTGCGGGAGCACAGGGTCCGTACGGATCTGCTGGTCTCCGTCCGGTGCCTGGACGGCGTCTCGCAACGGCTCCTGCTGCGGGACGCGCTCGGTGGACACGTCGAGATCGATCCGGACGTCCTCGTGGCCAATCCCCACCTCTGGTACCGCCTCGACGAGGACGCACGGAAATCGATGGGGGCCGGCACGCTGGTGTACGGCGCGACCGTGCTGCGCCGTGTCTCGGAGCGCATCGACCGCAAGACCGCCGAGTCCGTGTTCAGGGTCTCCGGCCTGGAGTAGCCACCGCTGTCAGCCCTCCGTCACCGGCCCCGCCGTGTCCAGCGCCGCGCCCGTCTGGTCGGCCAGGGTGACCGCCACCAGGCGTGCCTGGAGGAGGGGTACGGGGCCCGGGCCGGGGGTCAGCATGAAGCGGCCGAGGTAGTGGCCGTTGCCGTAGGTCCGCAGCTCGATCTCGCCCTGTGGCCAGGCGCTCGCCCCCGTCACGCTGCCGTCCTTCAACAGCCGGGGCGGGCGGCCGAGGAGGGTGCCGTACTCGAAGCGGCAGGCGCTCAGGCCGAGGAGGTCGGTGAGTTCCCGGCGGACGTGGTCGACCACGGTGTCCGCGGAGTTGGCCGACTGGGCGAGGGCGGCCGTGCGGTGGATCCGGGACAGGTGATCCGCGTCGGTCACCGTGATGACCTCCAAGCGGCGCGCCCGGGCCGCCAGTTGGGACACGATGACGCCGACGAGCAACAGGAGCACGGCCGTCTCGACGTCGGCGGACGCGGTGATGTCGAACGTCTCGTACGGCCGGGTGAGGAAGAAGTCGAACCAGGCCGCCGCGGAGAGCGCCGCGAGCGCACCCGCCGTACGGCTGCCCAGCGCGGCGACCGCGACGACCACCACCACGAGGATGAGGGCGGCGTTGGTGTGGGACAGGTCCGTGCGGAACGGGACCAGGGCGAGGGCCACCAGGAACGGAGCGGCCAGGCCCGCCGTCAGGGCGAGCCGGTCCCTCAGTGGCCAGGCAGCCGCCGACGCGACGCGCGGTCCCGCCGTGCGGTGCGACAGCCGGCCTGTGCCGGTCTCCATGCTCATCAGGCACCTCCTACGCTCTGCGCACCACGGGGGTGCGGGTACTCCGGCGATTCGGCCTGTTCCATTTGTTCGGCCTGTTCGGTCTGTTCGGCGAAGGGCAGCGATACGACCATGGTCAGGCCGCCGCCCGGGGTGTCCTCAGGGGTGAGGGTCCCGTTCATCGCCTCGGTCAGACCACGGGCGAGGGCCAAGCCGAGGCCGAGTCCGGTGGTGTTGTCCGTGTCGCCGAGACGCTGGAACGGCTCGAAGAGCCGTTCCCGGCTGTCGGCGGGAAGCCCGGGCCCCCGGTCGACGACACGCAACTCGACCCGGCCGGCCAGTGCGCTGGCGGTCACCAGCGCCTTCCGCCCCACAGGTGTGTGGCGGGCGGCGTTTGCGACCAGGTTGGCGATCACGCGCTCCAGCAAGGGCGGATCGGCCTGCACTGCGGGAATCCCCTCCGTGTCCGTCACGTCGACGCCGGCCGTGTCCGCGAGCGCCATGGGGAGCACCTCCTCAAGCGTGGTGGCGCGGAGGTTCAGGGTGAGGACGCCGGCCTCCAGGCGGCTGAGGTCGAGGAGGTTCTCCACCAGCCGGTTGAGTTTGGCCATGGACTCGTCGGCGGTGGCGAGGAGTTCCTCGCGGTCCTCCGGCGAGAATTCGACGTCCCGGCTGCGCAGCGAGGTAACCGCCGCCCAGCCCGCGGCGAGCGGCGTGCGCAGGTCGTGGCCGACGGCCCGCAGCAGCGCGGTACGCATCCGGTCGGCGGCCTTCACCGGTTCGATCTCGGCGGCGGCCTCGGCGAGCCGGGCCCGTTCCACCGCGGCTCCGACGTGCGCGGCGAAGGCGGCCAGCACCCGCCGCTCGGAGGACGACAGAGTGCGGCCGGCCAGGACGAGATACGCGTCGGGACCGGCCGGCACGGCTGTCACGCCGTTGGCATCGGGCGGCTCGTCCACGAGCTGCGCCGACTCCATGCCGAAGGTCTCTCGCGTGCGCTCCAGCAGCGCGGGAATCGTCGCGCCGCCGCGCACGATGGTGCCGGCCAGGGACGACATGGTCTCGGCCTCGGCGGTGGCCCGGGCTGAGCGGCGTGACAGGCGCAGGGAGCGGTCGACGACGGCGGCCACGGTGGCGGCCACGACCGCGAACACGCCCAGCGCCAAAAGGGCGTTGGGATCGTCCAGGGTGAACTGCCCGATGGGCGGGATGAACCAGTAGTTGAGCAGCAGCGACGCCGTCAACGACGCGATCACCGCCGAGGCGACCCCGCCTATGCAGGCCACCCCCACCACGGCGAGCAGGAACAGCAGCGCCTCGCTGGTCAGGTTCACCGTCCCCCGCACCTGCGCCAGGACGGCCGTGAGCAGCACCGGGAGCACCAGCCCCGCGACCGGACCCGCGATCAGTCGCCGCGTCGACAGTGTGCGTCGCCGGGACGGCAGCAGGGTCCCGCGGCCGGCCCGCTCGTGCGTGACCCGGTGGACGTCGATGTCACCGGAGAGGGCGGTCACCGTCTCCCCCGTGCCGGGCCCGGTCAGGAACCGCTCGAAGCGGCCGCGGCGGCTGGTGCCGAGGACGAGCTGGGTGGCGTTCTCGGTGCGGGCGAAGTCCACCAGCGCGGTGGACACGTCGTCGCCGACGACCGAGTGGTAGCTCCCGCCCAGGTCCTCCACCAGCCGCCGTTGCCGGGCCAGGGAGGCATGCGAGACTCCGGCCGCGAGGCCGTCGCTGCGGGCCACGTGCACGGCGAGCAGATCGCCCCCGGCCGAGCGGGCTGCGATACGGGCGGCCCGGCGCACAAGTGTGTCGCCCTCCGGGCCGCCGGTCAGGGCCACGACCACCCGCTCCCGGGTCTCCCATACCCCGCCGATGCCGTGCTGGGAGCGGTACTCCTGGAGCGCCTCGTCGACCCGGTCGGCCACCCACAGCAGCGCCAGCTGCCGCAGCGCGGTCAGGTTTCCGGGCCGGAAGTAGTTCGCGAGCGCCGCGTCGATCTTCTCGGGCGCGTAGATGTTGCCGTGCGCCATACGGCGGCGCAGCCCCTCGGCCGGCATGTCCACCAACTCGACCTGGTGGGCGCGCCGTACGACCTCGTCGGGGACCGTCTCGTGCTGCGGCACCCCGGTGATCTTCTCGACCACGTCGTTGAGTGAGGCCAGGTGCTGGACGTTCAGCGCGGTGACGACGTCGATGCCGGCGTCGAGCAGTATTGCGATGTCCTGCCAGCGCTTGGCGTTGCGGCCGTCGCCCGGGACGTTGCTGTGGGCGAACTCGTCGACGATCGCGACCTGTGGGCGGCGCGCGAGGACCGCGGCCAGGTCCATCTCCTGGAAGTGTCCGCCGCGGTAGGAGCAGCGGGCGCGGGGGACGACCTCCAGGCCGTCGAGCATCGCCTCCGTACCGGGGCGGCCGTGGCACTCGGCGAATCCCACCACCACGTCCGCCCCGCGGGCGGCGCGGCGCCGTCCCTCGTCGAGCATGCGGTAGGTCTTGCCGACTCCGGGGGCTGCCCCGAGGTAGACCTTCAGTCGTCCGGGCCGTACGTCACTCATCGCCGCCGACGCGCTCCATCACTGGGTCAACACCCCCTCTCATGAAGGGGGCTGTTCCTAAGGAAGCCTCTCCGGGGGCCGGGAGGTACGCGTGTTAGCGCTTCCTTGGCGCCGGTCCCGCGGACCTTGACACTGTCTTGACGTGACCTGCAGCGGATAGGGTGAAAGCGGTGTGCCGGGAAGCCTGGTCGGCAGGGGAGCCAAGTCGGCTCCCCTCTTAGTTCCAGGAGGCGGCATGCGCAGCGTAGGTACGGTTCTCGCCCTCGTGGTCCTGGCCACGATGGTGGCCACCTTCGCGCGCCGGTGGCGCATCCCGGCCCCCTCCCTGCTCGTGGTCGCCGGCCTCGGTGTGGCGTTGCTGCCGGGCACCCCTCAGATCGAGATCAGCCCGGAGATCATCGGCCTCGTCGTACTCCCGCCGCTGCTCTACGCCTCCGCGGAGGAGATGCCCTGGCGTGAGCTGCGCGCGGTGTGGAAACCGGTCGGGATCCTCTCCATCGGCCTGGTCCTGGCCTCCGCGGCGGCAGTCGGCGCGGTGGCGGCACTGGTGACACCGCTGTCGTGGCAGATGGCCTTCGTCCTGGGTGCGATTCTGGCGAGCACGGACCCGGTCGCCGTCACAGCGCTGGGCAGACGCCTCGCCCTGCCGCCGAAGGTCCAGGTCCTCGTGCAGGCGGAAAGCCTCTTCAACGACGCGACCTCCCTGGTGCTGGTCCGGGTGGCCGCGGGTATCGCGGTGGCCTCCGCCGCCGCGAACTGGGGCGCGGCGGGCGGCGAGTTCCTGCTGCTGGCCGGCGGCGGCACCCTGATCGGCGCGGCGGTGGCCGGCGTGATCGCCCTGATCCGGCGGCGCACCGAGGACCCGGTCCTGGAAACGGTGATCGCCCTGGTCACCCCGTACGCGGCCTATCTGCTGGCGGAGGCGGCACACACCTCCGGCGTGACCTCCTGCGTGGTGGCCGGTGTGGTCCTGGGCGGCCGGGGCGACCGCCTCACCAACGCCCGCATCCGGCTCCAACTGCACGCCGTGTACGGCACGGTGGTGTTCCTGCTGGAGAGCGTGGTCTTCAGCCTCATCGGGCTGGCCCTGCCCGCCCAGGTGCGGGCACTGGACGACGGCGACGGTGCGTGGCCGCTGTACGCCCTCGCCGTGGCCGTCACGCTCGTCGCCGTGCGCATGCTGTGGCTGGCCCCCCTGTCGGCGGTGGTGCAGCGCAAGGGTGGCATCACCCGCATGAACTGGCGGATCCCTGTGGTCCTGACCTGGGCCGGCACCCGAGGGGTGATGCCGCTGGCCGCCGCCCTGTCCATCCCGGAGGTCGCGCAGGACGGCACCGCTCTCGCGGAACGGCCGCTCGTCCTCGTCCTGACCACCTCGGTCGTGGTCGTCACCCTCGTGGTGCAGGGCTTCACCCTGGCGCCCGTCGTCCACCGCGCCGGTATCGCCCTGGAGCCCGCCCACACCGCGCGCGAGGAGGCCGAGGCCCGCTCCCACCTCGCCCACGCGGGACTGGCCCGCCTGGAAGAACTGGGCGAGCTCGAGGTCGTACCGGACGTCGTCCTCGACCGGCTCCGCCGCGGCCTGGCCGCCCGCCTCGACGACGCCCGCGACCGCCTCGCGGAGCAGGACGGCGACGGAGCCGCGACCGAGTCCGCCGACCTGGTGTACCGACAGTTGCGCCGCGATCTGATCGCCGTCGAGACGGGCGAACTCCAGCGCCTCTACGACGGCCACGCCATCAGCGACACCACCCGCCGCCGGCTGCAGCGGTCACTGGACCTGGAGGAGGCCCGGCTCTCCGATGCGTGAGCGCTCCGCTGGGGGTGCCGAGATACGGTCGTTTGCCAAGCCCTGCATCCAGGACGATCCGGCAGACAGGTCCTAACGGAACTCCGCCAGCCTGGGCCGGAGTCCGAGGGCCGTGAGGGCCAGCGCCGCGAGCAGCAGTCCGCCCGCCCAGGGGAGCAGGCCGGCGACCGCCGAGCGGCCCGCGTCGGTCGAGGCCGTGAAGTGGGCGCGGTTGATGTCGGTCACTTTGTCCAGCGCGGTCATCCAGGCCCCGAAGTGCGCGTTGGAGGTGCCCGGTTCCCAGCCCATGCAGAACTCGACGGCCTGGTCCTCCTTGCCCGCGGCCAGCAGCGCGCGGATCTTCCGGTCGTCGCGTTGGTAGACCGCGTAGGTCTCCACGGTCTTCTCGGCCGCGGCCCGCTCCCCCGCGAAAGTGATGTTGTCCAGCTCGCGCCGGAACTCGCCGGTGAAGCGCAGGTCGTGGTGGTCGGACTCGTACGCCTGCCAGGTGGTGGCGAGTTCGGCGTCGTACGTCGCGAGGGTCGCGCCCTCGACGCCGTACAGCTCCTGCGACTTGGTGAGGAAGGAGGCGGCGTACTGGTCGCGGCGCCCGGGGTCCAGGAGATACCGGCTCTCGTCGGCGTTGGCGTCGTAGGCGATGGCCTGTGCGCGGGACAGCGCGACGACGGAGTCGAAGGCGTCGCGCCGGACCCCTCTCAGGTCGTCGGCCGTGGAGGTGAGCAGCTGGGTGCCGAGGAGCACGGCGAGCAGAGTGCAGACGGTGGCGGCCAGCACGCCTGGGTTGAGGTTGCGCCCGAAGCGGCGGCCGAGGTACCACTGCAGGGCGCCGAGCACGGCCAACAGCAGCGCGCCGAGCGCGCCGACGGCGGTGAGCTGGGAGGACAGGGTGGATCGGGCGGAGCTGTACTCCGCGTCGAACGCCTTGTCGTTGGAGGACACCAACGTCCTTGCTGCCGGGACGAGTTGATGTTGCAGAAGATCTGTGGCCCGGCGGTAGTCGACAAGCGCGGACGCTTTGCCGCCGTGGTGCCCGTCGTTCTCCAGTGCTCGGCCGATCAGCTCCTGGTACTCGGCGAAGTCGTCGGTGAGGGACTCCACGGTCTTCTCGTCGGTCTTGTCACCCTGCGCGGCGACGGCGAGCGTGCGCAGATCGTGGCCGATCTCCTTGCGCGCATCACCGTAGAAGTCGACAGCCTTCTTATACGGCGTCTGCAGGCGTCCTTTGCCGGCGTCACCGTTGGACAGCAGGAGGTTGGCGGCCTGCGCGTCCATGTCGTTGAGGGCGAGATCGAGGTCGGCGGCGCTGGTGGTCCGGGGCGCGTCGCGGTCGGCCACGCTGTTCCAGGTGCCCAGGGCCGCGAGTCCGGCGAGTGTCAGCAGCAGAGCAAGGGCCGCGGCGAGCACGACCGTGGCCGCGCGCAGGAGGCGCAGCCGCGCGGGCACGGTGGCCCAGTAGCGGCGGCGCAGAGCGGCCCACGCGGCCACGGTCCGCTGCGCGGGGCGGTGCCCCGGACCGCCCGTCCGCGACGCCTCTTGTCGCTGCGGTCCGGAGCTGCCCCCCGGCGGGGTGATCGCCGGCTGCGACGACTGCACACCGGCCTCCGGCTGAGGTCTGTGCGATGCGCCGGCCGTGATGGTCACGGTCCCTCCCCCGCCATGCCGAGGACGGTGACCCCGCCCCCCGTTGCCGCTCAGTCTGCGACCGGATCAGCCCATGGACGGCCTGCGTTGACACCCTCCTGACGGCTGGCCAGGTTTGTTTGACGGGGCCTTGACGGCGTTCACGCCGGACCCGTATGAAAGCCGCAAATTCCTTGCTGAGCAGGGTTGTTCAACAGCTGGTCGCGATTAGATTCCTGTGGTCCGCCGCCGAGGCCGAGGCGTCGACAGCCTCGCCTCACCCGCTCCGGAGTCCCCGATCCAAGGAGCGGCCCGCGGCGGCCTGGTGCGTGCCACCGAACGGCAGGCACCCGGCGTGTGGCGTCCCGTCGTCTTCCCGCGCCGACGTCCGCGCGTAACCGTGCGGTGCCGGGGCCCTGGCACCGCACGGTCCCGTGGTCGCATTCCCGCCCACCGACCAGTCCGGCGGCATGCCCTGACGCGTGCCGCCGCCGAGCCCCGAAGGTCCCATGTATCCCGCTGCGCCCGAACAGGCCCCGCCGTCCCGCCCCCAGCGCCTCGGGGGCCCGGACCGGGAGGAGGGACCGGACACCGCGCCAGGAGCGGGCTCTTCGAACCCGCTCAGCTCGTCCGCTCCTTCCCCGAGGCCCTCCGCAAACTGCACCCGCGCTCCCTGGTCAAGAACCCCGTCCTCTTCGTGGTGTCCGTGGGAGCCGCGCTGACCACCCTGTCCGCGCTCCTCCACCCGGCCGTCTTCACCTGGGTGATCAGCGCCTGGCTGTGGCTGACCGTCGTCTTCGCCAACCTCGCCGAAGCCGTCGCCGAGGGCCGTGGCAAGGCCCAGGCCGAGTCGCTGCGCCGGGCGCGTGCGGACACGGTGGCGCTGCGACTGCTCGACTGGCGTTGGGGTACCGACCTGCGCAGCGCCCGCGCTGAGTCCGTCGCCGCCATCGACCTCAAACCGCTGGACGTCGTACTCGTCGAGGCGGGCGAGATGATCCCGGCGGACGGCGACGTCGTCGACGGCGTCGCCGCGGATGGGGGTCCCCCCGGTTCGAGCGAAGCCGAGAACTGGGGGGAGAGCCGGCGGTCACCGGTGAGTCGGCGCCCGTGATCTGGGAGGCGGGCGGCGACCGCAGCGGTGTCACGGGCGGTACGACGGTCCTGTCCGACCGCAGCGTGGTGCGGGTCAGCGCCCGCCCGGGCCACAGCTTCCTGGACCGGATGATCGCCCTGGTCGAGGGCGCGAACCGGCAGAAGACCCCGAACGAGATCGCCCTCAACATCCTGGTGGCGTCGCTCACGATCATCTTGCTGCTGGTCGTGGTCACCCTCCAGCCGATGGCCGAGTACGCGAACGCCGCCCAGTCGACGACCGTCCTGGTCGCCCTGCTCGTCACCCTCATTCCCACGACCATCGGCGCGTTGCTGTCCGCGATCGGCATAGCCGGCATGGACCGCCTGGTCCAGCGCAACGTGGTCGCCATGTCGGGCCGGGCTGTCGAGGCGGCCGGTGACGTGAACACCCTGCTGCTCGACAAGACCGGCACCATAACCCTCGGCAACCGCGAGGCTGTCGCGTTCGTCCCGCTGCCCGGCATCGACGAACGGCAACTCGCGGGTGCGGCCCAGCTGTCGTCCCTGGCCGACGAGACGCCCGAGGGCCGCTCCGCCGTTGTCCTAGCGAAGGAGATGTACGGTCTACGGGCCCCCGCCGAGGGCGAGTTGACGAACGCCCGCGGGGTCGCCTTCAGCGCACAGACCCGGATGAGCGGGGTCGACCTGTGCTGGGACTACGGAGCAGTGTGCGCCATCCGCAAGGGCGCCGCCCAACGTCAAAGACGGCATCCACGAACGCTTCGCGGAACTGCGCCGCATGGGCATCCGCACCGTCATGATCACCGGCGACAACCCGCTCACCGCCCGCGCAATCGCCCAAGAGGCGGGCGTGGACGACTACTTGGCGGAAGCCACCCCTGAGGACAAACTCGCCCTGATCAGACAGGAGCAGGAAGGCGGCAAGCTGGTCGCGATGACCGGCGACGGCACGAACGACGCACCCTCGCTGGCTCAGGCGGACGTCGGCGTGGCGATGAACACGGGTACGTCGGCCGCGAATGAGGCCGTCAACATGGTCGACCTCGACTCGAACCCGACCAAGCTCATCGAGATCGTCGAGATCGGCAAGCAACTCCTCATCACCCGGGGTGCCTTGACGACGTTCTCCATCACGAACGACGTCGCGAAGTACTTCGCGATCATCCCGGCGCTGTTCGCGGCGGTCTACCCGGGCCTGAAGTCACTGAATGTGATGGGCCTGCACAGGCCGCCTCCGCGATCACCTCGGCGATCATCTTCAACGCCCTGATCATCGTCGGACTGATCCCGCTCGCGCTGCGCGGCGTGCGCTACACCCCCTCGTCGGCGCACGACCTGCTGCGCCGCAACCTGCTCCTGTACGGCCTCGGCGGGCTGGTGCTGCCCTTCCTCGGCATCAAACTGATCGACCTGCTGATCTCCGGGGTGCCGGGCCTTGGCTGAACCACGCTCTCTGCCGCTCGACCCCGGCCGTCAAGGACACGTATGCGCACGTCAGAAGCGTGTCAGAGAACTACGGAAAGGCTTGCCCGCGGCCTGCGGGACGGCTTCCATGGATGACGTGAACAGCGCCTGGCTCCTCTTCGACCGGCCGCCGAGTCCCGCTCGGCCGTCCAGTCCTGCGCCGCGCTGTGCGGAAATGCCCGCGTCCGTGTCCCACTGACGCGTTCCGCATCCCCCGGGGCGCCGTGACTCCCGTCCGGCGCCCCGCCCGTGTTTACTCCCGCACGCCCAACCGCCCCTCGTCGGGGCTCTGTTCGCGTGCCATCAACCCCGGATTGGATCATGTCCGACTCCTCTCTTTCCTCACGTACCGTGCTCGTCACCGGTGCCACTTCCGGCATCGGCTACGAGACCGCCCGGCAGCTCGCCGAGCGCGGCGCCACCGTGCTGGTGCACGGCCGCACCGCCGAGGACGCCCGCGCCGCCGCCGACGCGCTCATCGCCACGACAGACATCCGCGAGGACCAACTCCGCACGTACGCAGCCGACTTCGCCCGTCTCGACGAGGTCGAGACCCTCGCCCGCACGGTCGTCGCCGAACACCCGCACCTGGACGTGCTCGTCAACAACGCGGGCATGGCCGCCCCCGAGCGGCACACGGTCACCGCCGACGGCAACGAGATCGCCTTCCAGGTCAACTTCCTGGCCCACTACCTGCTCACCTGTCTGCTGGAGCCGGCGCTCACCAGCGACCCCGGCGGCCGCGTCGTCAACGTGTCCCCCGCCCTGCACCGCACTGGGTCCATCCAGTGGTCCGACCCCAACCGCGCTCGCCGCTATTCCCGGCTCGCCGCCTACGCCCAGTCCCAACTCGCCCTGACGGTCTTCGCGGCCGACCCGCGCGTCACCGCGGTCTCCGTGCACCCCGGCGTCTGCGACACGGCACTGCTCCCCCTGTACTCGCACGAGGGCATGTCGCCCGCCGAGGGCGCGGCGAACGTGGTGCGTTTGTGCGACCCAGCGGTCGAGATCGTCAACGGCGCGTACTACGACCGCGACGCGCGCGTCGAACCGGCCTCGGCCGCGGCCGAGGACCGCACCGTCAAGCGCCTGAACAAGCTGGCGGACCTGCTGGTCGGCCGCAGCGCTGCCTGAAACACCCGTGTCCGAAGGAGAGTTGACGTCCGTGTCCAAGCGGGCCCGCAAGAAGAAGGCACGTCGCAAGAAGAAGGCACGTCGCAAGAAGAAGGCCAACCACGGAAGCAAGGCCGGCCAGCACTGACGGAACGCCACCCGCCGAGGGTGATCGGGGCTCGCCCGACACGCTCGGCGGTGGGGTGGTGCTCTGTCCGGATGTATCGGGTGGTGCGGTGCGGCTGACGGGGCCATGGCCGGCGTCGACGTGACGTTCAAGACCTCGGTGGGGCCGACGTCAGAAAGGGCTTGCCGCCCCATCAAAGCCCCGTCGACGAGGGGCAGTTGGCCCTGATCCGTAGCAGGCCGCGGGCAGCATGCCGGCTGCACGTTCAAGACCATGCGGCCCTCAACCGGCGAACTGTCAGGCCGATCTCAGCGGATCGGCGATCACGCTGTCTCTGCCGGTCGTTCCTCGGAAGCGTCGTGCATGCGGGGCCAAGGCACGCTACCCATGTCCAGAGTGAAGGGCACCGGGTCGCTGTCGGATCCCTGGATCATTTCGCGCATCTCCCACCGGCCCGAGCCGTCTCTGACGAACTCGGCCACGGTGGTCGCGGTGGAATCGGCGACCCCGGCGAAGTCGTCCGCCAGCAGCTCCGTGTAGTGCCGGACGACCAGCACTCCGGCGTTGGAGATCTCACCGAAGGTCCGGTGTCCGCCTTCCTGGTGGATGACGACACCCACCACGACCCGGCCGTAGGCGGGCGACAGCCGGTCGAACTCCAGCACCATCACCTCGACGTACCCGAAGCCCAGGCCGGTCCGACTGTGCCGGGTCATGTTGATCGTGCCGTCGGGAGAGCGGCTGTCGTAGTGGACGACGTACGCCGGCCGCCCGTGGAGATCGTCCGCGGAGTAGGTCGCGGCGACGATGTCGAGGTGGCGGGGCGGTTCTCCCAGCGGGCTCGGGTCCCATTTCAGGCGTATCTCGACCTTCCCCAGCCCCTCGCCGACACTGCTCACCTGATGTCGCCTCCCCCACGTGGAACCACTCGGGGCCCGGCCTGGCCCCCACTCCTCAAGTATGGCCTTTGACCAGCCCATTGATGCTTCCTTGACGCTCTTCTCACCGAAGGAGGGCGATGCCCTGGACGGGGCACGGCTGATGGCAGAGCAGAAGCTGCCGGCGCTGCTCGTGCTGGAGGAGCGCGGGGAGTCGAGGGCGGCCTGGCAGAGCCGGTCGGTGTGCTGTTCGTCGACCACCGCCGCGAGCGCGGGGTCCTCGACCACATCCGCCGGGACCAGAATCTTGATCGGCTGCTGACCTTCCCATCGTCCTCGGCACAGGCGACGGGCTCTTCCCCTCCGACTGCCCTTACGCGGAACTGGAGTGCCTGTCGGCGGAGCACGCCGCCCTCCTCAACCGCCATCGGAAGTCCGACCGACGAACACCCGCTACAGGGCGCTGTACGAGACACCTGCCGACCCCACAACGCAGCAGCGCTCCGCCCACGGCTTGTCGATGGACGTTCGCGGCGGCCCCGGTTACAGCCAGGGCCACCTCGGCCACCCGGTGGCCGCCGAAGCCGACGTGCCGGGCCAACATGGCCGCCGCCCTTTGGGCGGCCGACGCCGACGGCACACCGTCCGGTCAGCCCCGCCCACCATGGGAACCCGGGCTGCCGTCACGCGCCGCGGAGGGTCGCCACGGTATGCGGATCCAGCCCGGCGTTCAGCTCGTCCAGACGCGCTTTCCGGTCGAGACTCAGCGCCGGCGCCTCCTCCCGAGCCGCAATCTCCAGCGCCGCGGCGGCGAACCCCCGCGCGACGGCTTCCGGAGCGTCGACCGACTCCCGACGACGAGAGCGCCGTACAAACTGGGCTTGGCGCCCCGGACAGGAGATGTCCGGGGCGCCATGGCCGCGGTGGCCGCTTCATTACACCGCGACGATGCCCTCCATGCCGGACTCGGCAAAGAGAGGCAGTCCAGTGGTCGTGCCGATCTTGGAAAGCGAGCCGTTCCGGCCGATACGGAAGCCGTCGACGGTGCCCGACGTCGCGTTCTGCACGTACAGGAACTTCTCGTCATCGGTCACCGCCAGGTCGATCACGCCCTGGGACTCGGCCGACGGCGGGGCCGCGACACCGACGTCATTGGTGAGCGCCAGCCTGCCGTGATGGTCCGTTCGGTAGCCGGTGACGGTCGAGTTTCCGGTGTTGCCGCCGTAGAAGAAGTCACCGGCGCGCTCCAGCCAGCACAGGGTGTTCTGGCCGTTGGGCAGGCTCTTCTGGACGACCTTGAGGGTGCCGTCGGCGCGCACGCCGTACGTGCTGACTGCTGATTCCTTGGCTTCGGCCACCAGCATCCGGCCGGCCTTGTCGAAGGTGATCGCGAACGGCACGGCCCCGGCCGAGTCGTTGACCACTGCTTGCCGCGCGGGCCGACCGCCGCGCGTCATCGGGAAGACTTCAAGGGTGTTGGCGGACTTGGTGGTGACGACCAGTTCATGGCCGCCGGGGGTGAACGCGACCTGGCCGGGTGAACTGCTGAACAGCGGCACCTTCTTGTTGTCCAGTCCGAGCGAACGGTGCGCGTCACTCAGCGGTTCCAGACCCTTCGCGGTGAGGCGGAACCCCTGGACGCTGCCCGTGCCACCCGCGTTCATGACGTAGGCGAGGCTGCCCGAGACGGCGATCGACGCCGGAAAGTCCCCACCCGAACTCGTCACCCGACGGCCCGTCAGCTTCTGCCCCTCGACCCGGAACGATGTCACGGTGCCGCTGCCCGCGTTCACCGCAAGAAGCAGCCTCGACCGGTTGTCGTAGACGAGCGAACCCTGGGAGGCGAGCGAGTCGGTGGGCGCGTCGACTTGGTCGCCGCCCTTGCCGCCAGTGGAATAGCTGCCTGCGGCGCTCAGCCTGCCGTCCCGCGTGCGCTTGAAGACGTGAATCGTGTTGCCGTCGAGCTCGTTGCCCTGGACGAAGACCGCGTGGTCCGCCCCGACCCTAGTCCTGCTCCCGGTGCCGTGCCCGCGCGCTTCTTCGTGCGCCGAGGCGACGGTCACCGCCGTCACGCCCGCCACGGCGGCGAGGATGCCCGCTCCGACGACGGTCAGCCTGACCTGTAACGGAGACCTTCGCCTGGTGTGCCTGCTCATACACAACTCCTCGTGTCTTCGCCACGACCATCGGTCGGTGGAGGGCGGGACCAGAGTTGTCCATGAGGTGAGTGGGGCGAGAGGGATTCGACCGGCACGTCAGCCTTCCGTAACAACTGCGCGCATCCTCCGGTCAGTTCATTGTCGCCACCGGCTCCTCGCCCTCGTGGGCCTCCTCGGCCGGCCGCGATCTGGCGTCCTGACGATCCAGCAGACTCAGCAGGGGAACGGTCATGACCGTTGTGACCAGAGCCACCAGCACGAGAGCGGCGAACAGCTCCTCACTGACGATGCCGGCCGCCAGCCCTATGTTGAGCGCGATCAGCTGCATGAGGCCCCGGGCATTCATGAGGGCGCCGACCCGGACGGCCACCGAGGCGGGTTCGCCGCGCAGCCGGGCGGCGGCCCAACAGCCGCCGAACTTGCCGACCACCGCCAGGACGACCGCGGCCGCCCCGAACGCCATCACGGACGGATCGGCGAAAACATCGAAACGGGTGTTCAGGCCGGAGTAGGTGAAGAACATCGGCACGAACACCACCTGGGTCACGGACTGGATGGTCCGCACCAGTCGTTCGGCCGCCTCGCCACGCGGCATGGCCATCCCGATGCAGAACGCCCCGAACACGGAGTACAGGCCGATGATGTCGGTGAACCAGGCGGCGCAGAACAGCATGGCGACGGTGAACAGGATCCTGGTGTCGGCGCCCAGACCCTGGCGGGTCACGATCCAGGCCAGCAGGCGGCGTCCCAGCAGGAACAGCACGGCAACGAACAGCACCGAGCCGCCGACGGCCTTGAGGACCGGCTCCGCCTTGCCGGAGGCCACGCTCAGCACCCCGGCGAGCATGATCCAGGCGACGGCGTCGTCGGTGGCCCCGGACGCCAGGGCGAGCGAGCCGAACCGGGAACCGGCCAGCCCCCGTTCGGTGATGATCCGGGCCAGCATCGGGAAGGCGGTGATCGACAGGGCGACACCGACGAACGCGGCCGTCACCCAGACCGAGACCCCGTCGACGAAGATGCCGACATGGCCGTGCGCCACGACGGTCAACCCCACGCCCAGCACCAGCGGAATCCCCACACCCGCCGAGGAGACCGCGACGGCCGTGCCCGCCAGGCCGCGCCCCGCGTGGGCCCTGAACTCGTAGCCGGCGGCGAACATCAGGGTCACCAGGCCGATCTGGCCGGCCACGTACAACACCGGCTTCAGCTCGGGTGGGAAGACGTCGGCGGAGATCCCCGGGGCGATCAGCCCGAACAGCGAGGGGCCCAGCATCACCCCGGCGATCATCTCGCCGACCACGGGTGGCTGGCCGAGGCGGCCCGCCACCAGGACCACCAGTCGGCACGCCAGCAGAATGACGACGACGGCCAGGAAGAAGGCGGGAGCGAGCTCGACAGGAGTCATGGTCGCGCTCCTCTCAACGTCCGACGGTGACGGAGGTGGCGGTGCCGCCGGAGGAGGCGGCGAAGTAGTTCCGGCACAGGCCCTGGCGCCGGGCGTCCCACACCATGTAGCTGCCGAGGACGAGTTGGGTGAGGCTGCGTGGGACCGCGGCCCAGCGATCGGCGAGGCGCATCGCCGTGAGCCGGATCCCTCGGCGGACCTGGCTCTGGGGCACCGCACCGGTGCGCGGGACGAGCAGGCAGGGGCCGCGGCTGGGCAGCGAACGAGTGTGTTCCACCGAGGACTCCAATCGGTAGCCGCGCAGCACCTCTTGGGCCGCGACCCGCATGGTGAGGACGGCGAAACCACGCGCCGGGCAGGGCCGGTTGGCGGTCACCCCGAACGGGATGAAGGCGGACGGCCTGGTGTCGGGCGTCAACCAGCGGTCCGGGTCGAACGGATCACCTCCGGATCCCTGGTACTCGGGGTAGTTGAACAACAGGACGGAGCCGGCCGGGATGGGGTCCCGCCCGTCCCGGGGGATCTCCCCGGACGTGATCCGGTGGGCCACTCCGAAGAGCGGGAAGTGCTGCAGCGTCTCGTTGATGACCCGGTCAAGGAAGTCCGGGTCCTCCTCGTCGGCCGACAGCCGGTCCTGGACCGGCCGGTGGGTCGCGAGGGCGAGCAGCAGATGGGCCATCGCCTCCGACATCTGCACCACGGCGGTGTTGAAGAACGTCCCCTGCAGGTAGTACGCCTGCTCCTGCGCGGTGAGCGAGGACGGCAGCGGCACGGGCGGGCGGTCCTTCGCCAACCGGGTCCGCAGGTACTCCGTGAGCCGGGCCCGCCGGTCCATGTGTCTGAGGCTGGTGCATTTCAGGGCACTCACCACGTCGTTCGCATTGCCGGTGATCAGATCCCGAACGTGGCGGGGGCAGGGTTCCCGGAAGACCACCTCGTAGTAGACCTCGGCCCAGACGGGCATCATCAGGTCCCGCAGTCTGACGCCGTGCACGCCGTGGGCCGAGCGTGGGTCGAGCTCGTCGAGCACCCGCCGGGTGCAGCGGCCGACCAGCTCAGTCCACTGCTCCCTGGACAGCCCGGCCAGGATCTGCCGTGTTGTCCGGGCCACATCGTCGTAGCGCGGGCCGGGCTCCAGGTGCTCCTGGTGCACCTCCGGGCCCGGCGACAGCCAGTACCAGAACAGGTCGGACAGCGCGGCTCCCCGGCTGCGGCCGTTCGCCGCCGGATGCCCGTACACCTTCTTGAAATCCTCGACGGGTACCTCCCGGCCCGGAGCCCGGACCCCTTCCTCGCCGCCCACCCAGGCGAAGATCCGCACCCGCAGCGCGATCACGGTCCTGGGCAGCCAGTACGGCAGAGCGGCCATCAGAATCGCGGCCACGCCGATGAACAGCCATCCGGTGGGACTCACGCGACCACCCCGCCGAACCGGGTGTCCGCTCCCGGAGCCACGGCGGGGCCCGGCGTGGGCCCCCACGTGGGTACGCGGACCAGATCGGGTGTCAGGTCGGCGAGTCCGGACGCCCCGCACAGCGCCAGCGCGTCGTCGAGTTCGTCGCGCAGCAACTCCAGCAGCCGCCGTACGCCCTTCTCTCCGCCCTCGGCCAGCGCCCACATCACGGGCCGGCCGACGCCCACGGCGGACGCGCCGAGCGCCAGCGCCTTGACCACGTCGGTGCCGCGCCGGACTCCCCCGTCCAGCACGATCGGGATGCGTCCGTCCACCGCGGCAACGATCTCCGGCAGCAACTCCAACGTGGCCGGTACGGTGTCGAGTTGACGACCTCCGTGGTTGGACAGCAGCAGCCCGTCAACGCCGTGCCCGACCGCGAGCCGCGCGTCCTCGGCGTGCAGCACGCCCTTGAGCAGGATGGGCAGCGACGTGATGCCGCGCAGCCAGTCGACGTGCGCCCAGTTCAGCTCGGGGGACATGGCGATCTGGCGTACATGGCCGCGCTCGCCGTCCCGCAGGTCCACCAGGTTCTCGCAGCGCAGGCCGGGCGGCAGGTCGTGGAAGCCGTTGCGCCGGTTGCGTTCGCCCGCGCCCAGCACCGGGGAGTCCACGGTCACCACCAGCGCGGTGCACCCGGCGTCCGTGGCTCGCTTCACCAGCGCCTCGGTGATCTCCAGGTCGGGCTGGATGTAGAGCTGGAACCACAGCGCCACGTCGTCGCCCGCCGCGCGGGCCGCGTCGGCGATCTCGCCCACCGCCACCGTGGACGCCATGGCCACGATCATGATGGCCCCGGCTGCCGCCGCGGCCCGAGCCGTCGCCAACTCCCCCTCCGGATCGACCAGTTTGTGGAAGGCGGTCGGGGACAGCAGGACCGGCATGCTCGCCCGGCTGCCGAGCAGGCTGATGTCCACCTCCCGTACGGCACTGCCCCGCAGCACCCGGGGCAGCAGTTGCAGGCGTCCGAACGCGGCCTCGTTGGCCCGTACGGTGATCTCGTCGCGGGCCCCGCCCGCGATGAAGTCGGCGTAGACGGGGTTCAGTTCGGCGCGCGCCGCGGCCTCGAAGTCGCGGACGGTGTACTGCACGCCGATCACCGCCCGGCCGGAGTCGACCGACGGTCCAGCTCGCGGGCGAAGAACTCGGCCAGCGGGGCGTGGTGGGCCTCCGGGTGGTCCCAGTGGTTCTCCAGGTTCTCGGCCATGTGGTGGATGCCGAGGAGTTCACCACCGCCGTGGTGACGGATCACCGGGTGCAGGTACGCCGCGTCGAAGGCGTCGTCGACCGAGTTCTGGGCGGTGCGGCGCACAGTGATGTCGAAGGGATCGACCTTGTCATGGTCGGGGCCGTACTCCAGCGTGATGGTGAAGTAGTCGCTGTTCCGGGTGAGTTGACTTTCGTGGGCGTAAGCGACCGGCACCTCCTCGTGGTAGCGGGCCGGTTCGCCGGGCGTCGTGACGATCAAGTCCCCGATCACGCCGAACTGTTGCCAGAGCGCCGAACTTCGGTTGACCCGGGCCACCACGGCGTCCGCCAAAGCGGCTGGGCTGCTCTCCAACTGCTGGTGCGGCCAGGGCCGTTCGTGATGGCGCTCGTCGAGGATGTGGCTCAGGGCGCGTACGGCGTACCGGAAACCGTGGATGAAGCCACCGGTGGACTTCTTGAAGTCGCGCTGCTGCATGAGCGTTCCGGCGAAGTAGAGGCCGGGCACGTTCATCGACTCGTACGCCGGGGAGAGGGCGGCGAAGCGGTCGTCGATGACCAGGGTGGGACGGCACTCCGGGTCGAACACCGAGGCGTCGAAGCGGAATCCGGTGCAGACGATCACTCGGTCGTAGCGCAGTTCCTTCACGACCTCGTCGGCCCGGGAGAAGCTGAAGCGGACCCGGTACAGGCTGTCGGGGTCCTTCTCGATCGACAGCACCTGACCGTCCAACAGGGCGTTCTGGGACTTGAGTTGGTAGGTGTCGAGGAAGTTGTTGTTGACCGCGCGGAGATGGCCGACATAGTGACTGTTCCAGGCCATGCGGACGGAGTGCGGGCCGGCGACATGGATGACGGCGGCGGTCTCGACAAGGTTGTCAGCGGTCTCCAGGGCGGAGTTGCCCTTGCCTATGATCAGGACGCGCCGGTCGGTGAAGTCCTCGGGGTCCACGGAGACGACGGAGTAGTCCTCGGCGGTCTCGATCCCGGGAATGTCGGGGGTGTTGGACCTGGTGAGCCCGGTGGCCATCACCAGGCGCCGGGCGTGGTGCTCCTGCCCGTGCTGGTCGGTGACGGTGAAGCCGTCGTCGTGACGCCGGATCCGCTCCGCCCAGGTGTCGTAGACGATGTCCAGCTTGAACACCTCGGCGAAGTCGGCGAGATAGCGCACCAGGTCGTCGGCGTGCGGGAAGTAGCGCTTGCTGTAGCGGGTGAACAGCATCCGGTCGTCCGGGGACAGCAGGGAGTTCCAGTCCATCCGGAGATTCAGCTCGGGATCATCGGTGCCGTTGTGCACCTTGTTGATGGAGATCAGCTTGCGGTGGCGGGGAAACGTACGGAAGAAGGTGCCGGGCGCTCGGCCGCTTTCCAGGATCCGGTACGCGTGTCCGGCCGCCTGAAGCAGCTGCCCCAGCTGGAGGCCCGCGGGGCCGCCGCCGACCACGAGGTAGTCGAGAGGCTCGCTGTCTGTGGGATTCATGGATCCCTCTTTCTGCTCCGGGCGAGGACACGCCTGAAGACTGGGTGGGGGGTGAGAACCGGCAACAACCGGTCGAGGGCCGGCTCATGACAGCCGGGCGCAGTCCTGACAGGTCACGTCGCGCGCGGAAGCGCGATGGCGGCGGGCGCGATACAGCGACTGGCCCAACTGAACGGGGCCGGGCTGCAGGAAAGGCGGGGACCGTACGTCCGAGCCGCGTCAACCGGGGCGAGACCGCCGGGAGGTGGCCTGCTCAGCGGCCAGGTGGAGCAGTTCGGGAAGCAGTCGCAGCCGGGAACCGTGCAGCCTGGCGCTCTGGCAGGGGCATGGCAGACCCTTCCATCGGATTTCCCTGTGAAATCTGCATGAGCACCGTAGTGACGATCGGCAGGCAGGGGCAACAGCGGCTTGAGGGATGACAGGGAATCGACAGGTGTCCCAATCGTACGAATGGAACCTCGACGGACGGGTACCTCGTGGCGGTCGCCGCCTGGGCCGTCGCGTTCCTCGCCCTCTCGGTCACGGGACACCGATCGGCTGGCCTCGTCTCCGGGCTCACCGCGCTGATCGTCGGCCCGGCAAAGGTCGCGGGCCTGCGGCCGGCGGGTACCGATCCTGCCGTTCGCCATGTGGCTGCTCTCCGCGGGCGCAATCCCCCCGTTGTGTTCTGCGCGGTCCTGGCTCGCCGCTCAGGCCGGTGCGAAGTAGCGCAGCCACACGTAAAACAGCGAGATGGCCACGGTGACGACGGTGACGATCAGGCCGTACTTGGTGAACTGCCAGAAGGAGATGGGCTGTCGGTTGCGTTCGGCGATACCGAGCACGACGACGTTGGCCGAGGCCCCGATGGCGGTGGCGTTGCCGCCCAGGTCGGCACCGAGGGCGAGGGCCCACCACATGACGTGGTCGCTCGCGCCGCCCATGTCATGAACGAGGTCGCTGGTGATGGGGGCCATGGTGGCGACGTAGGGGATGTTGTCGACGACACCGGACAGGACGGCCGAGCCGCCGAGGAGGGTCATCGAGCCGCCCAGTTCGCTGCCGCCGATCGCGTCCGCCAGCTTCTGGGACATCTCGCCGACCACCCCGGTGTCGATGAGTCCGCCGATCATGACGAACAGCCCGGCGAAGAAGGCCAGCGTGGGCCACTCCACCTCGGCGAGCACGTCGTGCGTGTCGACGCTGGAGATCGCGATGAGGAGTCCCGCTCCCAGGAGGGCGACGATGCTGGGCTCGTAGTGCAGCACCGGATGCAGCACGAAGCCGGTGACCACCAGGGCCAGCACGAGCAGTCCCTGGACGAGCAGGCGCGGGTTCTTGATGGCCTCCCGCTCCTCCAGCGCCATGATGGCGGCGGCGCGGTCCTCGTCGTAGACGAAGGTCTTGCGGAACATCACCCGGCACAGCAGGAGGAGGACCAGCACCAGGACCGCCGAGAGCGGGGCCAGGTGGACGATGAAGTCGTTGAAGGTCAGGCCGGCCCGGCTGGCGATGATGATGTTGGGCGGGTCGCCGACGAGGGTGGCTGTGCCGCCGATGTTGGAGGCCATCACCTCGGCGATCAGGAAGGGCGCGGCAGGCAGGGCGAGGCGTTCGCAGATCAGCAGGGTGACCGGGGCGATCAGCAGAACCGTGGTGACGTTGTCCAGCAGCGCGGAGGCCAGCGCGGTGATGACCACCAGCATGGCCATCACCCGGAACGGCTGGGCGCGGGCTCGCTTGACGGCCCAGATCGCCAGGTACTCGAACATGCCGGTCCGCTTCAGTACGCCGACGATCATCATCATGCCCATGAGCAGGAAGATGACGTTCCAGTCGATGCCGGAGTCCTCGGAGTAGAACGCCGAGACGTCGTCGGTCGCCCCGATCGCCAGCATCAGGCCCGCGCCGCCCAGGGCCACGGCGACGCGGTGGATCTTCTCGCTGATGATCAGGGCGTAGGCGCCCACGAAAACGACGATCGACGCCCAGCTGTGCCAGTCGTTCACGGTCCTCCGGTTGTCGAGAGTGCTTGTGGTGACCTGTCTGTGGAGGTGTCCGCGGCGTCGCGGCCGTCCGGGATGCCCGCCAGATCCTCGACGTCGAATGCGCGGGCGATCGGCACGTCCGTGGAGCTGTGGGCGACGATCGAGAAGGCGATGCACACCGCGATCAGTGTGAACGCCCGCTCGGCCTGCGGGATGCCGGACTGCAGCACCAGCAGCCCGTAGACGACCGAGGCGAAGCCCTTGGGGCCGAACCAGGCCGCCACGAGCTTCTCCCGCCGCGAGATGCCGGTGCCGAGCAGGGACAGCAGCAGTGAGGCCGGACGGATCAGGAAGATCGCCAGGAGTACCGCCGCGTAGCCGCCGAGCGACAGGTCGCCGAACAGCTTCGGGGTCAGGAGCGCGCCGAACACGAGCAGCGCCGTGAACTTCGCCAGTTCCGCGAGTGCTTCACCCAACGGCTCGAAGGACTCCTTCGCCTCCGGCGAGACATGGGCGAGGACCGCACCCGCCGAGAACGCCGCCAGGTAGGGGTTGGCGTGGGTGAGGTGGCAGGCCGCGTACAGGATGATGCCGGTCGCAAGCGGCAGCAGCGGCTGGAGTTTCGGCTCCGCGCCCAGCAGCCTGAACCGCACCAGCACATTGACCAGCACGGGCAGTACGACGCCGAAGGCCAGGCCGAGCAGAAGCTCGACCGCGATCTTCCCGGGTGACGCCTCGGCGCTGCCGGCGGTCGGGCCGGCGGCTGCGATCAGGACCAGGACGACCGGGAGGGCGAGTCCGTCGTTGACCCCGCTCTCCACGTTCAGCAACTGCCGTAGCTTCGCGGGGACTTCGGCCCGTCCGACGATCGCCGAGGCGAACACCGGGTCGGTCGGCGCCAGCACCGCGCCCACCAGGAACGACGTCGTCCAGTCCAGGCCCACCAGGAAGTGGGTGACCAGGGCCATGAAGACGAAGGCGAGCGGCATGCCCAGTCCGAGAGCGCGCGCCGGGTTCCGCCAGTGGGCGCGCAGCTTGGGGAACGCGACCTGCATGCCGTCGGTGAACAGCACCGCGAACAGGGCGAGGTCCGCCGTCATGGAGACGATCTCGCTGTCGGGAGTGATGTGGATCAGGCCTGGGAAACCGTCGCTGACGAGCGCGCCCCCGGCCAGGAAGAGGAAGGACGTGGACAGCACCGTCCGGGCCGCCAGGCCCGACAACAGCACCGCCACCAGCAGCGCGACACCGAACACCGCCACCAGCACCATGTCGAGCGCCCCGATCGGAAGAGAGAGTGATCCCCTGCTCGCCGACCAGGCTTCCCGGCACACCGTCAGGAACCCTACCGGTTCTTGACGCGCCCTTAACAGGCTGCCGCCAGGCACCGGGAGGTGCACGGTCTTGCCGGTTCCCGGCAAGGAACAAGCCGGGCCGGGTGGTGCCGACCTTCTTGTCGGACACCGCCACCCGCGTGGCCGCCCTCAGGACGTACGCCTGGGCCGGCGAACGGGTGTGCCGGGAAGTCCGGTCGGCGAACGCCCGGGAGACCTTCGACGTCCGTCCCGGTGTCCTCGAAGTCGATCTCGGCCGGGTGACCCGCCTCAGCAATGACAGGGCGCGGCGTTCTTCCGGGCACTGCGGGCGCCACGCCCGCACGGCACCCTGGCGACCGTGACGCACTCGAGTGCCCGTGCCCGGACCACGCTCACCCAACTGGGCCTGGCTCGCCTCAACGACATCCGTGCCGACGCGGACGGGGACGCCCCGTGAACCCCGAAGTCAGCAGGAAGCGGCGGCGAGCAGCCGCTCCAGCAGATGCGAGGCCGTGATCACGCCGAGCAGGTGTACGCCTGCCCCGTCCTTCTCCACGACGGCCACCAACGGACTGCGTACCTGCGCCATCTGCGCGGCCACCTCCAGCGCGGTGTCGTCCGGCGCGGCGACGGCGGGCGGTGGCGTGTTCTTCGACAGACAGTCGCGCACCCTGCGGCCCGCCAGCGCCTCGCACAGCCGGTCGGCGTGACGCTCGTCGACCACCGCCGCGAGGGCCGGGTCCTCGACCACGTAGGCCGGCACCAGGATCTTGACCATCTGAGAGGCGGGCAGGATCGCCTTCGGCGCCCCTCGTTCGTCGACCACCAGCAGCGCGGGCAGCCGTTGCTCGGCCATCAGCCGCGCGGCGTCCAGAGCGTCGCTGTCGAGGCCGACCGTCTCGTACTCAACCGCCAGGTCACGTGCACGCACGCTCGGCTCCTGTCTCACGCTCGATACCGACAGCCGGCGTGTTCAGTCGTCTCCCGAACCGGCCGATCTGCCGTACACGCACGATACAACCGGCGGCGGACGGTGTACCTCCTGCGGGCTCGTCCGCATCCGCCGTCGGTCCCCGCGTATCAGCACGGCCGTAGTGAGCGCCACGATCACCATGGCGGCGGCAAGCGGCGCGAGGAAGTACACCATCACCGTTCCTGCCCCTCCTCCGCATTCCAGGTGTCAAGCTCAGCGGGGTTCACGACATAGATCTCTAGGCATGAGGAGAGTGGGCCGGGACGGCCCGCGTTCCTCGGGGAAGAGGCGGCTCAGCCGCCGCACGCACCAGCGGCCCAGTCGCCACGCGACCAGCGGAGCACCGACCGCCACCGCCAGGCGCAGCCCCTCTCCCGCCCACCTCGTACTCCCCAGGAGCACTGCTCCCCTCGGCCCGGGCACCGTCTGTCGGTGTCCGGGCCGGAACCATCCGCAGTGCTCCCCGCACGCCATGCTGCACGGCCGGACCCCACCCCCGCATTGCCGGTTCCCGGCAGCGTTCACTAGGGTTCGCATGCCGGTGAGCCGCTAAGGAACCGTCAGCGGAACATCAACATCACGGGGGACCCATGACGAACCAAAGGATTCCCGACCAGTACCTGGACGGCTACGACCAGATCCTCACCGCGGTCGCAGCCACCGGCCGACGCCTCACCCGGGAGGAGATCGAGTCCCGGCGCATCCTCGGGGAACAAGCCGCCGATGCCGGCCACGGGTTGCGCGACCTCGTCAGCGCACATCTGGCCGCCGCTCGCCACACCTGGCCCCACACCTCCGGATCGACCGACACCGCACTCGCCACCGTGGAGCAGGTCATAGGCGCCTTCGCCGAGGGCTATGAACGCGCCCAACGCCTCGCCGTACGACAAGAGGAGGCCACCCGACGGGAGTTCATCGACGACCTCCTCCACGGCCGCAGTGACCTGGGCCGCCTCGCCGAGCGCGCCGAACGCTTCGGCCTGCGGCTCTCCCACGCCCACGCGGTCGCCGTCGCCCGGAGCCCGGCCGCCTACGACGAAGGCGACCAGGTACCCCGGCAGGTGGAACGCGCACTCACGGCCCGCTTCGGCGACCGCAGCATCCTGCTCACCACCAAGGACGGCCGCCTGCTGTGCGTCGCCCCCGGACACCAGGACGAGATCCTCACCCACTTCGCCCAGCAGGCGTACGCCGCCACCGACGGCTGCCGCGTCGCCATCGGCCGTCCGCAGCCCGGCCCGGGCGGGGTCGTCCAGTCCTACGAGGAAGCACTCAACGCCCTCGAACTCGCCGACCGCCTCGGCCTCGACGAACCGGTACTGCGCGCCGCCGACCTTCTCGTCTACCCGGTCCTGACCCGCGACCGGCAGGCGATGGCCGACCTCGTCCTCAACACCCTCAGCCCGCTCACCACAGCCCGCGGCGGCGCCGAACCACTCCTCGACACCCTCACCGTCTACTTCAACTCCGGCTGCGTGGCCGCCGAAGCCGCCCGCCGCCTGACGCTGAGCGTGCGCGCCCTGACGTACCGTCTGGAACGCATCCACAAGCTCACCGGCGCCGACCCGGCCGACCCCGCCCACCGCTACATGCTCCAGACCGCGGTGATCGGCGCCCGACTGCTCGACTGGCCCGCTCAAGAGATCTGAGGGGCGATTCGGGTACAGGGCACCCGGCCCCACAGCGCCTTGCGCCCTGCGCCCTGCGCCCTGCGCCCTGCGCCTTGGACGAGGTGCGCTGGTCGCGACGGCCAAACCACTCGCACACCGTCCGCCTCGGACATGAAGCGCTCCAGGACGTCCACCGGACGACATTGGGAAACGGGGTGGGAGCGACGGTACGCAGGAGGAGGTGTCGACCGATGGCAGGGACCCGAGTCGGAGGGCTCTGGCGCTGGCACCGGAGTCCGTCAGCGACTCCTGTCGGCGGGACAGCCCGGCGCCTGGTCGCGCATGCAGGGCCGGCTGTTCCCCGTTGGTGACGGTTACGCGGACCGCACAATGGGACCGTGCCCCGTCTCCCGATCGCCCGTCATCTGCTCCGTGCCAGGGATCTCGCGGACTTCCGCTACTCCGAGGCACTCACTGTGGCTGACATGGCCGCTGCCGCCGCGCTGTCCCCGGCTCACTTCAGCCGCTGCTTCAAGGCGGCGTTCGGTGAGTCTCCACACCAGTACCTGCTGACCCGTCGCCTGGAGCGGGCCGCCACCCTGCTGCTCGCGACCGACTGGACAGTGGCCTCGATCGGCGTCGCCGTCGGGGTGCGGAGCATCGGTTCGTTCACGACCAGTTTCCGCCGGATGTACGGGACGACCCCGCAGGCCTACCGCGCGACGCACCCGCCCGCCGAACGTCATGTGCGCATCCCGCGCTGTGTCGCGATGGCCTACGGACGGCCGGAGAACCGCACGTTTCGAGAAGACACGGCGCCACCGGCTGCCTAGCGTCGATCCCAGCCAGTCGACCGAGGGGCAACCGTGACAACGATCAAGATCGCCAACGCCCAGTTCTGGGTGCACGACCAGGACGAGGCACTCGACTTCTACACGAGAAAACTCGGATGGGAGGTCCGAGCGGACGTGACGATGGAGGCATGGACCTTCCGGTGGCTGTGCGTCGGCCCACCCGGCGGGGAGGGTCCGGCGCTGGTACTGATGCCGGTACCGAGCAAGCCGATGCTGGACGAGGCGAGCACTGCCCAGTTGTCGGATCTGGTGGCCAAAGGTGCGGGCGGCACTCTGTTCCTGGAGACAGACGACTGCAAGGCCGCGTATGACGAACTGTCTGCCCGAGGTGTCGAGTTCAACGACCCGCCGACGGTGCAGCCCTATGGGATCGACACATCGTTCCGGGACCCGTCGGGCAACAACATCCGGCTCACACAGGTATTGGAGTTCGATCCGGAACGGCAGTGACCCCAGTCTGCCGAGTCTGCTCCCTTCTGGGTGACCATCGAGGTCGCCTGCACCCGGAGTACGACCCGCTCTGAGGCGAGCAGTACTGAGTAGATCTCCGACGCGGTTCTACGGCCCCCAAGCCGTGGGCCCGGCCGACGATACGGCCGGGCCCGCGTGCACGCCGCCGCCTCTCCTTACTCGGCGATCGCGATCCGGCCGTTGGCCTCAGAGACTCCTTCGGGCCCGGTGGTCGCCGAGGCCGGAACTCCGGCCTTGCCGCCCTTGCCGGCCGTGATGCTCTTCAGCAGTTCCGCGAGGTCGACACCTGTGGTGGAGTTGAGGAGTTCGACGCCCTGGGCGACGTTGTCCGCGACGGTCCGCGAGAGCTGGCTCGCGCCGTCCGTGGAAATCACGGTCATCTTGTCGATCGCGCTCAGTGGCTCGGATGCCTTGGCCACGACCTGCGGCAGCACCTCGACGAGCATCTGCAGCATGGCCGCATCGCCGTACTGAGTGAAGGCATCAGCCTTCTTACGCATGGCCTCAGCCTCGGCGGCACCCTTCGCACCGATCGCGGCCGCCTCCGCCTCGCCCTCGATACGGACGGCGTCGGCGAGCGCGGCGCGGTGCGCCTTCTCACCCTCACCGGTCAGCCGGGACCGCTGGGCGTCCGCCTCGGCCTGCTTGACCAGAGCAATGCGGCGGGCCTCGGCCTCCTGCTCAGCCTGGTAGCGGGCCGCGTCGGCAGGCTTGCGGACCTTCGTGTCCAACTCGCGGTCCGTCAACGCCGCCTGACGCTCCGCGACCTTCTCCTGCTCACTGAGCACATCCTGCTGCCGGGCCGCCTCGGCGAGCGGCCCTGCGGCATTCGCCTGGGCGGCGGCCTGGTCCGTCTCAGCCTTGATCTCCGCCTGCTTGAGCGCGAACGTCCGCTGCGCGATCGCGATTTCCTCCTCGGCCTTCAACCGCGCCTGCTCGGAAGCACGTCGGGCCACGGCCTCGGCGATGTCGGCCTCCTGACGGGCCCGCGCTGCTTCCGGACGGCCCAGGTCCTCCAGGTACGAACCCTCGGTGGTGATGTCCTGGATCTGGAAGGCGTCAAGGACCAGGCCCTGCCCCGACAGGCTGGCCTCGGCCTCCTCGGCGACCTGCCCGGCGAAGGCGGCGCGGTCGCGGATGATGTCCTCCACCGACATCCGGCCCACGATCGAGCGCAGCGCGCCGGAGAGTACTTCCTGAGTGAAGCCGACGATGCCGTCCTGCTGCATCAAGAACCGCTGGGCCGCGGCGCGGATGGAGTCCTCGCTGCCGCCGACCTTGACGATGGCGACGCCTTCGAGATGGGCCTTGACCCCGCGCAGCGTGACGGCACCGCGCACCGCGACCGGGATGTGCCGCGAAGACAGATCGAGGGAGAACTTCTGCTGCACGAACGGCACGACGAACACGCCGCCGCCGACCACGACCTTCTGTCCACTGTTGTCGGTGAAGACCCGGCCTGTCTCCGGATCGGTGGCCTTCTTTCCGCGCCGCCCGGTGACGATGAACGCCTCACTGGGGCCGGCGACCTTGTACCGGGTGACGACAACCAGTGCCAACAGGACGAGGAGTACAACGACTCCTACCACCGCGATGACAACTGAACTCATGGTGATTCCCCCTCAGCCCTCCCAGGGGACGGCAGATCGAAACGGGTCTTGCGGAACAGAAAGAGTGACTACGAACAGGCGCCTGAGGTAAGGCAGTTCGGATGCTCAGCGTTCAACCAGGCGTACGGCAACCGCGGTGTGCGACAGCGCCGCTTCCACCCAGACCTCGGCACCGCGCGCCACGGCAACCGGACTCTTCGCCGAGAGCTTCACCGGCTGCCCGGCCAGGCGGACCAGCACCTCGCCGTAGCCGTCGACCGGAATGGCGGTAACCACCGATCCGGAGATACCGATCAGGTCATCGTCGCGGCGAGCGGCGCCGGAACGGTCGCTCAGCAGCGCACGGCTGAGGCGATAGGTGAGCCAGCCCGTGGCGACCCCGGCAGGCACCCCGACCGCGGTGGCACCGACCACACCCACCCCGGTGGTGCCCATGGCGATCGCACCGGAGAAGCCGACCATAGAGACGAATCCAGCGATGACCGGAAGCGACAGCAACCCGTCGAACAGACCGTTCAGCGCGCCGACGCCTTCGAAGAGCCCCTCAAGGACACCGTCGAAGACAAGGGACAGGACGAGAAGCACGACCCCCGCAATGCCGAGACCAAGAAACCAGGCCATCCGCGTTCACCACCTCTCCTCGCCGCCACCGTGCTGGTGGACGCATGCTCACACGTGGAGGGCGCCAGGAACATTGCCTTGTTCCGGCAATCTTTACGCGTCTTTGATGCCGCGCTCATGCCATCCCCGAACCGGCAGGACACAGGCACGTTCCGGGAGGGGGCGCGGGCACATCAAACTGATGCCGCCGACCACTCCGGCGTTGCCCACCCCCGACATCAGCCCGCAAGCACCAGATACCCGTGACCGGCTGAATCATCACGAGCGCGGGAGCCGTAGCCTGCGCCACGCAGGCAGCGATCAGGCAGCGACGACAGGACCCATGCGAGACATCTCCACATGAGAATCCGAGGCCGGCGCGGCAGACGAGACGGCCTGTGGCTTTGCGATCGGAGAAGTGCGTGGTGCTGTCAGCCAAGTCGGATGCAGGCCTTGGTGCGGACGATGCGGTAGTTGGGCACATAGCGCCAGGGCCGAGATCACACGCAAGCCGACGACGACTCGCAGGGCGCGGGTGTCGCCCCGGTGGGCGGGCCGGCAGGCGGTCAGGGTGACGGCTCCCAGCAGCGCGCCGGTGATGGCGGCAGCGGGCGGTGGTCCGGGGTGTTGTCACCGGCCGGAGATGCCGGCCAGGTCGAGTACGGCGAGGACTGCGCAGAGGGTCCTGCCGATCGTGCGACGCATCAGATGCTCTGTTCCGCATGCGACGCGTGCGAGCGGATGGCTCAGCGGTGTGCGTGCCGGGACTTGAACCGGTCGACGCCGTCGCCCTGGAGCGCGTCCAGACAGGCGGTGCGTCCGGTCGAGAGCAGCAGGAGGGCCAGGGCGGGTCCGACGATCTCCGGTCCGTCGCCCACCGACCAGTCGGTGTCGGTCGCCCGGAGGGTGAAGCCGTCCAAGCGGCGCTCGGCGTGGAACGGCCAGCCCATCTCCCAGACCCTCCGCAGTCCTTCACGGCTGTGTTCGGCCGGGACGGGAAGCTGTCGATCGAGCGGGAGGGCGATGTCCTGACTGTGGACGATCACGTCGAACAGTGCGTTGCGGGTGTCCAGCACCTTCGCCGTCCGCCGGGTGCCGGCGTGGCGGCGGATCGCGGCGACCAGGTCCGCGGGCTCGCGGGAGCCGTTGCGGCGGGCCAGCACGGTGTTGATCCGGTCGGGGCTGAATCGTGCACGCGGTGCGACCGAGACCATGTCCCAGGTGGTGATGGTAGGGACCAGGGCGAGGTGTCCCGCGACATCCCGCACCCGCCAGCCCCGGCACAGCGACTCCTGTTCCCATTCGGCCGGAGCGAGTTGTTCCAACAGGTCGGCAATCCGCAGCCGGGTCGCGCGGACAGCGGACCAGTACGCGTCCGAGTCGTCCATATCAGCCTCCAACGGTCCGAACCTCGGACCATATTAGTACGAGACTCGGACTTTCTGCAATGATGGACACATGACCGACGACGACCCGGACGAGCTCAACCTGGGACTCCTGATGTTCATCCCGTACCGCTTCATGGAGTCGGCCGTGATGGCCGCCCTGAAGTCCGCCGGGCACGACATCTCCCTCACCCAGGCACGCGTCTTCCAGCGGATCGGCCCGGAGGGCTCGCGCCTGGCCGAGCTGGCCGAGGCGTCACAGGTCAGCAAACAGACCATCGGCTCGATCGTCGACCAGCTCGAACGAGCCGGGTACGTCCGACGCGTACCCGACCCGCGCGACGCACGGGCCCGGCTGGTCACCGTCACCGCCCTGGGTCACGAACTCGTCGAGCTGAGCCTGCCCGTCGTCCGCGACATCCAGGGGCAGTGGACGGCCCACCTGGGCCCGGCACGTACGCGGCAGCTGAGACAGGCCCTGGAAATGCTGCGGGAGATCGCCGACCCGCACCGCTGACCCGTGCACAACCGGACTTCCCCGCCGAGGCCGGAGTCACCTTCATCGCCTCGGAGAAGATCCTCACTCGCGCCACCGACCACGCCGAACTGGAGGCCGCCGTCAGTCCCGCCGGAAAGGCCCGCTGCGGCGTGTGCGTGGGGCTCCAGCCCGTGAAGCCCCACGGAGGCATGTTGAATCGGCCACCCTCGACAACATCGGCGGGGCCAAGCGGGACTACTTCAGGCCGCCTTCGCGTGCAGCGATCTTCACCCGGTTGAGCCGATCCGAGACGCCTCGGCGGTCCCCAACGGAACCCCTCAGCCGGCCGGCGCCCGATGATTTGGGTGCGCGGCAGGAAGGGCCTCGCCCGCTTCCCCCGTCAAGACCTCGACACCGTCACCGCTGCCCCGCCCTCCCCGGAACTCCGGCGTCGTCGAAGGCCACGCAGACCGGGTGGTGCTGTGGCATCAGCGATGCCAAGCCGTGTGCTTCTGCATCACGTCGAGGCAGTGCCGATCACCCGGGTCATCGCCGCGCATCACGAGCCCGGTCAGCCGGCCGCGCTCCAGACCCGCAACGCCCATAAGGTGGTAGGTGAGTTGACGCAGGTCGTCCCCGTGTCCGGACGACTCGCCGCGCCGAGTCCGACTACGGCCCCGGTGATCGGAGTCGTGGCCCACGCTGAGGCCAGCTGATTGCCGCGACCCCGCAGCCTGCGGCAAGCCGGACGTTGCAGGCTGCCCGCGAAACACAGTTCGACCGCACCATCACCACCGACGCCTTCACACCGCGGCCCAGACAGCGGCCTGGTGGGCCCAGAGCATCCGCTCTTTCCCGGGCTTGAGTCCTCAGACGCCGGGACGTATTCGAAGCCGAGCGCGTGCATGGTCTGACTCTCCCATGCCGCGAAGAGCGCAGGCAGCGCCTCGGGATCACGGGCGGCGCAGGCGTCCGAGCGCGGCCCGTGGGCCGTCACTCTCGCCGCCGAGCCGCCCCCTTACATCGGTCATCGCGGGGATTCGGCCACGGGATAGGGCACGAACGTGCTGCTGTTCTGATCAATCCGCAGCGGGCGCCCGAGGGGCGGCGCGGCGCGTTGCGGGCATTCGAGGCGTTCGCAGACTCGGCAGCCCATGCCGATCGGTGTGGCGGCGGAGGAGTTGGCGAGGTCGAGTCCGTCGGAGTACACGAGCCGGTGGGCGTGACGGATCTCGCAACCCAGACCGATCGCGAAGGTCTTGCCCGGCTCGCCCCAGCCGCCCCGATGCCGGGTGATGGCTCGGGCCGTCCACAAGTAGCGCTGTCCGTCGGGCATTTCGGCGATCTGGACGTGGATGCGGCCGGGAGCGGCGAACGCTTCGTAGACGTTCCACAAGGGGCAGGTGCCGCCGGCTCGGGAGAAGTGGAAGCCGGTCGCGGACTGGCGTTTGGAGAGGTTGCCGGCCCGGTCGACGCGCACGAAGGAGAACGGCACACCGCGCAGACGCGGGCGCTGCAGTGTGCTGAGCCGATGGCAGACGGTTTCGTAACCGAGGCCGTAGCGGTCCGTGAGGCGTTCGATGTCGTAGCGGACTTCCTCGGCCGCCCTGTGGAAGGCGGTGTACGGCAGGATCAGCGCGGCGGCGAAGTAGTTGGCGATGCCGATGCGGGCCAGGGCGTGGGTGGGCGAGCCGGGTGCGAAGTCGTCGGACGCCTGGTGGTCGAGTCCGTCGCCCTGTTCGAGCAGCGCGAGTTGGGTCGCGAGGCGGAATGCGCGCTGGCCGGGGCGCAGGCGGGTGGACAGGTGCAGGGTGCGGCTCGTCTCGTCGTAGTGGTGCAGGCGCTCGCCGGTCTCGGCGGCCAGTCGCACACCGTGCCGGTCGACGAGGCGCGCACCGATAGCCTGTACGACCTCACCGGGGCGGATGCCGATCTCCTCTGCGAGTTGCTCGGCGGCGAGGTCGGTGTCGTGAAGGTAGTTCTGGCGACGGTAGAAGAAGTCGCGGATCTCCTCGTGCGGTGAGCGAGGCGCCTGCGGCCCCTCGTCCCGGCCGTCGGCCGCGCCGGCGAGCTGTTCGCCCAGCAACTGGTTGCGGCGGCCGAGGTCGAGCAGGACCTGGGCGACCGCGGGCATACGCGTGGCGAGGTCCGCGAGGTCGGTCGGTGACATCCGGGCCTCGGCCAGCTCGCCGGCCAGCGTCTCCCGCAGATCGGCCACCAGCCTGCTCGTGTCGCGCTCCGAGAAGAAGGCCGGGTCGACGCCGAAGGTCTCGGTGAGTCTGAGCAGGACCGGGACGGTGAGCGGGCGGGAGTCGTGCTCCATCTGGTTCAGATAGCTCGGCGAGATGTCCAACGCCCGTGCGAGCTCGGCCTGGGTCATCCGGCGTTCCTCGCGCAACCGCCGTAGCCGCGCGCCCGCGTAGATCTTGCTCACCGCGCTCCTCACGTCACCTGTGGTCGGACGATCGTCAGCGTAAGCGAAGAACACCCCGCCACTCCCTTCGCAAACTTGGCAAAAGTCGGAGTTAAGATTCGCAAGAATTGGCAGCCATCCCCTCTTGATGGCACTCAGTGCCAGTGTCAGAGTTCCAGTGCGGCCCGCCGGACCTTCGGCAGCAGGCACACAGCACTGAGCGCGATTCATGCCCTGACGTCGGAGATCCCGGTAGCTGTTTCCTCCTGCACGGCAGCATTGCTCAGCTCCGCCCGGTGATGGGACAGCGGGCCGCACCCCCAGAAGAGACATACAGTGCCACTCCCCTTTCCCACGATCAGGAGATTGGCAGATCGAACAACGAGGAGACGGTGAAGACCATGGCAGAGGCGAAGACGACGGCGGCCGAGGAACTCGCGCGGCACTGGGCCACCGACCCGCGCTGGCAGGGCATCGAGCGCACCTACGGCCCCGAGGACGTCGTACGGCTCTCCGGCAGCGTCCGTGAGGAGTACACGCTCGCCCGGCGCGGTGCCGAGCGGCTGTGGCGGCAGCTGCACGAGCTGGACTACGTCCACGCGCTCGGCGCGCTCACCGACGGTCAGGCGGTCCAGCAGGTCAAGGCGGGGCTGCAGGCCATCTACCTGTCCGGCTGGCAGGTCGCCGCCGACGCCAACCAGGCCGGTCACACCTACCCCGACCAGAGCCTCTACCCCGTCAACTCCGTTCCCCAGGTGGTCCGTCGGATCAACAACGCGCTGCTGCGCGCCGACCAGATCGCCACCGCCGAGGGCGGCGCGGACACCACCGACTGGCTCGCGCCGATCGTCGCCGACGCGGAGGCCGGCTTCGGCGGCCCGCTCAACGCCTTCGAACTGACCAAGGCGATGATCGCGGCCGGCGCCGCGGGCATCCACTACGAGGACCAGCTCGCCTCGGAGAAGAAGTGCGGCCACCTCGGCGGCAAGGTCCTGGTGCCCACCTCCCAGCACATCCGGACCCTCAACGCGGCCCGCCTCGCGGCCGACATCGCGGACGTGCCGACGCTCATCGTCGCCCGCACCGACGCGCTCGCCGCCACTCTCCTCACCAGCGATGTGGACGAGCGCGACGCCGAGTTCGTCACCGGCGAGCGCACCGCCGAGGGCTTCTACCACGTGCGCAACGGCATGGCGCCCGTCATCTCACGCGGCCTGGCCTACGCCCCGTACGCCGATCTGATCTGGGTCGAGACCGGTACCCCGGACCTGACACAGGCCCGTGAGTTCGCCGAGGCCATCCACGCCCGGTACCCGGACCAGATGCTGGCGTACAACTGCTCGCCGTCCTTCAACTGGAAGGCCGCGCTGGACGACGACCAGATCGCCAAGTTCCAGCGGGAGTTGGGCGCGATGGGCTACCGCTTCCAGTTCATCACCCTGGCCGGGTTCCACTCTCTCAACCACGGCATGTTCGACCTCGCGCGAGGTTATGCCGAGTACGGCATGACGGCCTATGTCGACCTCCAGGAGCGGGAGTTCGCCGCCCAGGCTCAGGGCTTCACCGCCGTGAAGCACCAGCGCGAGGTCGGCACCGGCTACTTCGACCTCGTCTCCACGGCCGTCAACCCGGCCTCGTCCACCACCGCGCTCGCGGGCTCCACCGAGGAGGAGCAGTTCCACTAGGGCCTGTCCCACCAAGGCGACGCGGCGAACCGGCTCCTGACCGAGGGGAGCCGGGCGACCGTCCCCGACCGGCTCCCGCTCCGCTCCCCGATCAGGAGATCCCGATGTCCACCAGTGCACTGACCCACCACGTCCGCGTCCTCGCGGCAGCGGGCGACCGCCACGACGAGATCCTCACCCCCGCCGCCCTGGACTTCGTCGGTCACCTCGCCGCCGCCTTCGGCAAGCGCCGCCAGGAACTCCTCAAGGAGCGCAGGCGGCAGGCGATACGGCTCGCGGCCGGATCACCGCTCGACTTCCCGATGGTCACCTCGGCCGTCCGCGCCGACCCCACCTGGCAGGTGGCACCGCCGGCTCCCGGACTCACCGACCGTCGAGTGGAGATCACCGGTCCGCCGGAGCGCCGTATGACCGTCAACGCGCTCAACTCCGGTGCGCAGGTGTGGCTGGCCGACTTCGAGGACGCCACATCACCCACCTGGGACAACATCGTCGGCGGACAGATCAACCTGCTCGACGCCATCGAGCGGCGCATCGACTTCACCACACCGGAGGGCAAGGAGTACCGGCTCGCCGATCGCGACCGGCTCGCCACGATCGTGGTCCGGCCGCGCGGCTGGCATCTGGACGAGGAACATCTGGAGTTCGGCGGACGGTCCGTGCCCGCCGCGCTCGTCGACTTCGGTCTGTACTTCTTCCACTGCGCGCAGCGCCAGATCGACGCCGGCCACGGCCCGTACTTCTACCTGCCCAAGCTGGAGAACCGCTACGAGGCCCGGCTGTGGAACGACATCTTCATCAGCGCGCAGGAACTGCTGGGAATCCCCAGAGGCACGATCCGCGCCACGGTCCTCATCGAGACGATCACTGCCGCCTTCGAGATGGAGGAGATCCTCCACGAGCTGCGTGAGCACAGCGCCGGTCTCAACGCGGGCCGCTGGGACTACCTGTTCAGCCTCATCAAGACCTTCGGCCACCGCACCGACTTCCTGCTCCCCGACCGCGCGAAGGTGACGATGACCGCCCCCTTCATGCGGGCCTACACCGAGTTGCTGGTACGCACCTGCCATCGGCGCGGCGCCCACGCCATCGGCGGCATGGCAGCCCAGGTGCCCAGCAAGGACCCGGCCGCCAACGAGGCAGCCCTGGCCCAGGTCCGTCTCGACAAGGAGCGCGAGGCAGAGGACGGGTTCGACGGCTCCTGGGTCGCCCACCCTGCTCTCGTGTCCGTCTGCAGCGCCGCGTTCGACGGTGTCCTCGGTGACCGGCCCCACCAGCTCGACCGCACCCGCGACGACGTGGACGTGGCGGCCGCGGACCTGCTGTCGGTGCGCCGCATCAGCGGAACTCCCACACCGGAGGGTCTGCGCACCAACATCGCTGTCTCATTGCGCTACTTCGACGCCTGGCTGCGCGGGCAGGGCGCCGTCGCCCTCTACGGCCTGATGGAGGACGCCGCGACCGCGGAGATCGCCCGCGTGCAGATCTGGCAGTGGCTCCGGCACCGGGTCGTCGACAGGGAGACGGTGATGCGGCTGCTCGACGATGAACTCGCCGCGCTGGGTGCCGAGTACCCATGGGCGGCCCTCCACGAGGTGCGGGAGATCTTCGAACGCACCGCGCTGGCACAGGAGTCGCCCCTGTTCTTCACCCCCGACGCCTACTCGCGACACCTGGTCCGGCACGCGGAGGCCACGGCATGAGTGAGGGCATTCAGCGTGTGGGGGTGGTCGGCGGCGGTCAGATGGGCGCCGGGATCGCCGAGGTGTGTGCCAGGGCCGGGCTGGACACCGTCGTGTGCGAGGTGGACGCCGTCGCCGCCCGCGCCGCCCGCGATCGGGTGGCCGGCTCGCTCGAACGGGCCGTGCGGCGGGGCAAGTTGGAGCGGGGCTCGGCCCAGGACGCACTCGCCCGGATGGTCTTCACGGGCAGCCTCGACGACCTGGCCGACCGGCAGCTCGTGGTCGAGGCGGTCGTGGAGAACGCGGACGCCAAGGCGGAGATCTTCGCCGCCCTCGACAAGATCGTCGTGGCTCCGGACGCGGTCCTGGCGAGCAACACCTCCTCCTTCCCCGTCATGCGGCTGGGCATGGCGACCAGCCGTGCCGACCACGTCCTCGGTCTGCACTTCTTCAACCCGGTCCCCGTCCTCCCCCTCGTGGAGATCGTGACGTCCCTCCATACGGCGTCGGCGGCCGTCAACGCCGTCGAGGACTTCGCCACCCGGGTCCTGGGCAAGACCGTCATCCGCTCCCAGGACCGGGCGGGGTTCGTCGTCAACGCCCTCCTCGTCCCCTACCTGCTGTCGGCGATCCGCATGGCGGAATCCGGCTTCGCGACCGCCGCCGACATCGACACGGGCATGGAGCTGGGCTGCGCCCACCCCATGGGCCCCCTGAAGTTGACCGACCTCATCGGCCTGGACACCGTCGCCTCGATCGCGGAGTCCCTCTACGACGAGTTCAAGGAACCTCTCTACGCCCCGCCGCCCCTCCTCCAACGGATGGTCCAGGCAGGGCTGTTGGGCCGTAAGACCGGCCGGGGATTCCACACGTACGGCCGGGACTGAGCATCCTGGCGCGGCCGGGCTGAGGGGCCCGGGACCGCACCGCCGGATTGAGGGATCCGGCGACTGTTCACAGGCGAAGGACGGGAAGCGCGAGGGTGGCGCTTCCCGCCCTCGCGCTTTGTGAGCGGGAACGACCGCCGTCCTACGCGGCGGGGCCCCGGTCTGCCGGCGCCGGCCACGGATTCACCGGTGGCCGTTTCCGCCGCGGGACTTGGCGCTGTCGTCCGCCGGAACGGCCGAGCGCGCGACCGCGGGGAACCGGGGCGAGTCGAGTAATGCCCGGATCCGACAGCAGAGATGCCCGGACTCCTGCTCCGAGGGCCCGGCGGGACAGTCTCCGTCCGTTCCGGCGGCGACGCAGAGTGCGGATCTGGCGTCTTCCAGAAGGTGCGTGGCCTGAGCCAGGTCGCGGTTCATCCCGCTCATCCGTGAACTCTGGCTGCCGAGTTGGCGGCGGGCCAGGGTCAGGCGGTCGTACTCCTGCGGTGTGAGTGCGACGGCGGGCTCTCCGTCCAGGACGATCCTGCGCGGCTCTGGGCGTCGGTTCACGGCGGTTCCCTTTGAAGTCGGTCAATGGGACAGTACGCAGTCACCGCACAGGGACCCCTTGCCGTCGGGTGCCGCGCGGTAGATCAGACAGCAACTGCGGCGCCGGAACACACCGTCGGGCGTCGTGGTACTCGCGTCGCGCAGTGGGGGCCGCTCCAGAAGGAGCGCGGTGATGGTGCGGGTCCGAGCGGTGAGATCCGGACGGGCCGCTTTGATCATGGTTGCCGCTCCGTTGACCGCCGAGGCGGTGTTGCCCCACAGGATGTGCGGGGAGACCGAGAACTCCCCCATGGCGTCGGCGAGTTCACGCAGGGCGCCGTCCAGCAGGCGGCTGCTCAGTTCGTCCGCGAGCCGGGATGGCGAGCCCACGGCGGCCCCTGCGAAGGCGTCGTGGGGCAGCGACAACGGGATCGGGCCGCCGACGGCGTGCTGCCAGCGCAGATCCGCGAAGCCCGGGGCAAGGGCCCGGCTGCGCAACACGGCCGCGGCCAGGGCCGGCGAGACCAGCCGGGCGGCCAGACCCAGGTGGGCGACGGACGCCGCGACCCGGACCTCGACCGCGCCGGGTGGCTGCCCGCCGGCGGCGGCCAGCCAATCGCCCACGCCCGCGACACGCGCTGCGAGCAGCGTGCGGGACATCGGCTGCCACGGTTCGGGCGGCTCCGACCCCGGCGGATGGACCGCCACGGCGAAAAACGGGCCGAGCGCGGTGATCTCGTCGACCACCGCGCTCACCGTGGAATCGCCGGTCATGCCGGGACGGGGTCCTGCTCCTGCGAGGGCGCGGTGGCGTCCGGTCGCGCGGGCCGGAGCAGGCGTTCCGCCAGGGGGCCGAAGATCAGGCCGATGGCCGTCCAGAGGATCAGCTGTGCGCCGACGGAGTAGAAGCGGAAGTTGAACAGCACGTCGGCGGGGAAGCCCGGGTAGACGATGTTGCCCTTGGAGTCGGTCAGCGGCAGTGGTGTCTCGGTGGCGTGGTTCCCGAAGTTGTCCTTGTTGTACGAGAGATGGCCGAGCTGCGGCAGGAGCAGCATGACGATCCCGATCGCGACGACGAACGCGGCGCCGGCGAGGAGGGTGGCGTTCCAGTTGCCGAAGCGCGCCTGGAGCCGCTTGCCGAGGTAGACGGCTCCCGCGAGGAAGGCGACCGAGCAGACGACCATGATCAGGTACAGGCCGCTGCGCTGCTGGATGGTCTCTTCGTGACCGATCGCGGGCGGGTTGGCCGGGTACTTGAGGAACGGCACCAGGTACATGCCGAGGAATCCGCCGCCCGCGACGAGGAGGGCAAGGTTTCGGGCCCGGAGACCGCCGGTGCGGCCCAGGCAGACGGTGTAGGCGACGGCGAACAGCGCGCCCATCGCCATCCCGAAGAACACCATGCCGACGCCGATGCCCACATTCGCCTGGACGGTGCGGCTGAACAGGTCGGGGCCGGCAGCCTCGACGGGCAGGCCGGCCGCCTTGTCCAGGGCGTTCTGGGCGGCGTCGCGGCCGCTCTCGTAGTCGATGGCCTTGGCGATCTGCGGCTCGGCGAAGATGCGCGCGAACAGGAACGCGAGCAGGCCCGCGACCGCGCCGACGAGCACGCCGCGCAGTATGAGCTTCTTTTCCATGTCGAGTTGTCCGTACGTCCAGGTGCCGGCGGAGGGTCAGTGGCAGGGGAAGCCGAGGAAGTGGCGTGCGTCGTGGACGAACTCGTGGATGTGCATGTCGTTGCCGAACACCGACACGGCACCCTGATCGACACCGATGAAGTAGTACACGGCCAGCGCGATCAGCGCGGTGCCGACCAGCCAGACGATCGACTTCGAGACCGGCAGAACGACCGGCGTGGACGCCGGGCGTGCGGAAATGCTGCTCACTGTGAGCCCTCCTGATGGGATCGTGCGTCCCTTGCGTATGCGGGCGGAGTGAGGGCTCAGTATCTGACTCGCCGGCCACCTTCCGGCGGCGGGCTCACAGTGGCGCGACCGTGCTGGAATTCCACCAGCTTCCTTATGCCATCACTACACCGCGAACGTACGGCCCGTCTCTCCGGCCGGTCAATCAAGGCCGTCCCAAATCAGGAGGCGGCCGGGACCGTCCGCTGCTCCGGCCCGGCGTAGGAAGCCAGTGGCCTGATGAGGGAGTTGTGGGCGAGCTGTTCGGTGATGTGGGCGGTCCAGCCGGTGATGCGGCTCATCACGAAGATCGGGGTGAAGGCGGGGATGTCGAAGCCCATCAGGTGGTAGGCGAGCCCGGCCGGGTAGTCCAGGTTGGGATGGATGCCCTTGCTCGTGAGCATGGCGTGCCGCAGGGCCGCGTGCAGCGTGGCCAGGCGGGTCACCTCGGCGTCGGCGGCGCGGGCGACCAGGCGGTCCAGGGCCTCCTGCATGATCGGCACCCGCGAGTCGCCGTTCTTGTAGACGCGGTGGCCGAAGCCCATGATCTTGCGTTGGGCGGCCAGTGCCTCGTCCAGCCATTCCCCGGCCCGCCGCGGGTCGCCGATCTCGTTCAGCATGTGCATCACGGCTTCGTTGGCGCCGCCGTGCAGCGGGCCCTTGAGCGCGCCGATGGCCGCGGTGACCGCGCTGTAGAGGTCGGAGAGGGTTGAGGTGACGACCCGTGCGGTGAACGTCGAGGCGTTGAAGCTGTGTTCGGCGTACAGCACCAGGGAGATCTCGAAGCAGCGGACCACGTCCCGGTCGGGCACGCTGCCGAAGCACATGTGGAAGAAGTTCTCGGCGTAGCCGAGGTCCGGGTCCGGGAGGATCGGGTCCAGGCCGCGGCGGCGGCGCTGGTCGGCGGCGACCACGGTGGGCAGTCTCGCCAGCAGGGTCAGGGACTTGGCGCGGTTGGCGGCGAGGCTGCCGTCGTCCTCGGTGGGGTCCTCGGCACCGAAGAAGCTGACGGCGGTGCGCAGGACGTCCATGGGGTGACATGTCTCCGGCAGTCGCGTCAGCAGTTCCAGAGTGGTGCGGTCCACAGGGCGCAGGGCGCGTTCGCGGGCCTCGAAGTCCCGCAGCTGGGCGGCGTCCGGGAGTTCGCCGTGCCAGAGCAGGTGGGCGACCTCCTCGAAGGAGCGGCGGGCGGCGAGATCCTGGACCGGATAGCCGCGGTAGGTGAGGGAGTTGGTCTCCTGGATGACGGTGGAGATCTCGGTGGTGTCGACGACGACACCGGCGAGGCCGCGGTGGATCTCGGGCACGGTGGTGGTCATGGGGTGCCTGCCTTCGGTGGGTCAGGTGCCGGGCGGGAGGGTGAAGTCGAAGACGGCCGAGTCGAAGGCCGAGTACTCCTCGTAGCCGAGGAGTTCGTAGAGACGGGAGCGGGTCTGCATCCGCGGTACCAGCGCCCGTTGTGTGCCCTCGGCGGCGAGCGCGCGCAGGCCGCCCTCCACGGCGCCCATGGCGACCCGCAACAGGGTGACCGGATAGAGCACGATGTTGAAGCCGAGGTTCTCCAGCGTGTCGACGTCCAGCAGACGCGTCTTGCCGAACTCCGTCATGTTGGCCAGCAGCGGCACATCGACCGCCCTGCGGAACGCCTCGTACTCGGACTCGTCGACCAGCGCCTCGGGGAAGATCGCGTCGGCGCCGGCGTCGACGTAGGCCTTCGCCCGGTCGATCGCCGCGTCGAGCCCCGCGACCGACCGGGCATCCGTACGGGCCATCAGCAGGAAGTCCGGGTCGCGACGGGCGTCCACCGCGGCGCGGAGACGGCGGACCATGTCCTCGCGCGGGACGACGGACTTGCCGTCGAGGTGGCCGCAGCGCTTGGGGTTGACCTGGTCCTCCAGGTGCAGGCCGGCCAGACCGGCGTCCTCCATCAACTGCACGGTACGGGCCGCATTCATCGGCTCGCCGAAGCCGGTGTCGGCGTCGATCAGGACGGGCAGGTCGGTGACTCGGGTCGTCTGCTGAGCGCGGGCGGCGATCTCGGTGGAGGTGGTCAGGCCGATGTCGGGCAGGCCCAGCTCGGCGGCGAGGACGGCGCCGGAGAGGTATGCGGCCTCGAAGCCGGTGTCCTGAATGAGCCGTGTGGACAGCGGGTTGATGGCTCCGGGAATCCGCAACAGCCGGCCGGAGGCGAGCTGTTCACGAAAGGAGCGGCGGCGTTCGGACGGCGTGGTACGGGTGTGCAGCAGCATCAGAACAGCCCCTTCGGCAGACGCGTGTCGTACGCGGCGACGGCCTCCGTGTCCACGGCCGGGAAGAGCCTGTCGAGGTCGGACGTGGTCAGCTCGGCAAGGCGCTCGGCAGCATCCAGGAATCGGTCCTGGGCGGCTGAGGTGACAACGCCCTCGGCGAGGGTGCGGAACTTGCCCGCGTAGGCGGGCCGGTCGAAGGGGCGGGCGCCGGCCGGGTGGGCGTCGGCGACCGCGAGTTCGTCCTCGATCACCGAGCCGTCGTCCAGGGTGACGACCGCGCGTCCGCCGAAGGCCCGGCGGTCAGGATCGGGGTCGTGGTAGCGGCGGGTCCACTCGGGTTCCTCGACCGTGGTGATCCTCCGCCACAGTGCGACGGTCTCGGCGCGGCGGGCGCGTTCGGGGGCGTAGGAGCGTTCGTGGTGCCAGGTGCCGTCCTCCAGGGCGACGGCGAGGATGTACGGCACGGAGTGATCGAGGGTTTCGCGGCTGGCGTCGGGGTCGTACTTCTGCGGGTCGTTGGCGCCGGAGCCGATGACGTGGTGGGTGTGGTGGCTGGTGTGCAGGACCACCGAGCGCACGCGGGCCAACGGGCCGGTCTTCTCGCGCAGTCGGCGTGCCAGGTCGATGACCGCCTGTGCCTGGTACTCGGCGGAGTGCTCCTTGGTGTACGTGTCGAGGATGGCGCGGCGCGGCTCATCCGGCTCGGGAAGCGCGACCGTGTAGTCGGACCCCGGACCGTCGAGCAACCAGGCCAGGAAGCCGTCTTCGCCCTCGTAGATCGGGGACGGTGAGGTCTCGCCGCGCATCGCACGGTCGACGGCCTCGATCGCGGCCTTGCCTGCGAAGGCGGGTGCGTACGCCTTCCAGCTGGAGATCTCGCCCTTGCGGGACTGCCGGGTCGCGGTGGTGGTGTGCACGGCCTGCTGCACCGCCTGGTAGACGGTCTCCGTGGGCAGCCGCAGCAGGGCGCCCAGACCGCAGGCGGTGGCGGCGCTGAGGTGGGCCACGTGGTCGATGCGGTGTTCGTGCAGGCAGATGCCCTTGACCAGGGCGACATGGATCTCGTAGGCGGCGACGATGCCGCGCAGGAGGTCGGCGCCGGTGCGGCCGGTGTGCTGGGCGACGGCGAGCAGGGGCGGGATGTTGTCGCCGGGGTGTGAGTAGTCGGCCGCGAGATACGTGTCGTGGAAGTCCAGTTCACGCACGGCGGTGCCGTTGGCCCAGGCCGCCCACTCCGGGGAGACACGGACCGGGCTGCCGAAGACCGAGGCGCCGGGTGCGGCGGCCGGGTGGGCGGTGGCCTGGGCACGGGCTACGGCGACCGGACGGCGCAGCAGGGAGGCTACGGCGACCGACGCGTTGTCGATCACCCGGTTGACGGCCATGGCCGCGCTGCCTGCGTCCGGCTCCTCGGTGCCTGTGGCGACGGCCGCAAGCTTCCAGGCGAGCTGGTCCTCGTGGGGCAGCCTGTCGGCGCTGGGGTGGACACGGACGTGGTGCTCGATCACGGCACTCCTCGCGAGGGCGGTCCTGACGTGGTTGACGTGATCGAGCCTGCCCCGTGGTCGTCGGCCGGACCACCGCTCCAAGCTGCGGAATCCGTACAGCGCAGAGCTGCGAATCTGCGAATCCTGCGAATTGTGCGGATGCTAGATTCGCAGATATCGCTGCTTCGGCCATGCTGCCCGGCTGCTCGCGACGAGGAGGTACGCCATGAGCCGACGACCGGCCGAGCGCAAGGTCTACGCTCACACCAAGCTGCGGCGACTGCGCCGCGAGCAAGGTATGAACCAGGTCGACATGGCCCGCGCGCTCGGCATTTCCACCAGCTACGCCAACCAGATCGAGCAGAGCCAGCGCCCACTGACCGCCTCCGTGCTGCTGCGGATCGCGGAGGTCTTCGGCGTCGACGCGGAGTTCTTCTCCGAGGCCGACGAGGACCGGCTCGCCGCCGACTTGCGGGCCGCGCTCGCAGACGAGGCGTGCGGGGTGGAGCTGCCCGCCGTCGAGGAGATCACCGAGGCCGCCCGCGACCACCCCGAGGTGGCCCGCGCCCTGGTCGCTCTCCACCGCCGCTACCGCGACACCGCAGAACAGGCCGCCGCCCTCGCCTCACCGGGCTCGGGCGGCAGCCCGCTGCTGCCGCCCGGCGAACCACACGACGAGGTACGCGACTTCTTCTACGCCCATCACAACCACTTCGAGCCGCTGGACACCGAGGCCGAACGCACCGCGAGGGAATCGGAGTTGAGGCCGGGCCGGGCCGCCGATCCGCTCACCGCGCGGCTCGCCGACCGGCACGGCGTCAGGGTCCTGCACGCGGCCCCGGGCCGCTCGGGAGACGCCCGGCGCTTCGACCCGGCCGCCGGACTGCTGTTCCTCTCCCCCTGGCTCAGCGACGGCCAGCGCGCCTTCCAGCTCGCCACCCAGCTCGCCCTGCTGGAGCACGCCCCGCTCCTCGACCAGCTCGCCGACAGCGCAAAGGAACTCACCTCCCCCGAGTCGGCGACGCTGGCCCGCATCGGCCTGGCGAACTACTTCGCCGGCGCCCTCCTCATGCCGTACGCCGCCTTCCACACCACGGCCGAAGAGGTGCGCTACGACATCGAGTTGCTGTCGGCGCGCTTCGGGGTCGGCTTCGAGACGGTCTGCCACCGTCTGAGCACCCTGCAACGCACCGGGCACCGGGGCGTGCCCTTCTCGTTCCTGCGTGTCGACCGAGCCGGGAACATCTCCAAACGGCAGTCGGCGACCGACTTCCACTTCTCCCGGCTGGGCGGCACCTGCCCGCTGTGGACGGTGTACGAGGCGTTCTCCGCACCAGGCCGGATACTCACCCAGGTCGCCGAAATGCCGGACGGGAAGCGGTACTTCTGGATCGCGCGGACCATCACCCGCGGCGGGTTCGGCCACCACGCCCCGCGCGCCGAGTACGCCGTCGCCCTCGGCTGCGAACTGCGCCACGCGCACCGGCTCGTCTACGCCGAGGGCATCGCCCTCGACGACCCCCGGGCCGCGACCCCGATCGGCCTGGGCTGCCGGATCTGCGAACGCCGCGACTGCGCCCAACGGGCCCGGCCCCCGGCCGGCGGTCGACTCGCCATCGACCCCGACCGGCGGACCTACGTGCCTTATCCGGTGGAGACCCGCACACCCTGACAGCCGTCGAGAGGGCGGCACGGGCGGAGCGTCCCTCGGTTCAACGGTGGCGGAACTCCGGCGGCCTTTTGTCGACGAAGGCGCCCATGCCCTCCTTCTGGTCGGCGGTCGCGAACACCGCGTGGAACAGACGTCGTTCGAAACGGACGCCCTCGGTGAGCGTGGTCTCGAAAGCCCGGCCGACGGCCTCCTTCGCCATCATCGCCACCGGCAGGGACATGCCCGCGACGGTCTCGGCGACCGCGAGCGCCTCACCGATGAGCTCGTCGGCGGGCACCACGCGCGAGACGAGTCCGGCGCGCTCCGCCTCGGTCGCGTCCATGGTGCGCCCGGTCAGACACATCTCCATGGACTTGGCCTTTCCCACTGCCCGGGTCAGCCGCTGTGATCCCCCGATGCCGGGGATCACGCCGAGCTTGATCTCGGGCTGGCCGAAGACGGCCGTGTCGGCGGCGAGCAGGATGTCGCAGAGCATGGCGAGTTCGCAGCCACCGCCCAGCGCGTAGCCGGAGACGGCGGCGATCGTCGGGGTGCGCAGTTGGGCGAGCCGGTCCCACGCCGCGAACCAGTCGGCGAGGTACATGTCCATGTAGCCCTGTGGCCGCATCTCCTTGATGTCGGCGCCTGCAGCGAACGCCTTCGCCGAGCCGGTGATGACGATGCAGCCGAACTCCGGATCCCGGTCAAGCGCCTCTGTGGCGGCCACGACCTCTTCCATGACCTTCAGGTTCAGCGCGTTGAGGGCCTTGGGGCGGTTGAGGGTGAGCAGGGCGGTACGGCCCTTGCGTTCGACGAGGATCGTCTCGTATCCGGTGCTCATGCCTGCCGCTCCTCGCTCTGATCCCTGATGGTCCGTACGATGCCGGAGAAGTCCTCCGTGACACCGGCCCGTTCCGCGTACGCGGCGTACAACTCAGCGGCACGCAGCCCGAGTTCCGCGTGCACTCCCCCGGCCCGGACCGCGTTGGCGGCCAGGCCCAGGTCCTTGGCCATCAGGGAGGCGGCGAAGCCCGGGCGGTAGTCCCGGTTGGCGGGGCTGGCCGGAACGGGGCCGGGGACAGGACAGTTGACGCTGAGCGCCCAGCACTGCCCGGACGCCGTGGAGGCCACGTCGTAGAGGGCCTGGTGGGAAAGACCGAGGCTCTCGCCGAGGACGAACGCCTCGCTGACCGCGATCATCGACACGCCGAGGATCATGTTGTTGCAGATCTTCGCGGCCTGCCCGGCGCCCGGACCTCCACAGTGGACCACCTTCTTTCCCATGGCGGCGAGCAGCGGTTCCGCCTCGGCGAACTCGGACTCCTCGCCGCCCGCCATGAAGGTGAGCGTCGCCGCCTCCGCGCCGACGACTCCACCGGAGACCGGCGCGTCCAAGGCCCGCATCCCGGCGGCGACCGCGCGTTCGTGAGCGGTACGGGCGTCCGCGACGTCGATGGTGGAGCAGTCGACGAAGAGGGTGTCCGGGCGGGCGACGGCGAGGATGTCGTCGTAGAGACCCAGGACGTGCCGGCCGGCCGGCAGCATGGTGATGACCACGTCGGCGTCCGCGACGGCCCCGGCCGCCGACCCTGCCCGTTCGACCCCTGCTCCGACAGCCGTGTCGAGGGCGGCGGGCACAAGGTCGTGGCCAAGGACCCGGTGTCCGGCCTTGACCAGGTTGGCGGCCATGGGGCCGCCCATGTGTCCGAGTCCGATGAGCGCGACGGTGCTGCTCACCAGACCACCTCCTCGGTGGTGTCGGGACCGGCGAGCGCGAGTTCGCGCTCGCCGAGCGGGGTGAAGAAGCGCGCCACGTCGGCGTCGGTGACCTCGGCGAGGGTGGCCGGTGACCAGCGCGGAGCGCGGTCCTTGTCGATGACCTGGGCACGGATGCCCTCGACCAGGTCGGGCGCGGCCAGAGCTGCGCAGGAAACGCGGTACTCCTGCTCCAGAACTCGCTCCAGCGGCCCGAGCCGACGGGCGCGGCGCAAGGCGGCCAGAGTGACCTTGAGAGCGGTGGGTGACTTGGCCAGCAGGGTCTCCGCGGCCTCCTTGGCCGCCGGGTCTCCGTGGGCGAGCAGCCGCTGGACGATCTCCTCGACCGTGTCGGCGGTGTAGCAGGCGTCGATCCACTCCCGGCGGTCGGCCAACTGCCCCTCTGGCGAAGGCCCTGCGTGACGGTCCAGGGCATCCCACACCGGGATGTCGGCAAGGTCGTCGACGAGGCGTCGCAGCGAGGCGGACGGGACGTAGTGGTCGGCGAGTCCGCACCGCAAGGCGTCACCGGCGTCGATCTGCGCGCCCGTCAGCGCGAGGTGGGTGCCCAGTTCGCCCGGGGCGAGTGCGAGCAGGTAGGTGCCGCCGACATCGGGGACGAAGCCGATACCTGTCTCCGGCATGGCGATCCGCGACCGCTCGGTGACCACCCGGACGCTGCCGTGGGCCGAGATGCCGACGCCGCCGCCCATGACGATCCCGTCCATGACCGCGACGTAGGGCTTGGGGTAGCGGGCGATACGAGCGTTGAGGTGGTACTCGTCGCGCCAGAACGCCGCCGACGCGGTGCCGTCCCTGTCGCGGGCGTCCTCATGGATGCTCCGGATGTCACCCCCCGCGCACAGGCCGCGCTCGCCCGCGCCGGTGATGACCACCGTCTCGATGGCGGGATCCTGCTCCCACACCGTGAGAGCCGCGTCGATGCTTCGCACCATCGTGTGGTCGAGGGCGTTGAGGGACTTGGGCCGGTTGAGGGTGATGTGGGCCGCCCGGCCGTCGGTGTGCAGCAGGACGGATTGCTCGGCGCCGGTCATCCGAACGCCTCCGTCAGGCCGCGGGCCACGATGACGCGCATGATCTCGTTGGTTCCTTCCAGGATCTGGTGGACCCGCAGGTCACGGACGATCTTCTCGATGCCGTACTCGCTCAAGTAGCCGTAGCCGCCGTGGAGTTGGAGCGCGCGGTCGGCCACCGAGTAGCCGGTGTCGGTGGCGAACCGCTTCGCCATCGCGCACTGGTACGGGGCCTGCGGATCGCCGCGGTCGAGGGCCTGGGCGGCCTGGTGGACCAGTGCGCGGGCGGCGGCGAGTTCGGTCGCCATGTCGGCGAGGCGGAACTGGAGTGCCTGGGCGTCGAGGAGCCGTCCGCCGAACGCCTGTCGGTCCGCGAGGTGTACGAGGCTGCGGTCGAGGGCGCTGCGGGCGCCGCCGAGGGAGCAGGCGGCGATGCCGAGGCGGCCGCCGTTGAGTCCGTTCATGGCGATGCGGAAGCCCTCGCCCTGGCGGCCGAGGAGCCGGTCTGCGGGCAGCCGGACCCCGTCCAGGACCACCTGTCGGGTGGGCTGGGCGTTCCAGCCCATCTTCCGCTCGTTCGGGCCGAAGGAGAGGCCGGAATCCTCCTTGTCGACAAGGAAGGCGGAGACACCGTGCGGGCCGTTCCCGCCGGTGCGGGCCAGGACGACGTACACCTGGGAAGCGCCCGCGCCCGAGATGAACTGCTTGACTCCGGTCAGGACGTAGTGGTCGCCGTCGCGGACCGCGCGGGTGCGCAGCGCGGCCGCGTCCGATCCGGCGCCCGGCTCGGTCAGGCAGTAGCTCGCCAGGTCCTCCATCGCGCAGAGGCGTGGCAGCCAGCGTTCCCGCTGAGCCGCGTCGCCGTAGTGGTCGATCATCCAGGCGACCATGTTGTGGATGGAGAGATAGCCCGCGATGGACGGGCAGCCGGAGGCCAGGGTCTCGAAGACGAGGACGCCGTCGGCGCGGGTCAGGCCTGAGCCGCCCGACTCCTCACGGACGTAGACACCGCCGAGGCCGAGTCCGGCTGCCTTGCGCAGGACGTCGAGCGGGAAGTGCTTGTCCCGGTCCCAGTCCACGGCGTGCGGGGCGAGATGGTCTTGGGTGAAGTCCAACGTCGCCTCGACGAGGGCCTGTTGGTCCTCGGTGAGCAAGGTGGTGGTCATCGCGCTCAGCCCATCGTCGGGATGGTGAAGCTCGCGCCCTCGCGAAGCCCCGCGGGCCAGCGCGAAGTGACGGTCTTCGTACGCGTGTAGAAGCGGATCGCATCCGGGCCGTGCTGGTTGAGGTCGCCGAAGCCGGACCGTTTCCAGCCGCCGAAGGTGTGGTAGGCGACGGGCACCGGGATGGGCACGTTGACGCCGACCATGCCGGTGTTCACGCGCCGGGTGAAGTCGCGGGCGGTGTCGCCGTCCCGGGTGAAGATCGCGACGCCGTTGCCGTAGAGGTGCTCGCTGGGCAGGCGCAGGGCCTCCTCGTAGTCGGCGGCGCGGACCACGGACAGGACCGGGCCGAAGATCTCCTCCTGGTAGATCCGCATGGCCGGGGTGACCCGGTCGAAGAGGGAGGCTCCGGCGAAGAAGCCGTCCTCGTGGCCGGGCAGGACGAAGTCCCGTCCGTCAACGACGAGTTCGGCGCCCTCCTCGACGCCGAGGTCGACGTACGAGCGCACCCGGTCGACGGCGTCCCGGCCGACCAGCGGTCCGAAGTCGGCCTCGGGGTCGTCGCTGCGGCCGATGCGCAGCGACCCGATGCGCTCCTTCAGTCGGGCCACGAGCGCGTCGGCGGTGGCCTCGCCGACCGGGACGGCGACGGAGATCGCCATGCAGCGCTCCCCCGCCGAGCCGTTGCCCGCGCCGATCAGGGCGTCCACGGCCTGATCGAGGTCGGCGTCCGGCATGACGATCATGTGGTTCTTGGCGCCCCCGAAGCACTGGGCGCGCTTGCCGTGCGCGGCGGCGGTGGCATAGACGTACGCGGCGATCGGGGTGGAGCCGACGAAACCGAGGGCTTCGACGCGGGGGTCTTCGAGAAGGGTGTCGACGGTCTCCTTGCCGCCGTGGACGACGTTCAGGACGCCGGGCGGCAGGCCCGCTTCCAGGAAGAGTTCGGCGAGCCGGAGCGGAACGGAAGGGTCGCGTTCGGAGGGCTTGAGGATGAAGGCGTTGCCGCAGGCCAGCGCGGGCGCCGCCTTCCACAGGGGGATCATCGCGGGGAAGTTGAAGGGGGTGATGCCGGCGACGACTCCGAGCGGGGCTCGCAGGGAGTGGACGTCGATGCCCGTGCCGGCGTTGTCGGTGAACTCGCCCTTGAGCAGGTGCGGGATGCCGGCGGCGAACTCGACGACTTCGAGGCCGCGCTGGAGGTCGCCGTGCGCGTCGGCGACGGTCTTGCCGTGCTCGGAGGAGAGGAGCCGGGCCAGTGAGTCCCGCTCCCCCTCGACGAGTTGGAGGAAGCGGAGGAAGACGCGGGCGCGGCGCTGCGGGTTCCACTGACCCCACTCGCGCTGCGCCTCGGTGGCGTCGGCGATGACGGCCTCGGTCTCGGCGCGGCTCGCGAGCGGGACGCGGGCCTGCACCTCGCCGGTGTTCGGGTCGTACACATCGCCGTAGGACCCCGAGGTTCCCGGGGTGTGCTTGCCGCCGACGAAATGACTCAACTCGCGCACGGGAGCGCGGTCTTGTGCGTGGACCATGGATGCCTGCTCTCGTCAGGTGGGGTCCAGGAATGGCGCGCTCGCCACCGGCACGGACGCCGAAAGCGCACACGTGCGGGGGGGGCCGCGCAGGATCGCGTATGGCGAAGGGCCGTCAGGTCCTGACGGTGGAATGCCGGAAAGACTCGGCAACAGGCAGTGGGCCCCTGCCGGGATCGTGAACGCATACCGGTGCCATGCGTGTCTGCTCCATCCTCGTGGACAACACGGAACAAACCGCGGCCGGTATCCTGACTCCCGGATCAGCGCGCGCCGTCCGCCTTCCCGACATCCAGCTCGTCAGTGGCGTCCTGCTCGACGGCGAACTCCCCGGTCACAGTGGCGGGACCGTGCCGGTTTCACACCGGCTTCCCTGCACCGCGGACCTTGGGGCACGAGCATATAGTTGGACGTCCTAGTAAATCCAGTGCCGACGGCCGCGCGGCTATTCGGGTTCCGTTCAGGAGTCGCCTGGATCGGCCGCTCGCGCGGGAGCGGCGAAACGCACCGGCGCCCGGAATCGGGCCTTGCGGGCGGCCCGGCGGAACGTCGTGAGGACGGCCGGTCCCGCCAGCAGGATGCAGAGGAAGTTGGTGACCGCCCGCCCTGTGTCCCAGCCGAGGGACGTGGCGATGTCGAAGGCGACGTAGCGATGCCACTGCTCGGTGAACGGCAGGCCGGGCAGATAGGCGATGGAGTTGTTCGGGTCGAGGGAGAACGGCCAGAAGGAGAGGTTGAGCAGGAAGCCGAAGAGATAGCCGGAGAGCGAGCCGTAGACGGCGAGGAGCAGTACCTCGCGTCGGCCGCTCGCTCTGGGGAGGAAGCCGGCGAGCATGCCGACGAACGCGCAACCGAACATCTGGTACGGCATCCACGGCCCGACCCCGCCGGTGATGAGGGCGGAGGCGAACAGCGAGGTGCACCCCAGGACGAAGCCGAAGCCGGGCCCGTAGACGCGTCCGGCGAGGACGAGGACGAAGAAGACGGTCTCGATGCCCGCGGTGCCGGCGCCCAGTGGACGCAGCGCCGCGTTGACGGCGGACAGGACGCCGAGCATCGCGAGCGCCTTGGAGTCGATACCGCCCTCGGCGATCTCGGAGAGGACGACGCACAGGACGAGTACCAGCAGCACGCCGAAGATGAGCGGGGGTGCGTAGTTCGAGCCGAAGGTGCCCGGTGCGACGACGAACGGCCAGAAGAACGCGACCACGCCGAGGATCGCGGCGAGCGCCATCACGATCCCGGCGCGGCCGGTGAGCCGGATGGCCGGGGCGGAGGTACGGAGTGCGGTCATCGGTCGGAGTCCCCGTCCAGCAGCGGGAGCACCTGATCGACGGTCAGGAACGGCAGCGGAGCGAGGATCTTCGCCGTCTGCGGCGCGAACACCGGTGAGGCCGTGATGACTTCGGCGGTGGGCCCGTCGGCGACGATGTCCCCCTCCGCCATGACGACGACCCGGTCGGCGGCGCGGGCGACGAACTCGACGTCGTGGGTGGCGATGACGACGGCCCGGCCCTCGGCGGCCAGCGCGTCGACGATCCGGACGAGTTCCGTCTTTGCGCGGTAGTCGAGGCCGCGTGTCGGCTCGTCGAGAAGCAGCACTCGGGGTGCGGCGGAGAGTTGGATGGCCAGGACGAGTGCCAGCTTCTGTCCCTCGGACAGGTCGCGCGGGTGGGTGTCGTCGGGGATGCCGGGCGCGAGCCGGTCCAGGATGGCGCGGGCCGGCTCCCCGCCGGCCGACTCGGTGTCGGCCTGGCCGAGTTCCTGTTTGACGCTTTCGAGATAGAGCAGGTCGGCGGGGGTCTGCGGGACCAGGCCGACAGCCCGGCGGGCCTCGGCGGAGGACAGCGCGTGCGGATCCCCCGGGGCGTCGGCGACCTTGACCGTTCCGGCGCGACGCGGACCGGAGCCCTGGAGTGCCCACAGCAGGGAGGACTTGCCGGAGCCGTTGCGGCCCATGAGCGCGACGACCTCGCCCCCTCGGAGGTCCAGGTCGACCTCCCGGACCGCCGGTACCCCGTGGTAGGTCACCGTTACGCCGCGCGCGGTCAACAGCCGTGGGCCGACGCTGGTTTGGGGAGGGCGTACGGGTCCGGGCGTTCGGCCTTTCAGACGGGTCCGCAGGGGGGCGGCGGCGCGGCGGGCGTCGCGGATGGACAGGGGCAGCGGGGACCAGCCGGCGGCTCGGCCGAGTTCCACGATCGGCGGCGCGATCGTGGACGTACGCAGGATGTCGGCGGGTGCGCCGATCGCCGCGCGGCCGTCGCCCGGCAGATGGACGATGCGGTCGGCGTACTGCACGACCCGTTCGAGGCGGTGCTCGGCCATCAGCACGGTGACGCCGAGGTCGTGGACGAGGCGGGTGACGGCGGCGAGGACTTCTTCGGCCGCCGTGGGGTCGAGAGCTGAGGTGGGCTCGTCGAGGACCAGGACGCGGGGGTGAGCGGTGAGGACGGAGCCGATGGCGACGCGTTGTTGCTGGCCGCCGGAGAGTTCATGCAGGGCGCGGTGGCGCAGGTCGGCGAGGCCGAGCAGGTCGAGGGTCTCCTCGACGCGCTTGCGCATGGTGGCGGGCGGGATCGCCAACTGCTCCATGGCGTAGGCGAGTTCCTCCTCGACGGTGTCGGTGACGAAGCCGTCCAGGGGGTCCTGGCCCACCACTCCGACGACGTCGGCGAGTTCGCGCGGCGGGTGGTGAGCGGTGTCGCGGCCGTCCACGACGACCCGGCCGTACAGGGTGCCGCCGGTGAAGTGCGGCACGAGCCCGTTGACGGCGCCCAGGAGCGTCGACTTACCGACGCCCGTGTGCCCGACGACGAGGCACAGTTCGCCCTCCTCCACCGTCAGGTCGACCTCGCGCAGGGCGGGTTCGGCCGCGTCGTCGTAGTGGACGGTGACCTGGTCGAAGGTGATCACGTGGCGCCGGCTTTCTCGGTACGCCGAGGGGCGGTTGGGGGCGGGGAGAGGAATCCGGCGGTCCCGGCGAGCAGGATCGCGGCGGTCGGGACAAGCGGCAGGGCCGGCCAGGTCAGGGGGTAGAGGGAGGGGTTCAACTCGGCGGGGTCGTAGCCGAGGTTGCTGTAGAGCAGCACGGCGGCCACGACACCAGCACCGGATACGGCCCATTCCGGCAGTCGCCAGGGGTCTGGTCGGTAGGTGGTGCGGGTGACCCGGCGTCCGCCCAGCCGCAGCCCGGCCACGCAGAGCAGGGCTCCGGCGAGCATTGCGGGCAGGCCGAGGACGGTCGGGGCGGTCGCGTCGAGCAGTCCGTACGCCCCCGCGCACAGCCCGCACATGCCGAGCAGCATCAGCGCTCCGGTGACGCGGCGCGAGCGGGGGGTGGCGGAGCCCGCCCGGCCGTAGCCGCGGGAGTCCATCGCGGCGGCCAGGCGCAGGGACCGTTCGAGCGCGTCCTCCAGGACGGGGACCGCGATGCCTCGCAACGCCTTGAACCCCTTGGCGCGTCCGGCCCGCAACTTCCGCGCGCGGGCGACGCGTTGGACGCTCTGCACGAGCTGCGGCGCCACGCTGATGGCGACGGTGACCGCGACCCCCAGTTCGTACAGGGCGCCGGGCAGCACGCGCAGCGCCCGCTTCGGGTTCGCGAGGGTGTTGGCGGCGCCGATGCAGCACAGCATGCAGGCGAGCCGGAGCCCGTCGGTGGCGGCGGAGAGCACGGCCTCCAGGGAGACCGGGCCGCCGATCTGGATGCCCGCGTACCAGTCCGGGGTGGGGATGTGCGGCAGGGAGAACAGGAAGTGGTCGCGGGGTGTGATGCCGGTGGCGAACACGGCGCGGAAGACGACGCGGATCGCGACGACGGTGAGGGCCAGGTACAGGTAGTACTTGAAACCGCGCGCCCAGGGTGCCTCCGTGCGGCGGGCCGTGACGACGTAGCCGAGGACGGCCAGGACGAGGAACAGCAGCAGCGGGTTGTTGGTACGGCTGACAGCGGTGGCCAGGGCGAGCGCCCACACCCACCAGGCCACGGGATGCAGGGTGCGCGGCAGGCGACGGCCGCCCGTGTCCGGTGCGGGGCCGGACACGGGCGTGGCCGCTGCCGCGTCAGCGGTCGTACGGGCCACGGCCGGTCACTCGCTGCGGCGTCGGCGGCGCGCGGCGAACACCGCGGCGCCGGCGATGAGCGCGACGAGCCCGAGCCCGGTGGCCACCGGGACGAGCGAGCCGGAGGTGTGCTCGGCCTCGGCGGTGGGCTCCGCGTTGACGATGTCGTTGCTGGGGCTCGGCGTCCCGGTGCCGTGCGGTGTGTCGGTGGGGCTCGCCGAGGAACTCGGGGTTGCCGTGACGCTCTTGCTCGGCTCGGGTTTCGGTTCCGGCTTGACCGAGGCGGATTTCGTCGGCCGGTTCTTCGGCTTCTCGGGCGCGGGGCCGGTGTCGACGCCGGGGGTGAGGGTGGGTGCCTTGGCCGTGGACGCCGGCTTGCCCGCGTCGCCCTGCGGCTTGGTGTTGTGGGCGCGGAGCTGGTCGGGGGTGACCGTGGGGCGTCCTTCGGTTCCTTCGACGTTGGTGGCGCCGAAGATCCACAGGTCGACGCTGCCGGGCTTGGGTTTGTAGAGCATGGCGCCGAGTTGGCTGTACTGCCATGTCCTCGCGCCGGGGTCGGCGTGCCAGTACGACCAGTACGCGGACGCGGGCGGGGTCAGGACGCAGTCGTCCTGGCTCGGCGTCGGGTACTGCTTGCCGCCCTGGTAACCGCTGTATCCGATACGGCAGATGAAGGCGGGACCGTCGTGTCCGGTCCCGGTGGTGCTCCAGCCGCCCTGGTTGAGCAGCTCGTATCCGGTCGTGGGTGTCGTGCCGCAGGAGCGGAGGATCGGGCCGCCCCAGTGACTGAAGTCGACGGCGAGGACCGCACCGGACGTGGTGGTGCAGCGGCCCATGGACTGCGGGTCGGCCGCGACCGGAGCGGTGGTCGCGCCGAAGGCGGCGGCCGTCAGCGCGAGCGCCGCGAGACCGCGAACGACCGCTCGCACGAGGCGTGTTGGGCTCATCGCCGACCTCCGGCGTCGGTGCGGCGGCGAGCGACCACGACCGTGCGCCAGCCGGCGAGCGCCAGCAGCGCGGCGATCCCGGCGAGGGCTCCCGCCTGCACACCGGTGGCAGCGAGGCCTCCCCCGCCGGTCCCTCCCGTGCCGCCCGTGCCACCGGTGTCCCCGGGCGTCACGATGTCGGGCGCGCTCGCACTCGGGCTGGGAGTCGGGGTGGGCTGCGGCGAAGTCCCGCTGAGGCTGCGCGTCAGCTCACCGAAGGAGATGCCGGTGGCGCCGCCGACGGCCTGGGTGGACGCTCGCAGGTCGGACCCGCGCTGGCCCTCCTTCGCCACGTTGAAGCCGCCGTCGGAGTTCTGCTGTCCGGCGAGGAACTCCCGTGCGTCCGCGATCTGTTCGGCGTACTTCCCGGCGTCGAGGGACAGGCCCTGGACGGCGAGTGCGGCCGAGTTGACGGAGTCGCCCGCCGCACCAGGGAAGCCGCCGTCGGTCAACTGCTTGGAGGCGATCCAGGCAAGGGCCTTGTCGACGGCCTGCTGCGCCTTGTCTCCGCCCGCCAGGTCCAGTGCCATGGCGGCGATGGCGGTGGAGTCGACGTCGGAGTCGTTCGTGGACGGGATCAGGCTGGGCCAGGCGCCGTTGTTGTGCTGGAGGCTCTCCAGGTAGGCGATCGGCTGTTCGGCGGCCGTCTTCTCGTCGGCCCGCAACTGGGCCATGACCGCGAGGGAGTGGGCGAAGACGGACGGCGCGTAGGTATAGGCGCCCTTGGCCGCGCAGGAGCGGTCGGGTGCGGTGCTCGGCTGCGCGCAGACCGCCTTGTCCAGAGCGGCGATGAGGTCCTTGCCGCCGAAGTCACGCGGATCGCGGCCCACCGCTTCGGCGAGCAGCGCGGTCTTTCCGATGGAGCCGCCCGCCGCATAGGCGGTCCCGGTGCCCGTCCAGTCGTTCACCGTGCGGCCCTCGCCGTCCTTGCCTCCGTGGTCGAGGAAGTCGACGATGCCCCGCAGCTTGGCGTTGTTCAGGCCGGTGGCGGCGAGCGCGTAGGCGCCGTCGATGGTCAGGCCGAAGTCGGCGCGGGAGGTGCCGGGCCCGGCGGTGTAGTACTGGCCCTGCTTGAGGTTGGCGGCATCGGTGAGGTAGGCGACGCCCTTCTTCAGGTCGGGTCCGTCACCCGGGTCCGCCGTGGGTGGTTCGCTGGTCGGCGGTTCGCTGGTCGGCGGCTCGGTCGGCTCGGTCCGTTTCGTCGTCAGGACGGTCAGGTCGGTGAGGGCCCCGGCGAGCACGGCCGGCGGGGTCGGGTACAGGGCCGGGTCGGTGGCACCCTCCTCGAACCCGAAGCCGCCGCCGTCGAGTTGCTGCCTCGACAACCAGCCGACAGCCGCGTCGGCGCGGTCGGTGTCGCCCAGCGCGCGCAGGGCCTCGGCGGCGTACGCGGTCGCGGCGACGCTGCCGGTCGTGGAGCCGGTGTAGCCGGGAAAAGCACCGTCCTCGCGCTGCGCCTTGCCGAGGTACGTACGCGCCTTCGCGACCGCTCCGTCGTGGCCGCCGGCCTTCCGCAGTACGAGGGCCACGAGTCCGGTGGTGGCCGGGTCGCCGTCGCAGAACTCGCCGGGGCGGATCAGGATGCCGGTGATGCCGCCGTCCGCACACTGGACCTGCGTCAGGCGGTCGATCGAGTCCGCCGGAGGCGTGGCTCCCGCCCGCAGCAGTGCCAGCACCGACAGGGCCTGACCATCGGTGAAGGTCGCATTGCGGAAGTCGCCCTTGGCGGTGCAGCCAGGGGTGGGTTCGCCGGACTCCGGACCGGCTACGCAGACGTTGCCCCTCAGGTCGCCGATCAGGTCGTGGCCACCGAAGCGGGCCGGGTCGCTCTCGGTGATCTCGGCGAGAAGTGCCAGGCGGGCGGCGGCAGTTGCATCGGGAGCCTGGTCCTTGCCGGCCGGATAGGCGTATTCGTCGGTGTGCGCGGCCAGGAAGGCGCTGATCTTGTCGAGGGTCGCGCTCCTGCCGTTCGCGGCGGCCAGTGCGTAGGCGGTCTCGGTCGTCAGGAGGTAGTTGGGTGTGTCGGCGCCGTCGTCGACGACGCGTTCACCGTCGGTCAGTCGGGACGTGAGCCACTTCGCCGCGCCGGACACGTCGACGTCTCCGGGCGCGCCGGTGGGGGAACCGCTCGGGCCGGGGGTACCGGTGCCGTCGGCGCGTACGTCATCCGGGCTGAAGGTGGGCTTCCCCGTGCTGCCGCCGACATCGGTACCGCCGTACACCCAGGCGTCGACATCGCCGTCCTTGAGCTTGCGGTCCATGGCGCCGTACTGGCTGTACGTCCACTCGTCCTGGCCGGGCGAGGCGATCCAGTAGGACCAGTAGGCGGTGGCCGGCGGAGTGAGGACGCAGGCGTCCTTGTCCGGAGTGGGGTACTGGGTACCGGAGTTGAAGGAGCCGAAGCCGATGCGGCAGATGAAGGCCGGACCGTCGTGCTCCGTGCCTGTGGTCGTGAAACCGCCCTCGTGGAGCAGTTCGTAGCCGGTGGTCGGCGTGGCGTCGCAACCGCGCTCGACCGTCCCGCCGAACGGCCCGAAATCGACGGCGACGACAGACCCCTTGGTCGTGGTACACCCGCCGATGGGATCCGCTGCGGCGGATGTCGTGGTGAGGAATGTCATGCAGGCCGCGAACAGGACGAACAGTGCCGACGCGAGTGCCGCAAGGCGTCCGGGTCTTGTCCCCGTCCGCTCGTCTCTTCGCCTTCCGGTCCCCACCGCGGCCCCCTCGTCACCTGACCGGCACGGGCGGAAACGTGGCTGAGGGCCCCCGACACGCGGAAACCATCCGCGCATGGAAGCTGGTCGCACCACGCCGTAGTCCGCGACGGCGTCTGTTGCTGTTGCACGCTCCAGGCATTCCGGCTCGCCCGGCACTGCCGGGCCCACGGTTGCGGGTCAGCGCCGGGTTTCGACCGGCTTCCCCTGGAACTTCTTGCGTATCAGCCGGATTTGAACATGGTTCACAGAGAGCGTCAAGGTGCGGCACGAGTCGGCTCACGGGTTGTCCGGAGCACCTCTGGCGACGGACGGGCCTGTCGGGTACCGTCCCGCACTGCCGAGTGGGGGAACCCGGTGAGAGTCCGGGGCTGACGCGCAGCGGTGTGGGACGGCTGGATGCCGACCCGAGCCCGAATGCCCAAGCGGCGAAGCACTGTTGGAAGCCGGTCCACGCGTTTCGGACGGCGGCCACGCCCGCCGCTCCCCCTCGCACCGTGAGGGTCCGGCACGGGTCGGGTCGGCGTCCCTCATCCCAGGAGCAGGCCATGCCCCGCACCGTGTCCTCGTCCTTCCGCCGCCCCGCGCTCACCGCGGCTGCCGCGCTCGGCGCGTTCGCCCTGACCACCTTGCCTGCCGCGGCGACCACCACCCCGGCACAGATCGCCACCTCGAAGACCAACGGCGTCACGTACCTCAAGTCCCTTCAAGCGGCCGACGGTTCGTACGCCGGATCAGGGCTGTCGAACGAATGGGCGTTCAGCGCGTTCGCGGCCGCCGGCACCGCCGCCGTGGACGTCACACCGGGCGGCGACACGAGCAAGAACGCGAGAACGGTCTACCGCAACCTGCTGTCCACCAGCGGCTGGCCGTCCTCCTCCCCGGTCGTCACCGACTACGAGCGCGCCACGCTCAACTCCTACGCCGCCGGCATCGACCCGGCCCGCGTCTCCGCCTCCCGCAACCTGATCGCCGACATCTACGGCTACTGGCAGACCGCCGAGCCCGGCTACTTCGGCCCGTCGGCCAACTTCAACGGCACGGTCTTCGCCGCGCTCGCCCTCAACGGCGCGAAAACGACGGCGGGACAGGTCCGCGTCCCGCAGGCCCTGCGCGACGCGATCGTCACCCGGGTCCGCGCCAACCAGCACAACGACGGCGGCTGGAACTACAGCAAGGCCGAAGGCAATCCGACCCAGCTCGCGGCGACGAGCGACATCGACATGACCGGCGCGGCGATGGCCGCCCTGTGCACGTCCGGCGTACCCAACACGGACACCGACATCGTGCAGGCCAAGGCGTTCCTCAAGAGCAAGCTGATCGCGAGCAGCGGTGCATTCAACGCCATGTTCGGCGTCAACACCGACTCCAACGGCTGGGCCGTCTCCGGCCTCAACGCCTGCGGCATCAACCCGCAGACCGGCGACTTCCTGACCTCCATGGGCAAGACCCCGGTCGACTTCCTCATCGCGCAACAGTTCAACCCGGGCGGCGGCTTCAAGTACCTGCCCAGCGACACCAGTCCGTCCGCCTACGCCTCGATCGACGGCCTGCGCGCGGTGGCCGGCGGCGGCTTCACCGCCACACCGCCCGTCCCGGTGACCGCGGGTGCTCCGCAGTGGGTGGGCCAGTCCTCCCTCACCTCCGGTACGGCGACGAAGCTGGCCCTGACGGTCGACGACGGGACCGGCGCCCTCAAGGTCTGCTCCGTCGCCCTCACCCCGACCGGGTCGACGACCAGCCTCGGGGCCGTCCTCGACGCGGCAGTGGGTGCGGCCACCCCGTCGGGCTGCGTCACCGCCGTCGTGCCGTCGTCCGGCACGGGCACCGTCACGTCCCTCAACGGCAAGGCCAACAGCGGCTCGAACACGTGGAAGGTCAGCATCGACGGCTCGTCCTTCACCTCCGCCACGCGAGGGACGACGGTAGGGGTCGGCGACACGATCGCCGTGCGCTGGGGCGCCTGACGCCGAGGTCGGGCCGTAGGGTCGCGGCATGCGCATCGTCTCCCTGCTGCCCGCCGCGACCGACATCGTCGCCGAACTGGGGCTGGCCGCACGGCTGGTCGGCCGTACTCACGAGTGCGACTGGCCGCCGCGCGAGGTGGCCGCTGTCCCGGTGGTGACCGGCGCGGACCTCGACCAGGACCGGCTCACCAGCCGGGAGATCTCCGACGCGGTGGGCGGCTCGGCGCACTCCGGCTCCTCGCTCTACACACTGGACACCGAGGCGCTGGCGGCGCTGCGCCCCGACGTGGTGCTCACGCAGGACCTGTGCGATGTGTGCGCGGTGTCGTACGAGAAGGTCAGCGAGACGGTGCGACTGCTCGACGCGGACACCCGCGTGCTGAGTCTGGAACCACGCACGCTGGACGACGTGTTGGACTGCCTGGTCACGGTCGGCGGGTTGCTCGGCGTGCGGGAGCGCGCGGAACAACGGCGGGCCGACCTGCGGGCGCGGCTGGACCGCGTCCGCGCCTCGGTCGCCGGACGCGAACGGCCCCGGGTGGTGGCGATCGAGTGGCTCGACCCGTTGTGGCCCGCCGGACACTGGGTGCCCGAGCAGATCACGGCGGCCGGGGGTGAACCGCTTCTCGCCGCGCCCGGCGAACACACCAAGCCCATGACCTGGGGGGCGGTGCGGGCCGCACGGCCGGACGTGGTGTTGGTCCTGCCGTGCGGCTTCCCACCCGAACGGACCCTGCGGGAGGCCGAGTTGCTGACCGGACTGCCCGGCTGGGCGGAGCTGCCCGCCGTGCGTTCGGGACGGGTCTGGGTGCTGGACGGACCCTCCTACTTCAACCGGCCGGGACCGCGAGTGGTCCGCGGGGCGGAGGTGCTGGCCCATGTCCTGCACGGGGTACAGGCCAGGGAGCCGATCATGGCGTCCGAGGCCCGCACCTTGTAGATCCCTGAATTCCCGGGCTCAGAAGGCGGTCCAGGTGAACGCCACCTTGTCCCCGGCGTTCAGTTTGAACTGGCAGCCGCCGACGGGTGTGGACGTGCCGTTGACGGAGATGTTCCAGTAGGCGGAGCTGCCACCGCTGACGTCCTTGATGGTCTCGACGAAGTAGTCGTCGAACGAGGCGTACCAGGTCCCGTCCCAGGTGAAGTGCCGCTTGCGGGCCGCGTCGTCGAGGGCCGCGGTCGGGGTGGGGACGGCCGACGGGTTGGCGCCGCCGTTGGTGCCGTCGCAGTGGTGGGTGCCGCCGGTCGCGGTCGTGACGTCGTGCCCTCGGGTCCTGATCTTCCCCTTGAAGAGGAGCCCGTCCGGCCCCTGCACGGTGAGGGCCACTCGCACGCGAGCGTTGGTGTCCGGTGTGCTCTGGGCGTGGGCCACCGCCGGAGCGGAGACGAGCGCGAGCCCGAGAGCGGTCGCGGTGATCAGGGTGCGATGTGCGGATGTGCGGCGCAAGGCTGAGCCCTCCTGTAGACCATGACAGCGAGAAGCAGTTCACTGCGCACGCCGGGTATCCCGACTCGCGGCCTGTGCGGGCCGCTCACGGTTGCAGGTCAGCGCCGGATTCCCACCGGCTTCCCCCGGTCGTGCGGTTGCACGAAGTCCCCGCATCCTACGGTCCGTTGACGACGAGGCACCAGGGCCACACGGACAGAATGGCTCCCGCGAGGATCCGCCTCGCGGGAGCCATTCCTTGGCCTTCGAACAGGCCGAAGCAGTACGGACAGACAGGGGCACCATCTACACACCGCTCGAGCGGCGCCGGGCTCCGCATCCATACGTACTGCGCGGGTTGGTGCACTGTGGGCTGTGCGACCGGCGGATGCAGGCACAGTGCACGGGCGACATCCTGTACTGGTCACCCGGCTCGACAACTGGCTGGGGCGCGCCTTCGCCCCGCACCGGCTGGACGACACGATGATCGCCCGCTCCCGAGAGGCACTGGAGGCGGGCACCGATCCGGCACTGGTGGGCAAGTGGATCACCGAGGTCCAGGCCCGCCGCACCCAGGCGATCGCGACGGGGCGCCAAGCCACCCGTGAGGACCGGCTCACCGAGGAGGACATCGACTCGATGATCACATCTCTCGGCAGCATCCCCGATGTACTTGCCGACGCAGAAGTCCAGGACAAGGCCGACGTCTACCGCAATCTCGGCCTCAAGCTCACCTACGACCCCGCAAAACAGCTGGTGCGGGCCGAGGCTCAGCTCGACCCGCACACGTTGGGGTTATGGTCTGTGTCCGAGGGGGGACTTGAACCCCCACGCCCGTTAAAGGGCACTAGCACCTCAAGCTAGCGCGTCTGCCATTCCGCCACCCGGACTAGGTGTCTGCCGCCTGGCCGGGGGTGTTCCCCGCGGCGACATGCACAACAATACCAAGGTTTCGGGGTGCCTTTCACCTGCATATCCACCCCCGGGCGGAGGCCCGACGCACCCGCGGAGGGACGGCGCCGGCCGTTACCGGAAGTGACCCGACCGCTACGCCCGGCGGTCCGTTCCGGCCGTCTCGGGAGCGGGGTGCTCGTCCGCCAGCAGTGTCTGCAGGGCCCGGACCAGCACCGCCGCCGTCTCCTCCCCCAGCGGTGCGAGGAACCGGGCCTCGGCGGCCCGGCGGGCCTTCTCCGCCTGCCGCAGGCACTCCGTTCCGTCGGAGGTCAGCTCGACGATGTTCTTGCGCCGGTCCCGCTGACTGCGCCGGCGCTCCACCAGGCCGTGGTCCTCCAAGCCGTCGATGAGCGACACCATCGTGGTGCGGTCGACGCCGAGCCGTCCGGCCGCCTCGACCTGCGAGAGCGGCTCGTCACCGGCGAGCACCACCAGCACGGCCAGCTCGTGCCCGTCCACCCCGTGCGGGGCGAGCGCCTCCGCCGACACCCGGGCGAACCTGGCCTGCGCGTGCTTGAGGAGGTAGCCGAGCCGGGATTCGAGGGGTGCGGGTCTCGCCTCAGTAGCCATCCCCCGACTGTATCCGCGCCGTATCGGCAGCTGATCGTCAGCCTAGCTGATGATTTAGTACGCTGACGAACATGACGAGAGTGCGCTTCGGCATCAAGACCACCCCCATGCACGTCTCCTACGCGGACATCCGCCGCGTCTGGCTGGAAGCCGACGCCGTGCCGGAGATCAAGGACGCCTGGCTGTGGGACCACCTGCTGCCGGTCGCCGGGCCGAAGGACGGACAGATACACGAGGGGTGGACCCTGCTGAGCGCGCTGGCCGCGCAGACCCGACGGCTGCGGCTCGGGCTGCTGGTGACGAGCAACCGCATCCGTCCCCCGGCCGTGCTGGGCAAGCTGGCGTCCACCGTGGACGTGATCTCGCGCGGACGGCTGATCATGGGGCTCGGGGTCGGCGGCACCCGTCAGCCGCCGGGCGCGGGCGGGATCGCCGGCGCCAATCCGGCGATCGAGGAGTACGAGGCGTACGGGTTGACGCTGGTGCCGCCGGGCGAGGGCGTCGCGCGGCTCGCCGAGACGGTCGAGATCCTGAAGCTGATGTGGACGAAGGACGTGTTCGACTTCTCGGGTCACCACTACCGGCTCAAGGGCACGCGGAACGAGCCCAAGCCTGTGCAGCGCCCCGGTCCCCCACTGTTGATCGGCGGCTGGGGCACCCGGCTGCTACGGTTGGTCGCCGAGCACGCCGACGTGTGGAACGTGCCCGGGCCGCCGCACAACAGCGTGGACTTCGTCGCCGAGCGCGCCCGCGTCCTGGACGCTCACTGTGCCGACCTCGGCCGCGACCCCGCCGAGATCACCCGGTCCGTCCAGGTCCTGGTGTCCTACGACGACCCGGCGTCGACGCGCGCCACGGTGCGTACGCTCGTCGACGCCGGCGTGAACCACGTCGTACTCAGTCTGCCGCGCCCCTATCCGCGGGGCGTGGCACGGTGGTTGGCCGACGAGGTGATCGCCGGGTCACGCCCGGAGTGATCACCTCGTAGCGCCCGGAGTGATCGTCGGGTGACGCCACCGGAGCGGTCACGCCACCCGACCCTCGGTCAGGCCATGAGGTGGTAGTCCGGGAAGTTCCCGGGCAGCCGCTCGCCCTCGGGGCCCCGCGTCACGGCGCGCACGAGGAGTTCGCCGCCGACGAACGCCCCGCTCCAGGACGCGCCGAAGCCGCCGAACAACTCGTCCCGGTCGCCGCGCGAGCGGGGCTTTCCGTGGCCGACCTTGAACGCCCGGATCTGCGGGGCCAGTCGGTCGAAGGTGGCCCGGTCGTCCGTGGACAGCGTGGCCACCAGCGCGCCGTTGGAGGCGTTCATCGCGGCCAGCAGCTCCGCCTCGGTGTCGACCAGGACGATGGTGTCGACCGGGCCGAAGGGTTCCGCGTGGTGCAGCGGTGAGGACGGTGGCGGGTTGAGGAGCGTGACGGGGTGGACGTACGCGGAGGTGTCCTGACCAGGCAGGAGGCGGGCGTCGGCCTCGTGGCCGCGGTGCAGCGGGACGGCGCCGCGGTCGATGGCCTCGGCGACCTGGTCGCGCAGTTCCTTGGCCTTGGCCGCGTTGATCACCGGGCCGAAGTCCAGCTCCGGGTACGGGTCTTCGGGCTTCTCGACGGCGAGTGGGTGGCCGACCCTGAGCGTGCGGACCGCCGGGAGGTACGCCGCCAGGAACTCGTCGAACAGCTGCCGTTGGACGACGAAGCGCGGGTACGCCGTGCAGCGCTGTTTGCCGTAGTCGAAGAGCTTGGGGACGACGGCCGTGAGCGCGTCCCAGTCCGAGTAGTTCCAGATGCCCCAGGTGTTGAGTCCCTCCTGTTCGAGTACATGTCGCTTGCCGAGGTCGGCGACGGCCGTGGCTACGGCGGCGCCGGTGTCGCGGCCGCCGACGAAGGAGACGCAGCCGATCTCGGGCGCCCGCACGAGCGCCTGGGACAGCTCGCCCCCGCTGCCGCTGACGAGGGTGGCGGGAATCCCCTCGCGGGCAGCGAGCGCCGAGGCCAGGGTGAGACAGGCGACGCCGCCGTCGGTCGGGGTCTTGGCGATCACCGCGTTGCCTGCCAGTGCCTGTACCAGCATTGCGTGAACGAGCACGCTCATCGGATAGTTCCAGCTCGCGATGTTGGACACCGGGCCGTCCAGCGGGGCCCGTTCGGCGAGCATCGGCTCGATTCCGTCGACGTACCAGCGCACGCCGTCGATGGCCCGGTCGACGTCCGCCTGCGCCAGCCGCCAGGGCTTGCCGATCTCCCACACCAGCAGCAGCGCGAGGAGTTCGCGGTGTTCGGTGAGGGCGTCGAGGGTGGCGGCGACCCTGGCTCGGCGTTCGTCGAGCGGGATGTGCCGCCAGGCGCGGTGCTGGTCCAGGGAGGCGCGTACGGCCTGGTGGGCGGTGTCCCGGTCCAGGCGGGGCGGGCCTGCGATGGGGCTGCCGTCGACGGGGCTGGTGGCGGGCAGCGCCCGGCCGTCGGGCCGCCAGGCGGAGCCCCAGAGGTTGAGGACGCGGTCGTCCTGGAAGGCCTCGGGGGCCACAGCCTGACAGCGCCGCCAGGCGTCGCTCCAGGACGTGCCCGCCTTGAGGGTCAGGTGGGGAGGGGCGGGAATGAGGGTTGATGCCATGCTTCTGCTCCGCTCTCGGTGCACAGTCGGGGCGGGGTGAGGCAGGAACTGTCTTGTGTACGGCGGCAACTGTCGCGGCTGCGGCAGCGGTTGCCGTGATCCGGCAGCAGCCGTAGTGGTCCGGCAGTGGCTGTCGTGCTTCGGCAGGAACCGCCGTACAGATGACGCTAGTTGCGCTCAAGGGAGCGCGACAGTCACGTCGCGTCAACTATGAGTGACGTCACGTGTCGCTTCGAGGACGTCCAGCACCAGCCGTGCGGTCTCCGTCGGGGTGCTTCCGACCTTCACCCCCACCGCCTCCAGCGCCTCCTTCTTGGCCTCCGCCGTGCCGGACGAGCCGGAGACGATGGCGCCCGCGTGCCCCATGGTCTTGCCCTCGGGGGCGGTGAAGCCGGCGATGTAGCCGACGACGGGCTTGGTGACGTGCTCGCGGACGTAGGCGGCCGCCCGTTCCTCCGCGTCGCCGCCGATCTCGCCGATGAGGACGATCAGTTCGGTGTCGGGGTCCTCCTGGAACGCGGCCAGGCAGTCGATGTGCGTGGTGCCGACGACGGGGTCGCCGCCGATGCCGACGCAGGTCGAGAAGCCGATGTCCCGGAGTTCGTACATGAGTTGGTAGGTGAGCGTGCCGGACTTGGACACCAGGCCGATGCGGCCCGGCTTGGTGATGTCGGCGGGGATGATGCCCGCGTTGGACTGGCCGGGGGTGATCAGGCCGGGGCAGTTGGGGCCGATGATCCGGGTGCCCTTCGACTTCGCGTACGCCGTGAAGGCGACGGAGTCGTGGACCGGGATACCCTCGGTGATGACGACGGCGAGGCCGATGCCCGCGTCCGCCGCCTCGATCACGGCCGCCTTCGCGAAGGCGGGCGGCACGAAGACGACGGTGACGTCGGCGCCCGTCGCCTCGATCCCTTCGCGGACCGAGCCGAAGACGGGGACGATCCGGTCGTCGAAGTCGACGGTGGAGCCCGCCTTGCGCGGGTTGACGCCGCCGACGACGTCCGTGCCGGCCGCGAGCATGCGGCGGGTGTGCTTCATGCCCTCGCCACCGGTCATGCCCTGGACGAGGACCTTGCTCTCCTTGGTGAGGTAGATCGCCATGTCCCTGCTCCTCAGCGTGCGTTGGCGAGGTCGGCGGCGCGGCGGGCGGCGCCGTCCATGGTGGGGGCCTGCTGGACCAGCGGGTGGCCGCGGTCGTCGAGGACGGCCCGGCCGCGGGCCGCGTTGTTGCCGTCGAGCCGGACCACCAGGGGTTTGGTCAACTGCACGGTGTCCAGGGCCTGGACGATGCCCTCGGCGACCGCGTCGCAGGCGGTGATGCCGCCGAAGACGTTGACGAAGACCGACTTCACGGCCGGGTCGGAGAGGATGACGGACAGTCCGTCCGCCATGATCTGCGCCGAGGCTCCGCCGCCGATGTCAAGAAAGTTGGCGGGTCGGGCGCCGCAGCCGGCGACCACGTCGAGGGTGGACATGACGAGGCCGGCGCCGTTGCCGATGATGCCGACCGCGCCGTCGAGCTTGACGTAGTTGAGGCCCTTGGCGGCGGCCGCCGCCTCCAGCGCGTCGTCGTGCTCGACGTCGTCCGCGCCCCAACGGGCCTGGCGGAAGCGGGCGTTGTCGTCGAGGGTGACCTTGCCGTCGAGGGCGAGGATCTGCCCCTGTGCGGTGCGCACGAGCGGGTTGACCTCGACGAGCAGGGCGTCCTCGCGCACGAGCACGTCCCACAGCCGTACGAGGACGTCGACCGTCTGCGGCGGCAGGCCGGCCGCCTCGGCGATCTCGCCCGCCTTCGCCGAGGTGACGCCCTCGGCCGGGTCGACGGGGATGCGGGCCACGGCCTCGGGCCGGGTCGCGGCGACCTCCTCGATGTCCATGCCGCCCTCGGCGGAGGCGATCGCGAGGAACGTGCCCGCCGCGCGGTCGAGCACGTAGGAGACGTAGAACTCGCTCTCGATGTCGACCGGTTGGGCCAGCATCACCTTGCCGACCGTGTGGCCCTTGATGTCCATGCCCAGGATCTGCCGTGCCGTGAGCTCGGCGGCGGCCGGGTCGGCGGCGATTTTGACCCCGCCCGCCTTGCCGCGGCCACCGGTCTTCACCTGGGCTTTCACCACGACCCGCCCGCCGAGCCTGCGGGCGATCTCGCGTGCCTCCTTGGACGAGCCGGTGACCTCCGCCCTCGGCACCAAGATGCCGTGTTCCTCGAAGAGTTCCCTTGCCTGGTGTTCGTACAGGTCCATCTCGGCTCCCTCTTAAAAGTGCCGCACGCCCCCTGGACACCACCCACTGGATGCGGGATAACAAGCTTCATACAGTATTCGTCGACTGTATGCAATGTACCGCGAGAGCGTTCCAACCCCCTACGAAGGGACAGGACTTCGCCATGCCCGACGACACCCAGGATGTGATTTCCGGTGGTCATCTCGTTGCCAAGGCACTCAAGGCCGAGGGCGTCGACCGCATCTACACCTTGTGCGGTGGCCACATCATCGACATCTACGACGGCTGCGTCGACGAGGGCATAGAGGTCGTCGACGTCCGCCACGAGCAGGTCGCCGCCCACGCCGCCGACGGCTACGCCCGCATCACCGGCAAGCCGGGCTGCGCGGTCGTCACCGCTGGACCGGGGACGACCGACGCCGTCACCGGTGTCGCCAACGCCTTCCGCGCGGAGTCCCCCATGCTGCTGATCGGCGGCCAAGGGGCTCTCACCCAGCACAAGATGGGGTCCCTCCAGGACCTGCCGCACGTGGACATGATGACGCCGATCACCAAGTTCGCGGCGGCCGTGCCGGACACCGCGCGCGCCGCCGACATGGTGTCGATGGCGTTCCGCGAGTGCTACCACGGCGCGCCCGGCCCCTCCTTCCTGGAGATCCCGCGTGACGTGCTGGACGCCAAGGTCCCGGTGAGCAAGGCGCGCGTGCCGAAGCCCGGCGCCTACCGCGCCTCGACCCGCTCGGCCGGTGACCCCGAGGCGATCGAGAAGCTCGCCGACCTGCTGGTCCACGCCGAGAAGCCGGCCATCCTGCTCGGCAGCCAGGTGTGGACGACGCGCGGCACCGAGGAAGCCATCGACCTCGTACGCACCCTCAACATCCCCGCCTACATGAACGGCGCAGGCCGCGGCACCCTGCCGCCGGGCGACCCGCACCACTTCCAGCTGTCGCGCCGGTACGCCTTCTCCAACGCCGACGTCATCGTCATCGTCGGTACGCCCTTCGACTTCCGCATGGGCTACGGCAAGCGGCTGTCGCCGGACGCGACCGTCGTGCAGATCGACCTCGACTACCGGACCGTCGGCAAGAACCGCGACATCGACCTGGGGATCGTCGGCGATGCCGGGCTCGTGCTGAAGTCGGTCACCGAGGCCGCCTCCGGGCGCGTCAACGGCGGGGCCGCCAAGCGCAAGGAGTGGCTCGACGAGCTGCGCGCCGCCGAGCAGACCGCCCTGGAGAAGCGGCTGCCGAGCCTGAAGTCGGACGCCTCACCGATCCACCCGTACCGCCTGGTGAGCGAGATCAACGACTTCCTCACCGAGGACTCCATCTACATCGGCGACGGCGGCGACATCGTCACCTTCTCCGGGCAGGTGGTGCAGCCCAAGTCGCCCGGGCACTGGATGGACCCGGGCCCGCTCGGCACCCTCGGCGTCGGCGTCCCCTTCGTGCTCGCCGCCAAGCAGGCACGGCCCGACAAGGAGGTCGTCGCCCTCTTCGGTGACGGCGCGTTCTCCCTGACCGGCTGGGACTTCGAGACCCTCGTCCGCTACGACCTCCCCTTCGTCGGCATCGTCGGCAACAACTCCTCGATGAACCAGATCCGTTACGGCCAGGCCCAGAAGTACGGCCTGGAGCGCGAGCGGGTCGGCAACACCCTCGGCGACGTCCACTACGACAAGTTCGCCCAGATGCTGGGCGGTTACGGCGAGGAGGTCCGCGACCCCGCCGACATCGCCCCCGCTCTCCAGCGCGCCCGTGAGTCGGGCAAGCCGTCACTGATCAACGTCTGGGTCGACCCGGACGCGTACGCCCCCGGAACCATGAACCAGACGATGTACAAGTGAGGTGAGCCGGCCATGACCAAGGCTCTCGAAGGCATCCGAGTCCTCGACATGACGCACGTCCAGTCCGGGCCCTCCGCCACCCAGCTGCTCGCCTGGCTCGGTGCGGACGTGGTCAAGCTGGAGGCCCCGACCGGTGACATCACGCGCAAGCAGCTGCGCGACCTCCCGGACGTCGACTCCCTCTACTTCACGATGCTCAACTGCAACAAGCGGAGCATCACCCTCAACACCAAGACCGAGCGCGGCAAGGAGATCCTCACCGAGCTGATCCGGCGCTCGGACGTCATGGTCGAGAACTTCGGACCGGGCGCGGTCGACCGTATGGGCTTCACCTGGGACCGCATCCAGGAGATCAATCCGCGGATCGTCTATGCCTCCATCAAGGGGTTCGGGGACGGCCCGTACACCAACTTCAAGGCGTACGAGGTCGTCGCTCAGGCCATGGGCGGGTCGATGTCGACCACCGGTTTCGAGGACGGGCCGCCGCTGGCGACGGGGGCCCAGATCGGGGACTCCGGGACGGGTGTGCACGCCGTGGCGGGGATTCTCGCGGCGCTGTTCCAGCGGGAGAACACCGGGCGTGGGCAGCGGGTCAACGTGGCCATGCAGCACGCCGTACTCAACCTGTGCCGGGTGAAGCTGCGGGATCAGCAACGCCTGGCACATGGGCCGCTCGCTGAATATCCGAACGAGGACTTCGGCACGGAAGTTCCCCGCTCGGGCAACGCGTCCGGCGGCGGTCAGCCGGGCTGGGCGGTCAGGTGCGCGCCGGGCGGCCCGAACGACTACGTGTACGTCATCGTGCAGCCCGTCGGCTGGCAGCCGCTCAGCGAGCTGATCGGCCGGCCCGAGCTGGCGGCCGACCCCGAGTGGGCGACGCCGGAGGCCCGGCTGCCCAAGCTCGGCAAGATGTTCCAGCTGATCGAGGAGTGGTCCGCCACCCTGCCCAAGTGGGAGGTGCTGGAGCGGCTCAACGCCCACAACATCCCGTGCGGTCCGATCCTGTCCACCAGGGAGATCATCGAGGACGACTCGCTGGTCGCCAACGAGATGGTCGTCACCGTGCCGCACCCCGAGCGCGGCGAGTTCGTGACCGTGGGCAGCCCGCTGAAGCTCTCCGACTCCCCCGTGGACGTGACCAGTTCGCCGCTGCTCGGCGAGCACAACGAAGAGGTCTACGTCGGCGAGCTCGGCCTCGGCGACGAGGAACTGCGCCTGCTCAAGTCGAACGGAGTGATCTGACGTGATGGCCGAAGACCGGGAGCTGACGGTGCGCTCGCTCCTCGACGCCGTGCGCGCCGAGGGACGGGCGGCGCTGACCGCGCCCGAGGGCAAGATCCTCGCCGACGCGTACGGGATCGCCGTACCGGGTGAGGAGTTGGCGACCGACGTCGACGAGGCGGTGGCGTACGCGGCGCGCTTCGGCGGGCCGGTGGTGATGAAGATCGTGTCGCCGGACATCCTGCACAAGACGGACGCCGGCGGAGTCGTCGTCGGGGTCGAGGGCGCGGCGGACGTGCGGGCCGCGTTCTGCCGGATCATCGAGAACGCGCGCGCCTATGACGCCAACGCCCGTATCGAGGGCGTGCAGGTGCAGGAGCTGCTGCCGCAGGGGCAGGAGGTCATCGTCGGCGCGGTGACGGACCCGACGTTCGGGAAGATCGTCGCGTTCGGACTCGGCGGGGTGCTGGTCGAGGTCTTCAAGGACGTCACCTTCCGGCTCGCGCCGGTGAGTGCGGACGAGGCCCTGTCGATGCTGGACTCGATCCGGTCGGCAGAGATCCTGCGCGGGGTGCGCGGCCAGGCGGGTGTGGACCGGTGGGCGATCGCCGAGCAGATCCGTCGGGTGTCCCAACTGGTCGCGGACTTCCCGGAGATCGCGGAGGTCGACCTCAACCCGGTGATCGCAACGCCCCAGGGCGCGGTCGCCGCCGACATCCGCGTGATCCTCGCAGAGAAGCAGCCACCCCCGCGCCGTAAGTACACGCGCGCGGAGATCCTCACCTCGATGCGCCGTCTGATGGAGCCCACCTCGGTCGCCGTGATCGGTGCCTCCAACGAGCAGGGCAAGATCGGCAATTCGGTGATGCGCAACCTCGTCGACGGCGGCTTCGCCGGGGAGATCCATCCGGTGAACCCCCGGGCCGATGACATTCTCGGCCGCAAGGCGTACAAGAGTGTCACCGACGTTCCCGGTGAGGTGGATGTGGCGGTCTTCGCGATCCCCGCCAAGTTCGTGGCCTCGGCCCTGGAGGGGGTGGGACGCAAGAACATCCCCAACGCCGTACTGATCCCTTCGGGGTTCGCGGAGACCGGTGAAGTCGCGCTCCAGGACGAGATCGTGGCGATCGCCGAGCGGTACGGCATCCGGCTGCTGGGCCCGAACATCTACGGCTACTACTCGACGTGGCAGGACCTGTGCGCCACGTTCTGCACGCCGTACGACGTCAAGGGCGGGGTCGCGCTGACCTCGCAGTCCGGTGGCATCGGGATGGCCATCCTGGGCTTCGCGCGCACCACGAAGACGGGTGTGTCGGCGATCGTCGGGCTCGGCAACAAGTCGGACCTGGACGAGGACGACCTGCTGACGTGGTTCGGCGAGGACCCGCACACCGACTGCATAGCGATGCACCTGGAGGACCTCAAGGACGGCCGGGCCTTCGTGGAGGCCGCGCGGGCGACCGTGCCGAAGAAGCCGGTCGTGGTCCTCAAGGCGGGCCGTACGGCGGCCGGCGCGAAGGCCGCGGGCTCGCACACCGGCGCTCTGGCGGGCGACGACGCCGTGTACGACGACATCCTCAAGCAGGCCGGGGTGATCCGGGCGCCGGGTCTCAACGACATGCTGGAGTACGCGCGCGGGCTGCCGGTGCTGCCCGCCCCCAAGGGCGACAATGTCGTGATCATCACCGGGGCCGGCGGCAGCGGCGTGCTGCTGTCGGACGCGGTGACGGACAACGGCCTGACGCTGATGGAGATCCCCCCGGACCTCGACGAGGCCTTCCGGAAGTTCATCCCGCCCTTCGGGGCCGCGGGCAACCCGGTGGACATCACCGGGGGCGAGCCGCCGTCGACGTACGAGGCGACGATCCGGCTCGGTCTGGAGGACCCGCGCATCCACGCGCTCGTCCTCGGTTACTGGCACACGATCGTCACTCCCCCGATGGTCTTCGCGGAGCTCACCGCGCGCGTGGTGGCCGAGTTCCGGGAGCGCGGCATCGAGAAGCCCGTGGTGGCCTCTCTCGCGGGCGATGTCGAGGTCGAGGAGGCCTGCCAATACCTCTACGAGCGGGGGGTCGTGGCGTACCCGTACACGACCGAGAAGCCGGTGGCCGTGCTCGGGGCGAAGTACCGCTGGGCCCGTGCGGCAGGCCTGTTGGGGGGCGGCTCATGACCTAGGTGGACGAGGGGGCGGCCGACGGTGCGCGTCGGCCGGCCCCGGGACCCGTGCGCGCACGAAAGGCATTGGACAGGGGGCGCTGGCCAGAGCTTTCGACGCTAGGGGTACTGAACGATGACAACCACCGACTACTCGACGTCCGTCCCGTACAGGGAGGTGACGGACCGAAACGGCCGCATGTACCGGATCGGCGAGTCGGACGTCGACATCATGGGCCGACCACGTAAGTGGATGGTCATCCTGCCCTGGGTGGGCATGATGGGCATCAGCTCCGCCGAATACGCGTTCACGTCGGCGGAGGACACGCTCCACGAGGCGCATCTGTGGAGCAGCGGACACATCTTCTGGCTGATGGGCGTCTGGATCTTCTTCCAGGCGGCCGTGGCCTTCCCCGCCGGGCAGCTGCGGGAGAGCGGCCGGCTGCCGGCCCGTACGGCGATGATGATCGGCGCCGTCGGGACCCTGCTGGGCTATCTGTCACTGGCGTACGCGCCGAACGTGCTCGTCGCCTACTTCGGCTTCGGCATGTGCAGCGGTATCGGCGCCGGCCTGGTCTACGCGACCTGCGTGAACATGGTCGGCAAGTGGTATCCGGAGCGCAAGGGCGGCAAGACGGGTTTCGTCAACGGCGGTTTCGCCTACGGATCCGTGCCCTTCGTGTTCCTGTTCACCTCGTACATGGACCTGAGCAACTACGAGGTCGTGCTGGCCTGTGTGGGTGTCGGGCTGTGCCTCGTGGTGGCGTCTGCGGGCTGGTTCTTCAGGGACCCGCCGAAGAACTGGTGGCCGGCGAACGTCGACCCGCTGCGGATGACCGACGACCCGAAGATCCGGCGGGCATTGCAGAAGAACCCGCCGGCCGTCAAGCAGTACACCCCCAAGGAGGCCGCCCGTCAGCCAGTGCTGTGGATGATGTGGTTCTGTCTCCTGTGCACCGCCGGCATCAACATCTTCGGTATCGCCTTCCAGGTCCCGTTCGGCAAGGACATGGGGTTCGCGGGCGGGATCGTGGCCACGGCGATGTCCCTCAAGGCGATCGTCAACGGCACCGGGCGTGGTGTCATCGGCTGGATCTCCGACCGCTACGGGCGCCGCAACACGCTGGTGATCGTGTGCCTCGTGCTCGGTACGGCGCAGTTCGGTGTGCTGGTCTCCGGCCAGATGGGCAGCATGCCGTTCTTCCTGTTCTGCTCCATGGTCTCCGGCTTCGGCGGCGGCGCGATCTTCCCGCTGTTCGCGGCCATGACGGCGGACTACTTCGGTGAGAACAACAACGCCTCCAACTACGGCATGGTCTACAGCTCGAAGCTGATCTCCGGACTGGTCGGCTCGGGCATGGGCGCGGTCGTCGTCGGCGCGTGGGACTACCACGGTGCCTTCGTGCTCGCCGGCTCCGTCGGGCTGGCCTCCGCCGTGCTCGCGCTCTTCCTGAAGTCCCCGGGCCGCCCCAAGGCCCAACGCATCGTCCCCAACCCGCAACCGCTCGGCGAGGAGATGGCCTGAATGACGGCGGACCCCATCGCAGCCGGCAACTCGTCGGCAGACCCCGACGCCGCACACCGTCCCTACCGTGAAGTGACCGACTCCCGAGGCCGCGTCTACCGCGTGGGCGAGACCGACCGGGCCATCCTCGGCCACTCCCGCAAGTTCATGATCTACCTCCCGTGGATCGCCATGATGGCGATCAGCGTCTTCGAGTACGCGTACGGCTCCGCGGAGGACACGCTGTCCAGCGCGCACGGCTGGACGCAGAGCAACACCTTCTGGATCCTGAGCGTCTGGGTGTTCTTCCAGGCCGGTATCGCCTTCCCGGCGGGCTGGATGCGCGAGAAGGGCATCCTGACGGCCCGCAAGGCCATGTACATCGGCTCCGTGATGTGCCTGATCGGGTTCTTCGCCCTGTCGCACCTGAGCAACGTCCTGCTGGCGATCCTCGGCTTCGGTGTCATCGGTGGCATCGGTGCCGGCCTGGTCTACGCGACCTGCATCAACATGGTCGGCAAGTGGTTCCCCGAACGCCGGGGCGCCCGGACCGGTTTCGTCAACGGCGGCTTCGCGTACGGGTCGCTGCCGTTCATCTTCATCTTCAACTACGCCTTCGACACCGGGAACTACCACCGCGTCCTGGACCTGATCGGCTGCTACATCATGATCGTGGTCTTCGGGTGCGCGTTCTTCTTCAAGGACCCGCCGAAGAACTGGTGGCCCGCGGACATCGACCCGCTGACGTTCGCCGGCAACGAGAAGAACGCGCAGAGCCTCGCGAAGAACCCTCCGGCGACCAAGCAGTACACGCCCAAGGAGGCCATCAGGACGGGCATGCTACCCCTGATGTGGGTGGCCATCGTGATGACCGCCGGTGTGTCGATCTTCGGGATCTCCTTCCAGGTCGACTACGCCAAGGAGGTCGGCTTCGGACCGCTGGTGGCCGCGTCCTCCATGGGCGTCATGGCGGTCATCAACGGCATCGGGCGCGGTGTCGTGGGCTGGCTGTCCGACAAGTGGGGCCGCAAGCCGACCCTGGTGTTCGTCATCCTGGTGCTCGGATTCGCGCAGTTCGGCGTGATCCTGGCGGGCGAGCTGAAGAGCGAGTGGCTGTTCCTGTTCTTCGCCTTTCTGTCCGGCTTCGGCGGCGGCGCGTTCTACCCGATGTTCGCGGCGCTGACCCCGGACTACTTCGGTGAGAACTACAACGCCACCAACTACGGGCTGGTGTACAGCGGAAAGCTGATCAGCGGTCTGTTCGGCGGCGGCCTCGGCTCCATGGTGGTCGCGTCCTGGGGCTACGACGGCGCGTACGCGCTGGCCGGCGGCGTCTCGATGGCCGCGGCGGCGATAGCGCTGCTGTTGCGGCAGCCGGGTCGCAGCCGGGAGGTGACGTCGACTCCCCAGCCGCAGCCGGCCGGTTGACGGCCACGCGCGCGTGAGGAGGCCCTCCCCGGGTGCGGGGAGGGCCTCCTCACGTGTGTCTAGCGGTGGTTCAGCACTTCTTCTCGCGCAGGGAGTGCAGATAGGCGCTGGAGCGGCGCGCGAAGGTGAAGGACTCGGTCGGCTGGTCGTGCTCGACCTGCCAGTGGTGGGCGAGGCGCTCGCCGCGCAGCCGGCTCACTGCGGAGATGAACTTCTCGTAGTCGATGTCGCCGTCGCCGACGTCCACCATCCGGTAGCCGAACTGGTTCGAAGGGTCGCTCACCCCGTCCTTGACGTGGAAGAGCGGGTAGCGGTGCGGCTGCTTGAGCACGTAGCGCAGGGGGTCGAACGGCGCCGGCTTGCCGTCGGGCCGCGTCGAGAAGCGGAACTGGCCCGCGTACGCCCAGAAGATGTCCATCTCCAGGAACACCAGGTCGGGGTCGGTCTCGGCGAGCAGCACGTCGTAGAGCCGGACCTTGGGATTGTCGGAGGCGAAGCCGAACTCGTCGGAGTGGTTGTGCTGGTAGAACTTCATGCCGCGCTTCTTGGCGGCCGCCCCGTACGTGTTGAACTCCGCCGCGGCGCGCTTCCACGCGTCGACGGTCGAGCCGTAACGGAAGGGGCCGGACGCGGTGCCGATGTGCTTGAGGCCGAGGGCCTGGGCGTCGTCGAGGACCTTGGTCAGGTTCTGGGCGAAGGTGTAGGCGTTCGGGTCGTCGGAGTAGTAGCCGACGTGGCTGCCGATCGGGTTCAGCCCGTGGCTGTGCGCCAGCCGCTTGAGCTGGGCGAGGGTGATGGGCCCCGCGGAGCCCTGCGTGTAGCCGGCGAACTCGACCTCGTCGTACCCGTACTTCTCCAACTCGGCGAAGACGGGGGCGAAGCCGAGCGTGGAGACCTTGTCGCGCAGGCTGTAGAGCTGGATGCCGAGCCGGCCGGGCGGCAGGACGGGACGGCCACGGCCACCGGACGCGGCAGCGGCGGCCGTGCTCTCGGCGGCCGTCGCCGGGGTCGCCGCGGCGCCCAGCAGTGCGGCGGCGGTGGCACCCGCGGCCACGCCGAGCATGCCTCGTCTGCTGAGGCGGTGGGTGAGTTCGGGATCGGGCTGGGAGATGCGGCTCATGCCTGGAACTCCTCGGATTCGGAGGGCGTTGTCAGTGGTGAGTGCTTCACTCGGTACCAGTCGGATCACAGCGATCGGACGGGTCGATGGGGCCGGTCGGTCAGGTGAGACCGGCGAGTTGGAGCAGCAGTGACTTCACATCGGTGGCCGCGAGGCGGTCGCCGACAGCACGGGGGGTGGAGCAGATGAGGAGCGGACCGTCGTCGTCGCTCGCCGGAAGGCGGCCGTGGCTGCCGCGAATAGGTGACGGGTCCAACGGCACGACCGCCATGCGATAGCGCATGCCGAGTTTCTTGCGGGCCAGTGCCGTCGCCGCTTTGACCTTGACGTAGGGGTCGAGCGGATCCATGAACAACTCGACCGGGTCGTAGCCGGGTTTGCGGTGGATCTCGACGAGCTGCGCGAAGTCGGGCGCGCGGTCGTCGTCGAGCCAGTAGTAGTACGTGAACCAGGCGTCCGGCTCCGCGACGGCGACGAGCTCACCGGAGCGCGGGTGGTCGAGGTGGTGGGTCTTCTTGCCCTCGTCGTCCAGGAGTTGCTCGATGCCGGGCAGGTCGGCCAGGGCTGCCCGGGTGGCGTCGAGGTCCTCGGGGCGGCGCACGTAGACGTGGGCGATCTGGTGGTCGGCGACCGCGAAGGCACGGGAGGCCATCGGGTCCAGGTACTCCATGCCGTCCTGCGTGTGCACTTCGAGGAGTCCGGCGCGGCGCAGGGCCCGGTTGATGTCGACGGGGCGGTCCACGCGGGTGATGCCGTACTCGGACAGCGCGACGACGGTACGGCCCTCGGCGCGGGCGTCGTCCAGGAGCGGGGCCATGGCGGCGTCCAGGTCGGCGGCCGCTTTCAGGGAGCGCGGGTCGTCGGGGCCGAAGCGCTGCAGGTCGTAGTCGAGGTGCGGGAGGTAGCAGAGCGCCAGGTCGGGATGGCGGGTGCGCAGGATGTGGCGGGTCGCGTCGATGATCCACCGGCTGGAGACCAGGTCCGCACCCGGTCCCCAGAAGTGGAAGAGGGGGAAGGTGCCGAGTTTCTCGGTGAGTTCGTCGTGCAGGGCCGGGGGCCGGGTGTAGCAGTCGGGTTCCTTGCGGCCGTCGGCGTAGTAGACGGGACGGGGGGTGACGGTGAAGTCGGTGTCGGCGCCCATGGCGTACCACCAGCAGATGTTGGCGACGGTGTAGCCGGGGTGCGCGCGGCGGGCGGCGTCCCAGAGTCTGTCGCCGGCGACGAGGCCGTTGTGCTGGCGCCACAGGAGTACGTCGCCGAGTTCGCGGAAGTACCAGCCGTTGCCGACGATGCCGTGCTCGGACGGGTGGGTGCCGGTCAGGAAGGTGGACTGGGCGGCGCAGGTGACGGCGGGCAGGACGGTGCCGAGGGCGGCGCGGGAGCCGGACTGGGCGAGCGTCTTGAGGTGGGGCATGTGGTCGAGGAGACGGGGGGTGAGGCCTACGACGTCGAGGACGAGGAGGGGAGTGGGGCGCGACTCCCTGTGCGGGACGGGGAGCGGGGTGGTGTGCGAGGCACGGGCCGCGGTGACCGGGGGGACGGAGTCCCCGGTGGCAGGTGGTTCGGCCAGTCGGTCGCTCATGGGAGTTCCTTCAGGCCGAGGTCGGTCAACAGGTCGCGGGCGAGGGTGAGTTCGGCGGCGATGCCGTCGGCGAGCTGGGCTCGGCCGCGCGGGCGCAGCTCGGGCGGGAGGGCCTGCCAGGTGTAGGTCTCGACCTCCAGGTGGCGGGTGAGCGGATGCGGGCCGCCGACCAGCCGGGTGAGGGCCGCTTTGAGCACGGGGAGCGTGGAGGTGAGGGGCGCGGCGGGGGCCGCGTGCAGCGGGACGTGGAAGTGGGCGCGCCAAGGGGTCGCGTCCGGCAGGGCGTCGGACCGGAGCGCCGCGCCGAGGTCGTCGGTGCCGCGCAGGCCGGCGGCCGAGGCGGTGCGGGTCTGGTGCAGGAAGCGGGGCTCGTCGAAGGCGGCGAGCGCGGTACGGACCTCTGGGAGGTGGGGGTGTTCGGCGTGCAGGGCCGCCGACAGCTGGGACTTGACGACGGGGACGCCGGCTTCGGTGAGCGCGTCCAGGGCGGTGTGCGGATCTTCGAAGGAGGTGGCGAGGTGGCAGGTGTCGACGCAGATGCCGATGCGGTCGTGGGCGATCGCGGTCAGCGGGGCGATCGCGTCGCCGGTGGTCTCGACGACACAGCCCGGTTCGGGTTCCAGGCCGACGCGAATGGAGCGGCCGGTCAACTCGGCGAGGGCGTCGAGGCGTTCGGCGAGAGTGCGGAGGGCGGTACGGGCCTTCTCGGCGCGGCTCAGGTCATAGACGGAGCGCCAGGCGAGCGGCAGCGTCGAGATGGTGCCCTCGGTGACGTCGTCGGGCAGGAGTCCGGCGAGGACGCGGGCCAGGGCGGTGGTGTGCTCCAGGCGCTCGGGGTCGGCCCAGTCCGGCTTGTAGACGCGGTACTTGACCTCTTCGGCGCCGAAGCCCTCGTAGGGGAAGCCGTTGAGGGTGACGACTTCGAGGCCGCGTCGGTCGAGTTCGGTACGCAGGCCGCGCAGGGCGGAGGGGTCCGTGACGAGGGCGTGGGCGGCGTCCTTCGCGAGCCAGAGGCCGATGCCGAGGCGGTCGCGGCCCAGGCGGCGGCGGACGGGCTCGCAGTGGTCGCGGAGCTGGGCGAGGACGCCGTCCAGGGTCTCGGCCGGGTGGACGTTGGTGCAGTAGGCGAGGTGGACGGTCGAGCCGTCGGGATGGCGGAAGCGCATGGCTCACGCCCCGCCGCGGAGGATGGAGTTGCCCTCGTGGGTGGCGCCCGCGGCCGTGACGTCCAGATCCAGGTCCAGCCGGCCGCTGAGTCCGTAGAAGGCGACGGGGTTGCGCCACAGCACCCGGTCGACGTCGTCGTCCGAGAAGCCCTCGGCCAGCATCAGGTCGCCGACCCCGCGGGTCTTCAGCGGGTCGCTCTTTCCCCAGTCGGCGGCGGAGTTCACCAGGACCTGCTCGGGCCCGTACTCGCGCAGGATCGCGATCATCCGTTCCTCGTCCATCTTGGTGTCGGGATAGACGGAGAAACCCAGCCAACAGCCGCTGTCCTTGGCTTCCTTGACGGTCGTCTCGTTGAGGTGGTCGACGAGGACGAGGCCCGGGGCCAGCGCGGACTCGCGCACCACGTCGAGGGTGCGGCGCAGGCCGGCGAGCTTGTCGCGGTGCGGGGTGTGGACGAGCGCGGGCAGACCGTGGTCGGCGGCGAGTTGGAGCTGGGCGGCGAGGGCGGTGTCCTCGGCGGGGGTCATCGAGTCGTAGCCGATCTCGCCGACGGCGACGACCTGGTCCTTGACGAGATAGCGGGGCAGTTCGTCGAGGACGGGCGCGCAGCGCGGGTCGTTCGCCTCCTTGGGGTTGAGGGCGAGTGTGCAGTGGTGGGCGATGCCGTACTGCGCGGCGCGGAAGGGCTCCCAGCCCAGGAGGGAGTCGAAGTAGTCGAAGAAGGAGGCGGGTGAGGTGCGGGGCTGGCCGAGCCAGAAGGAGGGTTCGACGACGGCACGGACGCCTGCGGCGTGCATGGCCTCGTAGTCGTCGGTGGTCCGGGAGGTCATGTGGATGTGGGGGTCGAAGATGCGCATCAGGACTCCTCGCCGTCGGTTCCGCGCGGGCCGGGATCGGGTGCGGCGGCGGGCGCGGGTGGGGTGGCCGTGGGGTCGGTCAAGGTCAGGACGCGGTACAGGTCTTCGGGCACGGGACGGCCCGCGGCGGTGCGTTCGGCGGCGTAGTCGGCGAGCATGCGGGCGAGTTCGGCGTCGTCGCGTGCGCGGCGGTCCAGGTCGGCGATCTCGTCCACGGACACGCCGGTGAACAGGCACTTCAGGACGGCGTGCCGCCAGTGGTGGGGGGCGAGGTGCCGGGCGGCGTACGGGCCGACGGCTGCGGCGACGAGCCGGGTGTCGTTGGTCCGCAGGGCGTCCTCGACGAGCGGCAGGGCGTCGGGGCCGGCCACGAGATGGGGCAACGCGTGCAGGACGGCGCGGCGTTCGGCGGCGGTGCCCTGGAAGTAGACGCGGGTGACGGCGTCCGTGCCGGCGCGGGCGGCGTGCAGGATCAGCACGCGGGCGACATCGGCGTGCTCCGGGCCGCATCGTCGTCCGGCCTCGGCCAGGCGCAACTCCCAGACGGAGATGGGGCCGTGGATGCCGGGATGGGTGGCGGCCTCTTCGAGAGCCTGGTCCAGCCAGGCACGGGCGGCTCCGCCGAGGCGGGCGGTGAGGAGGCGGTGCAGGTCGGCTGGTGGGGTGCGGGCGAGGGGAGCGCCGGTGAGGTCGGGGGGCGTCATGTCGGAGGACGTCACGTCGGTGGCCGGGAGATCGGGGGTGGTGGGGGTGAGGTCACATGGGGTGAGGCCATTGGGGCCGGGGGCACTGGGGTCGAGGGGCGCGACGTCCGCGACCGGGGTCTCCGGTGCGGAGCGGTGGTGCGGGGCGGGGCCCGTCGTGGGGTTGGCCACGGTCGCGGGGTTTTCCACATTCGTGGGGTTGTCCACAGGTGGGCTCATGGGTCCGCTGGTCGGGTGTCTCATGAGGTGCTGCTCCCTTCGGGGGTGGCGGAGGGATCGCCGGGTGGTGGGGCGGGGTCCTGACCCATGTCGAGGGTGAGCGCAGGGTTGGCACCCGTGTCGAAGGCGAGCGCGGGGTCGGGCTGCTGCTCGCGCGGCGCCGCCGCCTGGGTCGCCGCGTGGCGGAGGAACGGGAGGGAGTGTTCGGCGAAGTGGGGGCCCGCGTGGGAGTGGCGGGGCAGTTCGACAACCGTCAGGCCCTGATAGCCGGTCGCGGCGAGGGCCGCGAGGACGGGCGGGAAGTCGATCTCGCCGTCTCCGAAGGGGAGGTGTTCGTGGACGCCGCGGCGCATGTCCTCGATCTGGACGTGCCGCAGCCAAGGGGCGGCGGCGCGTACGCAGTCAGCGGGAGAGAGGGGTTCGAGGCACTGGCAGTGGCCGATGTCGAGGGTCAGACCGAGGTGCTCCGGGTCGCCGAGGGTGTGGCGGAGCCGGTGGAAGTCGGCGAGTGAGCCGAGGAGGTGGCCTGGTTCGGGCTCGACGGCGAGGGGGACGCCGGCGTCGGCGGCGGCCTCCAGGACGGGCGTGAGCGCCTCGGCCAGTCGCTTCCACGAGGTGTCGGGGTCGGCGCCGTCCGGGGAGACGCCGCTGAAGCAGTGAACGGCGTGCGCACCGAGGTCGGCGGCGACCTGGACCGCGCGGATCAGCAGGTCGACGCGTCGGGCGCGGTCGTCCGGGTCCGGGTCGAGGAGCGACGGGCCGTGTTTGCGGCGCGGGTCCAGCACGTACCGGGCCCCGGTCTCGACGGTGACGTCCAGACCGAGCGCGTCCAGGCGGCCGGCCACGCGCTGGGTGCGGGCGGCGAGGTCGGGCGCCAACGGGTCCAGGTGCATGTGGTCGAGGGTCAGTCCGACGCCGTCGTAACCGAGGTCGGCGAGGAGGGAGAGGGCGTCGTCGAGGCGGAGGTCGGCCAGTCCGTTGGTGCCGTACCCGAAGTGGAGGGGGGTGTCGGTGGGAGGCACGGAGGATGAAGCGGTGGGGGCGGTGGTCTCCGAGCCGTCCGGGTGCCGCGTCGCCGGGGTCGTGTGGGGGGTCACGTGACGCTCACCTTCCTCGCGAACCTTCGGCCGAGTGGGGCGAGAGCCGCGATGAGCAGGGCCGAGGTGCCGGCGCCGGAGCGGGCGGTGAGGGCCGCCTGGAGAGGGATGGTGGCGCGGATGCCGCCGCCGACAGCTCGTTGGACGAGCGGGGGTGATGGATTGAGGGCGGCGTGGAAGTAGCGGCGACCGGCGGTGGCGGCGTAGCCGGCGGCCAGGGCCAGCCGCAGGGTGCTCGTGATGGAGAGGGAGGGATGGTCGGTGGTTCGGGCGAGCGGAGCCGTGTCCGTTCCCGGGTCCGGAAAGTCGTGGGTGGCTGCTTCGCCAGGACCTGTCAGGGGTCGCTGCGTGAGCAGACGGGTCACGAGGGCCGTGGTGGCCAGAGCCGCCAGCGGCGGCACGGGGGAACCGCCCGTCGTCTCCCGGCGGGACACCGTCGTCACCGCGAAGGTGTGCGTGCCGAGCAGGGCCGCGGAAGGCAGCGCGTCGTGGATGCGGCCCGCTGTCGCGGCGGCGCCGAGGAGGAGGTCGAGGCTGCGCGCGGCGGCCATGGCCGGGGGGCCTGCGGCGGTGTGCTTGAGGGTGAGGTCGTACGCCCAGACCGTGGCCGCCAGCGGTACGGCGACCGCGAGCGCCGGGCGGCCGGCGCGGGCGGCGAGGGCCAGCCCGGCGCCGGTGAGGACGCAGGCCGTCGACAGGGCGGCGGCCGGGTGGATGCGGCCTGATGGGAGAGGGCGGTGGGGGCGTTCGACGGCGTCCTCCTCGCGGTCCGCCCAGTCGTTGAGGGCCATGCCGGCCTCGTAGAGGCAGAGGGAGGAGCCGATGGCCAGCAGGGTGCGGGAGTTGGGGGCGGTGGCGGTCGCCGCGGCGCCGGCGAGGGCGTCGCCGGGGACGGTGAACAGGGCGGGGAGGCGCAGGAGTTCGGCCCAGGCGAGGCGGCGGCTCGGGCGCCGGTCCGCGTTGCCACGTACTGAAGTCGACGTGTCGGTCGGCCTCTTCGCGCCCCTAGTTGTGGAGCCGTCCGTCAGCGCGGGACCCCCGGTCACCACAGCTCCCCCGAACGGCCTGCCCCGGACGAACCCTTCTCCCGCCCGGGCCGACCCTCGCCCTCGGTTCGCCCGCGGACGCCCTGAGTTGGCCCGTCGACACCTTGAGCTGGCCCATCGACACCCTGAGCTCGCCCACCGCCACCCCCTGCGGCCCCCTCGGTCCCCCTCAACCGCCCCGCGAACCCCACCAACACCTCGTACTGCTCCCCCAACCCCGCGGGCCCCTCCCCCACCGGGTCCTTGAAGAAGAAGCCGAGTTCGCCGAGCGGACCGGACAGGCCCGTCTCCTGGGCCCGTGCCGTCAGGCGGGCCAGGTCCAGGACCAGCGGAGCGGCCAGCGCCGAGTCGCAGCCCTGCCAGATGGTCTGGAGGATCATGCGGGTGCCGAGGAAGCCGTCGAAGGCGATGTGGTCCCAGGCGGTCTTCCAGTCGCCGAGCGCCGGGACGTCGTCGATGTGGACCTCGCCCTCGGGGGTCGTGCCGAGGGTGTCGGCGAGGACGCGTTCCTTGCCGGCGTTCTTGGCTGCCGCCGCGGCCGGATCCGCGAGGGCGGCGCCGTCGCCGCCGCCGAGGAGGTTGGCGCCGGACCAGGCGCGGACCGCGAGGGCGCGTTGGGTGAACATCGGGCCGAGCACGGAACGGAGCAGTGTCTGGCCGGTCTTGCCGTCGCGGCCCGCGTACGGCAGCCCGCTCGATGCGGCCGCATCCGCCAGCTCCGGGTGGTGCAGGCCCGTCGACGGGGTGAAGTTGACGTACGGGCAGCCGGCGCGCAGGGCCGCCGCCGCGTACAGGGAGCTGGGCGGGAGCGCGCGTCCCTGTGCCGGGGGTTCGGTCGAGGCGACGTTCACCACCACCGCGCGGGCCAGGCCGGACCGTCGTACGAAGTCGGTGATGTCCGCCGCGAAGGCCTCGATCAGTTCCTGTTCGGTGCGGGTGTCGCCCGGGGCCGGGCCGCCCGGCCTGATCTCCCGGTCCGCGGCGGCCAGTTCGGCCGCGACCGCCGTGGGGAGGCCGGGTGGGAGGACGCCGCCGGCCGCGAGGGCCTCGGCGCGCTTGGGGAGGGGGCAGTCCACCGTGTCGTGGCCGCCGAAGACGAGGGAAGTGAGGGGTGGCAGGCCGCTCTCCGCGAAGGCGGGGGTCTCGGTGACCAGGCTCGTCGGTGGGTGCAGTCCCGCGGTCATGGCGGCGCAGCCCGCGACGACCGTGGTGGCCACGGAGCCGCGGGCCCCGATGAGCCAGACGCCGATGCGTGGTGAGGAGACGGAGTCGGAAACGGAAACGGACGCGGACATGGGCAGCCTCCTTGTCGAACGCGTCGGCATCGAACGCCTCGTGCGCGCACCCCAGGACGGGGCGGCCGGATGACCCCTGAAAAGGGCCGGCCGGAAGACGGTGGGCGAGAGTCCGGCGTCTCCCGCCCACCGCCGCTCAATTGCCCTTGGCGGGCAGTTCCTTGAGCCGGATGTCGCGGAAGGACACCTGGTCGTCGGCTCCGTGGTTCTGGATGCCGAGGTGTCCGTCGCGCAGGCTCCGGGCCGGGTCGGTGTTGCGGAAATCGTTGATCTGAACGCCGTTGAGATAGACGCGGAGTCGCTCGCCCTCCACGCGGATCTCGTACGTGTTCCACTCCCCCGGCGGATTCAGCGCGCGGTCGCGCTTCTTGAGGTCGGCGGAGCGGAAGCCGTACACGGAACCCGTGGTCTTCTCGGGCGCATCCGTGGCGTCGATCTGGATCTCGTAGCCGTTGTCCACGGCCGACCACGGGTCGTCCGAGGGCGGGAAGCCCACGAACACACCGGAGTTGTCGTCGCCCGAGGCGCCGGCCATCTTCCAGTCGAGCTTCAGGGAGTACGAGGTGAAGCCCGACGTCGCGTACCAGAGCAGGCCCATCCCGCCCGACGACGTCAGCGTGCCGTCGTCGGAGAGGGTGAAGGAGCCCGGTCCCGCCTGCCGCCAGTCCGCCAGCGAAGCGGCCGTGCCGTCGAAGAGCGGGCGATACCCGTTCTCCGCGCGGCAGTCGGCCTGGGCGTCACCGACGGCCCAGCGGATCCCGCCCAACAGATGGGCGCGGAAGGCGGGTTCGGCGTAGGACTCCTTGGTGTGGCCGGCGCCGGTGTAGAAGGCGCGGCCGCCCTGGTAGTTCTGGCACCAGGCGATCGGGTGATCGCCGTTCATCGTGCCGCCGGTGTACGACGACTCGTCGAGCGAGGCCAGGACATGGGCCCGGTCCCGGGGGTTCGAGCGGTAGTTGTACCACTCGTCGGTGCGGGTCCAGGTGTCGGCAAGGCCCGCGGTCGCCGGGTGACCGCGATCCTCGACGTCCACGGTCGCGGGCTGGACCGCCGGGTGCGACTGGAAGTAGGCGCCGGCCAGGCCGCCGTAGAACGCCCAGTCGTACTCGGTGTCGGCGGCGGCATGGACGCCGACGTAGCCGCCGCCGTGCCTGATGTAGCCCTCGAACGCCCGCTGTTGGGCCGCGTCGAGGACGTCACCGGTGGTGGAGAGGAAGACGACCGCGTCGTACCGCCGCAGGTTGCGGTCGGTGAACTTGCCCGCGTCCTCGGTCGCGTCGACGCTGAAGCCGCCGCTCGCGCCGAGTTGCCGTACCGCCTCGATGCCCTCCGGGATGGAGTCGTGCCGGAAGCCGGCCGTCTTGGAGAAGACCAGCACCCGCTTCCCGTCGGCACCGCCGTGTCCCGCGTCCCCGGGGTGCGAGGAGGCCGGGCCCGAGACGCAGCCGAGGAGCAGGGCGGCGCCCACAACTGCGGTCGCCAGTCGGCTCGTTGAGCGCATCACGTCGCCTCCCCTCAACTCGTCGTGAAGGTGAAGTCGTCCACGTCGAACAGCGCGCCCGTGCCGCCCTTGAAGACCAGGTAGAGCGTGGTCGTGCCCTTGGGTGCGCGGGACAGGTTCGCGGTGACGTCCTGGAAGGTCTCCCAACCGCCGGTCACCGGGACGGTCGCCTTGCCGAGCAGCGTGCCCTTCGCGGAGCCCGACCTGATCTCCAGCGTGCCGCCCGCGCCGCCCGAAGAGACGCGTGCCGTCACGGACTTGGCGTTGTTCAGGACGTACGGCGTGAAGGAGATCCAGTCGCCGTTGTCGATGTCGCCGACGGTCTTTCCGCCGTGCGCGGTGTCCTTGGTGATGACGGAGATGCCGGAGTTGCTGTTGAAGTGCTCGGCCTGGCGGTGCCTGGGCTCCAGGACGCTCTGGTCGTGCGAGGTGAGCGGGGCCTGGCCGCCGCCTCCGTTGTCGGTGTACTCGGCGTTCAGCACACCGAAGATGTTGGCGTCCTCGTCGTGACCGCCGTCGGCGCTGGTCTGGATGGTGCCGGTGCAGCCGGTGGCCGAGGTCTGCGGGTGGCCGTGGGTGTCGTGGCCGAGGACGAAGGTGACCTTGACCTTGGCGCAGTCGATGGTCCTGCGGTCCTCGGGATCGGTGACCTTCACCTTGAACGGGATCGCGTCACCGAAGCTGAACAGCTGTCCGTCCTTGGGCAGTTCGAGGACCACCGTCGGCGCGGTGTTGCCGACGACGACCTGCACACTGGCGCCGCCGGTACGGCCCGAGGCGTCCTTGGCGGTCAGGGTCGCGGTGTAGGTCCCGTTCTTCTTGTACTTGTGCGTCGGGTTCGCCGCCGTCGACGTGCCGCCGTCGCCGAAGTCCCAGCTGTACGTGAGCGCGTCGCCGTCCTGGTCACTGCTGCCCTCGGACGAGAACTTGACCTTCAACGGGGCCTGTCCCGAGGTGCGGTCGGCCGCGGCCTGCGCCACCGGGGAGTGGCCGTCGGTCGCGTTCTCGATCCGGTAGAGACCGGAGTTCTCGTCGCCGCCGAACCACGCGGTGCCGTAGTCGAGGACGTACAGCGCGCCGTCCGGACCGAAGGCCATGTCCATCACCTGGGTACCGGTCCACGGGAAGGCGTTGATCGACTGCACGCTGCCGCTGCCGTCGCTCACGATCCGCTTGATCCAGCGTCGGCCGAACTCACCCGCGAAGAAGTTCCCGTCGTACGCCTCGGGGAACTTGACCGGCGAGTCGAGCGTGGCGTCGTAGTGGTAGACCGGGCCGCCCATCGGGGACTCGGATCCGTCGCCCAACTCCGGTACGGACGGGCCGTTGTAGGGGATCCAGGCGGGCTGCGCCGGGGGAAGGTCGGTGAGCCCGGTGTTGTGCGGGGAGTTGTTCTTCGGAGCGGCGCAGTCGAAGGACGCGCCGGACGTCTTGGTCGCGAAGTCGTAGTCCACGTAGGCGTCGTTGGCGCCGGTGCAGTACGGCCAGCCGAAGTTGCCGGGGCCGGTGACGCGGGCGAACTCGACCTGTCCGGCCGGGCCGCGTGCCGGGTCGGCGGCGCCCGCGTCGGGGCCGTACTCGCCGACGTAGAGGATGCCGGTCTTCTTGTCGACGCTGAAGCGGAACGGGTTGCGGAAGCCCATCGCGTAGATCTCGGGCTTCGTCTTGTCCGTGCCGGGAGCGAAGAGGTTGCCGTCGGGGACCGTGTACGAGCCGTCGGCGGCGACCTTGACGCGCAGGATCTTGCCGCGCAGGTCGTTGGTGTTGCCGGCCGAACGCTGGGCGTCGAAGGCGGGGTTGCGGTCGGCGCGCTCGTCGAGGGGGCTGTAGCCGTCGGACTGGAAGGGGTTGGTGTCGTCGCCCGTCGACAGGTACAGGTTGCCCGCCGCGTCGAAGTCGATGTCGCCGCCGACATGGCAGCACAGGCCGCGCGAGGCCGGAACGTCGAGGACCTTCTTCTCGCTGGCGTTGTCGAGGGTGCCGTCCGCGTTCAGGACGAAGCGGGAGAGTCGGTTGACGCCGTCGAAGGGCGCGAAGTCGGCTGCGGTGCCCGTCTCGGGGGCGTCGCCCGCCGGGGTGTTCAACGGGGGCGCGTAGTAGAGGTAGATGGCCCGGTTGGTGGCGAAGTCCGGGTCCACGCCGACGCCTTGGAGGCCTTCCTCGTCGTGGGAGTAGACGTCGAGCTTGCCGATCAGCCGCGTGTTGCCGGCGGCGTCCGTCAGCCTCAACTCGCCATCGCGCGAGGTGTGCAGGACCGAGCGGTCCGGGAGGACGGCGAGCGACATGGGCTCGCCGACCTCGGGCTCGCCCTTGGCGAGGGTGACCTGCTGGAAGTCCTCGGCGGCGACAGCCGGGGCGGCTCCCGGGTCGGCGACGGCTGCGCCGGCCTGCGGGGCGGTGAGCGTGAGGGTGGCGCCCGCCAGGAGTGCCCCGCTGAAGAGGGCCACCGCCTCGCGGAAGGACGGGCGTCGTCTGTGGGTCTCGATTCTGTCGGTGCTGGTGGTGCGGTCGTTCCCGTGCACGAATGCCTCCAGAGTGGGGCTGGTTGTACGGGCGGGTGCGGGTACGCCGGGATGCGCCGTCATCCCGGAGAGCTGAGCGGTGGGGGGTGGGGGTCAGTTGCCGAACGCCGCGTCGAAGGACGCCGTCGGCGGCTCGAAGTCGAAGGCCTTGAGCCGGGTCAGAGCCTCGGGAGCACCTTGGAGCCGGTCCATGCCGGCGTCCTCCCACTCGACCGAGATGGGGCCCTGGTAGTCGATGGAGCGCAGCATCCGGAAGACGTCCTCCCAGGGCACGTCGCCGTGGCCCGCGGAGACGAAGTCCCAGCCGCGGCGCGGGTCGCCCCACGGCAGGTGGGAGCCGAGCCGGCCGTTGCGGCCGTCGAGGCGCTTGCGGGCCTCCTTGCAGTCGACGTGGTAGATCCGGTCGCGGAAGTCCCACAGGAAGCCGACGGGGTCGAGGTCCTGCCACACGAAGTGCGAGGGGTCGAAGTTGAGGCCGAAGGCGGGGCGCCCGCCAACCGCCTCCAGGGCGCGGTGAGTTGTCCAGTAGTCGTAGGCGATCTCGCTGGGGTGGACCTCGTGGGCGAAGCGCACGCCCTCCGCGTCGAAGACGTCGAGGATCGGGTTCCAGCGCTCGGCGAAGTCCTCGTAGCCGCGCTCGATCATCGCCTCGGGGGCGGGCGGGAACATGGCGACCAGGTGCCAGATGGCGGAGCCGGTGAAGCCGATGACGGTGTCGACGCCGAAGGCCGCCGCGGCGCGCGCGGTGTCCTTGATCCGGTTCGCAGCGCGTTGCCGTACGCCCTCCGGGTCGCCGTCGCCCCACACCTCGGCGGACAGGATGCCCTGGTGACGTTCGTCGATGATGGCGTCGCAGACGGCCTGGCCGGTCAGGTGGTTGGAGATGGCCCAGCACTTGAGGCCGTACTTGTCGAGGAGTTGCTTCCTGGACTCGATGTACGTCGAGTCGGCGAGCGCCTTGTCGACCTCGAAGTGGTCGCCCCAGCAGGCGAGTTCGAGCCCGTCGTAGCCGAAGTCGCGGGCGAGGCGGCAGACCTCCTCCAGGGGAAGGTCGGCCCACTGACCGGTGAAGAGCGTGAACTGACGCGGCATCTCTCTCAATCCTCCTCAGACGGCGATGGGCGTGAAGACGGAGTTCTTCTCGGCGCTCTCCTCGACCGCCGCCAGCACCCGCTGCACCTGGAGCCCGTCGGCGAACGAGGGCCGGGGTTGCCGTCCCTCGGCGATCGCGTGGACGAGGTCGCGGGCCTGGTGGACGAAGGTGTGCTCGTAGCCGAGGCCGTGGCCCGGCGGCCACCAGGCGTCCAGGTAGGGGTGGTCAGGTTCGGTGACGAGGATGCGGCGGAAGCCGGCGTGCGCCCCGGGTTCCGTACCGTCGTGGTACGAGAGTTCGTTGAGGCGCTCCAGGTCGAAGGCCAACGAGCCGTCCGCGCCGTTGAGTTCGATGCGCAGGGCGTTCTTGCGGCCGGTCGCGTAGCGGGTGGCCTCGAAGGAGGCGAGGGCGCCGGAGGCGAAGCGGCCGGTGAACAGGGCGGCGTCGTCGACGGTGACCGTGCCGGTGCCCGCGGTCGACACGGCGGACAGGCCGCTGGTGGGACCGCCGGGCAGCGGTCGTTGGCGTACGAAGGTCTCGGTCAGGGCGGAGACCCCGGCCAGCGGCTCACCCGCGAGGAACTGGGCGAGGTCGATGATGTGCGCGCCCAGGTCGCCGAGGGAGCCGGAGCCCGCCGTCTCCCTCCGCAGCCGCCAGGTGAGCGGGAACTCGGGGTCCACCAGCCAGTCCTGAAGGTACGTCACCCGCACGTGCCGCAGGGCGCCGAGCCGGCCCTCCGCCACCATGTTCCGGGCGAGCGCGGTGGCGGGCACCCGGCGGTAGTTGAAGCCGACCATCGCCAACTGCCCTCGCTGGTACGCCGCTTCGGCCGCCGCCGTCATCGACTCGGCCTCCTCGACGGTGTTCGCGAGGGGCTTCTCGCACAGCACGTGCTTACCGGCGGCGAGGGCCGCGAGGGCGATCTCGGCATGGCTGTCGCCCGGCGTGCAGATGTCGACCAGGTCGACGTCGTCCCGCGCGACCAGGGCCCGCCAGTCGGTCTCGGCCGCCGCCCAGCCGTGCCGGTCCGCCGCCGCCCGTACGGCGGCGGCGTCGCGCCCGCAGATGGCGGCCAGGACCGGGCGGCGCGGCAGGTCGAAGACCCGGCCCACGGTGCGCCAGCCCTGGGAGTGAGCGGCACCCATGAAGGCGTAGCCGACCATGCCGACCCGTAGCGGCGGCTGTTCTCCCGGTGACCCGTCCGACTGCTGCGGCTGTCCCATAGGGATGTCCTCCTCGTCCTCGTGGTGAATGCGCCGTGGGGGGTGCGGGGCCGGCACGGTCAGCGGAAGCCGGTGGACATGTACTGGTCGACGTTGTCCTTGTCGACGACGGCGGAGTAGAGCGTCAGCGAGGCCGGGATCTCGAACTCGGAGAGACCGCCGATGCCCTTGCCCTGGCCCAGCGCGCGGGCCAGGTCGATCGCGGAGGAGGCCATCGTCGGCGGGTACAGGACCGTCGCCTTGAGCACGCCGTTGTCCTGCTTGATCGCCTGGAACGCGGAGAGCGCGCCCGCGCCGCCGACCATCAGGAAGTCGTCGCGTCCGGCCTGCTCGATGGCGCGCAGCGCGCCCACGCCCTGGTCGTCGTCGTGGTTCCACAGGGCGTCGAACTTGGGCTGTGCCTGGAGGAGTTGGGCCATCTTGGCCTGGCCCGACTCGACCGTGAACTCGGCGGCCTGGCGGGCCACCTTCTTGACGTTGGGGTAGTTCTTCAGGGCGTCGTCGAAGCCCTGGGTGCGCTGCTTGGTCAGCTCCAGGTTGTCGAGCCCGGCGAGTTCGATGACCCGGGCGTTCTTGGTGTCCTTGAGCTGTTCGCCGATGTAGGTGCCGGCGTTGAGGCCCATGCCGTAGTTGTCGCCGCCGATCCAGCAGCGGTACGCCTGCGGGGAGTTGAAGATGCGGTCGAGGTTGACGACGGGGATGCCCGCGCGCATCGCCTTCAACCCGACCTGGGTGAGCGCCTTGCCGTCGGCGGGCAGCACCACCAGGACGTCGACCTTCTTGTTGATGAGGGTCTCGATCTGCCCGATCTGCTGGGCGGTGTCGTTGGAGCCCTCGGTGATCTCCAGGGAGACGTCGGAGTACTTCTTCGCGCGGCTCTTGGCGTTGTCGTTGATCGCGTTGAGCCAGCCGTGGTCGGCCTGCGGTCCGGCGAAGCCGATGGTGACGTGCTTGCCGGGGGTGTCGGAGGCGGCCGGCTGGTTGTCGGAGGCGGCGGCCTCGTCCTTGGGGTCGTTGCTCGTGCAGCCCACGAGGAGGGCACCGGTGGATACGGCGGCGGCCCCGAAGAGGAGTCCTCTGCGGCTCGTGAAAGGCGTCGGCTCTGGCATGGCGGTGAACCCTTTCCTCAGGTCGTGCTCGCGGTACGGCGCTGGACCAGCACGGCGGCGACGATGATCGCGCCCTTGGCGATCTGCTGGACGTCGCTCTGCAGGTTGTTCAGGGCGAAGATGTTGGTGATCGTGGTGAAGATCAGGACGCCGAGCACGGAGCCGGTGATGGTGCCCCGGCCGCCGCTGAGCAGGGTGCCGCCGATGATCGCGGCGGCGATGGCGTCGAGTTCGTAGAGGTTGCCGTTGGTGTTCTGGCCGGAGCCGGACAGGATGATCAGCAGGAAGGCGGCGATGCCGCAGCACAGTCCGGACAGCAGGTACAGGTAGAGGCGTTGGCGGCGGACGTCGATGCCGGCCAGGCGGGCGGCCTCCGAGTTGCCGCCGACGGCGACCGTGCGGCGGCCGAAGGTGGTGCGGTTGAGGATCAGCCAGCCGATGATCGTGACGACGGCGAAGACCATGACCAGCGGCGGGATGCCGAGTACATAGGCGTCGCGTTCGCCGAGGTCGAGGATGCTGTTGATGGTGACGATCTGCGTCTTGCCGTCGGTGATCTGGAGCGCGAGTCCGCGCGCCGAGGCCAGCATGGCGAGGGTGGCGATGAACGGGACCATCCCGCCGTACGCGATGAGCAGTCCGTTGACCAGGCCGCAGCCGATGCCGACGAGCACCGCGGTGAACAGGACGCCTGCGAAGCCGTAGTCCTGTGTGGCCAGCGTCGTCGCCCACACCGAGGACAGGGCGACGATCGCGCCGACCGACAGGTCGATGCCGCCGGAGGTGATGACGAAGGTCATGCCGACGGTGACGACGCCGATCACCGAGGCCTGGGTGAGGACGAGTTGGAGGTTGCGGGTGTCCAGGAACTCGTCGGGCTTGGTGATCCCGCCGATCAGGACCAGGACCGCCAACACGCCGAGGAGGGACAGGGTGCGGACGTCGGCGTGGGCGAACACGCCCCGCCACACAGGGGGTTGGCCGACCGTCGGCACCTTGTCGGTGTTGTCCCGCGGTGGGGAGGCATGCTGCGTCATGACGCCGGGCTTCCTTCCATGACCAGGTCGAGTACGCGGTGTTCGTCCAGCTCCCGGGCGGGCGCCGTGTGGACGACCCGGCCCTCGCGGAGCACCAGTACGCGGTCGGCGAGGCCGAGCACCTCGGGCACCTCGCTGGAGACCAGGAGCACGGCGAGGCCCTCGTCGGCGAGCCGGCGGATCACCGCGTACAGCTCGGCGCGGGCGCCGACGTCGACGCCCCGGGTCGGTTCGTCGAGCAGCAGCACCCGGCAGCCGCGCAGCAGCCAGCGGGCCAGGACGGCCTTCTGCTGGTTGCCGCCGGACAGGGTGCGGATCGGGACGGACGGGTTGTCGGGCCGCAGCGACAGCTCACGCGTCGCGGCCCGGGCGGCGCCCGTCTCGGCTCCCCGGTCGATCCAACCGGCCCGCGAGAAGCGGGACATGGAGGAGACCGAGACATTGCGGGTGACGGACTCCAGCATCAGCAGGGCCTGTGCCTTGCGCTCCTCGGGGGCGAGCCCGAGCCCGGCCCGGACCGCGGCGCGCACACTGCCGGGCCGCAACGCCCGTCCGTCGACGCGGACTTGACCGGCGGTGGGCTTGCGGGCGCCGTAGATCGTCTCCAGGATCTCCGACCGCCCCGAGCCGACGAGTCCGGCCAGTCCGACGATCTCGCCGGGCTGGATGCTGAGGTCGAGCGACTCGAACTCGCCCTCCCTGGCCAGTCCTTGGACCTCCAGGACGGGTGTGCCCTGCGGCTGTGCCGTGGGCCGCTCGGGGAAGACGTACTCGACGTTGCGGCCGGTCATCAGGGCGACCACCTCGCGCGTCGGCGTCGACTCTGCGGGCAGTCCGACCGCCACCGCGCGTCCGTCCTTCAGCACGGTCACGCGGTCGCCGATCCGGCGGATCTCCTCCAGGCGGTGCGAGATGTAGACGACGGCGACCCCGTCGGCCGTCAGGTCGCCGACGATCCGGAAGAGGTTGTCGACCTCGTCCGGATCGAGGGCGGCGGACGGCTCGTCCATCACGATGAGGCGTACGTCGTGGGAGAGCGCGCGGGCCATGGAGACGATCTGCTGCTGGGCGGCGGACAACGCCCCGACGAGCCGCGCCGGATCGATCTCCGGGTGCCCAAGTCGCTTCAGCAGAGCGGCAGTTGACGCTTTGGCGGCCTTCCCCCGTACGACGAAACCGGCCGCCGTGGGTTCATGGCCCAGGTGGACGTTCTCGGCCACCGACAGGTGCTCCACCAGGTCGAGTTCCTGGTAGATGGTGGCGATGCCGAGGCGCATGGCGGCGATCGGCGAGCGCAGGGTGACCGGCTCCCCGCGCCAGTGGATGGTGCCCGTGTCGGGCTGGTGGGCACCGGACAGGACCTTGATGAGCGTGGACTTGCCGGCCCCGTTCTGGCCGAGCAGACAGTGCACCTCGCCGGCCTGGACGTCGAGGTCGACGCCGTCGAGGGCCCGGACTCCGGGGAACGACTTGGTGATGCCGGACATGCTGAGCAGCGGTGGTTCTGGTGCCATCGGTGTTCCCCTTGGCTGGCGTGCGGGCCGGTTTCAGGGCAGGGCGAAGATTCGGCGCGGGGAGGAGAGTCCACGCGGGGCGAAGCTTCTGGGCAGGGCGAAGCAGGGCGCTGTACGGGTGGGCCGTTGCGGACCGCGCGTCCACGCGGTGCGGAACGTGTCTACGCGGGTGAGAACAGGTGGTCGCTGATCAGTCGGGCCGCGCCGATGACTCCGGCGGTGGGGCCCAACTCACCCAGGACGATGGGCAGGTTGCCGGTCGCCAGCGGGAGTGACTGGCGGTAGACCTGGGTGCGGATCGCGGCGAGCAGGGTGTGGCCGAGGCCGGTCACCCCGCCGCCGATCACCACCAGGCCGGGGTTGAAGAAGGAGACGAGGCTGGCGATGACCTCGCCGGTGCGGTTGCCGCCCTCGCGGATCAGGTCGAGGGATGTGGCGTCACCCGCGGCGGCCGCGGCGGCGACGTCCACGGCGGTCAGGGTGCCGGTCGCCTCCAGCCGGGTCGCGAGCTCCACCGACCGCCCCTGCTGGGCCGCCTCCAGCGCGTCCCTGGCCAGGGCCGCGCCGCTGAAGTGGGCTTCGAGACAGCCCCGGTTGCCGCAGGCGCACGGACGTCCGTCGGGCACGGCCTGGATGTGCCCGATGTCGCCCGCGCTGCCCGTCACCCCGCGGTGGACCTCACCGCCGGCGACGATGCCGCAGCCGATGCCGGTACCGATCTTGACGCAGAGGAAGTCGCCCACGGAACGGGCTACGCCCGCGTGCTGCTCCCCCATGGCCATCAGGTTCACGTCGTTGTCGACCATGACCGGACAGCCGAGTTCCTGACTGAGCGCCTCCCGCACCGGGAAGCCGTCCCAGCCCGGCATGATCGGCGGCGCCACCGGGACGCCCTCGGGGAAGCGGACCGGTCCGGGGACACCGATACCGGCGCCGTCGAACCCTTCCGCGAGCCCCGAGGCCCTCAACTTCGCTGCCATGGACAGGACTTGCTCGAAGACCGCGACCGGGCCCTCGCGCACGTCCATGGGCTGGTTGAGATGGCCCAGCACCTCCAGTTCGGCGTTGGTGACGGCGACGTCGACCGAGGTCGCGCCGATGTCCACGCCGAGGAACCGCAGGTTCGGGGCCAACCGGATGTTGTGGGACCGCCGGCCACCGCGCGAGGCGGCGAGTCCGTCGGCCACGATCAGGCCCGTCTCCAGCAGCCGGTCCACCTCCACGGCCAGCTTCGACCGTGACAGATCGATCTGATCGCCCAGCTGCGCACGGGAGTTGGGACCTCCGTCACGCAACAGCTTGAGGAGCCTGGCCTGATGGGCGTTGGCGGGTCGTGCCGTCATGCGTCTCACTGGCCCCTCCCCGCCTCAATCGGCCGCCTCTGTTCGGGCTTTCGAGGGGAACGTAGCAGCGGGCGCCGAACCTGGGAAGAAGCTGTGCACGAATTACCGACGACTTTCTCCACTGAGAGGACAAAGGGAAGTGGGACGTCTCCCGGCCCCAAGAGGGTTGAAAAGGGCCGTTGTTGGCTACCCTTTGGCTGCGGTGCAGGAGTGCTTGGGGGGAGCGCGAATGACTCAGGAACCATCGCCAGGACGGATCGGCACCGGCGAGGCCGACGCCGGAACCGTCGTCGGCACCGAGCCCGGTTACGCGATGAAGGTGGCGAACGGCTCGTACGACTGGTACCGCTCGGCGGCGATCAAGGCCCGCCGCTACTTCCGGCTCACCGAGGCTCTGCAACTCCTGCTCTCCGCGGCGATCCCGGTCTCCGCCGTCATCGCCCCCTCGAACGCGCAGGTGCCCGCCGTCCTGGGTGGTGTCGTGGTAGTGATCACCGGCCTGCGTGCCGTCTTCCACTGGCAGGACGACTACCTGCGCTTCAGCGAGGCCCGCGAAGCCGTCGAGGCGGAACGCAGGCTCTACCGCACGGGCGCCGAGCCGTACGACGACCCCGCCACCCGCGACCAGGTGCTCGCCGCCGGCGTGACCCGGATAGAGCAGCGCGAGATGGGCACGTGGGTGCAGCTCGCGAGCGCGCGGACCGAGTCCTCGGGGAAGTGACGGGCGGTCCCGCCAGGATCACCTCGTCCAGCGTCTGAACCCGCCCTGGCATCCTGGCCGTTGCCTCCGGCCCCGCTCACTTGCTCCGCGCGTGATACGACCGTCGAGTGTGCTCCGTGTGCTCCCGCATCAGTGCCGTCGCCCGCTGTTCGTCCCGGGCCGAGATCGCCGCGATCAGGGCCCGGTGTTCGATCCACGACTCGTGGCCGCGCTGGCGGGCGATCGGGGTGTAGTACCAGCGGACCCGGCGGTCGACCTGGGCGGCCAGTTCGGCGAGGACCGTGTTGCCCGCCAGTTCCATCACCTTCGCGTGGAAGCGGGCGTTCATCGCGACGGCGCCGTCCACGTCGTCCGCGGCGACAGCCTTCTCGCCCTCGGCGCACAGCTCTTCGAGGACCTTGATGCCGGTGCTGCCCGCGTTGGCGGCGGCGAGGCGGGCGGCCTCGGCCTCCAACAGGGTGCGGACGGTGAGGAGTTGGTCGGCCTCCTCCTCCGTCGGCTCGTGCACGAACGCGCCCTGGGCGGGCCGCAGATCGACCCAGCCCTCGGTGTTCAGCCGCTGCAACGCCTCCCGCACCGGCTGTCGCGAGACGCCGAGATGCCCGGCGAGTTCGCTCTCGACCAGGTGCTGGCCGGGCTGGAGGGCGCGCGTGGTGATCAGTTCGAGGAGCGCCTCGTAGACGCGGTCACGCAAGGGGCCGGGCCGTTCGAGCTTGGGCACCGCGCCTTGCGGCAGTCCTGTCGACAACATCGGTCCGTCCCCCTCCTGGGCAGCGCGGGGCAACTGCAGCCGGAAAGCCAGTATGAATTGTCTTTCGTCTACAGTCTACGGCGCACAGCGGCCAGGGAGTTCGGGCGTCGACTGCGTCACATCCGCGAGAACTTCCAGGTCAGGGGCAGCGGACGACCTGACCGGCATACGACAGGTTTCCGCCGAAGCCGAACAGCAGGACCGGGTCGCCGGTGCTGAGCGCGCCCTGTTCGACCAGCTTCGAGAAAGCGAGCGGGATGCTGGCCGCCGAGGTGTTCCCGGACTCCACTACGTCCCGGGCGACGACGGCGTTCACCGCGCCGATCTTCTCGGCGAGCGGTTCGATGATCCGCAGGTTGGCCTGGTGGAGGACGACTCCGGCCAGTTCCTCGGGCGCGAGCCCGGCCTTCTCGCAGGCCTTGCGGGCGATCGCGGGCAGCTGGGTGGTGGCCCAGCGGTAGACGCTCTGCCCCTCCTGCGCGAACCGGGCGGGCTGGCCCTCGATCCGCACGGCGTGCCCCATCTCGGGCACCGAGCCCCACAGCACCGGCCCGATGGCGGCCTCCTCGCCCGGCCCGCACGCCTCGACCACAGCGGCGCCCGCGCCGTCGCCGACGAGCACGCAGGTGGTGCGGTCGGTCCAGTCGGTGACCTCGGACATCTTGTCGGCGCCGATGACCAGGGCCCGCGTCGCGGCACCCGCACGGACCGCGTGGTCGGCGGTGGCGAGGGCGTGGGTGAATCCCGCGCACACGACGTTGACGTCCATCGCGGCCGGCGAGGGGATGCCGAGCCGGGCGGAGACGCGCGCGGCCATGTTGGGCGAGCGGTCCACGGCGGTGGACGTGGCGACCAGGACGAGGTCGATGTCGGCGGGCGAGAGCCCGGCGCCGGCGAGCGCCTTGGCGGCGGCGTGCGCGGCCAGCTCGTCGACGGGCTCGTCGGGACCGGCGATGTGTCGTGTGCGGATGCCCACCCGGGACGTGATCCACTCGTCGCTGGTGTCCACCATGCCCGCGAGTTCCTTGTTGGTGAGTACCTTCGCGGGCTGGTAGTGACCGACGGCGGCGATGCGCGTGCCGTTCATCTCGGTGGTCCCCTCGTTGTCGCCTTGAGTTGCGGGATCCTCCAGTCTGGGGAGTGACTCACCGGTACGACGGCAGCCAAGGCGACAGGATTCGGGCGCCCCTGTTGTCGGCTTCTGTCAGCCGCATGGCCTAGAGCCGGACGCCCGAACCCCTCCCGAACAATCACCCGGTGAGCGGGGCACTCACTTGGTGAACAATTGTGTCGCTTTCTGTACGAGTTCGTACAGTCCGTACACGAGCGGCGCCCCCACCCACAGCCAGGCGAAGGCGATCAGCGGGCGCCGGTCAGGCGGACTCTGACTGCTGTCGTTCGACATCGACGGTCTCCTCCCTCGGGGCGGGGATGTGGTGGCGGGCGTCGACGGGCCGGACGAGTTCGTTGGCGACGAAACCGACGACCAGCAGGCCGATCATGATGATGAAGGACAGCCCGTACAGGGCGGAGCCGTGCTTGCCGGCGTCCTCCTGCCGGTCGGCGATCCAGTTCACGATCAGCGGTCCGAGGACACCGGCCAGGGACCAGGCGGTGAGCAGCCGTCCGTGGATCGCGCCGACCTGGTAGGAGCCGAAGAGGTCCTTGAGGTAGGCCGGGATGGTCGCGAAACCGCCGCCGTAGAAGGACAGGATCACCAGGGCGCACAGGATGAACAGCGGCTTGGAGGAGTCGCCGAACAGCGCGATCAGCGCGTACATCACGGCGCCGGCGCCCAGGTAGACGCGGTAGATGTTCTTGCGCCCGATCAGGTCGGAGGTCGACGACCACCCGATGCGGCCCGCCATGTTGGCCGCGGACAGCAGCGCGACGAAGCCGGCGGCAGCGGACACGGAGACCGGGGTGGAGGTGTCCGCGAAGAAGTCCGTGATCATCGGGGCGGCCTTCTCCAGGATGCCGATGCCCGCGGTCACGTTCATGCAGAGCACCACCCACAGGCACCAGAACTGCGGGGTGCGTACGGCGTTGCGGGCGGAGACCTGCGGCCCCTGGAGGGCGCTCGGCGCACCCTCGACGGGCTTCTCGGTGCGCGGGACCCGCACAAGGAGCACCCCGAGCGACATGAACACGGCGTACACCAGACCGTGCACGAGGAACGCCTGCGCGATCCCGGAGCTGTCGCTGCCGAAGGACTCCAGCATCTGTGTGGACCACGGCGAGGCGATGAGCGCGCCGCCGCCGAAGCCCATGATCGCGATGCCGGTGGCCATGCCGGGCCGGTCCGGGAACCACTTGATGAGGGTGGAGACGGGCGAGATGTAGCCGATGCCGAGGCCGATGCCGCCGACGAAGCCGTAGCCGAGGACGATCAGCCAGTACTGCTCGGTGGCCGCGCCGAGCGCGGAGATCAGGAAGCCAGACGAGAAGCAGACCAGGGCGACGGTCATCGCCCAGCGCGGTCCGTTGCGCTCCACGAACGTGCCGCCGAACGCGGCCGACAGACCCAGCATGACGATGGCGAGCTGGAAGGGCAGCGCGCTCTGCGTGCCGCTCAGCCCGAGCGAGGATTCGAGCGGTGGCTTGAACACGCTCCAGGCGTAGGCCTGGCCGATGGAGAGATGGACGGAGAGAGCGGCGGGGGGAACGAGCCACCGGCTCCAGCCGGCGGGTGCGACGGGGGGACTCATGATCCCGGACGGTAAGCAGTACGGCGGTAGTTGAAAAGCCGCGCGTCGACCGTATGCGGTGAGCGGTATGCGACACGCGACGAACGGTCGTACCGGCAGCCGGTGTCCAAGGCTCGGTCAGGTCGTGCGCGAACCCTTGCCGCCCCAAGTCCCATACTGTAGACAATATTCCGTCGACAGACATCAAAAGTTCCTCGGTACCCTCGACCGAACGGAGCTCCCCCGTCATGAAAGTCGCAGTTCTCGGCGCCGGTGCGATCGGCGCCTACGTCGGTGCCGCGCTCCACCGCGCCGGCGCCGACGTCCATCTCGTCGCCCGTGGACCGCACTTGGCGGCCATGAGGCAGCACGGAGTACGAGTGCTCAGCCCGCGCGGCGACTTCACCGCGCACGCGCACGCCACCGACGACCCGGCCGAGATCGGCCCGGTCGACTATGTGTTCCTGGGCCTGAAGGCCAACTCGTACGCGGCGTGCGGGCCGCTGATCGAGCCACTGCTGCACGACACCACGGCGGTGATAGCCGCCCAGAACGGCATCCCCTGGTGGTACTTCCACCGACACGGCGGCCCCTACGACGGCCACCGCGTCGAGAGCGTGGACCCGGCCGGCGCGGTCAGTGCGGTGCTCGCGCCCGAGCGGGCCATCGGCTGCGTGGTGTACGCGGCCACCGAACTCGAAGGGCCGGGAGTCGTACGGCACTTGGAAGGCACCCGGTTCTCCGTCGGCGAGCCCGATCGCAGCGTCTCGACGCGCTGCACGGTGTTCGGCGAGGCCATGGTGGCCGGCGGCCTGAAGTGCCCGGTGGAGCCGGACCTGCGCAACGACATCTGGCTCAAGCTGCTCGGCAACATCTCCTTCAACCCGATCAGCGCGCTGTCCCGTGCCACCATGCGGCAGATGTGTCTGCACGGCGGCACCCGCAAGGTCATCGAGACCATGATGGCCGAGACGCTCGCCGTCGCCGAGGCGCTGGGCTGCGAGGTCGGCGTCTCCATCGAACGCCGGCTCGCGGGCGCCGAGAAGGTCGGCGACCACCGCACCTCCACGCTCCAGGACCTGGAGCGCGGCAAGCCGCTCGAACTCGACGTGCTGCTCGCGGCCGTCGTCGAGCTGGCGGAGATCACCGGCATGGAGGTGCCCACCCTGCGCACCGTGCACGCCATCTCGGACCTGCTCGCGCTCAGGAGCGCGGCATGAGGAGCCAGGAGCGCCCCATGAGGAGCGTCGTATGAGGAAGCGGCAGCCGAAGACCTACACCCGCCTCACGCACCCGCTCGTGCGGGACTCCCGTGACGAGCCCTTCCGGCAGGCGAGTTGGGAGGAGGCCCTGGACCGGGCGGCCCGAGGACTCGCCCGCAACCGTGACGCGTTCGGCATGTTCTCCTGCGCCCGCGCGACCAACGAGATGAACTACGTGGCCCAGAAGTTCGCCCGCGTGGTCATGGGCACCAACAACGTCGACTCCTGCAACCGGACGTGTCACGCCCCGAGTGTGGCGGGCCTGACGGCCGCGTTCGGCTCCGGCGGCGGGACCTCCTCGTACGAGGAGATCGAGCACACCGACGTCATCGTGATGTGGGGCTCCAACGCGCGCTTCGCGCACCCGATCTTCTTCCAGCACGTCCTGAAGGGGATCAGGAACGGCGCCCGGATGTACGCCGTCGACCCTCGCCGCACCTCCACCGCCGAGTGGGCGGAGAGCTGGCTCGGTCTCAACGTCGGCACGGACATCCCGATGGCCCACGCGATCGGCCGCGAGATCATCCACGCCGGCCTGGCCAACGAGGCCTTCATCGAGCGGGCGACCAGCGGCTTCGAGGAGTACAAGGCGCTCGTCGAGCCGTGGACGCTGTCCCTCGCCGAGAAGGTGACCGGCGTACCGGCCGCCGCCATAAGGGAGTTGGCGCACGCCTACGCCCGCGCCGAGCGCGCCCAGCTGTGCTGGACCCTCGGCATCACCGAGCACCACAACGGCACCGACAACGTCCGCGCGCTCATCAACCTCTCCCTGCTGACCGGCCATGTGGGCCGCTACGGCAGCGGGTTGCAGCCCCTGCGCGGACAGAACAACGTCCAGGGCGGCGGCGACATGGGCGCGATCCCCAACCGCCTGCCCGGCTTCCAGGACATCCTCGACCCGGAATCCCGCCTCAAGTTCGAGTCGGCCTGGGACACCGTCATCCAGCCGCACTACGGGCTGAACCTCACCGAGATGTTCGAGGCGATGGAGGAGGGCACGCTCAAGGCCGTCTACTGCATCGGCGAGAACCCGGCGCAGTCGGAGGCCGACAGCGAGCAGGCGGTACGGCGGATGCGGGAGCTGGACTTCCTCGTCGTACAGGACATCTTCCTGACGAAGACGGCCGAGCTGGCGGACGTGATCCTGCCCGCCACCGCCGGCTGGGCGGAGACCGACGGCACAACGACCAACAGTGAGCGGCGGGTTCAGCGGGTCCGGCGTGCGGTCACCCCGCCCGGCGAGGCCCGCGAGGACATCGACATCCTCTGCGAGCTGGCGGCGCGCCTGGGCCACGACTGGAAGTACGCCGACGCCGAGGCCGTCTGGAACGAGCTGCGCTCGGTGTCCCCGGACCACTACGGGATGACGTACGAGCGGCTGGCCGAGCACCAGGGCATCCAGTGGCCGTGCCCGAGCACCGAGGACATCGAACCGACCTATCTGCACGGCCGGTTGTGGGAATCGGACCCGGCCGAACGAGGGCGGCTCGCGCCCTTCGGGATCGTGCTGCACGACCCGCCGGTCGACCTCACGGACGAGCGGTACCCGATCCGGCTGACCACCGGGCGGCGCCTGGACTCCTACAACACCGGTGTGCAGAGCGGCAGTTTCGCCTCCCCGCTGCGGCGCGGCGAGTACATCGAGCTGTGCCCGGAGGACGCCGAGCGCTACGGGGTCGTGGTCGGCGAGGAGGTCCAGGTGTCCTCGCGGCGCGGTTCGGTGCGGGCGCCCGTGTGGGTGGACACCGCGCTGCGGCCGGGGCTCGCCTTCATGACCATGCACTTTCCCGACGAGGTGGACACCAACCAGCTGACGATCGAGGCCAATTGCCCGATCGCGGGGACGGCGGAGTTCAAGGCCTCGGCGATCCGGATCGAGAAGCTTCCCGTGGCGACGATCGTGAGGTGACGTAAGTGGACCTGCACTTCGGTGACAGCAAACCGACGGACGACGAACGGGCGGCCGTGGAAGCCCTGTTGGGCCCTCCCGAGTCCTCCTGGGAGGGCGCGGCCCGCGATGAGATGCGCGTCGCGGACCTGCGCTGGGCCCGTGGCGGGCGCGCCGCCCGGGACCGCCGCGACCTGCTGCTGCCGGGGCTGCACGCGATCAACGACCGGATCGGCTGGATCAGCGACGGCGCCCTCGACTACCTCTGCCGCCGGCTCACGGTGCCGCCGGCGGAGGCGTACGGGGTCGCCACGTTCTACGCCATGTTCTCCGTCAAGCCCCGTCCGGCCACCGTCCTGCACGTCTGCACGGACCTCGCCTGCGCGGCGGCCGGGGCCGCGGACCTGTGCGCGGGGATCGAGTCCCGCCTCGGCCCCGGCAGCGGCGTCCACGTAGAGCGCAGCCCCTGCCTGGGCCTGTGCGAGCGGGCCCCGGCCGCCCTCGCGGTCAAGGCGGGCGACCCGGTGCGTACGGCGGTCTCGGCGCCGGCGACCGTCCACGAGGCCGTGCTCGCCGCGAGCGCTCCGGACTCGGCGCGCGAGGAGCCGTCGGCCCAGCTGGCGGTGCCGCAGGCCTCGGCTCCTGAAGAGAAACTGATCCTGCTGCGCCGCATCGGTGTCGTGGACCCGTCGAGCCTCGACGACTACCGCGCCCACGGCGGCTACACTGCCCTGCGCCGGGCCTTCGAGCTGGGTCCGGCCGGGGTCATCCGCGAGGTCACCGACTCCGGCCTGGTCGGGCGGGGCGGCGCCGCCTTCCCCACCGGCCGCAAATGGCAGGCCACGGCGTCGCAGCCCGACCACCCCCACTACCTGGTGTGCAACGCGGACGAATCCGAGCCGGGCACCTTCAAGGACCGCGTCCTCATGGAGGGCGACCCCTACGCGCTCGTCGAGTCGATGACCATCGCGGCGTACGCGACCGGCGCCCACCGGGGCTTCCTGTATCTGCGCGGCGAGTACCCGCGCGCCCTGCGCCGCCTGGAGCACGCGATCACGCAGGCACGCGCGCGCGGCTTCCTCGGCGATGACATCCTCGGTCAGGGCTACGCCTTCGACATCGAGATCCGGCGCGGTGCAGGCGCCTACATCTGCGGCGAGGAGACCGCCCTGTTCAACTCCATCGAGGGCTACCGGGGCGAGCCGCGCGCCAAGCCGCCCTTCCCGGTGGAGAAGGGCCTGTTCGGCAAGCCGACGGTCGAGAACAACGTGGAGACGCTGGTCAACGTACTGCCGATCCTGACCATGGGCGCACCGGCGTACGCGGCGATCGGCACCGAACGGTCCACCGGGCCCAAGCTGTTCTGTGTCTCCGGGAGCGTGGAGCGGCCGGGCGTCTACGAACTCCCCTTCGGCGCCACGCTCGGTGAGCTGCTGACGAAGGCCGGCGTGCGCGACGGGCTGCGGGCGGTGCTGCTCGGCGGCGCGGCCGGCGGCTTCGTACGACCGGACGAACTCGACATCCCGCTCACCTTCGAAGGCACCCGGGAGGCGGGGACGACGCTCGGCTCGGGAGTCGTCATGGCCTTCGACGACACGGTCCCGCTGCCCCGACTGCTGCTCCGCATCGCCGAGTTCTTCCGCGACGAGTCGTGCGGGCAGTGTGTGCCGTGCCGGGTCGGGACCGTGCGGCAGGAGGAGGCGCTGCACCGGATCGCCGAGCGCACGGGCGCGGCCGCCGCCGATGACATCGCCCTGTTGCGAGAGGTCGGCCGCGCGATGCGGGACGCCTCGATCTGCGGTCTGGGACAGACCGCGTGGAACGCCGTGGAATCCGCCATCGACCGTCTGGGGGCGTACGAATGACCGTGACACCGCTGGGGATTCCCCGCCGGCTGCTGGAGTTCACGATCGACGGGGAGAGCGTCCGGGCACCCGAGGGCGCGACGATCCTCGACGCCTGCCGGGCCGCGGGCAAGGACGTGCCGACCCTCTGCCAGGGCGACACGCTCACCCCGAAGAACGCCTGCCGGGTCTGTGTCGTCGAGGTCGAGGGCTCCCGGACCCTGGTCCCGGCCTGCTCGCGCAGGGCCGAGCCGGGCATGGAGGTCCGCACGGACACCGAACGCGCCCGGCACAGCCGCAAGATCGTCCTGGAGCTGCTGGCCTCCTCGGTCGACCTGTCGACCACCCCGCAGGTCGCCGGGTGGATCAAGGAGTACGAGGCGAAACCGGACCGCTTCGGCCCGGACGCGGCCCGTCTCGCCGAGGAGCCGAGGGTCGACAACGATCTGTACGTGCGCGACTACGACAAGTGCATCCTCTGTTACAAGTGCGTGGACGCGTGCGGCGACCAGTGGCAGAACACCTTCGCGATCTCCGTCGCCGGGCGCGGTTTCGACGCCCGGATCGCGGTCGAGCACGACGCCCCGCTGACCGACTCCGCGTGCGTGTACTGCGGCAACTGCATCGAGGTGTGCCCGACGGGCGCGCTGTCGTTCAAGTCGGAGTTCGACATGCGGGCGGCGGGTACGTGGAACGAGTCCGAGCAGACCGAGACGACCACCGTGTGCGCGTACTGCGGAGTGGGCTGCAACCTCACACTCCATGTGCAGGACAATGAGATCGTGAAGGTCACCTCGCCGCACGACAACCCGGTGACCCACGGCAACCTCTGCATCAAGGGCCGTTTCGGCTACCAGCACGTACAGAACCGGGACTGAGGCACGACATGGGACGAGTCACGGAACGACGCAAGGTGATCCGCATCCGGGACGGGGCGGTCTCCACCCGACCGGACACGCTGGTCGCGGAGGAGCCGCTGGAGATCCGGCTGAACGGCAAACCGCTCGCGATCACCATGCGCACCCCGGGCGACGACTTCGCGCTGGCCGCGGGCTTCCTGGTCAGCGAGGGCGTCCTCGCCGAGCAGAGCGACCTGCAGAACATCGTGTACTGCGCGGGCGCGACCGTCGACGGCTCGAACTCGTACAACGTGGTGGACGTGCGGACGGCCCCCGGTGTACGGATCCCGGACATCACGCTGGAACGGAACGTCTATACGACCTCGTCGTGCGGCCTGTGCGGCAAGGCGAGCCTCGACGCGGTGCGGACGACGGCCCGCTGGCCGATCGCCGACACTCCCCCGGTCCGGGTGGAGCCCGACCTGCTCGCGAGCCTCCCCGACCGGCTCCGCGCGGCCCAGCGGGTCTTCGACCGGACCGGGGGGCTGCACGCGGCGGCCCTGTTCACCGAGGACGGTGAGCTGGTCGACATCCGGGAGGACGTGGGCCGGCACAACGCGGTCGACAAGCTGGTCGGCCGCGCCCTCCAGCAGGGGAACCTGCCGCTGTCCCGGACGCTCCTTCTGGTGTCGGGGCGGGCTTCCTTCGAGCTGGCGCAGAAGGCGGTCATGGCCGGGATACCGGTCCTGGCGGCGGTTTCGGCGCCGTCCTCGCTGGCGGTGGATCTGGCGGCGGAGACCGGTCTGACCCTGGTGGGCTTCCTGCGGGGCAGCTCCATGAACGTGTACGCGGGCGAGCACCGCATCGCCCTGCGGACCGCGGCCGCCCAGGCGTGACCGGCTCTCCGCGACACGGCGGCGGGGCCCCGACCGGCGGGGAGCGCCCCCTGCGCCGCAGGGGCCCCGTCTCAGACGTTCGCGACCTGCGCGAACGCCGAGATCAGCGGTGACCGGCGGGACGCGTCCCAGGCGAGGATCACCTCGTCGGGCTCCGCGTCCGCGACCGGCACATAGGTGATGTCGGGCCGTGAGTACTGCTCGGCGACCGACACCGGGACCAGGGTGATGCCCCGGCCCGCCACCACACGCTCGAACTTCTCCTCGATCGTGCGGATCGGCACCTGGTCGGGACCGGCGTCGACGTAACGCAGCCGGGGCTCGTCCGCGAGGTCGGCCGTGAACAGTTCCTGCTTGCCGGCCAGCCGGTGATCGGCGGGGAGCATCGCCACCCGTGCCTCGGTGAACAGCGGCAGCAGTTTCAGTCCCCGCTCCCGGATCGGCCGGCGCAGATAGGCTAGGTCGACGGTGCCGTCGAGGATCAGGTCCTCCTGGTCGTCCCACTCGACCCGGCGGGCCTCGACGGCGACATCGGGGTGCGCGGCACCGAAGGCACGTACGGCGTGCGATACGACGACACCCGCCCGGAAGCCGACGACGAACCGGCGCGGTCCGCGCGCGGCCCGGTGGGTCCGGCGGCGAGCGGCCTCGGCGACGGCGAGCAACGCTCGTGCGTCTTCCAGGAGTTGGCGTCCGGCTCCGGTCAACATGACGCCGTGGCTGTCGCGTTCGAAGAGCGTGGCGTCCAAGTCCTTCTCCAGCGCCCGGATCTGCCGGCTCAGCACCGGCTGCGCGATGTGCAGCCCGTCGGCGGCCCGACCGAAGTGCAGCTGCTCGGCCACCGCCACGAAGTAGCGGACCTTGCGCAGGTCGAGATCCATGCCGCCCGCCCTTTCCCTCGGCGATGCCTCCAGGGTATCGCCACAGCTGAAAGAGGTCTTGGACGGCGGGACCCGGTCGGCCACAGGCTGGACGACGTCAGGACGTCAGGAGTCCTGACACCACGGAAGGAACACGTCATGAGCGTGCAGGGACAGCGGATCGTCGTCATCGGGGGTACGGGAGGGATCGGGCTGGCGGTCGCGGAGGCCGCCGTCCAGGAGGGCGCGGACGTGGTCGTCGCCTCGCGCCGGCAGGAGAGCGTGGACGCGGCGCTGAAGCGGCTGCCCGGCGGTGCCGAGGGACACGTCCTGGACGCGGCCGACGAGGACTCCGTACGCGGCTTCTTCGCGCGGGTCGGCGCCTTCGACCACCTCGTCTACACGGCCGGCGAGTCCATTCTCATGGGGAGTCTCGCCGAGTCGGACCTGGGGCGGGCCCGGCGCTTCCTGGACACGCGGCTGTGGGGCGCGTACACGGCGGTCAAGCACGGCGCCCCGTCGATCCGTCCGGGCGGCTCCGTCGTCCTGACGACGGGTACGGCCGGGCAGCGTCCGATGCCGGGCACGACCGTCGCGGCGAGCCTGTGCGGGGCGATGGAGTCGCTCACCCGGGCCCTGGCCCTGGAGCTGGCCCCGGTCCGCGTCAACGTGGTCTCCCCCGGCGTGGTCCGCACCGAGCTGTGGCGGGACCTGGCCCAGGAGGACCGCGAGGGGCTGTACGCGTCCACTGCCGCGTCGCTCCCGGTCGGCCGGGTGGGCGAGCCCGCGGACATCGCCGAGGCGTACCTGTACCTGATGCGCGGCGGGTACAGCACCGGCTCGGTCGTCACGGTGGACGGCGGCGGGACGCTGGTCTGAGTCGCCGTCCGCGCTCCGGGGGGGGCTCAGGCCACGAACCGCACCTCCGCCGCCGTGACCACGGTCCCCAGGCGCGGGAAGTCCAGCCGTACGGACGCGTCGTGCTCGGGGCCGGTCAGCGCGGCCATGGCGTCCTCGACGAAGACGAGGTCGTAGCCGAGGTCTCCGGCGGCGCGGGCGGTGGACTCGACACCGAGGTTGGTGGCGATACCGCCGAACACCAGTGTGCGGACGCCGCGTTCATGGAGGCGGTCGTGCAGGTCGGTGCTCTGGAAGCCGCCGATGGTCCGCTTCACGACCTCGATGTCGCCGTCCTGGGCGAGCCCCGCCACCAGTTCGCTGCCGGCCGGCTGTTCGGCGACGCCGGGCCGCTCGACCCGGATCAGCACGACGGGTGCGCCGGCCGCTCGGAAGGCGGTCGTCAACTCCTCGGCGGCGTGCAGGACTTCGGTGCCTTTGCGGGGCTCCAGGGGCAGCGCGACGATCCGGTCCATCAGATCGACGAGCACGAGGGCGCTGCGCGCGGGGTCGAGCGCTAGGGGTGCGGTCATGACGGAACGTTATCCGTCGTCAGCCGTCCGTACCGGAAATCCGGATCAACAGGTCCATGAACTGGTCGCGTTCGGCGGCCGAGAGCGGGGCGAGCAGCTCGTCGTTGGCCGCGCGGGCGGCCCGCTCGCAGCGCTCCAGGAGCCAGGCGCCCTGCACGGTGAGGGACACCGCGTTCTTGCGCCGGTCCTTGGGATCGGGCTCGCGCACGATGTGGCCCGCGGCCTGGAGGTCGTTGAGGACGCCGACCAGGTCCTTGGGGTCGAGACCCACACCGCGGCCGAGGTCGGCCTGGGCCACGGGGGCGAGGTCGCGGACGGCGGAGAGCACGACGTGGTGCCACATCTTCAGCCCCTCGGCGGCCAGCGCCCGGGCCACCAGGGTCCGCCCGTGGGCGGCCGCACGGCCGAGCAGCCAGCTGGGCAGGGAGCGGATGGCGACGAGGGGCGCTTCGGGCATGGGGACAGGGTAGCGAGAAGTCGTTGGACTTCCCAATGAATCATGTCTACCGTTGGGGCTCCCAACGAAACCGTGGGGAGCCCCAACGATCCCCACGCCACTGTCGACACCCGCGACACCCGCGACACCCGGAGGTGCGATGCGCCGCATCCGCTACGAGTCCACCGGCGGCCCCCTGTTCCTGGAGGACGCCCCCGTCCCCGAACCGAGCCCCGGTGAACTCCTCGTCCGCTGCGAGGCGATCGGTGTCACGCTCCCGGTCATCCGCAAGGTCACCGAGGCCGCCGAACCGATCCCGCTGGGCGGCGAGATCGCGGGCGAGGTCGTGGCGGTGGGCGCCGGCGTCAACCGCTTCGGCGCCGGCGACCGGGTCACGGGCCTGTGCTTCGGGCACGGCTACGCCGACTTCGCGCTCCTGCACGAGGCGATGGCCTCCCCGATCCCGGAGACCGCCTCCGCCGTCGACGCGGTCGCCCTCGTCCGCAGCGGCCTGGTCGCTCTCGGCGCCCTCGCCGCCGCGCACCCCGAGCCGGGCGAGTCGGCCCTGGTCACGGCCGCGGCGAGCGGAGTCGGTCACCTCGCCGTACAGCTGGCCCGAGTTCGGGGCGCGACCCGGGTGGTGGCCGCCGTGTCCGACCCGGCCAAAACCGCCTTCGTGCGCTCGCTCGGCGTGGACGAGGTGATCGCCTACGCCGACGAGAGCTGGGGCGAACCCGTCGACTACGCCCTCGACGCGGTGGGCGGCGAGCTGCTCACCCCGGCGGTCGGCGCCCTGGCCCCCGGCGGGCGACTGGTGGCGTACAGCTCGGGCGGCGGCACGATCCAGGCGTACGACCTGCTCGTGGGCGCCAAGTCCGTGATCGGCTTCCAGATGGCGCGGATCGCGCGCGGGCGGCCGGAGTTGTACGAACGGTGGCGGCGCGAGCTGTGGGCGCTGTTCGCGGCGGGGGCGCTACGGCCCGCCGTGCACGGGGAGTTCGCGTTGGCGGACGCGGCGCGGGCGCATGCGGTGATCGAGTCGCGGGGGAATCTGGGGAAGGTCGTGCTGCGCACCTAGTACGGAAGTGGGCGGCCCGGCGCGGCAGCGGGCGGGGGCCGGTCTCACCGGCCCCCGCCCTTTCTCGCCCTCCCTGACGGTCAGTTCGTCTACTGCATGCGCCGGCGCCACCACGCCAGACCCAGGCCGATCAGCAGGATCCCCGCCGCGCCCGCGCCCGCCGACGCGGCGATCAGGCCGGTGTTGGGCGTGCCGTCCGTGGAGCCGGCCGGCTCCAGGCTGTCGCCCAGCTGGTTGCGGACGTCATTGCCACCGGTCGTGCCCTTGGCGAGCGGACCTCGCGAACCCGAGACGGGCTGGGCCAGGTAGGGGAAGGAGTCACCGACCTTCTGGTCGTCGGCGTCGACCGCGTCCCCCAAGTCGTTCTTGGCGCCCACCAGTTCGCCCTCGACGACCTGGAGCGAGATGTCCACGACGTCGTCGGTGAGCCGACGCCCGTTCGGGAAGCCCGCGTTGTCGCCGTCGAGCACACCGAGCCGCTTCGGGTTCGCGGTCGGCTTGATCGAGGTGTTCAGGCGCAGCATCTCCGCCGGCCGCACGTTCGGCGGCTGGTTGAGGCCCTTGACGCCTTTGAGGAAGACGTCGACGAGATCGTTGCGCGGTTCCGCGGGCGCCTTGATCTTGTAGATGGCCTCCAGGAGCTTCGGCAGCTCCGGATTGGTGACGTTCTTCAGGAACTGGCCGTCGTTCCACGGCGAGTCCGCGTTGAACCTGTCCTTGTCCTTCAGCGGATTGACGACCTCGTTGACCAGCGGGTTGCCCAGCCGTGAGACCTGCTCGTAGGAGCCCTGGGCGTTCTTGCGCTGGGTGGTCGACCAGATGCCCACGACCGGCTGCTGCTTCGACTGGGTGATCATGTCGGTGGGCAGTTGCAGGGCGACCGAGTTGACGTTGTAGCCCTTGAGGGTGTTGTTGCCGACCTCGGAGAGGTTCCCGCCGTACAGCAGGTCGAAGACGCGCAGGTCCAGGAAGAACGGGTCGTCCGCCTGGCCGGCGAACGTCTGGCCCCCACCGGCGAGTTGACGGACGGCCTGGCCGCGCAGCGTGCCGTAGTCCGGCATCGACGCCTTGCCGACGTTCGACGGAGCCACCGGTATGTCGTCGGCGAGCTTCTTCTTCGAGACGACCTGCTGGTTGTGCAGGTTGAGCAACTCGATGTCGTAGGTCTGCGTGACGTTCAGGTCCGGGTCGTCCAGGCTGGTGACCGGGCCGGTGTTGTAGAGGAACGTCTTCTTGTTCTTCGTGTGGGTCCTGAAGGTGTAGCGCAGCAGCAGTTCGCCCTGCGCGTCACCGTTGTTGTCGATGTGGATGTCGTACTGGGCGTCGTCCGCGAACGTGTAGAAGTTCGGGCCGCCCGAGGGGTCCTCGAACGGGATCCAGTTCGCGATGATCGTCGTCGTCTTCGGGCTGTCGGGACTCACGAACGCGTACACGTCCGTGTTGTCGTACCGGGGGTTTCCCGCGATCAGCGGGGCCTCCCGGTGACTGGAGGCGGAGGCCGCCCCCGGTTCCAGCGTGGCCACACCGGCGGCTGCGAGTCCCCCGGCGGCCAGCGCACCCGCTATGAGGGTGGCGAGGCCCCTGCGCCCCGCACCGCTCCTTGAGTTAGGTGTCATTCCGTCCGTCCTCCATGCCAACTTCCCTGACGCTGGAGGATTCGGAACGGCCGCCCGTGCGGATTGGTGACTATCGACCGATCTGACGGATCTTTCAGTTGATCAACCGGGTTGCGGTGAACCGTGTTGTCTCACGCCTCCGCAGCGGAAATCTGCATCTATGCGTCACCTCCGACACCCCCTCACCACCCGTCCGACGTAGTCCGTACCCCCGGCACACCCGTCCGGCACATGGCTCGTTACCTCTGTTGAGTTCAACGGGCCGCGTCGTGTGCGACCCGTCGTACGAGTAGGAGGCAGTCACTTGGATGCCGGCACCACCCTGCTCGGCTCGCTGCTGGCGGCCACGGGCGTGCTGGGGGCGGCCGTGGTGGCGTATCTGGGCAAGCGCGGCGAGAACGCCCTCAGCGGCTACTCCAGCCTGACCGAGAAGCTGCAGTCCGAGCGGGACCGCCTCGAACGGCAGGTCGCCGAACGGGACACGCGCATCACCGAGTTGGCCACCCTGCACGCCGCCGACCAGTCCGAGATCGCGCGGCTCAGGATCGACATCGACCGGCTCGGAGGTGCGCGGTGAGGTCCCGTTTCGAGCGGCTGCTCGCGTCGCGCTGGCGCAGCGTCTTCCTCGTCTGCGTGCTGATCGCCCTCTCCGGCGTCGCCGTGATCCTGTGGGCCCGCATCGACGCCGGGGACCGCCGCGCCGACCAGATGCAGACCGAGGCCGACCGCCGGGGCCGGGCCGTGTCGACGCTGGCGCGGGACGTGCGCGCGCTGCGGGCCCAGGTGCGGGCCCACGGCGGTACCCCGGCGGCCCCCGACCCCTCCGACGCGGTCGACGACCTCTTCGACCGGATCCGGGTGCCGGCCGCGGTGCCCGGCGAGCGGGGCGCGAAGGGCGAGAAGGGGGACCGGGGCGCGGGCGGGACGCCCGGCGCCGCCGGTGGCCAGGGGCCGAGCGGCGCACCCGGCCCCTCCGGGCCGACGGGGCCGGAGGGGCCGGAGGGCTCGCCGGGTCCGACCGGTCCGACCGGCGACCCGGGCCCCGCGGGAACCGACGGCGCCACCGGTCCGGCCGGTCCCGCGGGCGGCGGGGGCGGTCAAGGAGCCCCGGGCGCCCAGGGGCCCCAAGGAGAGCAGGGCGAGCCCGGGCCGCGCGGTCGGCCGGGCCCCGACTGTCCCGATGGCTACTCCCTCCAGACCCCCGCGAACGACCCCGACGCCCTGGTCTGCCGCAGGGCCGGCACCGTCGCACCGGCACCGAGTCCAGGGCCCGCGGCGCTGCTTCCGGTCCTGCCGGTCCTGCGTCGGCGGATGCGGCGCACGAGACGCGGTCATCGACGGGGCGGCGGAGAAGGGCGGGCCGGCCGTGCGTCGGGGCGTCCTCGGAGACGCCGGTCCTCGCGAACACCGGCCCGGCACCGGTGACTTGACGGGATCGGCATCGGTGCCCTGAGCGGCCGCCGCGGGCAACCGTCGTGAAGCGGACAGACATTGCTCCACCGACCACGCGGACGGACGCTGCTCCACCGACCTCGCTCCACCGACCCCGCGCCACGGACCTCGAGGGCGGCCATCGCCCCATGGACCACGCGAGCGACAGCCACTAACGTCCCCTGGGTGCCCGACGACGTACGAGCACGACAGCGAGTGGGGGCCGGGCTCGGTGTGCTGCTGGCGCTGGTTCTCGGAGCCGTGCTGCTCAGCGCCCTCCCGGACGACGACGGACCGGAGGGCGGGGCCGGGTGCGCGGCGCGGGCGATCCGGTCCTGGTCGGCCGACTCGGGACTGACCGGGGAGTTCGCCCGGTACGGCGACGACGCGAGCCGCAGTGACGACTGGACCGGGGGCGACGGCACGCACTCGGTGCGGCTGCCGGACGGGCGGCTGCTGTGGCTGTTCTCGGACACGTATCTGGGCCAGGTGCACGGGCCGCCCAACCCGGTCGGCGAGTCGTACGCGTGGCGGGACACGAGCGCCCCGCTGGTGCGCAACTCGGCCGTCGTGATGGACGGCGAGGGCCGGCTGGAGAGGACGCTGCCCGCTCCGCTCTTCGCCGATCCCGCGCCGGACCAGTGGCGTTGGCCGGTGGCCGCCCGGGTCGAGCCGCGTTCCCCCGGTTCCGCGGAGTCGGTCGTCCGGGTGCTGCTGTGGGTGCGGACGGCCGGGCAGTCGCCGTGGATCTACGGGGTGCCCACCGCCACCGAGGTCGCCACGCTCTCGCTGCCCGACCTGCGCGTCGAGTCGGTCGTGAAGGTGCTGGACCAGTCGCTGGTGCCCGATCCCTCCCAACGGGTGCTGTTCGGCACGACGTTGGTCGAGGAGGACGGCTGGACGTACGTGTTCGGCGGCGACGACGGACAGGCCGCGTCCCGGCCGGCCTCCTCCGCGTACGTGGCGCGGGTGCCGGAGGGACGGCTCGGCGAGCCGGGCGCCTGGAAGTACTGGAACGGCTCGGGATGGGGCGGCGCACCGCGGCCGGTGCGCGGGGCCAAGGTCGGCAGCGCGTTCTCGGTGGTGCGGACGGAGGGGACGTACGTGCTGTTCACGATGGCCGCGGGTGCCGCGGGGCTGACCACCGTGACGTCCTACTGGGCCTGTTCCCCCACCGGGCCCTGGCACGGCCCGACGAAGGACTTCAGCCCCGCGCTGCCGCACGGCGGCGTGGCCGCGTACAACCCGCAGGCGCATCCCGAACTCAGCGACGGCGGGCGGCTGGTGCTGAGCTACGACGTCAACTGGTTGGAGACGGTGGGGGCTTCGGCGAGCATCAACGCGAACGTGACCCTGTACCGACCGCGGTTCGTGACGCTGCGGCTGACGGAGCCGGGGTGACCTCCTCCTGCGGGTCGTGCGAGCGGCGCTTGGCGATCACCGCGCAGACCATCAACTGCATCTGGTGGAAGAGCATCAGCGGCAGCACCGCCAGGGAGGCGTGCGCGCCGAACAGGACGCTGGCCATGGGCAGTCCGGAGGCCAGGGACTTCTTGGAGCCGGCGAACTGGATGGCGATCCGGTCCTCGCGGTTGAAGCGCAGCGCCTTGCCGCCGTACCAGGTCAGGGTGAGCATCACGGCGAGCAGCACGGCCTCGACGACGAGGAGGCCGCCGAGCCGGATCGCGCTCACCTGGTGCCAGATGCCCTGGACCATGCCCTCGCTGAACGCGGTGTAGACGACCAGCAGGATCGAGCCGCGGTCGACCAGGCCGAGGACCTTCTTGTGCCGGGCGACGAAGTCGCCGATCCAGCGGCGCAGCACCTGTCCGGCGAGGAACGGCACGAGCAGTTGCAGCACGATCTCGACGAGCGAGTCGGCCGAGAACCCGCCGGCGCTGCTGCCGAGCAGGGCGGCCGCCAGCAGCGGGGTGACGACGATGCCGACGAGGGAGGAGAAGGAACCCGCGCAGATCGCGGCGGGCACGTTGCCGCGGGCCATCGACGTGAAGGCGATGGAGGACTGGATGGTCGAGGGGACCAGGGTGAGGAAGAGTAGGCCCTGGTAGAGGGGGTGGGTCAGCAGCACCGGGACGAGTCCGCGGGCGGCCAGGCCGAGCAGCGGGAAGACGAGGAACGTACAGGCCAGGACCGTGACATGGAGCCGCCAGTGGCGCAGTCCGTCCATCGCCTCGCGGGTGGACAGGCGGGCGCCGTAGAGGAAGAAGAGGAAGGCGATCGCCGCCGTGGAGGCGCCGGAGGCCACGTCCGCCCCGGTCCCGCGGGCCGGCAACAGGGCGGCGAGACCCACCGTCCCGAGCAACACCAGGATGTACGGGTCGATCGGCATCCAACTCGGCCATTGCAGGCGTTTCACGGTGCTCCACTTGCTCGTTGCGTGCGCATTGCCGTCGGCGGGACGGGGACGTTCCAGGGTCGTTCCGGGGACGAGGAGTCCCCCGCCCATCGTCCTCCTCCGGACCTTGATCGGGAATCCGTCATACCGCTCTGACTGTCATCACGTTTTGCGATAACGAGCTACTCTGTTCCCTGTGTACGACCCCTCTCACCTGCGCACCTTCCTGGCGGTCGCCCAGACCCTGAGCTTCACGCAGGCCGCCCGGCGGCTCGGGCTGCGCCAGTCCACCGTGAGCCAGCACGTGCGGCGCCTGGAGGAGGTGACCGGGCGGCAGTTGTTCACCCGGGACACGCACTCCGTGGAGCTGACGGAGGACGGCGAGGCGATGCTCGGGTTCGCGCGCCGGATCCTGGAGGTGCACGAGCAGGCGACGTCGTTCTTCACGGGTACCCGGCTGCGCGGCCGCCTGCGCTTCGGCGCCTCCGAGGACTTCGTGCTGACCCGGCTGCCGGAGATCCTGGAGGGCTTCCGGCACGACCACCCCGAGGTCGACCTGGAGCTGACGGTGGAGCTGTCGGGCACGCTGCACGAGCAACTGGCCGCCGGAAAGCTGGACCTGGTGCTCGCCAAGCGGCGCCCGGAGGATCCGCGGGGCGAACTGGTCTGGCACGACGAGCTGGTGTGGATCGGCGCGGAGCGACTGCGCCTGGACCCGGACCGCCCGGTACCGCTGATCGTCTACCCGCCGCCCGGCATCACCCGCGCCCTGGCCCTGGAGTCCCTGGAACGCCAGGGCCGCTCCTGGCGCATCGCCTGCACCAGCGGCAGCCTCAACGGCCTCATCGCCGCCGCCCGCGCCGGCCTCGGCGTCATGGCCCACTCCCGCGGCCTGGTCCCGCCGGGCCTGGTCCGCGTCCCCGACCGTTTCGCCCTGCCCGAACTCGGCCGCGTCGACTTCGTCCTGGTCCACGGCCACCGCCGTACGTCCGCGTCGGGCCCGGCGGAGGCTCTGGCGCAGTCGATCCTGGGCGGCGGGGACCGGCTGCACCGGCGTTAGCCTCCGGCGGGTCGGCGGACGTCAACTCCCGACCGGCGCACGGACGTCGGCTCGCTTCCGGCCCGCGGACATCACGTCCTGACGCTCCCGCCCCGCGCACGGACACGCACTCGCGTCCGGCCCGCGGATGTCAGCTCCTGGAGCTCCCGGCCCGATCGCGGACGTCGCCGAGCCGGCCCCCGGGCGGGACGCGCTCAGCAGGTCGGGGTGCCTGCCCCGCGCGCCGACGGCACATCGCGCCGCCCCGCGGAGCGCTACCGCACCGGCTTCGGATACGTCAGCTGTTTGATCCGGCGCAGATACGGCGTCGCCTCCACGTGCTGGAGTCCCGGCAGGCGGCCGAGCGGGCCGCTGATGTAGGCGTAGAGGTCCGCCGTGGTCCGCACGACCACCGAGGCGATCAGATTGCTGGGGCCGGCCGTGGCGGCCGCGTGGGCGATGGGGTCGTGGGTGGCGAGGGCCTCGCCGACGGAGTGGAGGGCGGCCGGGGTGGTGGTCAGCCACAGGACCGCGGAGACCGGGTAACCGAGGGCCTCGGGGCGGATCTCGACGTCGATGTAGATCGCGCCGGAGGCGAGCAGGGTGGCCAGGCGGCGTTTGACGGCGGACTCGGAGCGGCCGGTGGCGCGCTGGAGTTCGGGGTAGGTGGCGCGGCCGTCGCGCTCCAGGACGGCGAGCAGCGGCTCGTCCTCCGGGTCGATGCGGGCCGGTCCGGGGTCGGGCAGTCGCTCGGGGCGCAGGGCCGCCCGCTCCTCCTCGGTGAGCGCCTCGAAATTGCGCAGCCAGCCCACCGGGCCGCCGTGGAAGCGGTGCAGCAGCTGGTGGGCGCGGATCTCCATCAGCCGCGGGGTGCGCGGCAGCTTGCCCAGGAGCAGGTCGTCCCGGTCGCCGGCGCTGCGCGGCCGGGTGCCGCAGATGATCTCGGTGCCGCCGGAGGCGATCGCGATCCAGCTGGTGTCGGGCCGTTTGGCGAGCGCGTCCGCGATGGCCAGGGCGCTGTCGGGGACGCAGCGCAGGCGCAGCGTCCAGTCGTCCTGCCCCAGCGCCACCCCGTCCCGGACGGCCACGATCCGCAGCCCGACCTCGGCGCGGAGCCGGCGGTAGCGGCGGGCGACGGTCTGGTCGGAGACACCGAGCACCGCGCCGATCCGGCTGAAGGACGCCCGGGCGTCGGCCTCCAGGGCGCTGAGCACCCGCAGATCGAGCTCGTCAAGGGTGTGGGATTCCATCTGCATACCGGTTGCTCCCGTCGGATTCCGTCGCCCGGCCACCGGTTACCGCTCCGATCGACCGCGCACTCCTCATCGTACGAACCGATACGCATCCGTCGAACAGGGAGTTGAGGACATGCGCACATGGGGGCCGCTCACGGCGGTGTGCCTGGGCACGTTCATGTTGTTGCTGGACGTCACGATCGCGGTGGTCGCGCTGCCGGACATGGCGCGGTCGCTGCACGCGTCATTGAGCGATCTGCAGTGGGTGATGGACGGGTACGCGCTGGCGCTGGCCGCGCTGCTGCTCGGGGTGGGGGCCGCGGCCGACATCCTGGGCCGGCGGCGGGTGCATGCCGTGGGCGTGGTGGTGTTCGCGGCGGCTTCGCTGCTGTGCGGGCTCGCGACCGGGCCGGGGATGCTGGTCGCCGCGCGCGGGGTGCAGGGGCTGGGGGCCGCGGCGATGTTCGCGACGACGCTGCCGCTGCTCGGCTCGATCTACCAGGGGCGGCAGCGCTCGGTGGCGCTCGGCGTGTGGGGCGCGGTCAGCGGGGCCGCGGCCGCCGTGGGACCGGTGCTCGGCGGACTGCTGACCGCAGGACCCGGCTGGCGGTGGATCTTCTACGTCAATCTGCCGGTGAGCGTGATCGCGGTGTGGCTGACCCTTCGGGTGGTGCCGGAGTCGCACGGCTCGCGCGAGCGGAAGGTCGACTGGGCGGGCACGGTGACGTTCGCCGCCTTCGCCGCCGCGCTGACGTACGGGGCGGTGCGCGCCGGACAGCAGGGCTGGAGCGAGCCGGGCACCCTGCTCACCTTCGGGGCCGGCGCGGTGGCGCTGGCCGGCTTCCTCGCCGTCGAACTGCGCGGCGCCGACCCGCTGTTGGACCCGCGGCTGTTCCTGAAGCCGGCGTTCTCGGGCGTCATGGTGGGCGCGCTCGCCTTCAACGCGGCGGCGTTCAGTCTGCTGGCGTACGACTCGATCTGGCTGCAGACGCTGCTCGGGATGAGTCCGGTGCGCGGCGGGCTCGTCTTCCTGTGGCTGTCGCTGGCGTCGTTCGTGGTGGCGGCGGCCGGCGGGCGGCTGCTGCACGGGGTGCCGGCCCGGTTCACCGTCGGGGGCGGGCTGCTCGTGATCGGTGCGGGGCAGTTCTGCATGGCGTTCCTGGGCGTGGGCTCGACGGCGTCCGCGCTGGTGCCGGGTCTGGTCCTCGTGGGTATCGGTACGGGTCTGGTGGCGCCCGGGATCGCGGGCGCGGCGCTGGCCGCCGTACCGCAGGAGCGGGCGGGCATGGCGGGCGGCGCGGTCAACACCTTCCGGCAGCTGGGGTACGCGCTCGGCATCGCCGGGTACGGCACCGTGCTGACCTCCCGTATGCAGGACACGCTGCCGCACGACGCGGCCCACGCGCTGGCGGGCGGCGCGGCCGGGGCGCTGCGCGGTGCCTTCTCCGAGCACGCGCTGCGCACGGCGTTCGCCTCGGGGCTGAACACGGCGGCGGTGCTCGCGGGAGTGACGGCGACGGTGGCGGGCGTACTGGTCCTGACCTTGGTCAAAGCCCCTCGCACGGTCGCGCGCGAGGCGGTCGGGACCCGCGTGGAGCAGCCCCTGTGACCCGGCTGGGAGCCCCGTAGCCGGGTCGTACAGATTCGGTGGAGATTACGGTGCCGAAACTTACTCAACCGTCAGCTTTGTGTCCGACCCTTCCGCATGTGGGCGCATTTTCCGGCGGTGACCTGCCAGTACCTGAACACTGCTCGGCTTCCGACCCCCTCCCGCCCTGTCGCCGGGTGGGGTAGCTTTCACGGCGCTGCGGAGCGTCACCAGAGGCGGGGAGCGGGGTTTGCGCGAGTTCACCAATCCTCCGTTGGCGTCGGCACCGCCGGTGGGCGGTCTGGCCGATGTCGTCTTCGAACGTGCCCAGGAAGACCCGCTGCACATCGCCCTCGGTCGCAAGGACGAAGCAGGTCAGTGGCGTGACGTGACCTCCGCCGAGTTCCGGGACGAGGTACTGGCTCTCGCCAAGGGGCTGCTCGCCCAGGGCATCCGGTTCGGCGACCGCGTCGCGATCATGTCCCGTACCCGCTACGAGTGGACCCTGTTCGACTACGCACTGTGGACGATCGGTGCCCAAGTGGTGCCCATCTATCCGACGTCCTCCGCCGAGCAGTGTTTCTGGATGCTCTACGACGCCGAGTGCACGGCCGCGATCGTGGAGCACGAGGACCACGCGATGACCATCGCCACCGTCATCGGCCGGCTGCCGCAGCTGCACCAGCTGTGGCAGCTGGACTCGGGCGCGGTGCAGGAGCTGTACGACGCGGGTGCCGCCATCGACGACGAGGTGGTGCACCGGCACAGACAGGCGGTCACCCCGGACTCGACCGCGACGATCATCTACACCTCGGGCACGACCGGCCGCCCCAAGGGCTGTGTGATCACGCACGGCAGCTTCATGTGGGAGGCCGACACCGTCATCGAGGGCTGGGAGCCGGTGTTCCACTCGAAGCGGGGCGACGAGGCGGCGACCCTGCTGTTCCTGCCGCTCGCGCATGTCTTCGGGCGGATGGTGGAGGTCGCGGCGATCCGCGGCGGGGTCCGCTTCGGGCACCAGCCGCAGCTGAACGCCGCCGCGCTGCTGCCGGATCTGCAGGCGTTCAAGCCCACCTTCATCCTCGCGGTGCCCTACATCTTCGAGAAGGTCTTCAACGCCTCCCGCCGCAAGGCCGAGAAGGAGGGCAAGGCCGGTCCGTTCGAGAAGGCCGTCGAGGTCGCGGTGAAGTACGCGGACGCGGTGGAGGCGAAGGCCTGGGGCATCGGACCCGGCCCGTCGGCCGGACTGCGCATGCAGCACCAGCTCTTCGACAAACTCGTCTATTCCAAGGTTCGAGCGGCCATGGGTGGCCGTATCCGCAATGCCATGTCCGGCGGGTCGGCCATGGACCGACGGCTCGGACTCTTCTTCGCGGGCGCCGGGGTGCAGATCTACGAGGGGTACGGGCTCACCGAGACGACGGCCGCCGCGACCGCCAACCCGCCCGACCGCACCCGCTACGGCACCGTCGGCCAGCCCATCCCGGGTGTCACCGTGCACATCGCGGACGACAGCGAGATCTGGCTGCACGGCCCGAACGTCTTCCAGGCCTACCTCAACAACCAGAAGGCCACCGACGAGACCCTGCACGACGGTTGGCTCGCCACCGGCGACCTCGGCGCGCTCGACGAGGACGGCTACCTCACCATCACCGGCCGCAAGAAGGAGATCCTGGTGACCTCCGGCGGCAAGAGCGTCTCGCCGGGGCTGCTGGAGGAGCGCGTCCGCGACCATCCCCTGGTCAACCAGTGCATCGTCGTCGGCAACGACCGCCCGTACATCGCGGCCCTGGTCACCCTCGACCAGGAGGCCGTCGAGCACTGGCTGACGATGCGCGGCAAACCGCAGATGGCCCCCGCCGAGCTGGTGCGCGACAACGACCTGGAGACGGAGGTGCGGCGCGCGGTGGTGGCCGCCAACACCCTCGTCTCCCAGGCCGAGTCGATCCGTACGTTCCGCATACTGGCGCAGCCGTTCACCGAGGAACACGGCCTGCTGACACCGTCGTTGAAGCTGAAGCGCAAGGCCATCGAGAACGCGTACGCCAACGAGGTCGACGCGCTCTACCAGGCCTGACGCTCCGCCGGCTGACGCACCGTCGATCAACGGCCCGTCAGCCGGCGCTCGCTCAGCTGATGTTCACGCGGAAGATCTTGTCCGCCCCGTCCGCCGCACCTCCGTTGTTGTCGCAGTTGGTGGTCGACAGCCACAACTGGTCGGCGCCCGGCACCTTGGTGACCGTGCGCAGCCGCCCGTAGGTCCCCACGTAGTACGCGGTCGGCGTGCCGACGCTCTCGTTGTCGCCGTTGATCGGGATGCGCCACAGCCGCTCGCCGCGCAGGGACGCCATGTAGACGACGTTGCGGACGATGGCGATGCCGCTCGGGGAGGCCTCGTTGACGTTCCAGGTGGCCTTGGGGTTGGTCATGCCCGCGACGCTGCACGTCCCTTCGCAGGTGGGCCAGCCGTAGTTGGCGCCGGGCTTGATCAGGTTCAGCTCGTCCTTGGAGCTGTTGCCGAACTCCGCCTCCCACAGCCGGCCGTTGCGGTCGAAGGCGAGGCCCTGCGGGTTGCGGTGGCCCAGGCTGTAGACGTAGTTGCCGAACGGGTTGCCCGGGGCCGCCTTGCCGTCCGTCGTCATGCGCAGGATCTTGCCGTTGAGGGAGTTCTTGTCCTGCGCGAGATCGGGTGTCTGGGCCTCGCCGGTGGAGACGTAGAGGTAGCCGTCGGGGCCGAAGGCGACGCGGCCGCCGTTGTGGTAGCGGTTCTTCTTGATGCCCTGGAGCAGGATCTTGTAGCCGGTCAGGTTCGTGCCGTCGTACGTCATGCGGACGACCCGGTTGCCCTCGGACGCGGTGTGCATGAAGTAGACGTAGTGGTTGGTCTCCCACTTGGGGTCGACGGCGACGCCGAGCAGTCCGCCCTCGCCGTTCGTGGTCACCGCCTCGGGCACGGTCCCGACCTGTGTCCGGGCGCCGTCCTTGGTGACCTTCCAGACCCGGAAGTCGTCCCGCTCGGTGACCAGCGCGGTCGTCCCGTCGGGCATCCAGTAGGTGCCCCACGGGATGGTCCAGCCGGTGGAGAGCGACGCGACCGAGGAGGGCACCCCGCCGTCCGTCGCGCAGGCCTTCGTGGTGAAGGTGACGGTGTTGCTCGCCGCGGACACGTTGCCGGCCGCGTCCCGGGCGACGACGTTCAGGCTGTACGGGCTGTTGCAGGCGAGCCCGGTCAGCGTGGTCGTCGTACCGCCGGTGACGGTCTTGTAGACCGTGGTGTCGCTGCGGACGTCGTACGCGACGACCGCGCGGTCGTCCGTCGAGGCGCCCCAGCCGAGCGCGGCGCTGTTCGCCGTGATGTCGGTCGCGGACAGCGTGCCGGGCTTGGTGGGCGGGGTGGTGTCGGAGCTGGGCGCGGTGGTGCAGTCGACGACCGGACTGGCCGCAGACGTGTTCCCGGCCGCGTCGCGGGCGATGACCGTCAGGTTGTAGGTGGTGTTCGGCGTGAGTCCGGTCAGCGCCTTCGACGTCGAACTCCCGGGCGCCTCCCCGATCTTGTTGCCGTGCTCGTAGAGGTCGTACGCCGTGACGGCCACGTTGTCGGTGGCCGCGCCCCACGCCAGGGTGAGCCCGTCCTCGCCGACGTCCGAGCAACTGGGCTGCCCGGGACGGGTCGGGGCCTGGGTGTCGGCCGCGGCGGCGAGGCTGACGCGGTCGAGGTTGGGACCGCCGTTGTCCGTGGTGGCGGTGGCGCGGATCTTGTTGGCGCCCGCGGTCAGCGGGACGTTGAGGGTCTTGGTGGTCCAGGTGTTCCAGTCGGCGGTGGCCGGGAAGGAGACGGCGGACTGCACGACCGTGCCGTTGACGGAGATGTCCATCGGCCGGTCGACGGTGGTGCCGTTGGCGAAGCGGAGGGTGAGCGCGGAGCTGCCGGCGGCGGTCGCGCTCACCGTGAACTCCACATAGGAGCCTTTGATGTTGGTGTAGTCGACGAAGCCGGTGCCTGTGTAGCCGGTGTGGTTGGTGGCGACCGTGCCCTGCGAGATGGCCGCGTCCTCGGCCTGGTAGTCGGTGGCCGCGTTCGCGGTGCCCTGGCTCAGGCCGACGAGGGGCACGGCGAGGGCGAAGGAGAGGGCCAGCGGAACGGCCCGGGCGAGAACTCTGTCGCGTTTCATGATTGTCCCCTCAGTACCCTCAGCTCGCTGTTGACCGGGTTCACACGGATCAGCCGTGTTTCACCCGGCCGCAGCGTCGCGCTGTATGAATCGGCGATCACGCCCTTGTGGGAGCCGGACCAGAGGTCGGTGACATCACCGGAGCCGGTGAATCCCACCTGCGACCAGTTCACGGAGACCGTCGAGTTGCCGGACGTCCCGGTGTTGAACAGCGCGACCACGTAGGCACCGCTGTTCTCCCGTTTGCTGAAGACCTGCTTGACACCACTGTTCACAACCCGTTTCGCGGCCACCCCGTCCTGGTCGACCCCGATCAGCCGGTCGTTGGTCAGCATCGCCTTGTCGACGGCGTCCAGCTTCGTGAGGTCGGTGCCGAGCAGCAGCGGCGAGGCCGCCATCGCCCAGAGCGTGAAGTGCGAGCGGCGCTGGTCGGCGGTGAGGCCCACCTGATCGCCGTTCCCGAGCTCCAGCGAGTCGAGGTCGTTCCAGCCGCCCGGACCGGCGTACGGCTGCCAGGAGGCGGCCGAGTTGAAACGGGCGGACACGTGGGACCAGTCGGTCAGCGGATAGCCGCTGCCGTTGGAACCGGGCCCGCAGTAGCACTCGACGTCGCCCTGGGTGCGCCAACTGTTCGCGAGCTGCCGCCAGGTGGCCCCGTCGGCGATCGGAAGGTTGTTGGACAGCGCGAAGTTGATGGGCCGTCCGCTCGCCCGCAGCGCCTTGTCCCAGGCCTGGACGTCCGGGATGTCGGCACTGCCCACGCCGTCGATCTTCAGGTAGTCGACCCCCCAGGAGGCGAACTGCTTCGCCCACGAGTTCACGAACTCCTGCGCGCCCGGCTTCCCGTAGTCGATGTAGTACATGTTCTTGCAGTTGTAGTTCTTCTCCGTCCTCGACGTGTCCGCGATGTCCTTCGCGTGGTACGAGGTCCCCTCGATCGGTGTGTTGGCGGTGACCGCGTTCTTGGCGATGCCCGGGGTGACGTAGAAGCCGAACTTCAGCCCCTTGCCGTGGATGTAGTCGGCCAACGCCTTGATGCCGGACGGGAATTTGGCGGTGTCGACGGTCCAGCGGCCGTAGGAGTCCACGGTGAATCCGTTGGAGTCGCACTTCTGCCAGAAGTCGTCGAGGTTGACGTACACGAAGCCGTGGTCCTTGAGGCCGCTCGCCACGATCGCGTCCGCCTGCGCCTTGATCTTCGCCTCGGTGGGCGTGCGGCGCACGAAGCTCCAGCTGCTCCAGCCCATCGCGGGGCGCAGGGACTGGCCGTTGTCCGACATCGGCCCGAAGGCCGCCGGGGTGGCGTACGCCGCGCCGATCCAGGCCTCGTCGATCCGCAGTCGCTTGTAGCGGGTGGTGTCGGTGGACTCGGCCCAGGTGGTGTCGACCTCCAGGCGTACGTACCGGGCGTTCGCGGCGGTGAGGTCGATGCCCTGGATGCCCCGGCGGCTGGGGAGTCGGCCGGTCTTGACCGCGCTCCCCCAGGTGGTCCCGTCGTCGCTCAGGAACACCTTGTAGTCCTTGATGCGGGCGGACTGTTCGGTGGCGGAGCGGGCGTAGGCGACGGAGTCCTCGCGCTGGTTGAGCCCGAGGTACTGCACCTTCCTGGCCGCCCCGAGGTCGAAGGTGAGGTTGACGGGCAGGGTCTTGTCGTTGTCCCAGTAGGTGAGGTAGCTGCCGTCCCCGGCGGCCGTCGCCGCATGCCCGCTCGCCGAGGCGCTCGCGCTCACCTTGACCCCGCCGAGGATGCCCTGCCGGCCGGCGGTCGTGACCTTGAAGACGGTGTCGTACGGGTCCCAGGAGCCGAGGCCGGTCAGGGTGAGCACACCGCCGGACTGCGACCACGAAACGGCCGCTCCCGTACGGAGGTTGGTGACGGAGGCGATGCGGTAGCCGTTGTCACGGATGCGCAGAGTGCTGGTGGACGGCGGGGTCAGGACGTGGACGTACTCCAGGTCCGGGTCCGTCCTGCTGACCGTCGTCACGCCGTGCGCGCCGTCGTTCCAGAAGCCGGGTTTGAGGCCGCCGTACATGTACCCGCCGCCCTCGGTGCCGTGCAACGACTCCCGGATCGGGTCGAGATAGGAGTCGGCGAAGGTGTTGAAGGCGGCCTGGTTGGCCGGGAACCTGCCGTTGACCTGGGCGGTCTCGGCCATCAGCGCCTTCACGGACGAGCCCGCGTTGGTGACCAGACGGCCGAGGGTGAGCTTCTTGTCGACGGCCGGATCGGAGCCGTCGTACCACCAGGCGCCGGACGAGGGCAGCTTGAAGTCGGCCTCGGTCAGGCGGGGTTGGGCGGTGTAGACGGCCTGCGGGTAGTCGTAGGCCGGGGTCATCCCCGTCTTCTGCTCATTGCTGATCATGTCCATGATCGGCGTGTCTTCGTTGTTGTTGCTGATCGTGTAGTTCGGGCGCTTGTCGTAGATCTGCCGGTAGAGGTCGTGGCTCTCCCAGTACGCGTTGTCGTTGTCGATCCAGAAGCCGCCGAGGTCGGGGTAGCGGTTCATGACCTCGAAGAAGTTGTCGTAGCTGAACCGCCCGAAGCCGTCACGGGTGGTCAGGTCGACGTTCTCGCCCTTGTAGGCGGAGTAGGCGGCCGAGTCGAGCCATTCGTGGCCGCCCTCGTCGTGCCACTGGGGGTCGTCGGTCATGTAGAGGACGACCTTCATCCCCTTGGCCTTGGCGGCGGTGATCAGTTCGCCGAGGAAGTCCCGCTTGGTGGCGCAGGAGCCCGGGATCTTCGAGGGCCAGGGGCGGGCGTAGCCGAGGCGGCTGTGGAAGGTGGCGAGGACGAGGTACTGGGTGTGCAGCTTCCGCGCCTCGTTCACCCAGTAGTCGGGCGTCCAGCCGCCGCCCGTGACATCGCTCTCCCACCCGGTGCAACTGGTGTGGGCGGGGGCGGTGCGCAGACCCCAGTGCAGGAAGAGGCCGCCGACGGAGGAGCGGAGGAAGTCCTGGCGGGGGTTCTCGAGGTCGAGCGGGCGGGCGCTCGCGGGCGCGCAGTTCTCGGTGGAGCCGGTGCTGGACACGCGCGGCGAGCCGGCGCCGCTCACGCAGTAGCCGTTCACGTCCTGGAAGCCGAGGTCGTAGGGCGAGTTGCTGCCCCGCTGGGCGGTGAAGCCGGTGAAGCGGAGGCCGCTCGCCGCGTTGGCGATGACGGCGGGACGGCCGTCGTTCGCCGCGAACTTCACGGAGCTGTCGGTGAATCGGATGTCGTCGGCGTTGTGCAGGTACCAGCCGTAGGCCGGCCGGGTGCCGATGGCCTTGGGGTTGTAGTCGTTCGGGTCGTTGCCCGGCACGCCGGTGGACATGGTGCCGTTGCCGCCGGGGACGGTGATGTCGACGTTGGTGAACGTGACGCCGTGGATCCGGTGGCCGGTCTCGCCCCACAGAGTCGGGCTGAACGACGGGGAGTTGCCGGTCGCGGTGATGTTGTCGTAGGTGATGTCGCTGATGGAGCCGATGCCGGGGCTGTTCCCGCACCGCTTCCGGGTGCCGATCTTCTGCATGATCGGTGAGTGGACGCCGGTCATGGTGATGTCGCGGTAGTGGACGTCGGAGATCTTCGCGCCGTCCATCGAGACCATGCCGAGGCCCGACTTGTCGGCGCCCTCGATGCGGATCTTCTCGAACTGGTAGTCCGAGAAGTCGCCGCAGGTCTCGGAGCCGAACATCAGGGCGTTGCAGCACCTGGCCGAGAGATACGAATCGCTCACCCGGACATGGCCGTTGGGGAGCTTGGCGCCGAGGGCGTAGTCGCTCTTGAAGACCAGGGCGTCGTCGTTGGCCTTGATGTTGGCGTTCGTCACCGTGACGTTCGTCGTGGAGATGATGTTCCAGCCGTCGCGGTCGCTCGCGGTGTCGATGGTCAGCCGGTCCGAGGTGACGTCCCTGCAGCCGTTGACGAGGGCGGCGAAGTGGCCGCCCCGGCGCAGGGTGAGTCCGTCGCCGATCCGCAGCCCGTCGCACCGGGTCAGCGAGATGATCTTGTCGGCCTCGCCGGACTTGGGGTTGCCGGTGATCAGGTTGCCCATGCCGTCGATGACGCCTTCGCCGACGAAGCCGATGTCGGTCAGCCGGTCGCCGTAGATCATCGCGTTGTGGAAGTGGCTGTGCCCGTAGTCCTGGTAGTCGTCGTACGGGTTGGCCTCGGCCTTGTCGTAGGTGTCGGCGCTGGAGCCCTGGATCGTGGCGCCCCGGTCGACCTGGAGCGTCACATGGCTCTTCATGTGGATGGTGTTCTTGGACTTGTAGGCGCCGGCCGGGAAGCGGACCGTGCCGCCGCCGGTCGCCGAACTCGCCGCGTCGATGGCCTTGTTGATGGCCGGGGTGTCGTTGGCCGAGCCGTCGCCCTTGGCGCCGTAGTCGCGTACGTCGTAGGTGGCGGCGGGCTGTCGGAGGGTCGCGAGAGCGGTCGTGGGATGAGTGAGACCGAGGACGACGGCGAGGACCAGGAGGACGATCGTCGCCGCGCCACGGGTGCGGGGGGTGGGGGGTCGCATGTGACGGCTCCTCAGACGAGTTGGTAGCCGCGGAGGTTGGTGAGCAGCAGGTAGGTGTTCTGCAACGAGCCGGAGGTGTCGCCGAGGGAGCGGTAGATGCCCCACTTGGGGCGGACCCGGTCGGCGAGGAAGGTGTCGACGCCGGTCCTCGACGCGTCGATCGCGGTCGTGGAGCCGGACGTGAGGATCCAACGGACCGAGCCCGCCGTGCCGTTGCCGACCTTGATCTGGAAGTCGACGTCGGTCCACCTGTCGTGCAGCGGGGCGAGGTCGGTGCGGCCGACGAGGATGTCGTCGATGGCCAGCTTCAGTTCGATGGTCTGCACGCCGTTCACCCGGCGCAGGGACTGCACGACGATCGGCGAGGTGCCGCTGCCGGGCTGCTTCATCTGCATGATGTGCGTGAAGGTGGTGGTCGCCTTCAGCGAGCTCGGGATGTACATCGAGTACGTGAGCCGCCAGGTCTGGCCCGCGGTCCACTTGAGGTAGTTCGAGCCGCTGCCGTTGCGCAGCCCGGTGACCTCCTGACGCTGCCGGTCGGTCGACGTGTCGCGGTCGACGGTGTGCATGTCGAAGCGCCAGTTGGCGCCCGTGGCGCGGATGTGGGGCTGTCCGGCCGGGTGCGAGTCGGCGCGGTCGTCCTCGATCGTCTCGAAGGCGCCGAGGCCGTCGGCGCTCGCCGAGGGGGCCCACTTCTGCTGCCAGGAGGCGGCCGAGGCCGACGGTGCGGGCAGCCCGACGACGGCGCCGGCCGCACCGCCGACGGCGGCCCCGAGAAGAGCCCTTCTGGACGTGCTCATGACACTAATCACCCCGCAGTTGTTCGTTCATGATCAGGAAGGCACCGAGGCCGTGGAAGTCGTTGGTGGCCCGGGTGCGGGCGATGTAGTACGCGTAGTCGCCGACGTTCGTGCCGATGGTGATGTCGGCCAGGTTCGTGCGGCCGTCGGCGCCGACCGACAGCCGCGCCAGCACGCCCTCGTAGCCGCGCCGGGCGACGGTGGCGAAGTGCGGGTCCAGATAGCCCTGTTGGGCGCCGCGTGAGAGGGCGTAGGTGAACATGCTGGAGCAGGAGGTCTCGGTCCAGTTGTCGGCCCGGTCACCCTTGTCCATCACCTGGAACCAGCGTCCGCTCGCCGGGTCCTGGTATTTCTCCAGGCCGGCCGCCAACCGTTGGAGGATGCCGAGGAGTTGAGGCCTGCGCGGCTGGTTCGCGGGGATCGCGTCGAGGACGTTGACGATCGCCATGGAGTACCAGCCGACCGCCCGGCACCAGTGCTCGGGAGCGAGACCGGTCTGCGGATCCGCCCAACCCACGGTCCTCGACTCGTCGTAGGCGTGCTTGAGCAGGCCGTTCGCGACCTGGAGGTGGGCGCCGTAGACGGCGAGTTGCTTGGCGGCCTCGTCGTCGGTGTACGCGCGGTCGCCGAACTCCCTGCCGTACTCGACGAGGAAGGGGTTCACCATGTAGACGCCGTCCGCCCACAGTTGGTGCGCCCGGCTGCTGGTGTCGGCGTGCCAGAAACCGCCGTCGCTCGTGCGCGGATAGGTGGTCAGGCGGTCGCGGATCTTCTTGGCCGCCTTGCGGTAGCGGTCCTGGCCGGTCTCGTGGTGCAGGATCACCAGCAGCCGTCCGGCCTGCATGCTGTCCAGGCTGTTGAACGACTGGTCGATGGAGCCGTCGCTCTTCACGAAGCGGTCGACGTAGCTCTTGATGTAGGTCAGGTAGCGCGCGTCGTGGGTGCGCTGGTAGGTGAGGTACTGGCCGTAGAGGTAGAGGCCGACCGGGTAGGACCAGCCGCCGATGGTGCTCGGCGTGTAGCGTGCGATCGTCGAGTCGACGACCGCCGTGGACCAGTCGGGGGCGACGGAGGGTGTGGCGGAGGGCGCGGAAGCGGCCACGGCCGACACCGGCACGGCCGCCGGCAGCGCGGTCAGGGTGGCGGTGGTGAGCGCGACCGCCGTGAGCGCCGCCCGTAGACGCCTGCGCCGGCGGGCACTTTCATCCGATGTTCTCCTGATCGACGGCTCCGTTCGGGAAGCCGCGAACACGTTCTCGTTCATGTGCGCATACCTGCTCTCCAGGGGAGTGGGGGGTCTGGGAGCGTGCAAAACCCGAGCACAGGCAGCGTTCACATGCATGCACCGGGTTCATCGATACGTCCGACAGCGCGATCCAGAGTCCCGGCATGGCGATGCACGGTCAATGGTTCGGACCCAGGAGATCGGATGCTTTCCGGCCAATCTCGGGCTCGGAAACTGAATCGCCGGTCAGTTCGAGATGATTCTGCGCGGATTCTGCGGTCAGGAATGCATCACGGCCCGTAATCGTTGACCATGGGAGTGCCATCTGACGACAACCGTAAGGATCGAGAGCTCGTGAGCAGCAAGGTCCCCCCGATCATCCTCAACAACGGCGTCGAGATGCCCCAGCTGGGCTTCGGCGTCTGGCAGGTGCCGGACGACGAGGCGGAGCGGGCGGTCGCCACCGCGCTCGAGGCCGGGTACCGCAGCATCGACACAGCGGCGATCTACGGCAACGAAGAGGGCACCGGCAGGGCGATCGCCGCCTCCGGCGTCCCCCGTGCGGACGTGTTCGTCACCACCAAGCTCTGGAACGCCGACCACGGGTACGACGCCACGCTGCGCGCCTTCGACACATCGCTGGAGAAGCTCGGCCTGGACTACCTCGACCTGTACCTGATCCACTGGCCGACCCCGGCCAAGGACAACTACGTCGACACGTACAAGGCGTTCGAGAAGCTCCTCGCCGACGGCCGGGTCCGCGCGATCGGTGTCTCCAACTTCGAGCCGGAGCACCTCAAGCGGCTCATCGCGGAGACGTCGGTCATCCCGGCGGTCGACCAGATCGAACTGCACCCGCAGCTCCAGCAGCACGCGGCGCGTGAGTACCACGCGGAGCAGGGCATCGCGACCGAGGCCTGGTCGCCGCTCGGCTCGGGCAAGGGCCTCCTGGAGGTCCCGGCGATCATCGCCATCGCCCAGAAGCACAACCGCACCCCGGCCCAGGTCGTGCTGCGCTGGCACCTCCAGCTCGGCAACGTCGTGATCCCGAAGTCCGTGACGCCGTCCCGGATCAAGGAGAACATCGAGGTCTTCGACTTCAGCCTGGACACCGAGGACCTGGCGGCAATCAGCGCACTGAACGAGGACCGTCGCCTGGGCCCGGACCCGTCGACGTTCAACGCCGGCTGACCGCACCCGACCCCTCAAGGGCCGCCCGTCCACCCAGGACGGGCGGCCCTTTCGCGCGCTCTCACCCGCGCGACAGTCACGGCCTCACCCGTACGGCAGACCCGGTCTGTACCAAAAGACGCGCGAAGGGGTTGACGCGAACACGCCCATGGGGCCACCTTGTACGGCACCCGGTAAGGAAACTTTCCTAACAGAAGGGTCCCCCACCAGTGCGCATACGAACACTGACCCTCGCCGCGGCCTCCGGTGCCGCACTTCTCGCGGCCGGTGTGCTCCCGGCCCAGGCGAACGGTTCCGCAGGTCCGGCGTCCACCCAGGAGGGCTCGGTCAGCGCGGCCTCCCTGCTGGCCAAGGTGACGTCGTGTCAGCAGATATCCAACGGCAAGTACCGCACGGACGAGGAGACTTCGGCCACGGTACCGGTGTGCGGCAAGAACGGCGCCGTGTTCTGGAAGGCCGACATGGACGTCGACTGCGACGGCCAGCGCACCGCGAAATGCAGTGAGTCCACCGACCCCTGGTACCAGGACGACACGGCGTTCCACCAGTCCAACGGCCAGCCCCTGCGGGCCGATTCGCTGCCGTACGTCGTGGTGCCCAGCACCAGCAGCATCTGGAACTACTCCAGTGCCGGCATCAAGGGCGGCGGCGTGGTCGCCGTGATCTACAACAACAAGGTCGAGTACGCCGTCGTGGGCGACACCGGTCCCACGCAGATCATCGGCGAGGCCTCCTACGCCACCGCCCAGGCGCTCGGTATCGACCCCGACCCCGAGACCGGCGGCACCGACTCCGGCGTCACCTACATCCTGTTCAAGAACTCCAAGGTGTCCCCCATCGAGAGCCACAGCGCGGCGGTCACGCTGGGGGACAGCCTGGCCAAGCAGTTCCTGGCGAACAACTAGCAGCCGCCGACCCGGAAGGACCGTAGGTCAGTTGGGCTGTCCGAGCGGCCGTACGACGACGGTGTTGATGTCGACACCGTCGGGCTGCCGGACGGCCCACACGACCGTCTCCGCGATCTGGTCGGCGGTCAGCAGCTGCCCCGGCGGCAGTCCGTTCCCGTCCCAGAACGGCGTCTCCACGCGGCCCGGGGCGATCAGCGTCACGCCGACGCCCCAGTCGGTGACCTGACGCCGGGTGTTCTCGGCGAGACCGGTCACCGCCCACTTCGTCGCCCCGTAGATGTTGCCCGGGCCATTCACGAAGCCGGCGACACTGCCCACCAGCACGATCCGGCCCCGGGTCTCCTTGAGGGCGTCGATCGACGCCCGGATCAGGAGGGCGGGGCCGAGCACGTTGGTCAGCACCATGTCGGTCCAGCCGGCCGGGTCCCCCTCCGCCACGGTGTCGTGGGAGGCGAAGCCCGCGTTGGCGACGACCGTGTCCAGCCGCCCGAACTCCTTGATCGTGGTGGCGACAGCCGTCTGGACGTCGTCGTAGTCGGACGCGTTGCCGACGAGCGTCAACAGGTCGTCGGGGTCGCCGAGTTCGGCGGCGAAGCCGCGCAGCCGGGCCTCCCCGCGGCCGGTGACGGCCACCCGGTGTCCCGCGTCGAGCAGTCGGCGCGCGACGGCGGCGCCGATGCCGCTGCCGCCGCCGGTGATGAGTGCGACCGGTGAGTCGGTCATGTGCGTACCCCCTGTGTCTCAGTGACGGGGGGAGTAGATCAGTTGGAGCGCGCTCGATGTCAAGGACGGCAGCCAGCCCTACATCGGGCCGCGCACCGGTCCGGCATCGGGCCGCGTACCGGTCCGACACCGGACAGGGCACCGGTCCGACACCGGGCGCCACAGGCGTCCGGCCTCGGGCGTCCCGCCTCAGGTCCCGCACGTGTCCTTGTAGCCCGCCGACGGGAAGTACCGGTCCCACTCGGTCCTGCTCAACCCGCCCTCCGCCCGTTCGCACACCGTGGCCGCGGCGCGCTCCGGTGCCAACGGGCGGGCCCGGTCGGCCAGATGGGGCGTGGCGACGCGCACCTGGGAGCCGCCCGGGGTGAGGCCCGTGGCGAGTATCGGCCCGTCCCCCGCCGGCACCGTCGCGGCGGGCAGGGTGGGCGTCGCCGTCTCCCACACCTTGACGGAGCCGTCCGGCGCCCCGGCCACGAGCAGCGAACCGTCGGCGGAGAACGCCAGCGCGGCCTGGTGCCTTGTGGTGCCGGCCGCCTTCAGCACGGCGATCCGGCGCCAGTCGTGCGCGTCCCACAGGGTGACGCGGTTCTGGAAGTCGGCGACCGCGACGTACCGCCCGTCGGTGCTGAAGGCACCGGCGGTCAGCAGATCCTCGCCCTTGACTCCCCCATCTCCCGTGCGCCGCTTGCCGGTTGCGGCGTCGACGAGCGTGCCCTCCTCGGTCAGCGCGGTGTGCCCGGTCGGGTCGACCGCGACGGGTCCGGAGTCCTTCGCGCGGGCCGCGTGCGGTACCGGCCGTCCCCGCCGGTCGAACGCGGCGACGGTCGCCGCCTTCTCCCGCCATGCCCCGCCGGTCAACCCCTGCGCCGAGAAGGTCCGTACGACACTGGTCCGGCCGCCCTCCCTGTAGCGCACCACCCCGGCCGCGATGTCGAGCCGGATGTCGCCGACGGACGAGGAGGCGACGGGGAAGGTGAGCAGTGGTTCACGGAGGCTGTCGTCCGGCGGATCCGGCAGGTCGGTGCGCCACAGCGCGAGGGTGCCCGAACCCCAGGTCAGGGCGTAGGGACCGGCGAACTCCACGGCGTTCACGCCGGACAGCGGCAGCCGGGGCCGTTCCCGGCCGGTGCGGAGGTCCCAGGTCACGATCCCGTCGGAGGCGGCCGTCGCCACGGCCCGGCCGTCGGCGGAGAACACCAGCTCGTCACCCCGGCACAGGGCTCGTTCGGTGGCCGCGGGCACCGGTGTCGTCACCAGGCGACGCCGAGCGGCGTCCAGGACCCGCAGCTCTCCGTCGGCGTCCGTGCACCAGGCGACGTAACGCTCGTCGGGGCTCAGCACCGGCAACCCGCCGTCGTCGTCGCCCCGTTCGTACCGCAGCAGCACCCGTCCGGTCCGCGTGTCCCACATCTCCAGCGTCGCGCGCCCTGCGGCCGCGCCACGCCCGGGACGGCGTTGGAAGAAGGTGTGCCCGCTCGGCCCGAACGCGCCGTCGGAGCTGTCCCACGCGGCGGTGCCGAGCCGACGTGTGCTGCCGTCGGTGAGTCCGCCGATCAGCACGCCGTGGCCGCCCGGGTCCCGGTACGCGACCAGCCGTCCGTCAGGGCTGACGTCGATCACGTTCGCGGAGAGCCCGCGGCGCGGCACCGAGCGCAGTTGCCGGTGGGTCGGCACGTCCCACTGAAGGACCTTGTCGTGCACCACGGTTGAGAGGATCCGGCCGTCCCGGCTGAGCCAAACGGGGGCGTTGAGGGCCCGGCCGCCCGCCTCGGGCTGGGTGAACTCGTCCTGTTCGCTCTGCGCGGCGGCCGTCCTGAGCGCCTGCCGGGTCTCGGGCAGGTCGGCGGTGCGCCACGCGGCGAGGGCCAGGCGCATCGCGGTGCGCGGCTCGGTGGCGCGCAGCGTGTCCGCCTGTCCGGCGACCCGACGGGCCTCGGCCTCGTCGCGCTGCCGTGCGCTGACCCCGCCCTGCCGCCAGGCGGCCACGCCCGCGACGACGGCCAGACAGAGCAGTACGGCGAGCGCGCCGCTGAGCGTGCGCAGTCGGCGGGCGGCACGCGTGGCGGACCGTACGCCCTGCTCGTACGCGGCGACGCCGGCGGCGAGGAAGTCGCGCTCCAGGGGGTTCAACTCCCCTGTCCGCCCGCCACTTTGCTCCTCGCGTCCGTCCCCGAACGCCTCGCGGGCCTCGGACAGCCGTCTCCCCCGGTACAGCGCGCCCGCGTCCCGGCCCAACTCTGCCCAGGCGCCCGCCGCTTCGGTGAGCCTGCGGTGCAGGCGCAGCCGCTCGCGGTCCTCGTCGATCCAGGCGCGCAGTCTCGGCCAGGCGCCGATCAGTGCCTCGTGGGCGAGGTCGACCGTGTCGCCGTCGACCGTCAACAGCCGCGCGCGGACGAGGTGTTCGAGGACATGGGCGGTGGTTCCGTCGGCGTCGAGCTCCGCCCGCCTCGCGGGCCGTCGGGTGTCCTCGGTGCCCTCGCCGGGGTTCACCAGCCGCAACAGCAGGGCCCGGACAGCGACGGCCTCGGCGGGCGTGCGGCGCGCGTAGGTCTCCTCCGCGGTGTGCGCGACGGCGCCATGGATGCCGCCGACGGCCTCGTACGCGGCGAGGGTGAGCGTCTTGCCGGTGCGCCGGCGCCAGACCTCACGCAGGGCGTGGGCCATGAGGGGCAGTCCGCCCGGTTCGTCGACCACGTCCGCGACGATCCGGGCGGTGAGCGCGCGCTCGACGACGAGCCGACAGGCCGCGGCGGGCCGTACCACCGCCTCCCGCAGCCCACTCGCCGTCATCGGCCCGGCCAGCAGCGTCGCGTCCCGCAACGCCTCGGCGAGCGGCCCGTGTTCGGCGCAGCGGCCGTAGAAGTCGGCGCGCACGGCGAGCAGGACGCGCAGCCGTGACGCCGGGTCGGTCGCGCGCAGCAACTGCCCGAGGAATCGGGCCCGTTCGGCCGGGTCGGCGCAGAGGGTGAAGACCTCCTCGAACTGGTCGACGACCAACAGGGTGTCGCCGGGCGAGTCGTGGGGCGTGAAGAGGGCTTCGTGGGTGCGGGCCGGATGGGGGCCCGGGGTGAGGAGCCGGATGGCGGCGGGGCGGAAGTCGACTCCCCCGGACTCCGGGAAGCCGGCCCCCTCCGGCTCGCGGAAGTCGACTCCCCGCAACTCCCGGAGGCGGGCTCCCTCCGGCTCCCGGAAGTGGGCTCCGCACGGCTCCCGCAACCGTGGTATCAACCCCGCCCGCAACAACGACGACTTGCCGCTCCCCGACGCGCCGACGACCGCCGCGAACCTCGTACGCGCGGTGAGCCGGAGCAGTTCGGCGGTCAGGTCGTCGCGGCCGTGGAAGTGCTCGCCGTCGCCGGTCTCGAAGCGGGCGAGTCCGGGATAGGGGCTGCCCTCCGAGTCCGTGTCGTCGCTCGCGCGGGCGTCGGCGGCCTCGGCGACGGCCTCCCGCAGGCGCAGCTCCCACTCCGCCGGATCGCCGTCGCAGGCGGTGACGTAGGCGAGCAGCACCGGCAGGCTGGGCAGCCGTTCACCGCCCGCCGCCGCGGACAGGGTCGGGGCCGAGTAGCCCGCGCGGCGCGCCATCTCGCGGTACGTCGGACTGTTCGCCTCGTCGCGCAGCTTGCGCAGTTCGTAGGCGAACCGCTGGACGACGCCGTCCCCCGGATCGAGCGGTTTCTCCTTGCGGCCCATGTGCGTTCCCCCTTCGCCACGGTCGCTTCACACGCTAACAACCCGCTCGTCGAATTGTTCGGCGCGCCGGTTGGGGGCTGCCCAACAACGCGCTGACCTCTGAACTCGTCGGTGACACGCGCCGCTTCGCGAACCCCCGCCTGCCTCCTCGCGATGCCGCATGCCTGTTCGCGACCACCGCAACGCACCGGAGCCGACCATCGCCACGATCCACGCACCCGAGCAACTCGCCGCCCCCGTCCGGCCCTCAGCCACCCGCCCCCACACCGCCGGGCCCGCGCGCACCCCCGCGGCCGTGCCCCTGGTCCCCGTCGTCCTCTCCCTCGCCCTCGGGCTGTGGGGCCTGACGCGCGGCGGCAGCATGTGGCGGGACGAGGCGGTGACGTACGACATGGCACGCCGTTCGCTGCCCGACCTGTGGGCGACGCTGGGTCACGCGGACGCGGTGCACGGCCTGTACTACCTGCTGATGCACGGCCTGTTCGCGCTGTGCGGCGGGGCGGATCCGCTGCTCGTGCTCCGGCTGCCCTCGCTGCTGGCGATCACGGCGGCGGCCGGGACGGTGGCGCTGCTGGGCCACCGCCTCGCGGGCCCGCGCACGGGGCTGCTGTCCGGAGTCGTCTTCGTCCTCCTGCCGCCGGTGCAGCGCTACGCCCAGGAGGGCCGTTCGTACGCGCTGGTCTGCGCGTTGGTGGTCTGGGCGACGTATCTGCTGCTGCGAGCCGTGCGCACGGGCACCGGACGGGCCTGGTTCGCCTACGGCGCCGTCGCGCTCGCCGCCTGCGCGGTGCACGAGTTCGCCGTACTCGCCCTGCCCGCACACCTGTTGGCGCTGCCGAGGAGTGCCCGCGCCGCCGGACTGCGCACCATGGCGGGCGTCTGTGTCTGCCTCGCGCCCCTGGTCGTCCTGAGCACACGCCAGACCGAACAGGTGGCGTGGATCGGCGGGATCGGAGCGGGCGCGAATATGGGCTTCGCGGGAGTGTCGGCGCTCGGGCTGGCCTGCGCAGGGGTGCTGCGCCGCGCGGGCCGCCGCGAGCCCATCGCGCCGGCGCTGTCCCTCCTCGTGCTCCCGCCCCTGCTGCTTCTCCTGTTCTCGCTGGTCAAACCGCTGTACGTGGACCGTTACGTCCTCTACGCGCACGCCGGGACGGCCCTGCTGGTCGGTGCGGCCCTCGACCGGCTGTTCCGCGCACGGGGTCGCATCCGCGCCGGCGCCGTGCTCGCGGCCGGGGCCGCGGTGCTCGCCCTGCTGCCGGTGACCCTGGACCTGCGCACCCCGCACAGCCGTACCGACGATGTCACCGCGATCGCCGAGGCGGTCCGCGGCGCCGGCCAGGGCGCGGACGGTATCGTCTATCTCCCGTCCCGCCGCCGGGTGTGGTCCCTCCCCGACCCGGCCCCCTTCCGCGGCCTGCCCGACCTGGCCCTGTCCGGTTCCCCGGCCGCTTCCCGCACGCTCTACGGCACGGAGCTGCCGGCGGCGGACATCCGCGCCCGCCTGCGCGCCGCGACCCGGATCGTCGCTCTGCGCGATCCGGCGGGCGAGCCTGTCGACCGAACGGCTCAGGAGGCTGCCAAGCGGGAGGTGCTGGCGGAGGACTTCGTCGAGTGCGGCACACGGCGGCTACGGGGCGCGCGGCTCACGGTGTACGCACGGCCGGGCGATTGCTGAGCGTCGTACGACTCACGCGGTCCGTACCGCCGTGTGCACCGTGTGCGCGGCCAGCACGAAGACGTCCGGGCGGTGGTGGACGCTCGCCTTGTCGTCGGGGTCGAGGAGGCGGTCGAGGGTCGTGCGGTCGTCCGGGGCGAGGTGGTCGCCGAAGCCGTCGCGGAGGCGGGTGAGGGTGTCGGCGATGTAGGCACGGGCCCGGTCCCTGGCCGGGGCGGGCAGGTCGAGGAGGAAGGTGCGGGTGCCGGTCGGGCGCAGTCCCGCCGAGGCCATGAGCGCCGGCCAGTCCTCCGCCTCGGCCACGGCGCCCGGCAGGTTCGCCCGCATCTCGGCGAACCACTCCTCCTCCAGCGCGTCGAGCCGCGCCTGGAGCCCGGGGCGGCCGAAGCCGAGGTCGCGCGGCAGGAAGCGCGCGGGCAGACCGCCCTCCATCAGCGCCAGCGTGCCGCCGGGCGCGAGCCGGGCGGCGAAGGCGGCGAGCGCGGCCCGCTGGTCGCCGAGGTGATGCAGGCTGCGGCTGGCCCACAACAGATCGGCGGGGTAGTCCAACTCCTCCAGAACACCGGGCAGTTCACCGGCGAGCGTGCCGAAGCGGTCACCGACACCGAGCCGCTCGGCGCGGTCGCGGGCCCGGTCGAGGAGCGGCTCGGCACCGTCGACGGCGACGATCCGGGCCCCCGGAAAGGCCTCGGCCAACAGACACGCGACGACACCCGGCCCGCTGCCCGCGTCCACGATCAGCCCGGGTTCCGTCTGCTTGTCGGCCAGCCAGGCCATGGCCCGCTCGTACAACGACGTGAACAGCTCGGCCTGCGCTTCGAGCCGCGGCGCCATGGCGGCCCAGTCGAGGTCGGTGTGGTGGTGATGATCGTGACCGTGGTCGTGCGCCATGGAAGGAAGCCTCTCGTCCGGATACGGCTCCAGACTGCTCCGGCCCACCACAGAACGGCAACGACAGTTGCCGTGTCGGCAACAAAGACACCGGGATCTATGCCAGAAAGGCTGACCCCCACGCCCCTCAAGGGGCGCGGGGAACTGCGCGACCAGCCACAACCGGCCCGCAGCCAAAACTCAACCCACCCGTCAAAGCCTAGAGCGGCGGGTACGCATTCTGCATCAGCTGCTGGAACTGCGCCGAGAACCAGTGCCCGGACAACGGCGCGTTCGCCAGCGCCCCAGACATGCTGTTCCCGTTACGGGCGTTCCCCGTGTACGTCGGATCGCACATCCGGTCGAACCCCTTCCCCTCGTCGTTGGGAATGGCGGTGCTGGACCCGTCCGACTCCCCCGGCGGCTTCATCCACACATACGCGTCGATCCCGGCCGCCGGAGCCGCCTTCGGCCGCTCACCGAGACCTGCCCCGGACTGGTTGCACCAGTTCCCGACGTGGATCCGCCGGTCATAGCGCCCGCCGTCGACATACGTGTCCACGCTGGTCGTCGCGCCCGGCCCGGCGGGCCGCGCGGTGCCGCCCCAGCCGTTCCTGGAGGTGTCGATCAGCATGCCGATACCGGAGTTGAAGCCCACCGACACCAACTGCGTACGGAAGGCCTGCGCGTACGACAGCTCGTCCACGTACCGGTTCCAGTCGACCCACTTGGACTGGCGCACGGACGTGCCGTTCACGGAGTCGTTGATGGTGAAGTTGTTCTCCTTCAGGGCGCTGTAGTTGGCCGTGTTGGTGATGAAGCCGTGCACGTCGTCGACGGTCGCGCCCTCACTGGTCGCCGCCTGCTTGAACAGGGTCGCGGAGGGGGCGAAGTTGTCGTCCCAGCCGAGCCAGCCGTGGTGGCCGGCGTCGATGTAGTTGTAGACGTTGGGGATCGCGCCGAGCTTGGCCAGCGCGTAGCCGACGCCCTTCACGTAGTTGCCGTTGGCCAGCATGGTGTCGCAGGCGGGAGTGGCGGTGGCCCGACTGCCGGTGTTCGTCACGAGGTTGGGCAGCGAGTCGATCTCGATGGTCGTGACGATCCGCAGACCCGCGTACTTGCTGTCGGCGAGGATCGCCGCGATCGGGTCGATGAACTGCGTCTTGTACTTGTCGATCTCCGTCGGTCCGAGCTCACCGTTGGAGGCGAGGGCGGCGCAGTCCCGTCCGGGGAGGTCATAGACAACCAACTGGACGACTTCCTCGCCGCTGCCCTTCTGGGCGAGCGCCGCGTCGAGGTGGGCGCGCAGACCCATGCCGCCGTTCACACCGTTGATCGCGGCGATGCGGTCGAGCCAGACGCCGGTGGGCTGGTTGGAGATCCGGCTGCCACCGGTCTCGGCCGCCGCCTTCGCGGACCACTCGGGGTTCACGTACACCTTGGCGCCGGCGTACGGGTTGTCGACCTTGGTGGACGGATCACCGGGGTCGCCCGGATCCGTGGGTCCACCGCCCCCGTCGTCGACGTTGCAGGTCACGCCGTCGAGCGTGAACGTGGTCGGCAGCGCGTTGGTGCCGCTGTAGGACGCGTTGAACCCGAAACTGACCGAACCGCCGCTCGGCAGACTCCCGTTGTACGTCTCGTTGGCGGCGGTGACGGCCGCCCCGCTCTGGCTGATCTTCGCGTTCCAGCCCTGGGTGACCTTCTGGTTTCCGGCGTACGACCACTTCACCGCCCAACTGCTTTTGGCGGCACCGTTGTTGGTCACCGTCACGGCGGCGGTGAAGCCGGCGTCCCACTGGCTCTGCACCTTGTAGTCGACGCTGCACGGGATCGCGGCGATCCCGGCGTCGCCCGGCACGACGGCGGCCGCCGTCCCGGTGGCCCCGGCGATCAGCGCCAGGGCGGCGAGTATCGCTGTTCTGGTACGGCTCATGAGTGCGGGTTTCCTATCCGTTGAGGGCGCGCAGGTGATCGCGCAGTCCGATGCCGTACGACGTGGGTGTGCCGTCGTAGTTGGAGATCAGGGACGGACCCGAGGAGCAGTCCCAGGTGTTCCAGGTCCAGCCCAGATAGGAGAGGTTCCGGTCGTCGAACCACTTCATGACCTGGTCGACGAAGGCGTGGGAGCAGGTGTTCTCGCCGATCTCCCCGGCCACCAGCGGTACTTGGGCGGCGACCGGGGCGAGCGTGGAGTTCCAGCAGCTCTCGCTCGCGCAGGTGTTGAAGTTGTAGACGTGGTAGGCGGCGACCAGATTGCCCTTGGGATCCGTGGGCTTGTACGTCAGCCACTGGCTGAGGTCGTTCGAGTAGGCCAGCCCGCCCGCCAGGATGACGTTCGCGGCGCCGGTGCCGCGGATCGCGTCGACGAGGTCCTGCATGCCGGCCACCTCGTAGGAGATGCCGGGGCAGGTGCCGCCGTCGCGCCAGCACTGCCACGCCTGGGTGGTCGTGGACGTGGCGCGGTCCGGGTAAGGCTCGTTGAACAGGTCGAAGACGACGGCCTGGTCGTCCTTGAAGGTGCTCGCCACCGAGGACCAGAAGGACGGCGTGTACTGCATGTCCGGCATCGGCTTCTGGCAGGTGGCGTGCACGTCGGAGCAGCCGGCCGAGTTGCCGGTGTACTGGCCGTAGGACCAGTGCAGTTCGACGACCGGTGTCATGCCGTGCGCCTCGACGCGGGCCACCAGGTCCTTGACGGCGGCGATGTAGTTGGCGCCGCCGTACTCGGGCTTGATGTTGGAAAGGCCCAGCCAGCACTCCTCGTTGAGCGGAATGCGGACTGTGTTGGCCTTCCAGTCGGCGATCGCCTTGACCGCCGCGTCGTCCACGGGACCGTCCCAGATCCCGTAGCCCTGGACGCACATGAACTCGCCGCCGGACCGGTTGACGCCGAGGAGGCGTCGGGTGGCGCCGCCGGCGTCCACGAGCTTGTTCCCGGAGACGTGCAGGGCGGGTGCGGTGCCGTCACCCGGATCCGGTGGATCGGTCGGGTCCGTCGGATCGGTCGGCGGCTGTGCATCGACGTTGCACGTAGTCCCGTTGAGCTTGAACGACGTGGGTACGGCGTTGGTCCCCGACCGGGAGCCGAGGAACCCGACGCCGACGCTCGCGCCGGTGCCGAGCGCGCCGTTCCAGCTCTCGTTGGCGGCGGTCACCGTCGTGCCGGACTGGGACCACTTGGCGTTCCAGCCCTGGGTGACCTTCTGGCCGTTCGCGAAGTCGAAGGCGAGGCTCCAACTGCTCACGGCCGCCGAGTTGTTGGTGATCGTCACCGAGCCCTGGAAGCCGGTGTCCCACTGACCGGTGACGGCGTACTCCACCGTGCAGGCGGGTGTTGCTCCGTGCGCCGTGACGACCGGAATGGTCATGGCCCCGACAAGGGCGACCGCTCCGGATACGGCTAAAAGTACTGAACGCGGAGGGTGTCGCATGAGCGAGTCCTTGCAGCTCGGGCGCGTCGTGACGGACGCGTCGACTGATGGAGTCGCTCCCACTGGTGTCAACGAAGCTAGCGCCAAGTGACGGCAAAGGACAGAGGGGTCTCACACTTTCGCTGACTTTCCATCAGTTCACCCGTGTCGAATGTTTTCGACTCTTCAAGCACCTTGACCGCTCTCACCCCCGTCCCCACTATGGGAGCGCTCCCACTGGTTCAAGGCTTGTTGCTGCTCGACCCCCACCCCCTTCAGAGCCGCCTCTCAGAGCTCCCCCCTCAGAGCCGCAAGGAGGACCAGCACATGCACCCCAGCAGGAGACGCCGCCGCGCGCGGCGCCTGTGGACCGCCGTCGTGGCCGCCCTCGCGCTTCCCCTCACGATGCTCGGTACCGGCACAACTCCCGCGCAGGCAGCGGCAGTTCAGTGCAGCGTGGACTACAAGGCGAACGACTGGGGATCCGGCTTCACCGCGGACCTCACGCTCACCAACCGGGGCACGGACGCCATCAGCGGCTGGACGCTGACGTACGCCTACTCCGGCAACCAGAAGCTCTCCAACGGCTGGAACGGCACCTGGTCGCAGTCCGGCCAGTCGGTCACCGTGCAGAACGCCTCCTACAACGGGACGATCGCGGCGGGCGCGGCCGTCTCCACCGGCGCGCAGTTCTCGTACTCCGGGACCAACACCGCGCCGAGCAACTTCGCGATCAACGGCACGAGTTGTGTCGGCGCGCACCAACCGCCGGTCACCGTGCTGACCAGCCCCACGGCCGGCGCGGTCTACACGCAGGGCACCGCGGTCCCGCTCGCGGCGACGGCCGCCGCCGCGGACAGCGCGACGATCAGCAAGGTCGAGTTCTACGACGACACGACCCTGCTCGGCACCGACACCAGCGCGCCGTTCACGTTCTCGGCCACCGGTCTTGCCGTGGGCAGCCACTCCCTGGTGGCGAAGGCGTACGACAGTCTGGGCGCGTCCGCGTCGTCGACGCCGGTCGGCATCACGGTCGCCTCGGGCCCTGCGGTGGTCGCCTCTCCCACCCAACTCGGTGTCCAGCAGGGCAAGTCGGGCACGTACACGGTGAAGCTGTCGACGCAGCCGACCGCCAATGTCACCGTGACGACGGCCCGCGCGAGCGGCACCACCGGTCTGTCCGTCACCGGCGGCGCGACGCTCACCTTCACGCCCGCCAACTGGAGCACGGCGCAGACGGTGACGATCACCGCGGACGCCTCCGGCACGGGTTCGGCCTCCTTCGAGTCGTCGGCGACCGGCCACGCCAAGGCGGCGGTCACGGTGACGGAGCTGGCGGCCTCGAAGGCGTACGACGCCCGCTTCCTGGATCTCTACGGGAAGATCACCAACCCGGCGAACGGCTACTTCTCGCCCGAGGGCGTCCCGTACCACTCGGTCGAGACGCTGATCGTCGAAGCGCCGGACCAGGGCCACGAGACCACGTCGGAGGCGTACAGCTACCTCCTGTGGCTCCAGGCCATGTACGGCAAGGTCACCGGTGACTGGTCCAAGTTCAACGGCGCGTGGGCCCTCATGGAGAAGTACATGATCCCCACCCACGCCGACCAGCCCACCAACTCCTTCTACAACGCGTCGAAACCGGCGACCTACGCGCCCGAACTGGACACTCCGAACGAGTACCCGGCGAAGCTCGACCCGTCGGTCCCGGTCGGCTCGGACCCGATCGCGGGCGAGCTGAAGAGCGCGTACGGCACGGACGACGTGTACGGCATGCACTGGCTCCAGGACGTCGACAACGTCTACGGGTACGGCGACACACCCGGCGGCGGCTGCGAGGCCGGACCCACGGCCGACGGACCGTCGTACATCAACACCTTCCAGCGCGGCGCGCAGGAGTCGGTGTGGGAGACGGTGCCGCAGCCGACCTGCGACGCCTTCAAGTACGGCGGCACGAACGGGTACTTGGACCTGTTCACCGGTGACTCGTCGTACGCGAAGCAGTGGAAGTACACCGACGCCCCGGACGCCGACGCGCGTGCCGTGCAGGCCGCGTACTGGGCGGACGTGTGGGCCAAGGCGCAGGGCAAGGGCGGTGACGTCTCCGCGACCGTCGGCAAGGCGGCGAAGATGGGCGACTATCTGCGCTACGCCATGTACGACAAGTACTTCAAGAAAATCGGCAACTGCGTGGGCCCGTCGACCTGTCCGGCCGGCACCGGCAAGGACGCCTCGTCGTACCTGCTGTCCTGGTACTACGCGTGGGGCGGCGCGACGGACACGAGCGCGGGGTGGGCCTGGCGGATCGGGTCGAGCCATGTGCACGGCGGGTACCAGAACCCGCTCGCCGCGTATGCGCTCAGCGCGTACGCGGATCTGAAGCCCAAGTCGTCGACGGGGGCGGCCGATTGGGGAACCTCACTGACCCGGCAGTTGGAGTTCTACCGCTGGCTGCAGTCGAACGAAGGGGCCATCGCGGGTGGGGCGACCAACAGCTGGGCGGGGCGGTACGCGACTCCGCCGGCCGGGACGTCGACCTTCTACGGCATGTACTACGACCAGCAGCCCGTCTACCACGACCCGCCGTCCAACCAGTGGTTCGGTTTCCAGGCGTGGTCGATGGAGCGGGTCGCCGAGTACTACCAGCAGACGGGGAACGCGAGCGCCAAGGCGGTTCTCGACAAGTGGGTCGACTGGGCGTTGTCCAAGACCACGATCAATCCGGACGGGACGTACCGGATTCCGTCCACGCTTCAGTGGTCGGGGCAGCCCGATACGTGGAACGCGTCAAGTCCCGGCGCCAACAGCGGACTTCACGTCACTGTCGCCGACTACACGGATGACGTCGGGGTGGCTGCCGCGTATGCCAAGACGTTGACGTACTACGGCGCGAAGTCCGGTGACGCGGAGGCGAAGTCGGTGGCGAAGGCGTTGCTGGACGGCATGTGGGCCAACTATCAGGACGGGCTCGGTGTCGCCGTGCCGGAGACGCGGGCCGACTACAACCGCTTCGACGACTCGGTGTATGTGCCGAGTGGGTGGAGCGGGAAGATGCCGAACGGGGATGTCGTCAACTCCTCGTCGACGTTCGCCTCGCTGCGGTCCTTCTACAAGAACGACCCTGCCTGGTCGAAGATCGAGGCGTATCTCGCGGGTGGCGCGGCGCCGTCGTTCACGTATCACCGGTTCTGGGCCCAGGCGGACATCGCCATGGCCATGGGTTCGTACGCGGAGCTTCTTGAATAGCTGCCTCGCCGGGCGCTTCTCGGGAAGGTCGTGTTTCGGCTGCGGGCCGTGCGTGGCTGGTCGCGCAGTTCCCCGCGCCCCTCAAGAGGGACGTGGCGAGTCACGTCTCTCCAGGAAGCGTCCGTTCAGGCTCCACGTACGTTGCTCCGTCACCTGACGGCGGAGCCGATCGGCCGGGCGGCCCTCTCCCGCACTGAGGGCCGCCCGGTTCTCGCGCGCCCCCTTTCCGGAAGGACCCCCCGTGCGAAGAACCCGCATTCTTACGGCCGTTCTGGCCCTCGCGGCCGGACTGCTCGCGGGCAGCCCGCCTGCCCTCGCCGCCGGCAGCCCGAACGTGGCACTCGCCGCCGATACCTACACCTGGAAGAACGCCCGGATCGACGGAGGCGGATTCGTCCCCGGGATCGTCTTCAACCGCAGCGAGAAGAACCTCGCCTACGCCCGCACCGACATCGGCGGTGCCTACCGCTGGGAGGAGTCGTCGAAGACCTGGACGCCGTTGCTGGACTCGGTCGGATGGGACGACTGGGGGCACACCGGTGTGGTGAGCCTCGCGTCCGACTCCGTCGATCCGAACAAGGTGTACGCGGCTGTCGGCACGTACACGAACAGTTGGGACCCGACCAATGGGGCCGTGCTCAGGTCCGGTGATCGGGGCGCCAGTTGGCAGAAGACCGACCTGCCCTTCAAGTTGGGCGGCAACATGCCCGGCCGGGGCATGGGCGAGCGGCTCGCCGTCGATCCGAACAAGGACAGCGTGCTGTACCTGGGCGCGCCCAGCGGCAAGGGGCTGTGGCGGTCGACGGATTCCGGGGTGACCTGGGCGCAGGTGACGAACTTCCCCAACGTCGGTGACTACGTGCAGGATCCGACGGACACGAGTGGGTACGCGAGCGACAACCAAGGGATCGTCTGGGTCACCTTCGACGAGTCGACCGGCAGCGCCGGGAGCGCGACCAGGACCATTTACGTGGGGGTGGCCGACACCGCCAACTCGGTGTACCGCTCGACGGACGCCGGCGCGACTTGGTCCCGGGTCGCCGGGCAGCCCACCGGATTCCTCGCGCACAAGGGCGTGTTGGACGCGCGGAACGGCTACCTCTATCTCGCGTACAGCGACAAGGGCGGGCCGTACGACGGGGGCAAGGGCCAGTTGTGGCGGTACGCGACGGCGAGCGGAGCCTGGACCAACGTCAGTCCGGTCGCGGACGCCGACGCCTACTACGGGTTCAGCGGGCTGACGATCGACCGGCAGCATCCCGGCACGGTCATGGCGACGGCGTACAGCTCCTGGTGGCCGGACACGCAGATCTTCCGTACGACGGACAGTGGCGGCACCTGGACGAAGGCGTGGGACTACACGTCGTATCCCAACCGCGCGAACCGCTACACGATCGACGTCTCGTCCTCCCCCTGGCTGACCTTCGGCGCGAACCCCTCACCTCCCGAACAGGCCCCGAAACTGGGCTGGATGACGGAGTCGCTGGAGATCGACCCGTTCGACTCCGCGCGGATGATGTACGGGACGGGCGCGACGCTCTACGGCACGGAGAATCTGACGAACTGGGACAGCGGCGGCCAGTTCACCGTGAAGCCCATGGTGCAGGGCCTTGAGGAGACGGCGGTGAACGACCTCGCCGCTCCCCCGTCGGGCGGCGCCCAACTCCTCAGCGCCCTCGGGGACATCGGCGGTTTCCGGCACACGGACCTCAGCAAGGTGCCGTCGATGATGTACACGTCCCCGAACTTCACCACGACCACCAGCCTGGACTTCGCCGAGACGAACCCCGGCACGGTGGTCCGCGTCGGCGACCTCGACTCCGGTCCGCACATCGCGTTCTCGACGGACAACGGCGCCAACTGGTTCGCGGGCGCCGACCCTTCGGGCGTCAGCGGCGGCGGCACGGTCGCCTCGGCGTCCGACGGCAGCCGCTTCGTCTGGAGCCCGGCGGGCACGGGCGTGCAGTACACGACCGGCTTCGGTTCGTCCTGGTCGGCGTCCAGCGGTGTCCCGGCGGGCGCGGTCATCGAATCGGACCGGGTCGACGCGAAGACCTTCTACGGCTTCAAGTCGGGCACGTTCTACGTCAGTTCCGACGGCGGCGCGACCTTCACCGCCTCCGCCGCCACCGGCCTGCCGAGCGGCGACACCGTCCGCTTCAAGGCGCTGCCCGGCACGAAGGGCGACATCTGGCTGGCCGGCGGCGCCTCGGACGGCCCGTACGGACTGTGGCACTCGACGGACTCCGGCGCGACCTTCACCAAGCTGTCCGGCATCGACCAGGCCGACACGGTCGGCTTCGGCAAGGCGGCGCCGGGTGCCTCGTACCAGACCCTCTACACCAGCGCGAAGATCGCCGGCGTACGCGGCATCTTCCGCTCGACGGACAAGGGCACGACCTGGACCCGCATCAACGACGCCGCCCACCAGTGGGGTTGGACGGGCGCGGCGATCACCGGCGACCCTCGGGTGTACGGACGGGTGTACGTCTCGACGAACGGCCGGGGCGTCATCTACGGCGACACGTCCGACCCCGGTGGTGGAGGAGGCGGCGATCCCACTCCCACAGGCGCCTGCACGGTGACGTACAAGATCACGAGCCAGTGGTCGGGCGGCTTCCAGGCGGATGTGCAACTGGCCAACACGGGATCAACCACCTGGAACGGCTGGTCACTCGACTGGTCCTTCCCGGACGGCCAGAAGGTCAGTCAGCTGTGGAACGCCGGCTACACGCAGTCGGCCGCGGCCGTGACCGCGAGGAACCTCGGCTGGAATGCGAACGTGGCCGTCGGCTCGTCCGTGAGCTTCGGCTTCACGGGCAGTTGGTCGGGGGCGAACACGAAACCGACGTCGTTCAAGCTGGGCGATCAGAACTGCACGGTCGTCTGACCGAGCGGGGTGCGCACCCGACTGCGGCACGCACCCCGTTCCTGCCGCCCTACGGCGCGTACACCGCAGGTCGAGGCGCCGTCGCCATCCCGTCGCCGATGAAGAAGCTCGGGTGCGGGGGCTGGTTGTACGCCGTGTTCTGCCAAGCCAGGGCCGTGCGGTACTGGGTGTCGTGGAGGAGGGTCGTGATTCTCGTGGTCGTCTCGTACGGCGTCGAGTAGATCCTTAGCGCCGTGTTGTCCGACGTCGGCCAGACGACCTCCTCGCGCCAGTCGCCGAGGAGGTCGCCCGACAGGGACGGCGTCGCCTTGGTGCTGTTGTTGGAGTGGACCGAGGCGCCGGTCAGGAGGCGGGTGTCGGAGGCGGTGCCGTACTTGTCGATGTGGGTGCCGTCGAGGAGTTCGCGGACCGGGTCGCCGTCCCACCAGGACAGGAAGTTGGTGCTGGACGGCTTGCGGGTCGACACCACCGTGCCCTTGGGGCCGCGGATGCCGCTCTCGGACGCCGACCACGATTCGGCGCCCGCGCTGCCCGCCCAGATGTCCCCGGAGACACCCCGGCCGTTGTCGCCGTTGGCCGGTGTGGACCAGATGATCGCACCGGTCTTCGCGTCCGCCAGCCACGACGACGGCTTCGAGGAGTCCTCGTCCACCTTGAACTCCTCCAGGCCCGCACGCGACGGGTCGAGGTCGCCGACGTGCATCGCGTCGCCGTGGCCGTTCTTCGTGGTCCAGAGGCCGGAGCCGTTGTCGTCCACGGTCATCGAGCCGTACACGATCTCGTCCCTGCCGTCCCCGTCGACGTCCGCGATCGACAACTGGTGGTTGCCCTGACCGTCGTACCCCTTGCCGGAGTTGGTGGAGGAGTTGGTGTCGAAGGTCCAGCGGCGGGTGAAGGCGCCACCGCGCCAGTCCCAGGCCGCGATCACCGTTCGGGTGTAGTAGCCGCGAGCCATGATCAGGGAGGGCCGGGCGCCGTCCAGGATCGTGTTGCCGGTGTAGCCGGACTGGGAGTTGTCCTTGGCGTTGGTCGGCTGCCACTTGAGGACGAAGTCCAACTGGCCGTGAGAAATTGTCAAGAACTGTGGATGGGGTCTCATCCTGGCTGTCTGTAGCATCAGCGCGTGCCGGAGATATGGATCGGTCTCGATGTCGCTGCC